>NZ_JBLXFR010000013.1:58204-89517 GCF_048261845.1 Stappia sp. | reverse complement strand
CCGTTGCCCTGTCGCTCGCCTGCCCGCTGGCCTTCCTGCTGGCGCCGGAACAGGGCGTGCTCCTCGCCGCCCTCGCGCTGGCGGCGCTTGTCGCGATCAGCGCCGCCGGCTCGGCCACGGAGCGGGGAAGCTGGAGCCTTGCCGGCAATGTCGGCATCGCCGCAGCGCTGTTCTTCCTGCTCTATGTCACGGTCGGCTCGCTGCTCGGCCAGTCGGTGTTCTTCCTTGTCGCCGGCATCGTTCTGGTCACTGTCGCCATCGTCGCCGCGCGCCGGATTCGCCGTCAGCGGGCGGAAAGCGGCGCGGGAGAAAACACATGAGTGCCGCGCTCCGCTCCCCCTGGCTCCGCTCCCCCTGGCTGAAATGGGGCCTCGTCGCGCTGATCCAGCTGGCGCTGGTCGCCCTGCCGCTGGCCGAACGGCTGCACGTGCACGCGACGGGCAGCGAGGTGACGCTGGCGCTCGCCCCCATCGACCCGCGCGACCTCTTGCGCGGCGACTACGTGATCCTCAACCCGCAGATCAACGTGGTCGAGGCCGGCGACCTCGCGGACCGCGTCCACCAGGACGACCCCGTCTGGACCGTGCTCGAGGCGGACGGGGAAGGCATCCACCGCGCCGTGGCGCTGTTGGATGCTGCACCAGACGACGGGCGGCTGGCGATCCGGGGCCGGGTGCGCGGCCACCGGGGAGGGCAGCGGCTTGCCGTCGACTACGGGCTCGACGCCTTCTTCGTGCCGGAGGGGCAGGGGCTCGACATCGAGCGCATGCCGCGCGACCGGGTCCGCCTCGTCGTCGCGGTGAGCGCGGGCGGCGCGGCTGCCCCGCTGCGGCTCATGGCCGACGGCAAGGTGCTGCTTCAGGACAGCGCCTTTTAAGCCACCCGCCGTCCAACCCGCCGGGCCGTCAAAAGCCCTGCGACGGCACGCCGCATCAAACATGCATATGAGATGCATGTTTGATCTTGTGCCCTCACTCCGAAAAGAGGTATTCAATATACATCTTTTATGGACAGACCGATGCGGCTGACGCTCCAGACCGACTACGCCCTGCGCATGCTGATGCATCTGGCCTTGCTGCGAGAGGACGAGCTCGCCACCATCGCCGATGTGGCCGAGAGCTACCGGATCTCGAAGAACCACCTGATGAAGGTCGCGCAGGCGCTGGTGCGGGCCGGGCTGGTCGAGGCGGTGCGCGGGCGCGGCGGCGGCTTGCGGCTGGCGCTTCCGGCGAAACGGATCAGCGTTGGCGGCGTCGTCCGTCACCTTGAGGACGGTATCGCGCTGGTCGACTGTTTCCCGGGCGGCAACGGCACCTGCCGGATCACGCCCTCCTGCCAGCTGAAACACGCCCTGCACGCGGCCCGCGAGGCCTTCTTCGCGGTGCTCGACGGCTACAGCATCGACGACCTTGTGGCCGGCAACAGCGGCCTCAGGCACATTCTCACCGGAGACGCGGCATGACGACGATCAGGGTCAGGAGCGCGGCCGAGCGCCGCGAGGAAATTCAGCGGGAGGCGGCGCGGCTCGGCATTGACGATGCCTATATCTCGCTGCTGGTCGAGACCTTCTATGAGCGGATCCGCGCCCATGCGCTGCTCGGGCCGATCTTTGACAAGGAGATCGGCGACAACTGGGAGCCGCATCTGGCCAAGATGAAGGATTTCTGGGCCTCGGTGGCGATGAATGCCGGCCGCTATTCGGGCAAGCCCGTGCCGGCGCACACCAAGCTGAGCGACCTGCAACCCTGGCATTTCGGCGTCTGGCTCGGCCTTTTCGAACAGGTGCTGAAGGACACCGCGCCGCACCCGGAGGCGGTCCCCTATTTCATGGAGCGGGCACGGCGCATCGCCCAGAGCCTGGAATTCGCCATTTCCGGCCTGCCGCCCCTCAACACCGGAGAGAGGCCATGAGCATCGCCGCTGTCGTCATCCTCGCCGAGGTCGGAACGGGGCTCTTCTTCGCCATTTATCTGGGCGCGCTGACGCTGGGCCTGCGCGAGGACCGCGCGGAGGGCCGCGTGCCGGTTCTCGATGCGACCGGCCGGGCGCTGTTCTCGGCCGCCAAATACGGGTTTGGCGCCGGCATTCTGGCCGTCACCGTCCTGACCCTCTGGAACATCGCGGGGAGCGTGGCATGAACGGACATGGAAACGGACGGGCAAACGCGGCAGCGGGCGGCGGCATGACGGCGGAGAGGGCCATGCAGAGAGGGCAGGGGGCGCAGGCAGGTGGCGGGATGCGGGCGGGCAATCCGGCGGGCACCGGCATCAACGGGGGTGTGGGACTTGCCGTGTCCGCCTACCCGGGCGGGGCGACGCAGGCAATGCCGCCGCGCAGCCGCTGGGGCCGGATCTGGCCCTGGGCCCTGCTCTGGGGCGCCGCCCCCATGCCGCTCTATATCTGGCTGGTGGTGGGGATGATGGTGTAGGGGGAATGGATGTCCTGCGCTAGCAACGACCTGACAGTTCGGCCAGATTGAAGGAAGTGCAACAGCAAGCATCACTCGTGTACCTACGACGGGATGTTGCCGAAGCTTGAGGAAATCGACCGCCAAATCACCGGGATGAAGGCAACAAAAGTCGAGCCGGAAGGGTGGTGGTCTTTGTATTGCGTGTTCAAAGCAAAAATATCCTCGATTTTGATAGAAAATTTAATACTATTTCAGAAAGTATTCACTTACAAAAAGACCTGATATTGTTCCAGATCTAATGAAGTCTCGTTTTTGCTCCCTGTTTTTTTCTCCGTGCAAACCAATAATATTGTCGAAAAACTTAGATACACTCTCGATTTTTTTTGTGAAAATCTCGTTATCTAAAATAGTATTTAATACTTCTTGGTGAACAATATTCTGTTTTTTTCTGTGCGCGTCCAATATATCTGGCGTCTTCCAGTGCTCCCTAATCAGTGAAAATAGAACGTAATATCTATAAATCGCCCAGGACCTGTCAACTTTCCCTGTTCTGATTAAGTAGTCAAATTTGTACAGCGCCAGGGCGGCAACATGATATAGTTCTACGCTATGATTTTCCATAAATATTCTATCTGAAAACTCTTGTCTAATACCCCTGTGATCCCGCGCCGCCCTGTGTGGTTGAAAGAAGAACATTGCTGCGGCCACTTTCATCAGGTCAGATGGCTTCATTATTCTTGTTCGCTCTACGGCAACATCACGATATTGATTGTCCCGCCTCTCCACGAGTATTCGTGCATCTCCCTCTTGTGCCGAGCAATAGACCTCCAGGTCTTTCATGAAGGGCAGTAAGGCCCAGAACTGATCATCGCGTACCTTGTTTTGCTTATTCGTTCCAATGATGATACTAGATACGAAATCTGGGTCTTTGCTTCCGATGAGACGAAGTGGAACAAAAATCTCGTGCGCGTGGTCCGGTACACAGGCAAGGATATTTGTAGTCTGGCATCCGTTGACGATCTGATAGTCTTCAATTGTAAAAGAATCTCCTTTTCGACTTATAGTTTTTGATACGACTGTAATTCCATTGTTTTTAAAGACAAATGAGGAGTAATTTCCGGACGATATTTCGTTTATTATTGAATTGTTAATATCTGAGTTCGGATTGAAGTCGCGCACATTATCATAAAATACGGAGCGATTGATATGACGCACACCATCTGGGTCAGCGGGGGCCCAAGCAATTCCCAATATCTGGTCTGCCGAAACAAAGCCGATAAAAGCTTCATCGACCTTCTCGTGCTCTGGCATGGTGACTGCTTTGGGAAAATTTAGAGTTGCCTCCGTGGAATTTGTGGCGGCGCGAAAACCCTCTTGGATCGCCTTTGCTCCAATACATTCGATGATAATCTCTCCAAATATGTTTAAGGCTTCAAAACGCGCTTTATTGCTTTCAATTAGCTTCCTAATTGCATCAGGAGCTTCGCTAGATCCGGTTGTGCAGTAGTAGCAGCGTAATGAAGGATTGTATTTGGTGGCAGATTCAAATATTATGTTCTTTGCTTCAACTAGATCAATTATTTGATCTCCAGATAGGAGATTTAAATCTGTAAAAAAATCATAAACTCCGTCAAGAAATTTAGATACATCGCCGTAATCTATGTTGATCGATGTTTTTGACTGAAAGAAGTGGAAGGCGCCAGTGTGTTGTTTGCCAACAGAGAGTATTGATGCTGCTTCGTCAGCATCTGTGCAAAGAGTGCCTTGAACAAGTATAGCAATTCCATCAATGCCAAATTCAGTGCCCTTTAGGTGAACACGAAATGGATCTATGTTCTCAGTCAGCAATCCATTTTCTACGGCAAAAATTGACATGACTTCAAAAAGATCACTGTCACTTCCCACTTCTGAAGGGTTCGCTTTTCGAAATTCGCTAAGCTGTGCTTTAATAACCGGATTCATGGCCATGATCGTGCAACCTTAAATTATCTTAGTGGGGATAGACGCAGATCAAAAACATGCGATTTTTAGTCAATCTCCATGTATGTCGATTGGTCGGACCTCGATCTGAGGCGCTAGATCTCCTCTGGAGTTGTAGAGTCCACTGCAAGAGCGGGTGGGCGTATCAAGCAAGGCAAGTTTGTACAGACACAGATAATCATCTGACAGTTCCGCGCTGGGAAGCGCGGTTTTAAGCAGCGCGAGTTTCGAGTTTCATTCAAGCCTGTTTTGTTCTTGTTGTCAGTAGATCTTATGTCTCGGTGTCGATGCGGCCTTTTGGTATTGCTGGCGAGGAGCCATGCCGTATCGCCTCGCACCAGTCGCCGAGCAAACCCCTCACCCTTCCTCCGCCAGCATTTCCAGTTCCAGCCAGGTCTCTTCGGCGGTGGCGAGTTTTGTCTGGAGGTCGGAGAGTTTGGCCATCAGCGTGTCGAAGCGCTTGGGCTCGCGGGCATAAAGGTTCGGGTCTTCCAGCTCGCCCTGCAGCTTGCCGATCTCGGCGCCGAGTTTTTCGATCTCCTTCGGCAGGCTCTTCAGCTGGTGCTGCTGCGAGAAGGTGAGTTTTGACTTCTTCTTCGCCCCGTCTCCGGAAGCCTTCTCCGCTCCCGCTCCCGCTTTTGCGCCGCCCGCCTTGCCGCCGCCCGTCTTGTCGTTGGCGGAGCTGTTCCCACCGGACTTGTCGTCGGAGGCTTTCGCCCTGCCGCCGCCTTCGGTGACGGACTTGCGCGCGGCAACGCCCGCGCCCCGCTGGGCGATCATGTCGGAATAGCCGCCGGCATATTCGCGCCACACGCCCTTGCCCTCGGCGAAGACGACGGAGGTCGCCACCCGGTCGAGGAAGTCGCGGTCGTGGCTGACGAGGAGAACGGTGCCGGGATAATCGGCGAGCATTTCTTGCAGGAGATCGAGGGTTTCAAGGTCGAGATCGTTGGTCGGCTCGTCGAGGACCAGAAGGTTCGAGGCGCGGGCGAGGGCCCGGGCGAGCAGCAGCCGGCCGCGCTCGCCCCCCGACAGGGCGGAAACGGGCGTGCGCGCCTGTTCGGGGGAGAACAGGAAGTCCTTCATGTAGGAGACGACATGGCGGGGCCCGTCGCTCAGCATCACCTGGTCGCCGCCGCCGCCGGTGAGGATTTCCGAGACGGTCTCATCCTTCTTCAGCGCCTCGCGCGACTGGTCCATGGTGACCATGGTAAGGCCGGAGCCGAGGATGACCGTGCCGCTGTCGGGCTCGAGTGCGCCGGTCAGCATCTTCAGGAGGGTCGTCTTGCCCGCGCCATTGGCACCGACAAGGGCGACCCGGTCGCCGCGCAGGATGCGGGTGGAGAATGTGTCGACCACCGGGCCGGGGCCGAAATCCTTGGAGATGGCTTGCGCCTCGATCACCCGCTTGCCGGAAACCTCCGTCTCGCCGACGGTCATGCGCACATTGCCCTGCGGCCCGCGATGCGCCTTTTTCTGGGCGCGCAGGTCGGCAAGCTCGCGCACCCGGCGCATGTTGCGCTTGCGCCTGGCGGTGACGCCATAGGTCATCCAGTGCTCCTCGCGCTTGATCTTCTGCGCGAGTTTCTGCTGGTCGCGTTCCTCCTGCTCGAACACCTCGTCGCGCCAGGCCTCGAAATGGGCAAAGCCCCGGTCGTGGCGGCGGCCGACGCCCCGGTCGATCCACACGGTGGCGCGGGTGAGGTCGGCCAGGAAGCGGCGGTCATGGCTGATCAGGACGAGGGCCGACTTCATCGAGGAGAGCTCGCTTTCCAGCCATTCGATGGCCGGCAGGTCGAGATGGTTGGTCGGCTCGTCGAGAAGCAGGATGTCGGGCTCGGGCGCCAGCGTGCGGGCAAGGGCGGCGCGCCGCTTCTCGCCGCCGGACAGCGTCGCCGGGTCCTCGTCGCCGCGCAGGCCGAGCACGTCGAGCAGGTATTGCGCGCGGTAGGGCTCGTCGCCCGGCGCAAGGCCGCCGCTGGCATAGTCGAGCACGGTGGCAAAGCCGGTGAGGTCCGGCTCCTGCGGCAGATAGCGGATGGTGCGGCCCGGCTGGACGAAGCGCTCGCCGGCATCGGCCTCGACAAGGCCGGCGGCGATCTTCAGCAGGGTCGACTTGCCCGAGCCGTTGCGCCCGACAAGGCCGATGCGCTCGCCCTCGCCGACCTGCAATTCGGCCGAGGTGAGCAGCGGCGTGCCGCCAAAGGTGAGCGCGATGTCGCGAAGATGCAGAAGGGGAGGGGCCATGAAGTCTCGCGTGGGGGCTCGTGTTCGAAAGTCGCGGGCCGGCGGCACGGGCACCCCGGGGGAGCCCGCGCCGCCGCGCCGGGTGTTGGTATCAGGTCAGCGTGGTGCCCGTCGAGCGCCGCGTTGGCCCGGATCCGCCCGGTCCGAAGACCTGTCGGCCGGGAGTTCGTCAGTCGGGAGTTCGTCAGTCGAGGGCACCGGCATTGACGAGCAGCGCGCGCGTCATTGCCATCAGCTTGCGCATTTCGGCGCGGGCCCGTTCGGGATCGCGGGCGGCGACCGCGTCGAGCACGCCGGCATGCTGGCCGAGCGCGATCGGATCGCTGACCTTCGGGTCCGAGGTGATCAGGATCGAGGCGCGCAGGGCGTGCTCGAGACAGGCCCCGAGCCCGGACATCAGCGCGTTGCCGCTGGCCGCCAGCAGCAGCCGGTGGAAGCGCACATCGGCATCGAGCGTTGCCGGCGTGCGGTTGCCGTCGGCGATGCCCATGGCCTCCAGCGCCTCGCGCATGGCACCGATCTCGGCCTCGGTGGCGTTCAGCGCGGCGAGGGCGGCGGCCTCCGGTTCGACCAGCTCGCGGATGCCGACCAGTTCGGCCAGCAGCTGCGTCTGCGGCACCACCTTGCGCCGCCACGACAGCATCTGGTCGTCGAGATAGTTCCAGTGGACGGCCGGGCGCACGCTGGTGCCGTGTTTCGGCCGGGAGGTGATCAGCCCCTTGCCGACCAGCATCTGCAACGCCTCGCGCAGGCAGGTGCGGCTGACGCCGAGATCGCCGAGCAGCTCGGCCTCGGTCGGCAGGGTCGTTGCCGGCGGATAGGTGCCGTCGAGAATGCGCAACGCGATGATTTCAGCCACGGCGGACTTGAGATTGCCGCGAAGCTGCGGCGGGGCGGATGACATCGGTTTCATCTCTTGCATCGTGGTTGCGACCGGGCGCGGTGCACGTGAGCCGCCGCGTGGCCTATGCCTTCCGCGATTGTGCGCGGCAAATCAAGAAAAACAGGGAAAATCATGCAGGAAAGGGGTGTCGGCCGGCTGTTCGCGCGTTTGTGAAGGGCTTGGGAGCAAGTTCCTTCGAAGGCGTTGCGCGGCTGCACTCGCGCTCAAGGTCCCGATCAGGTAAGAGGGACGGGTTTTCCACCCGTCGACCGGGAGCATTCCAGACATGGAACCGACACGTTCCGCCAAAGGGTCCTTCTTGCTGAGCCGCCGCGCCCTCATCGTCGGTGCGCCGCTGCTTCTTGCCGCCTGCCAGAGTTCGGGCGTCGGCACCACCGGCGCGGCGCTGACGGGAGCTGCTCCCAACACGCCGCCGCTGCCGGGCGAGGACTTCGACTACGCCTCCGCCTATGCGGCGCTGACGGACTACGATTTCAAGGTTCCCGCGATTCCCTACAAGAATTTCGACCGCAAGTACTGGCGCCAGGTCGTCGACTATGACAGCCGCCACGGGGCCGGCACGATCATCGTCGATCCGTATTCGAAGTTTCTCTACTGGACGCTGCCGGGCGGCAAGGCGCTGCGCTACGGCATCGGCGTCGGCAAGGCGGGATTTGCCTGGTCGGGCGATGCCAAGGTGCGGGTCAAGCGGGTGTGGCCGCTCTGGCGCCCTCCGCGCGAGATGATCGCCCGCAACCCGGGGCTGGAGAAATATTGGAAGGACGGCTATCCGCGCGGCCCGCAGAACCCGCTCGGCGCGCGCGCCCTCGACCTGTGGCAGGGCAGCGTCGACACGCTGTACCGCATCCACGGCACCAAGGAGCCGAACAGCATCGGCCGCAGCGTCTCGTCCGGCTGCATCCGCATGTGGAACCAGGACATTCTCGACCTGTTCGAGCGGGTGCCGACCCACACCAAGGTGGTCGTCCTGTCGAAGGCGCCCAAGACCTCCTGAGGGCTTTCCGGCGTCTCAACCTGTCTTGAGGTGAGACGCCAGCAGGGCCGCGGCCGGCGTGTCCGGCCCTTGATTGTTTGGCCCGAGCTTGTTTGGCTCTTGCTTCCCGGCATGTGCGGCGGCCTCATCAGGAAATAGGCGCCGCCGGGAATGATGCTCCGGTCGCAAAACACCACCAGCCGGCCCTCCCGCACGAGGTCGGCGGTGTTGGCAATCCACCCCAGCATCACGCCCATGCCGGCCAGCGCCGCCTGGGTCGCCTGTACGTGATTGTCGAAGGAAATATCCCCCTGCCGGTCATGCGGCAGGCCGGTCGCGTGAAAATAGTCGTCCCAGCCCGGCGACAGGTCCTCGCCCGTCTCCACGTGAAGAAGGGTGGCGTCGGCGAAGTTGCCCGCACCGAGACGCTCGGCGATGCCGGGGCTGCAGACGGGGACGAGCCGCTCGCCGAACAGCCGTTCGCAGCTGCCGTCCGGCCAGTCGCCCGCGCCATAGCGGATCAGGAGGTCGGTGTCGGCCGCGAAGCGCGGCACGCCGGAGGTCGGCACCACCTGCACGACAATCTCCGGGTGCCGGGCGTAGAACGCCGCCAGACGCGGCATCAGCCAGTACAGCCCGGTGCAGACAGTGCAGGCGATCGTCACGACGTTCCGTCTTTCCTGCTCCAGGACCCTGATTCGCCCGATCGCGCTCTCGATCTGGTCGAGCCCGTCTGACACCGCGTGAAGCAGGATCCGGCCGGCCTCGGTCAGGGCGGCCGGACGCTTGCTGCGGTCGAGAAGCCGGGTCCCGATGTGGTCCTCAAGGCCCCGCAACGCCTGGCTGACGGCCGGCTGGGTGACATTGAGCCGTGCCGCCGCATTCTGAACGCCGCCCGCCCGCACGACGGCTTCGAACGCCGACAACAGGCGAAGGGGAGGGAGTTGCCGATCCATCATCATAATTCCTGGCTTATGCAGAGTTAGGTTTTCCGGCCTTACACACCTGGATGAACCTGTTAGTTCCTGAAGGTGGAAGTCGGTGGACCATCGGTTCACAACATAAGCGAAAACCGGCAAAGGGGCACGGGCTTCATCCCGGTTGCACCAGGCAAGGCCTTTCGCCGGGGGCGGCCACGATCCCGCATGCATGGAGGAAAGCGTGAGCAATATCGACGTGCTGTTCTTTGACGTCCTGGGCACGATGGTCGACTGGCGCGGCAGCATCGCCGCCGAAACGCACGCGTTCCTCGAACGCAACGGGCGCGGCGACATCGACCCTGCCGCCTTTGCCGATGCGTGGGTCGGCCGCTACGACGCCTCGGTGGAGCCGGTCCGGACGGGCGAGCGGCCGTTCGTCCCGCTCGACCAGGTGAACAGGGAAAACCTCGAGGCCACCCTCGGGCAGTTCGGGCTGGCCCCGGCGGCCTTTCCTCCCGGGGAGCTCGAGGAGCTCAATCTCGCCTGGCACCGGCTGAAGGCCTGGCCGGATCTGGCTGAGGGACTGTCCCGCCTGCGGTCGCGCTTCATTGTCGCGCCGCTGTCCGACGGACATACCCGGCTGCTGGTGAATGTCTCAAGACACAACGGCCTGTCATGGGACGCGGTTGTCGGCGCCGACATTGCCCGGACCTACAAGCCCGTGCCACGGGCCTATCTGGGGGCGTGTGAACTGCTCGGCGTCCGGCCCGGGAACGCGATGCTGGTGGCGGCCCATGACTACGACCTGGAGGCGGCGCGGACTTGCGGGCTGAAGACCGCCCATGTCGCCCGGACTGGCGCCGCGGACCCGTCAAAGGCCGGCAGCGAGGGCTCCCGGGAGGGGTGGGATTACACGTGCAGGGACCTGCTCGACCTTGCCGACAGGCTTGGCGCGTAGGCAGGGGACGCCCCGGGGCCCGGGCTGATACTTGTGCCGGCCCGTTCGCTCATGCCGTTCGCTCATGCCGTTTGTCACCGGAATTATGGGTTCACACCCTAGCCGGCGCGGCTGCGCGCCGGCTCGCCCACCGTGCTGAGCGAGGCGACGAAATCGTTGAACCGCTCGCCCTGGATGAGGATGTGGGAGCGCAGGGCGCTTTCCGCCTTGCGGTCGTCGCCGGCCAGGATCGCGTCGACGATCTGCTGGTGCTCGGCGAGCGAGCCGCCCATCCGGTTGCGCACCCGAAGCTGCAGGCGCCGGTAGGGCTTCAGCCTGTTCTGCAGGGAGCGCGCCTGCTCGGCAAGGAAGCTGTTGCCGCTGCCCCTGTAGATCGTGTCGTGAAAGATCTCGTTGGCGCGGAAATAGGCGTCCGGCTCGCCGGCGGCCGCCGCGCTTTCGCAGGCCTCGTGCGCCGTCCGCAGGGCCTGGTGCTCGGCCGCCGTCATGCGCCGGCAGGCAAGCCTTGCGCACATCGCCTCCAGCTCCGCCATCACCTCGAACATCTCGATCAGGCGCGGGATGCCGATCTCGCGAACGAAGGCGCCGCGCCGGGGCCGGATCTCGACAAGACCCGAGGCCGACAGCTCGATCAACGCCTCGCGGATCGGCGTCCGCGACACCTGGAAGCGCGTCGCCAGCGAGACCTCGTCGAGCCGCGTGCCGGGCGGATAAAGGCCGACGGCAATGTCGTATTCCAGCGTTTCCCGCAGGGCCTGGGCGGCGCGGGCCGCCGGTTTGTGTGAAGGATTCGATGCGTCCATGACCGTGACTTTATGCAAGCGGATTGCTCTTGTATACAAAAACCGTTGACTTGGATGCAGTCCGATGCTTGCCTGTGCCCAGACGGATAACCGCCGGCGGGGGGCCGGTCGTCATGCCGTCATGAGGACACGCAAGCCGGCGGCCGCGAAGAACGCCGATCGGCAGTGGGAGGAAAGACATGTTCAAGAAACTGACGAAGGCCGCTCTCGGCCTCACAACCGCGCTTGCCATCGCCGTGCCGGCAGCCCATGCGGCGGATGTCGTTCTCAAGGCCTCGCACCAGTGGCCGGGCGGCAAGGGCGACGTGCGCGACGAGATGGTCCAGATTCTCGCACGCGAGGTCGCCAAGGCCAATGTCGGGGTCGAGGTCAAGGTCTATCCGGGCCAGTCGCTGTTCAAGGCGAACGAGCAGTGGGGCGCCATGACCAAGGGCCAGCTCGACATCTCCGCCTTCCCGCTCGACTATGCGTCGGGTCGCCATCCGCAGTTCTCTGCGACACTGATGCCGGGTCTCGTGCGCAACCACGACCGCGCCGCCCGCCTCAACACCTCGCCCTTCATGGACGACATCAAGAAGATCGTGAACGATGCGGGCGTCGTGGTGATCGCCGATGCCTGGCTTGCCGGCGGCTTCGCCTCCAAGAAGCAGTGCATCACCTCGCCGGAGACCATGCAGGGCCAGGTGACCCGTGCAGCCGGCCCGGCCTTCGAGCAGATGCTTGTCGGCGCCGGTGCCTCGATCTCCTCGATGCCGTCCTCGGAAATCTACACCGGCCTGCAGACCGGCGTGCTGGATGCCGCCAACACCTCGTCCGGCTCTTTCGTCTCCTACCGCCTCTACGAGCAGACCACCTGCCTGACGGCGCCGGGCGCCAACGCGCTGTGGTTCATGTATGAGCCGATCCTGATGTCGAAGCGCAGCTGGGACAAGCTGTCCAAGGAGCAGCAGGACGCGATGATGGCGGCCGGCAAGGTGGCCGAGGAGTATTTCGCCGGTGAGGCCAAGGGTCTCGACGCCAAGATGGCCGAGGCCTTCAAGGGCGCCGGCGTCGAGGTCGTCGAGATGACCCCGGAGAACTATGACGCCTGGCTCGCGATCGCCAAGGAGACCTCCTACAAGAACTTCGCCGAAAACGTTCCCGGCGGCGAGGAGCTGATCGCCAAGGCGCTTGCCGTCGACTGATCCGGACCTGACCGGACGCCGGCCGGTTTCCGGCCGGCGTCCTCCGGATGCGACCGATATTCAGGACAGGCCCCGCCTGCAAGGGGCAGGCCCGCCGATGGCGGCTTTCCGCCCGCTGGCCGAAACCGGAACGAAGACAGATGTCCCTCTACATTTCAGCGGTCTCGGCCGTGTCGCGGGCGCTCGGCGTTGTCGCGATGGTGCTGACCGGCACGGCCGCGCTCGTCGTCACCCACATGGTGATCGTGCGTTACTTCCTCAACGGCTCGACTGTCTGGCAGACCGAATACGTGATCTACGCGCTGGTCGCGGCGACATTTCTCGGTTCGCCCTACGTGCTGCTGCACAAGGGGCACGTCAATGTCGACCTGTTCCAGCTGCGCGCCTCGCCGCCGGTCCGCCGGTTGCTGGAAACCCTGTCCGGCCTCGTCGGCATCGCCTTCTGCGCGCTGCTTGCCTGGTCGGGATGGGTCTATTTCCACGAGGCCTGGTCCTTCGGCTGGCGCACCAGCACCGTCTGGGCCATTCCGCTATGGATCCCCCTGCTGCCGCTGCCTGTCGGCGTCGGCATGATGGTGCTCCAGTACATCGCGGAAATCATGAAGATCCATGGAGGCGCGAAATGACGCCCATGCTCTGGGGCGCCGGCGTCCTTGTCGGGTTGCTTGGCCTGCTTGCCATCGGTACGCCCATCGCCTTCGCGCTCGGCCTCGTCTCCATCGTCGCGCTCATCCTTGCCGATGGCTGGGGCAGCGTGTCGATCCTCGGCGAGACATTCTTCGGCGGCCTTGCCTCCTTCGGCCTGGTGTCGATCCCCATGTTCATCCTGATGGGCGCGGCGGTGTCCTCCTCGCCCGCCGGCAAGGACCTCTACGAGGCGCTCGACCGCTGGCTGAACCGGGTGCCCGGCGGCCTCGTGCTGTCCAATCTCGGCGCCTGCTCGATCTTCGCGGCCCTGTCCGGCTCCTCGCCCGCGACCTGCGCGGCGATCGGCAAGATGGGCATCCCGGAGATGACCAAGCGCGGCTACCCGAACGAGATTGCCGCCGGCTCCATCGCCGCCGGCGGTACGCTCGGCATTCTCATCCCGCCGTCGATCACCATGATCGTCTACGGCATCGCCACGGAAACCTCGATCGGCCGCCTGTTCCTCGCCGGCCTGCTGCCCGGCGCCATGCTGACGGCGCTGTTCATGGCCTGGACGATCTACGACTGCCATCGCCGGGGCATCGGCCTCGACGCGCTTGGCCGGCGCTTCTCGTTCAAGGAGCGGCTGGAGGTGCTGCCCCGGGTGCTGCCCTTCCTCGGCATCATCCTGGCCATTCTCTACGTGCTCTATGGCGGCGTCGCGACGCCGTCGGAGGCGGCCGGCGTCGGCGCGTTGTTCTGCCTGATCTTCGTCGCCCTGATCTACCGCCTCTGGAAGCTGTCGCTCTACAGTTCGCTGTTCCGCGACACGCTGAAGGAAAGCGTGATGATCATGATGATCATCGGCGCCTCGGAACTGTTCTCCTTCGCGCTCTCGTCCCTGTTCATCACCCAGACCATCGCCGAGTGGATCGCGGCGCTGGACGTGAACAAATGGGTGCTGATGGCGATCATCAACGCCTTCCTGCTGTTCGCCGGCTTCTTCCTGCCGCCGGTCGCCGTGATCCTGATGACCGCGCCGATCCTTTTGCCGATCATCATCCAGGCGGGCTTCGACCCGTACTGGTTCGCGGTCATCCTCACCATCAACATGGAAATCGGCTTGATCACGCCGCCCGTGGGCTTAAATCTCTACGTGATCAACGGGATCGCGCCGAACATCACGCTCGGCGAGATCCTGCGCGGCTCGCTCCCCTATGTCGGCTGCATGGTCGCGGGGATCGTGCTCCTGTGCCTGGTGCCGGAGATCGCGCTCTGGCTGCCGAACCTGTTGATGGGACCCGCCTTATGAACCGCAGCAGCTTCTTCAACGACCTCCTTGCCTCGATCGCGGAACAGGGACGGCACCTGCTCGACCTGCGCCGCGAGCGCAACCCCAGCGGCCGGGCGCTGGGGGAGCTGTGCGAGGCGCTGCTTTCAGGGCGCGGCGAGGCGTCCGGCGTGGCGCTCGCCCGGGACGTGCTCGCCAGCTATGCGGCACTGTCGATGGAGGAGCGGGTGGCGTTTTTCCAGGAGCTGCACGAGCGCTTCGGCGCCGACGGCGGCAAGGTGGAAGCGGCAGCCCGGGCAGTGATCGAGGCACCCGGCGACGATGCGCGCCTGCGCCACCTGCACGCGGTCTCCGAACCGCGCCGGCAGGAGCTGATCCGCCGGCTGAACCTGGCGCCCGGCGGCACCTCGGCGCTCGTCAGGATGCGCAAGGACCTGATCGACGCGCTGCGCGCCAATCCGGCCCTGCGCGAGGTCGACCGCGACTTCGAGCACCTGTTCTCGTCCTGGTTCAACCGGGGCTTCCTGGTCATGCGGCGCATCGACTGGTCGACGCCGGCGGTGATCCTGGAGCGCATCATCCGCTACGAGGCGGTGCACGAAATCAGCGACTGGAACGACCTGCGCCGGCGCATCGACCTGGCCGACCGCAGGCTCTATGCCTTTTTCCATCCGGCGCTGGTCGACGATCCGCTGATCTTCGTCGAGGTGGCGCTGACCCGGGACATCCCCGGCGCGATCCCGCCGATCCTGGCGGAGGACAGGGACGAGCTTGCCGCCGTCGAGGCGGGCACGGCCGTCTTCTATTCGATCTCCAACTGCCAGGAGGGCCTGCGCGGCATCTCCTTCGGCAACTTCCTGATCAAGCAGGTGGTGGAGGAATTGCGCCGCGACCTGCCCAACCTGAAAACCTTCGTGACGCTGTCGCCGGTGCCCGGCTTCCGCTCCTGGCTGACATCGGCGCTGAAAAGCGGCGAGCCGGCCCTGCCGGCGCTGGTCTCCGACGAATTGCGCGAGATGCTCGCGGCAGGCACGGACCAGCCGTTGCCCGAGACCGCGCGCGAGCCGCTCAGGGCGCTTTGCGCGCATTACCTGATGCGTGAAAAACGCGGCGGCCAGAAGCCGCTCGATCCGGTCGCCCGCTTTCATCTGGGCAACGGCGCGCGGCTGGAGCGGGTCAACTGGAACGCCGACCCCTCGCGCAACGGGCTGCGCCAGTCCTACGGGCTGATGGTCAACTATCTCTATGATCTCGGCGATATCGAGAAGAACCACGAAGCCTTCGCGGCGAATGGCGCGGTGGCTGCCGCCAGCGGTGTCACGCGCTTGCTGAAATCCGTTCCCGAACAGAAAAAACAGACACCGGATCCCGTCGCATGACGCAAGAAAACCATCTCTTTTCCCAGATCCTCTCGGCTGTCCGCGACGAAGCGGCGCCCTTCCTGGAGACGCCGGCCGGCGAGGTCACGACCTATGGCGGCCTCATCGGGCGCTCGGCCGCCTTCGCCAACGCGCTTGTCGCGCTGGGCGTTGCCCCCGGCGACCGCGTCGCGGTGCAGGTGGAGAAATCGCCGGAAGCCCTGATGCTCTATCTCGGCACGGTGCGCGCCGGCGCCATCTTCCTGCCGCTCAACACCGCCTATACCCCGGCGGAGATCGACTATTTCGTGGGCGACGCGAAACCGGCGCTGCTGGTCTGCGATCCGGCACGGATGGAGGCGCTGAAGGGCGTTGCCGAAAAGGTCGGCGCCAGGGTGGAAACGCTCGATGCCGAGGGCAGGGGGAGCCTGCGCGAACGGGTCGATGCGTGCGCGACGACATTTTCCGACATCGCGCGCGGGCCCGACGACCTGGCCGCCATCCTCTACACGTCCGGCACGACGGGCCGCTCGAAGGGGGCCATGCTCTCCCACGAGAACCTCGCCTCCAACGCAAGGGTGCTGTGCGACTACTGGAAGTTCACCGACAAGGACGTGCTGTTGCACGCGCTGCCGATCTTCCACACGCACGGGCTGTTCGTCGCCACCAACGTGACGCTGCTGGCCGGCGGGTCGATGCTGTTCCTGCCGAAATTCGACCTTGCGGACGTGTTGCGGCTGATGCCGCGCGCCACCACGATGATGGGCGTGCCGACCTTCTATGCGCGGCTTCTCGGCACCGACGACTTCACCCGGGAGCTAGCCGCCCACATGCGGCTCTTCGTCTCCGGCTCGGCGCCGCTGTCGGCAGAGGTGCACAAGGCCTTCAGCGCCCGCACCGGCCACGCGATCCTCGAGCGCTACGGCATGACCGAGACCAACATGAACACGTCCAACCCCTATGAGGGCGACCGCCGTCCGGGGACGGTCGGCTATCCGCTGCCCGGCGTGGAGCTGCGCATCGCCGACCCCGACAGCGGCAAGGTGCTGGCGCAGGGCGAGGTCGGTGTGATCGAGGTGAGGGGAGCGAACGTCTTCAAGGGCTACTGGCAGATGCCGGAAAAGACCGCCTCCGAATTCCGCGCCGACGGCTTCTTCATCACCGGCGACATGGGCCTTGTCGATGATCGCGGCTACGTTGCCATCGTCGGCCGGTCGAAGGACCTCATCATCACCGGCGGCTTCAACGTCTACCCGGCCGAGGTCGAGGCGGTGATCGACGAGATCGAAGGCGTTGCCGAAAGCGCCGTCATCGGCGTGCCGCACGCGGATTTCGGCGAGGGCGTCGTCGCCGTGGTGGCGCCGCACAAGGGCGTCTCGCTCGATCCCGACGCGGTGATCGCGCCGCTCGCGAGCAAGCTGGCGAAGTTCAAGCAGCCCAAGCGCGTCCACGTGCTTCCCGAGCTGCCGCGCAACACGATGGGCAAGATCCAGAAGAACGTGCTGCGCGACATGTACAAGGACACGTTCGGCTGAGGGCATTTGGCGGGGCGGGCAATCGCCCTGCGCCCCGAGGCTGTCGTCAACCGCCCTGTCCGGTTCGGAAGGTGGCATTTCTCCCGGCCGTCATCCCTGGCCGGGGGCGGAGCCGGAGAGCCGGAACCGGTTGATCCCCGGCGGGAGAGAAGCGCGAGCGCTTGCCTCCCCACGGCCGTCATCCCGGCCGCTGGCGAAGCCGGAGAGCCGGGAACCATTGGCAACCCCGGCAGGCGTGACGGTTTCCGCCGGCCTCGGCGGACCGGTGTGCGGTCGCCGCGTTTGTGTTGCTCTCGCTCCGGGAACGAATGGCCCCCGGGTCGCGCTGCGCTTGCCCGGGGTGACGGCCTGAGGGTGGGGTGGCGTTGGAGGACCGGAACCGGTTGATCCCCGGCGGGGACGTCACCGGAGTTCGGGCGCGGCCCCGGGAACAGGCGCGGGCCCGCGCCTTCAGCCCGGCTTGACGCAGATCGGGCTTTTCCGCCCGCCTCAGAACAGGTTTTCGACCGTGGTCAGGCCAAGCACCGTCCAGTCCTGCATGCCGCCGCGATAGTAGTGGATCTTCGTTGCCGGGAAGCCCTCGCGCACCATCGCCCTGATCGCCTGCGGGCTCTGGCCGCAGGCCGGGCCGTTGCAGAAGGCAAAGACATCGAGCGCGCCCGTACAGTCCCAGCTGCCCTGTCCGCCGCTGCAGCCGAGCTCGTCGAGGCGCATGGCGACCTCGGTATAGGGAATGTGGATGGATCCGGGGATCGTCGACTTCACCCGCCACTCGGTGGTGCGCATGTCGACGACGCGGGCGCTCTCGTCCTGCAGCGCCGCCAGCACCTCCAGCTCGCCCGCCGCATGCACGCCCGGGACCGGGATCATCGGCTGCAGCACCCCGCCGATCAGCTGCACCTCGTTCTTCTGGCGGGTGATTTCCACCGCGCCGTCCTCGGTCTGGATCGTGATCGAGGTAACGTCCGGCCCGATCTGCAGATCCTCGGCGGCAAGAAGCGGAAGCGGCGCGGCGGCAAGGCCGACGGCACACAGGGCAGTCAACAGGCGCATTCGATATCCTCCCGGGTGGGCCGCCATGTGCAGCCTCTCGTTACACATGCATGATTTCGAATGTGACGGGGAAAAGCAAGCGCCATCGTCGGCCTTGCCGCGCGCCCCTGGCGGCCGGGGGAACGGTCGCCCGGCCGAGGCGCGCGGTTCAGCCGTGAGGGCGGCGGGCGGGCGCGGGCTTGCCGGTGTGACGCTCCGCGTCCTTCAGCTCATCGGCCAGCACGCCGGCGAACCGGTCGAGCGCCGCGAGCACCTGGCGGCTGGCGACCTCGAGTTCGCCAAGATGCGCCGCCGTCCCGTCGGGATCGCCGGCCGCATGCGCCTCGAGCGCCGCGCGGGCGCTGTCGTGAACCTTCCGGTGCGGCTCGTCGATGGCGAGGCAGGCAGGGTGGGCGCGGATGCGCTCGTCGGTCACGGCCTCGTGCCAGCGGCCCAGCCGGCAGCCGTGATGGTCGGGCAGGGACTGCGCCGTCCAGTCGTCGCGGCCCAGGATCGTGTCGACGACCCGCTTCTTGAACAGAACGTGGTCGATCTTCGCCATCTCGCACAGCGAGCGGTGCGACCCTTCGTCGAACCAGTTGCGGGCATTGGCCTCGAAGCGCTTGTTGCTGGTCTCGAGGGTGGTGCTCATCGACAGGAGCTGGCTGTCGTTCTCGACGGCAAGGTCTGCAACGCCGGTGATGCTCTGCGCGATCTCCTGGCTGGCATCCTTCTGCTGCTGCAGGATCGCGGAAATGTCCTGCATGCGTCCCGACACTTCGGCGATCTGCGTGCCGATCGAGACCATGCGCTCGTTGGCACCTGCGATCGTCTGCTGGCCGCGCTCCACCGCTTCCCGCGATCCGGCGATCGACTGCTGGGTTGTCACCATGCCGGCCTGCAGCGCGGCGATCCGCCGGGTGATGTCGTCGGTTGCCTGCGCCGCCTGGGTGGCAAGGCTCTTCACCTCGCTGGCGACGACGGCGAAACCCTTGCCGGCCTCGCCGGCGCGGGCGGCCTCGATCGTTGCGTTGAGCGCCAGGAGGTTGGTCTGGTTGGCGATGCTCTCGATCACCGACAGGAAGTCGCCGATCTGCTCGGATGCCTTGTGCAGGTCTGCAAGGTTCTGCGCGCTTTCCTGCGAGGCGGAGGCGATATCGGCCATGCGGCCGGAGACGTCCTGCATGGCGCGCAGGCCCTCCGCCACGGCCTCGTTGGTGGCATCGGCCATCCGCGCCGCGCCGTCGCTGTTCTCGGCGATCTGCTCCACCGAGGTCACCAGTTCCGCCGCCGCCGCCGAAATCGCCTGTCCGCCTTCGCGCGCCCTGCGCGTGTTGCGCGACAGCGTCGCCATGCTGACCGCGACGTCGTTGATGTCGGAAACGGTGCCGGCCAGGCTCTTCAGCGAGGCCAGCTCGGTGTCGCGCCGGTTCTCCTCGGCGCGCTGGCCCAGCACGCCGGTCTCGTAGGCGTCATAGGAGACGATCATGTCGAGGAAGGCGCGGGCGACGAGCGTCTGCAGCGCGCCGGCGAGCCGGCCCGGGCTGAGGCGGTGATGGCGGGTCACGGCGGGAATCGCCTCGACCAGCAGCCGGCCATAGGAGGCGAGATACCATTTCGGTTCCAGCCCGATGCGTACATGCGCGTCGCCGATGCGCTTGGCGCGGGCCTCGAACTCGGCATCGGGCGGGTTGTTGAAGATATGATCCCAGTGGCCCATCTGGGCGCCCTTGAGACGGGCCACCTGATTGTCGGAACGGCCAAGCTTGTCGGCAAGCTCGGGAGTGTCGCGGATCGATGCGTAGAAGGCATCGAGAATGTCCGGCATCGCGGGCTTCAGGTTGCGCCAGAGCGCGCGGGCCTGTTCGACATCGAACGTGTCGGCACCAATGAAGCGGGCGATCTCCTGGCTGAGGCCTTCCTTTTCCGGCTCGCGGCCGGACTTGCGTGCAACTGGGGTCATGGTCGTTCCTTGGGGAGGCAGGCGTGTGTGGGGCACGTTTCGGCGTGCCGGGTAAACAAGGCGCTAACAGTTCTCGATCAATGAATGTTTTGGGGGACTTGCCGTCGCGGCGTCCGGAACTGTCCCCTGTTTCCGTCCGTTTCCGCGACACCGTCTTTGGCGGGAGGGGCGAATCGTCGATAGTAGAGGAAAGCGACCCTGCGGATGATCTGCCCTGGCGCGGCGCGCGTGACGTTGTCATGCGCGTTCGGGGCATCCATTTCGACCACACGAGACCATTGCGAGAATGACAGTCAGTATCGACATGGGCGAGGTGAGGGGCGTCGGGCCGTCCGCGCCCTGCACCTTCGACCTGGAGGAGTTGCTTGCCACACGGCTTCTGGTCCAGGGCAATTCCGGATCGGGTAAATCGCATCTGCTGCGCCGGCTGCTCGAACAGAGCGCCCCCTGGGTGCAACAGGTGATCATCGATCCGGAAGGCGACTTTGTCACCCTGTCCGACCGGTTCGGCCATGTGGTGGTCGATGCCGCCGGAAGCGAGCGCGATCTCGCGGTGATCGCGGCCCGTGTGCGCGCGCACCGCGTTTCCGTCGTGCTCAACCTGGAAGGGCTTGAGCCGGATCGCCAGATGAAGGCCGCGGCGGTGTTCCTGAACGCGCTGTTCGAGGCCGAGCGCGACCACTGGTATCCTGTGCTTGTCGTCGTCGACGAGGCGCAGCTCTTCGCGCCCGCCGCCTCGGGCGACACCGGCGAGGAGGCGCGGCGCGTGGCGCTCGGCGCCATGACCAACCTGATGTGCCGTGGCCGCAAGCGCGGGCTGGCCGGGGTGATCGCCACCCAGCGCCTGGCGAAACTCGCCAAGAACGTCGCCGCCGAAGCCTCCAACTTCCTGATGGGCCGGACGTTCCTCGACATCGACATGGCGCGTGCCGCCGACCTGCTCGGCATGGAGAAACGGCAGGCGGAAGCTTTCCGCAATCTCGACCGGGGGCACTTCGTGGCGCTCGGCCCGGCCGTCTCGCGCCGCCCGATGACAGTGCGCATCGGCGCGGTGGAAACCACGGGGCGCGGTGGCGGACCGAAGCTGACGCCGCTGCCGCAATCCCGTCCCGAGGAACTGCAGGACCTCCTGTTCCAGCCGGCAAGCACCGGCGAGCGCAGTGCGGCCGAGCGTCCGCCGGCGCCGCAGGTGGTGCCGGCCTCCGAGGTGCTGGAGCGGCTGACCCGGCAGGCGGCGGCGCGCGAGGCGGCGGTCGAGGCCGAGCCGCTCGACCGCGAGGCGCACGAGAAGTCGGTGGCGGCGCTGATCGCCGAACTGCTTGGCGATGGCGAGGCGGCGTTCCAGCCGGTTGCCGCGCTCTATCAGGATTTCCTCGTGCGCTGCCGCATCGCCCGCCTGCCGGGCCGCCCGCCGGAACTGGCCGAATTCCGCCAGCGCGTGGCGCTTGCCCGTGCCGGTGTCGAACCGAGCGATGTCGATCCGGCCGTCTGGTCGGCGGCGGAGACGGTCGCGGCCAGCCTTCCGGAGGAGATGCGCGGCGTCTACCTGCTGATCGCCAAGGCAGCGCTTGAGGGCAGGGTCTGCCCGCCCGACGCGGAAATCGCACGCGCCTATGGCACCCGCTCGCCCGGGCGGGCGCGCTGGCTGCTGACCCATATGGAGGAGCAGGGCGTGCTGGTCTGCGTCAACGACCTGCGCGGCAACCGCATCGTCACGCTGACCGATCTCGACTGCCAGACGGCCGCTCCCGGCACCCGCGCCGCCGGCTGAGCCTGCGCCGCCGGAGCCTGCGAGGAACAGGCGCGAAACCGTGCAAGTGCCCGGTGTTTCACCTTGTCAGTACTGACGCTGCTATCTATTCTTGACGCATGGTTTCACGCATGTGCGGCAACCGCCCGGGAGCAGGCAGCACCCCGGGACGAGGAGCGCCAGGCGGCAAACCGCTGAACAGGTCCCGCCGCGATTAACGGCCGGCCGGCGTCGAGGTTGTCCGACAATGCGCTTGTGGAATTTGCCTGCCCTTGGCACAGCCGGTCTTGCCCTGGTCCTCGCCGGAGGCGTTGTCTATCTGAGCCAGTCCGGCGGCGCGGTTTCGATCGCCTCGCTCCTGCCGGCCTCGGCCTCGACGGAGCCTGCGCGCGGAGCGGGCGGCGAGAAGCGCCGGCCCGCGATTGCCGTCGAGACGGCGCCGGTCAGCATCCACGACATCGTCGCGGACATCCGCGCCTTCGGCACCCTGGTCGCCAATGAATCCGTCGTCATCTCGCCGGAGATCGCCGGGCGGGTCGCGCGCATCGCCTTCACCGAGGGACAACAGGTGAAGGCCGGCGACGTGCTGGTGGAACTGGATGCGGATATCCTCAAGGCAGAACTCGACAAGGCGCACTCCGAGGTGTCGCTCGCCGAGGCCAATTTCGAGCGCGCCCGCAAGCTCGCCGAGCAGGGCAGCGGCACGTTGCGCGCCCGCGACGAGACCGCGCAGGCCCGCACCGCCGCGCAGGCCAACCTGTCGCTGGCCGAGGCACGCCTGGCCAAGACCTCCATCGCGGCGCCGTTCGCCGGCACGGTCGGCTTCCGCACGATCAGCGCCGGCGCCTATGTCAGCCCCGGCGACCGGATCGTGGAACTGGCCAGCACCGATCCGCTGAAGGTCGAGTTCCGGGTGTCGGAAACCCATCTGGCGAAGCTCGACACCGGGCTCTCCGTGCAGGTCTCCGTCGATGCGCGGCCCGGCGAGGAGATCGCCGGCAAGATCACCGCCATCGATCCGATCGTCGACGTTTCGGGGCGTGCCATCCGCTTGCGCGCGGAGGTGCCCAATCCCGACGGCCGCCTGTCGCCGGGCCTGTTCGCCCGCATCCGCATCGTCATCGAGGAACGGCCCGAGGCGCTGCTCGTGCCCGAGGCGGCGATCTTCCAGGACGGCGGACGGCTTTATGTCTACCGGGTCGAGGAGGGCCGCGCCGTCAAGACGCCGGTCGAGATCGGCCTGCGCCGGCCGGGAGATGTCGAGATCACCGGCGGGCTGACGCGCGAGGCGGTGGTCGTCACCGCCGGACAGCTGCTGCTGCGGGACGGCGCCACGGTCGACATTGTCGACGGACCGCAGGGCTCCTGACATGAACCTGCTCGAGTTCTTCGTCCGCAAGCCGGTCTTCGCCTCCGTCGTCAGCCTGATGATCGTGCTGCTCGGGCTGGTCTCCTTCTCGCGGCTGTCCTTGCGCGAGTATCCCAATATCGATCCGCCGGTCGTCTCGGTACGCACCGACTATCCCGGCGCCAGCGCGCAGATCATCGAATCCCAGGTCACCCAGGTGCTCGAGGGATCCATCGCCGGCATCGGCGGCGTCGAGATCCTGGAAAGCCGCTCGCGCCCGGAATCGAGCCGCATCACCGTACGCTTCCTGCTTTCCGTCGATCCGGACGAGGCGGCCAACGACGTCCGCGATCGCGTCAGCCGCGTGCGCGGCCGCCTGCCCGACGAGGTCTCGGAACCGGTTGTCTCCAAGGTCGAGGCGGACGCCCAGTCGATCATCTTCATCGCCCTGACGAGCGACCGCGACAGCCCCATCGAGGTGTCCGACTACGCCGACCGCTATATCAAGGACCGCTTGCAGAACCTGCCGGGTGTTGCCGAGGTCAACATCTTCGGCGAGCGCCGCTACGCCATGCGGGTGTGGATCGACCGCACCAGGCTCGCCGCCTACGACCTGACCGTGCAGGATGTCGAACTCGCCCTGCGCCAGCAGAATGTCGAGGTGCCCTCCGGGCGGATCGAGAGTTTCGACCGCGAGTTCACGGTGCTCTCGCGCACCGGACTGACCACCAGCGAGCAGTTCCGCCGCATCGTGGTCAAGGATGCGAACGGCTTCTCCGTGCGTCTCGGCGATGTCGCGCGCGTGGCGGTGGGACCGGAGGACGAACGTCGCACGACCCGCTACAAGGGCGAAAACGCGGTCATCCTGGGCGTCGTCAAGCAGGCGACGGCCAACCCGCTCGATGTGTCGCGGGCGATGAACGAGGCGATGCCCGACATTCGCCGCGACCTGCCGGCGGGCATGAATGCCGACATTGCCTATGACAAGTCGATCTTCATCGACCGGTCCATCGAGGCGGTGTTCATGACCATCGCGGAGGCGGTGGTGCTGGTCGTTCTGGTGATCTTCTTCTTCCTGCGCTCGCTGCGCGCCACGCTGATCCCGCTGGTCACCATTCCGGTCTCGCTGATCGGCGCCTGTACGGTTATCTACGCGCTCGGCTTTTCCATCAACACGCTGACGCTGCTGGCCATGGTGCTGGCCATCGGCCTCGTCGTCGATGACGCCATCGTCGTATTGGAGAACATCCACCGGCACATCGAGAAAGGCATGAAGCCGGTGCGCGCCGCGATCACCGGCATCCAGGAGATCTCCGGCGCCGTCGTCGCGATGACGCTGACACTCGCCGCCGTCTACGCGCCGGTCGCCTTCGCCGCCGGGCGGACGGGCAAGCTGTTCACCGAGTTCGCCCTGACGCTCGCCGCAGCGGTGCTGATGTCCGGCCTCGTCGCGCTGACGCTCTCGCCGATGATGTGCGCCAAGCTGCTGCGCGAACACGAGACGCCGGGCCGCCTCTCCGCGGCGCTGGAACGCGGGCTCGACGCGGTCAACGAGGCGTATCGGCGGGTGCTGGTGCTTTCTCTCAAGGTTCGCTGGCTGGTGGTCCTGCTGGTCTTCGCGGTCGCCGGCGCGTCGTGGATGCTGCTGACGACGCTGAAGTCGGAACTTGCCCCGCTGGAGGATCGCGGCGTCCTGTTCCTGACAGGGTCGGCTCCGGAAGGTGCGACCATCGATTTCACCAGCCGCTACGGGCTGCAGGTCGAGCAGATCATCGGCGCGGTGCCGGAGGTGAATTCCTTTTTCGTCATCGCCGGTTCGCCGGAAGTCAACGACATCACCTCCTTCTCGCAACTGGCGCCGTGGGAGACGCGCACGCGCGGCCAGGTGGAGATCGGCGCCGAGCTGCAGCCGCAGATCCGCCGGGTTGCCGGCTTGCGGGCCTCGGTCAACAATCCCGGCTCCTTCGGCGTCAGCCCGCGCTCGCGTCCGATCGAGTTCATGATCCTCACCTCCGAGCCCTATGAGCGGCTCGACGAGATGGTCAATTCCTTCCTCGACGCGATTTCCGGGAACCCCAACCTCGTCAACATCAACAGCGATCTCAGCCTCAACAAGCCGCAGATCGAGGTCGAGCTCGACCGGGACCGGGTCGCGGATGTGGGCGCCGGGGTGCTGACCGTCGGACGGACGCTGGAAACCTTGCTGGGCGGGCGCAAGGTCACCCGCTTCAACATGAACGGCGAGCAGTATGACGTGATCGTCCAGGTCGACCCGTCCGACCGCCGCACGCCGGGCGACCTGCAGGACATCTATGTGCGCGGCCAGAACGGCGCGATGGTGCAGCTGTCCAACCTGATCAGCGTGCGCGAGAGCGTGTCGCCGAAGGAGCTGAACCGCTTCAACCAGCTGCGCGCCGCCAAGATCTCCGGCAACCTGGCGCCCGGCTATTCGCTCGGCGAGGCGCTCGACTATCTCGAGGCAACGGCGGCGCAGGTGCTGCCCTCGAGCGCCCGCACGGATTATGGCGGGGTGTCGCGTGAGTTTCGCCAGACGGGTTCGAGCCTCGTCTTCATCTTCGTGCTGGCGCTCGGCTTCATCTATCTGGTGCTTTCCGCCCAGTTCGAGAGCTTCGTCGATCCCTTCATCATCATGCTGACGGTGCCGCTCTCCATGCTCGGCGCGCTCTCCGCGATGCATTACACGGGCGGAACGCTCAACATCTACAGCCAGATCGGACTCGTGACGCTGATCGGCCTGATCACCAAGCACGGCATCTTGATCGTGCAGTTCGCCAACCAGCTTCAGGACGCGGGGCAGGGCCGGCGCGAGGCGGTGATCGAGGCGGCGGCGCTGCGCCTGCGCCCGATCCTGATGACCACCGGCGCCATGGTCTTCGGCGCCGTGCCGCTGGCGCTGGCCGGCGGGGCGGGCGGCGAGAGCCGTCAGGCGATCGGCTGGGTCATCGTCGGCGGCATGAGCTTTGGCACGGTGCTGACGCTGTTCGTGGTGCCAACCGCCTACACGCTGTTTTCCCGCGACCGCGCGAAGCGGCGCGCGGGTGGCGGTGCAAGCGCCCAGCCGGCGGAATAGGGCGGGCTGCCAGCCTCTCCGGGGTCATCCCTCCGCGCCCGAGTGTACGCAGGCGCTTGCCACCTTCTCAGGTGGTCATCCCGGATTTGATCCGGGATCCACTGGCAACCCCGGCAGGCGTGGTGCTTTCCATCGCTTGCAGACCGGACCGGTGTGCGACCGCAGCCCTTGGGCCGGGCCGCGGCCGCTGATGTCGGCGGGCCGGCGTGCGGCCGCCGCTTTTCCCTCGCTCCCGCTCTGGCAACGAATAGGCCCCTGGTTGCGCCGGGAGCTGGCTCTTCCCGATCCTCGCCATCGCCAGCCCGAGAGGCGGGCCACCGCGCGGCCGAGTGCCCGGAAGCCGGGTTTACGCGCGGCTGAGCGCGCGGGCGGTCGACTGGGCGAGGGGGCCGAATTTCTGGCAGAACTCCTCCGGCTGCCATTCCGACAGGGAGCCGGCGACATGGATCGCGGCGACGGGGCGCCTGTCCGGCCCGGTGATGGCGACGCCGAGCGCGATCTCGCCCGGCACCACCTCTTCCAGCGCGCAGGCATAGCCGACCTCGCGCGCCTCACGCACCTTCTCGCGGATCGCTTCCGGGTCGGTGATCGTGCGCATGGTGATCGGCCTGAGGTCGGAACGGGCGAGGATGTCGTCCACTTCGGCGTCGGTGAGCAGCGCCAGAATGGCCCGCCCGCCGCTTGCACAAAATGTCGGCACGGCGTGCCCGATAAGTGCCGCGAAGAAGGTCTCCCGCTTGCTCTGGTTGCGCGCCGCGTAGACCACGCGCAGGTCGTCGAACAGGCTCAGGTCGACACGCTCGTGCACATGCCGCCGCATTTCCTGCAGCACCGGCGTCGCCCGCTCCACCAGCGGATTGAGGCGCAGGTAGTCGAGCGAATGGTCGAGCAGGCGCAGGCCCGGCACGAAGCCCCGGTCCGTCATGTCACGTTCGATATAGCCAAGCTTGCGAAGGGTATGGACGAAGCGCTGGGCGGCGCTCTTGTCCATCTCCCCGGCCGCCGCGATCTCCGTCAGCGTCATCGGCGCGTCCGCCTGGTGGAAGGCGGAAAGCACCTGCATGGCGCGCGCGACCGAGCGCACGAAGAGGGGGTCGTTCCCCTGTTCCTCCGGTGTGCCGGCATCCGGGCGGGCTCGCGGCCACCAACCTGTCATTCGCATTCCCCAGTCCTGCACATGCTCATTAAACGGCATTGACTCGCCGTCTCGCTGAACCTTATCGTAAATAATAATACGAATGTATTGCAATATAATACACGAGGGTCGGTGTTGGTCATTCGCAGGGTTGCATCCTCCCGGGAACCGGGCCCGCTGGCGACACGGTTTACGAGTGTCACTTGCGTGCAGCGCGTCCCGGCCCGTCCGCCGGTGTCGCTTGCCGCGGGGTGCCTGTGATGACCCGCCGCGTCGCCCTTGCCGGTTTTCTCCATGAAACCAACACGTTCGCTCCCTCGCTCGCGACCATGGCGCATTTCGAGCAGGGCGGCGGCTATCTGCCGATCTCGCGCGGGGCCGAAATCCTGGACCGCTGCGGCGACGTCAATCTCGGCATCTCGGGCGCCGTCGCGCATGCCCGCAAGGCCGGTTGGGACATGGTCCCGATCCTGTGGACAGGCGCCATTCCCTCCGCCCATGTGACGCGCGAGGCCTATGAGCGGATCGCCGGCGAGATCGTCGGGGGCATCGCCGCCGCGCACCGTCTCGCGCCGCTCGACGGGGTCTGCCTCGACCTGCACGGGGCGATGGTGGCCGAGCATCTGGAAGACGGAGAGGGCGAGCTGATCGCCCGGGTGCGCGCGGTTGTCGGACCTCAGGTCCCGATCTCCGTCAGCCTCGACCTGCATGGCAACACGACGTGGCGGATGGTCGAGGAGGCCGATTTCCTCGTCGCCTTCCGCACCTATCCGCATGTGGACATGGCCGAGACCGGACGGCGCGCCGCCGAAGGGCTCGACCGGATCATGGCGCGCGGGCGGCCTTTCGAGAAAGCCTTCCGCCAGCTTCCCTTCCTGATCCCGATCCCCTGGCAGTGCACCTTCATCGAGCCGGCCAGAAGCCTTTATGCCGAGCTTGGAGCCATGGAGGGCGGCGAGGTCGCGAGCCTCTCTTACTGGATGGGCTTCCCGCCCCCCGACTTTGCCGAATGCGTCCTGAGCGTGCTTGCCTCCGGCGAGACGCAGGCGCCCGCCGATGCGGCCGCCGACCGGTTTGCCGCTCGGGTCATGGAGAGCGAGAGCGCCTTTGCCGGGCGTGCCTTCACCCCTGACGAGGGCGTTGCCGAGGCGATGCGCATCGCCGCCACCGCGACCCGGCCCGTGGTGATTGCCGACACGCAGGACAATCCGGGCGCCGGCGGGGATTCCAACACCACCGGCATGCTGCGCGCGCTGCTGCGCGGCGGCGCCAGCAACGCAGCGCTCGGCCTGATGGTCGATCCGGCCGCCGCCCGCGCCGCGCATGAGGCGGGCGAGGGCGCCGAGATCGCCATCGCGCTCGGCGGCCAGTCGAACGTGCCCGGCGACGCGCCCTTCGAGGCAACCTTCCGCGTCGAGGCGCTGTCGAACGGCGACCTGCACGCGACCGGTCCCTATTATGGCGGCACCCGCATGAATGTCGGGCCCTCCGCCTGCCTTGCCATCGACGGCGTCAGGATCGCCGTTGCCAGCCACAAGGCGCAGATGGCGGACCTTGCCATGTACCGCTTTGTCGGCATCGAGCCGACGCAGGCGGCGATCCTCGTCAACAAGAGCTCGGTGCATTTCCGCGCCGATTTCGACCCCATCGCCGAGACGGTGCTGGTCTGCACCGCGCCCGGCCCGATGCCGCTCGATCCGGCAAGCCTTGCCTGGACGCGGTTGCGGCCGGGCATGCGCCTGTCGCCCGGCGGCCCTGTCTTCGGCGATCCGGCAAGCGCGCCGTCAACGCCGTCCGAACTGCATGTCCTGGAGGGCTGACCCGCGAGGCAGTGGAGATCCCCGAGGCGTGCGCTGAAAGCCGGGCAACGATCCGGCCAAGAACGAAAAGAAACGATTGCCTTAACCAGAAAGGGAAGCACGATGCTGCATCTTGAAGACATTGGACACGACACCAGGCCGGGCCGGACGTGGTCGGGCCGCGCCCGTACCGCGGTTGCCGGCATGCTGGCCGCCGCGCTGCTCGCGGGCACGGGCATGGTCTCGCCGGCCGTCGCCGAGGGCAAGACGATCACCGCCGTGATGCATTCGGGCCTGCGCGTCCTCGACCCGATCATCACCACCGCGCATATCTCGCGCAACCACGCCTACATGATCTATGACGTGCTCGTCGCGGTGGACGAGAACTTCAAGCCGCAGCCGCAGATGGCCGACTGGACCGTTTCCGACGATGGTCTCGTCTACACCTTCACCCTGCGTGACGGCCTCAAGTTCCATGACGGCGCGCCGGTCACCTCCGCCGACGCCATCGCCTCGCTGACGCGCTGGGGCAAGCGCGATTCCGGCGGACAGCTGATCTTCGACATCACCGAGAGCCTCGAGGCCAAGGACGACAAGACCTTCGCCTGGACGCTGAAGAGCCCGTTCCCGGCGCTGCTCGACACGGTCGGCAAGCAGTCGGCCCTGCCGCCCTTCATCATGCCGGAGCGCGTCGCCAGCGGTTCCGCCGACCAGGCGGTCACCGACTACACCGGCTCCGGTCCCTTCATCTTCGTCGAGGAAGAGTACCAGCCGGGCGTTTCGGTCACCTATCGCAAGAACGAGGACTATGTCCCGCGCGACGAGCCGGCGAGCTGGATGGCCGGCGGCAAGGTGGTCAAGGTCGACGAGGTCAAGTGGGTGACCATGCCGGACGCCCAGACCGCGATCAACGCCATCATGTCGGGCGAGATCGACTATATCGAGCAGGTGCAGATCGACCTTCTGCCGATCCTCGCGAGCAGCGAGGACGTCACCGTCGAGACCCGCGACGATCTCGGCTACCAGACCATCGGCCGGATGAACTTCAAGCATCCGCCCTTCGACAACAAGAAGGTCCGCCAGGCCGCCCAGATGGCGCTCAGCCAGGCCGACGTGCTCGGCACGCTGATCGGCAACCCCGACTACTACACGGTCTGCGGCGCGATCTTCGGCTGCGGCACGCCGCTCGCCGACGAAAGCGGTGCGGAGACGCTGATCTCCGGCGGCGACGTCGAGGGCGCCAAGAAGCTGCTGGCCGAATCCGGCTATGACGGGACCCCGATCGTCCTGATGCAGCCGACCGACGTCGTCAGCCTGACCGCGCAGCCGGTGGTGGCCGCACAGGCCATGCGCAATGCCGGCTTCAACGTCGACATGCAGGCGATGGACTGGCAGACGCTGGTGACCCGCCGCGCCAGCCAGGCAAAGCCCTCCGAGGGCGGCTGGAACATCTTCTTCACCAACTGGCTGGTGCCGGAGATCAACTCGCCCCTGATCAGCCCGATGCTCAACGGCCGTGGCGACGCGGCCTGGTTCGGCTGGCCGACGGACGAGACGATGGAGGCCCTCAAGGCCGAGTTCATCGCCGCCGACACGCCGGAAAAGCAGAAGGAAGTGGCCTCGCGGATCCAGAAGCACACGCTCGACAACGTGCTCTACATCCCGCTCGGCCAGTATGCGTCCCCGCAGGCCCGCAGCAACAAGCTGACGGGCATGCTCGGCTCGCCGGTTCCGGTCTTCTGGAACATCGAGAAGGCCGACTGAAACGCGCCATGACGCGACCCGTCCGGCCCCGCGCCGGACGGGACATGCCCGGATGACAGGGCGGGGCGCGACGCGCCCTCGCGGCACCGGCGGGTTCGCCGGCCGGAGCCGCGTGCCCGCCGGGCATTGCGGCCGCCGTCCCACGGGCAGCGGCGACACCGAGAAGGGCCCCCGAACGGGGCAGGGCTCTCAAACGGGCTACAACGCCTCAAAGGACAGCGCGATCCGATGCTAGGCTATA
>NZ_JBLXFR010000013.1:0-58194 GCF_048261845.1 Stappia sp. | reverse complement strand
CATCCGGGTGATGATCATCCTCGCCGTCTTCGTCTCCCTGCTGCTGCGGCTGACGCCGGGAGATCCTGCCGCCATCATCGCCGGCGACATGGCGACGCCGGCGCAGCTCGAGCGGATCCGCCAGTCCCTCGGCCTGTCCGATCCCCTGCATGTCCAGTTCTTCACCTGGGTGGGGCTGTTGATGAAGGGGGAACTGGGCACCTCGCTGATCTCCAACACGCCGGTGACCCAGATGATCGGCCAGCGCATCTGGCCGACGGTCAACATCGCCGTGATGACCATCGTCCTGTCGGTGCTGATCGCCGTGCCGATGGGCGTGCTTGCCGCCTGGCGGCATCGCACCTGGGCCGACTATGCGGTGATGAGCTTTTCGGTGCTCGGCTTCTCGATCCCGGTCTTCGTCATCGGCTACATCTTCATTCAGGTCTTCTCCATCGAGCTGCGCTGGCTGCCGGTGCAGGGTTACACCGCGCCGTCGGAGGATTTCGGCAAGTTCCTCGCCCGCGCCATCCTGCCCTGCCTGACGCTGGCGACGATCTACGTGGCGCTGATCGCCCGCATGACCCGGGCCTCGATGCTGGAAGTGCTTGGCGAGGACTATATCCGCACCGCCCGGGCCAAGGGCGTGAAGGAGAAGATCGTTCTCTTCCGCCATGCCCTGCGCAACGCGGCGGTGCCGATCCTGACCATCATCGGCACCGGCTTCGCCCTGCTGATCGGCGGCGTCGTCGTCACCGAAAGCGTCTTCAACATTCCCGGCATCGGGCGGTTGACCGTCGACGCGATCCTGGCCCGCGACTACCCCGTCATCCAGGGCATGATCCTGCTGACCAGCGGCCTCTACGTCTTCATCAACCTGCTCATCGACCTGTCCTACACGCTGTTCGACCCGAGGATCCGCTACTGATGACCAGCATGTATCCGATCCGAACCGGTCCGCGCGCCGCCAGCCGGAGGACCGCCCATGCGCTCTGACACGCAACCCGCTTCCCGCCTGCAATGGCTCTTCGGAGCCGTCGCGCTGCCGGCCAACTGGCGGCTCGGGGCCGGGCCGATGCTTGCCGCCATCGTGCTCGCGGTGATCGTCGTCGCGGCGCTGCTCGCCCCGCTCATCGTGCCGCACGACCCGATGACGATGGACGCGGTGCAGCGCCTCAAGGGGCCGAGCGAGATGTATCCGCTGGGGACCGACGCCTATGGCCGCGACGTGTTCTCGCGCGTCGTCACGGGCGGCCAGGTGTCGCTCTTCATCGGCATCGGCGCGGCGTTGGTCAGCGTCCTGATCGGCCTTGTCATCGGTCTCGTCTCCGGCTTCTTCCGCCTGGCCGACGCGATCATCATGCGGATCATGGACAGCCTGATGGCGATCCCCTCGATCCTGCTGGCCATCGCGCTGGTCGCGCTCAACGGCCCGAGCATCTGGTCGGTAATGGCGGCGATCACCATCCCCGAGATCCCGCGCGTGGTGCGGCTGGTGCGCTCGGTCGTCCTTTCGGCGCGCGAGGAGCCCTATGTGGAGGCGGCGATCGCGCTCGGCTCCTCCATGCCGAAGATCCTCTGGCAGCACCTGATGCCCAACACGCTGGCACCGCTCACGGTGCAGGGCACCTATATCTGTGCCTCGGCGATCCTGACGGAGGCGATCCTGTCCTTCCTCGGCGCCGGCGTTTCGACCGAGATCCCGACCTGGGGCAACATCATGGCCGAGGGCCGGGTCTACTTCCAATTGAAGCCGTCGCTGATCTTCTGGCCCGGTCTGCTGCTGTCGCTGTGCATCCTGTCGATCAACCTGCTTGGCGACACGGCCCGCGACCTGCTCGATCCGCGCCTGAAGAAGCGGGAGGGATGACCATGAAATTCAAGTCCCGCAACTTCGACGACGTCGCCAGCGTCCTGGACATCACCGACCTGAGCGTCCGCCTTGCCGGCAACGCGAGCGCCGATCCCGTTCTCGACAGCATCTCGCTGAGCATCCGCCAGGGCGAGACGGTGTGCCTTGTCGGCGAAAGCGGCTCCGGCAAGTCCGTGACCTCGCTGTCCGTCATGGGCCTCCTGCCGAAAGGCGCGCTGGAGGTGACGGGCGGCCGCATCGCGCTGGAGGGGCGCAACCTCCTGGAACTGGGCCCCAATGCCATGCGCGACCTGCGCGCCAGCAAGATCTCGATGATCTTCCAGGAGCCGATGACCGCGCTCAATCCGGTGATGCGGGTCGGCGACCAGATCGAGGAAGTGCTCGACACCCACGCAAAGCTTCCGGCACGGGAGAAGCGGGCCCGCGTCCTCGACATCATGGAACAGGTGCACCTGCCGGACGTGGAGCGCATCTACCGCTCCTATCCGCACCAGCTCTCCGGCGGCCAGCGCCAGCGCATCATGATCGCCATGGCGCTGATCCTGGAGCCGCAGCTGCTGATCGCCGACGAGCCGACCACCGCGCTCGACGTCACCACCCAGCAACAGATCCTGAGCCTCATTTCCGAGATGCAGGAAAAGCACGGCACGGCGGTGCTGTTCATCACCCACGACATGGGCGTGGTGGCGGAAATCGCCGACACCGTGCATGTGATGAAGCTCGGGCGGATCGTCGAGCAGGCGCCGGTGGAGACGCTGCTGCGCGAACCGCGCGAGGACTACACCCGCGACCTCCTGCGCTCCGTGCCGAGCCTGACGCCGCGCCCCGCGCGCCCCGAGCCCGATGGCGGGGCGGTGCTCACCGTCGCCTCGCTGGAGAAGATCTATGGCGGGCACGGCGTCTTTTCCCGGCGCGAGCCGACCCGGGCGGCAAGCGAGGTGAGTTTCAAGATCCCGCGCGGCCGCACGCTCGGCATCGTCGGCGAGAGCGGCTCGGGAAAATCCACCGTCGCGCGCTGCATCATGCGGCTGATCGACCCGACCGGCGGCGACGTCAAGGTCGCCGGCATCGAGATCGCGCGCCTCTCCCGGCGGGCGCTCAGGCCGCATCGCAAGCATGTGCAGATCGTCTTCCAGGACCCGTTCCGCTCGCTCAATCCGCGCTGGACCGTCGGCCGCAGCCTGATCGAGGGGCCGCTCAACACCGGCACTGACAAGCGCGCCGCACTGGCCCGGGCGGCGGAGCTGCTGGCCCTTGTCGGCCTGCCGGACGACGCGCTCGAGCGCTATCCGCACCAGTTCTCGGGTGGCCAGCGGCAGCGCATCGCCATTGCCCGGGCGATCGCCATGGAGCCGGACGTGCTGGTTGCCGACGAGGCGGTCTCCGCGCTCGATGTCTCCGTGCAGGCGCAGGTCCTGCAGCTTCTGGACGAACTGCAGGAAAAGCTCGGCATCGCCATCCTGTTCATCACCCACGACCTGCGCGTCGCCGCGCAGATCTGCGACGAGGTGGTGGTGATGCAGCATGGCCGCATCGTCGAGCACGATGCCGCCGCCGCCGTCCTTGCCAGCCCCAGGCACCCCTATACCCGCGCTCTCATCGAAGCGGCGCCCGGCCGGTCCTGGGACTTTGCCAATTTCCGAGAACTGACGACCGCGTGACCCTGTCACTTCTTTTCGTATCTGGAGAAAACCCATGCCTGTCCTGCCGCAGATCGCCACCTACGCCAGCGAACTGACCGACATCCGCCGCGACTTCCACGAGAACCCGGAAATCGGCTTCGAGGAGGTGCGCACCTCCGGCATCGTTGCCGAACTGCTGCGCAAGTGGGGTGTCGACGAGGTTCACACCGGCATCGGCAAGACCGGCGTCGTCGGCATCATCAAGGGCAAGCGCGAGAGCGCACGCTCCATCGGCCTGCGGGCCGACATGGACGCGCTGCCGATGGATGAGCTGACCAATCTTTCCTATGCCTCGAAGAACCCCGGGGCCTTCCATGGCTGCGGCCATGACAGCCACACCACGATGCTGCTCGGGGCGGCGCGCTATCTTGCCGAGACGCGCGACTTCGCCGGCCGGGTGGTGCTGATCTTCCAGCCGGCCGAGGAGGGACTTGGCGGCGCCCGCGCGATGCTCGAGGACGGACTGTTCGAGAAGTTCCCCTGCGACGAGATCTACGGCATGCACAACAATCCGATGGCCGATCCCGAGACCTTCGGCGTCAAGCCGGGCCCGGCGATGGCGGGCGCCACCTTCTTCGACATCACCATCAACGGTGTCGGCAGCCATGGCGCCATGCCGCACCATTCCCGCGACCCGATCGTCATCGCCACCGCTCTCGTGCAGAACCTGCAGACCGTTGTCAGCCGCAACGTGCCGGCAACCGAACCGGCGGTGCTGTCTGTGACCCAGGTCCATTCCGGCTCGGCCTACAATGTCGTTCCGGACAAGGCGGTGATCTCCGGCACGATCCGCTATTTCTCCGACGAGATGCGCGACCTGATCCATCACCGCGTCGAAAAGCTCTGCGCCGGCCTTGCCCAGTCCTACGAGGTGGAGATCGTGCCGGACCTGCGCCCGATCTTCGACGTGCTGATGAACGACGCCGACCTTGCCGAGGCCTACCGGGAGGCCGCCGGCGAGATCGTCGGTCTTGAGAAGGCGACCGTGACCGAGGAACTGGCCACCGGCAGCGAGGACTTCGCCGACATGCTGAAGGTCGTCCCCGGCGCCTATTGCACGCTCGGCCACAAGGGCGACGTGCCGGTGCACAATCCCGGCTTCCTGCTCGACGACGACATGCTGCCGGTCGGTGCCAGCATCATGGCGCGCATTGCCGAGAAGCGCCTTTCCCTTTGACCGTGCCACGAATTTCGCGAAACACCTTTCAGGAACCGTCCCATGAACTATCTCGACCTGCCGTTTGACACCGATACGATGCTTGCCGGGCTGAAACCCTGGGTCGAGTGCGAGAGCCCGACCTTCGATGCCGCCGCCGTCGACCGGATGATGGACCTTGCCGCCTATGACCTTGCCGCCGTCGGCGCGGAGATCGAGCGCATCCCCGGTCGCATGGGCTTTGGCGGCTCGCTGCGCGCGCGCCTGCCGCACAAGGATTTCGGCAAGCCGGGCATTCTCGTCTCGGGCCATCTCGACACGGTGCATCCGGTCGGCACGCTGGCGAAGAACCCCTGGCGGATCGAGAAAGGGCGCTGCTACGGCCCCGGCATCCAGGACATGAAGGGCGGCAACTTCGTGACCGTCGAGGTGCTGCGCCAGCTGACGCTGGCCGGCATCGAAACGCCGCTGCCGGTCACAGTGCTGTTCACGCCCGACGAGGAGGTCGGCACCCCTTCGACGCGCGAACTGATCGAGATGGAGGCCCGCAAGAACAAGGTCGTGCTGGTGCCCGAGCCCGCCCATCACGATGGCTCGGCGGTGACCGGGCGCTTTGCCATTGCCCGTTTCAACATCCGCACATCGGGCCGCCCGAGCCATGCCGGCTGGGCGCTGAAGGACGGCCGCTCGGCGATTGCCGCCATGGCCCGCAAGATCCTCGAGATCGAGGCGATGACCACGGAGGACTGCACCTTCTCCGTCGGCGTCATTCATGCCGGCCAATGGGTCAACTGCGTCTCGTCCTTCTGCGATGCGGAGGTGCTGTCCATGGCCAAGCGCCAGCACGACCTCGATGAGGGCGTCAAGCGGATGCTGGCGCTGAGCGGCGAGGAGAACGACGTGGTCATCGAGGTGACGCGCGGCGTGACACGGCCGGTCTGGGAGCCGGACGAGGGCACGCTCGCCGTCTACGAGACGGCGCGCGGCATTGCCGGGGAGATCGGCTTCGACCTCACCCATTGCAGCGCCGGCGGCGGCTCGGACGGCAACTTCACCGGCGCGCTCGGCATCCCGACGCTGGATTCCATCGGCGTGCGCGGGGCGGGGCTGCATACGCTCAACGAGCATATCGAGATCGCCAGCCTGACCGAGCGGGCAAAGCTCATTGCCGGGCTGATGCTGCGGTTGAAGTAGGACGGCAAGAGCGACAAGGGGACTGGCGGAGAGGGATGTTTCCTCTCCCGCTCCTTGCTCGCTCGTCATCGCGGCAAGCGGCGGGCTGTCTCCCGCCAATTGCCTCGATGGCGGTTCGAGCGATGGGGTGTATTTTAGTTACATGGATTTGCGCAATTTAATACTTTTGTTTCTCTTATAGTTACTTGATTTTGTTTTTTCGGAATCATATATAAGCGTAATGTTGAAAAGCATCAAAAAATATTTATTTGGGCTCGACCGGGAAGCACATGTGTTTCCCGGAGTAGAGCCGTATTGAACAAGGCTTCAAGACGTTCTTGCTCCGGGTTCCTTCCATGGTTCCTCGTGCCGCGTCGTCGGCGATCTCCCCGGAGAGTAAGATGTCCAGAAGAATTCAGCTCCTCGCCTGTTTTCATTGCGGAGAACAGGTGCCGCGAGCCGCAGCGCGTTGCCTCAACTGTCAGCGTCCCGTGCAGCCTGCTAACAGGACCCTTTACGCGCGCATGGCAGAGCCCGCCACCATGACATCCGGCAGGACCGGACATGAGGTGTCGAGCCGAAAATGACCATGCGCAAAGATGCGGTGCTCCGTGTGGTCTGGCCAGGCCTGAGCACGGCGGTTTTCGTTGCGGGCCATTTGCTGCTTCGGCGCATTCCGGACATGTTCGATCTGGCTTCGCCTTCCCAGCTGCTGCATGTGCTGATAGGCGGCGGAGCCTATTTCTCCGCTGCCTGGCTCGGCGGGCGTCTCGTGGGCCTGGCGCTGGAGCGGACCAGTTCCCGCCGGCGCCAGGTGCCCAAGCTTCTACCGGAACTGATCTCCGTGGCGTTGTTCCTGGGCGCCAGCATTGCAACCGTGATGCTGGTGGTCGGGCAAAGCCTGAGCGGGGCGCTTGCCGGGTCCGGTCTGGTCATCGCGGTCCTCGGGTTTGCCTTGCGAAACACGCTTGCAGATGTCTTCTCCGGCATCGCCGTGGGCATCGAGGCCCCGTATCGCATTGCCGACTGGGTGGCCATAGACGACCAGACCAATGGACGGGTAATCGAGATCGGTTGGCGCACGACGCGGTTGTCGACGCGCGACAACACCTATGTGATCTTGCCGAACAGCCAGATCGCGCGACAGAAACTGGTGAACTACAGCGCTCCGAACCGGACCTACAGGGCGCGGGTGCAGGTCGTGCTCGATCACGGGATTTCGGTGGCCGACGCGAAGTCGCTCCTGACCGCGGCTGCGGCGCATTCGCCGATCATCGTCGCCACTCCCGAACCTGACGTGCGGGTTGCATCCTACGATGCCGACGGCATTCGCTACCATGTGCGGTTCTGGGTGCCGAGCTTTGCCGACGACGTGGATTGCAGGGATGCCGTGTTCAGCCAGATCGACAGCGCGCTGCGTGCCAGGGGGCTGCCCCTGCCGGTGGGCGGTCTGCGGGTATTCCCTGCCGATGCCGGAGGCGGGCGAGAGCTGCGAGCCGCGTGCTCCGGATCGGGCGTTGGAGGGCCTTCTTGAGGTCCTGCGAACGGCCTGCCGGGCGATTGCGTTCCGTGTCGCAGGCGCTTCGATGACGTGTTGTGAACGGTCGCCAGCCAAGGCGCGCCCCGGCTGGCGATGCAGTCAATTCAGCATTCGAGGCAAGGCCAGGGCCAGGATCGGCAGCGCGAGAATGAATGCAACGCGCACGAATTCCATCGCCAGGAACGGCATCACGCCCCTGAACGCCTCGGCGATGGGCGTGCCTTTCGACATGGATCCGATGATGAAGACGTTGAGGCCGACGGGCGGGGTTATCAGCCCGAGTTCGATGACGATGAGCGTCAGGATGCCGAACCAGATCTTCAACTCGTCCGATGTCATGCCGAACGGCGAGTCGCCCGCATCCACGTAGGGTCCGCCGTTCAGGGCGACGAGCGTCGGCCAGAGAAAGGGAATGACGATCAGGATCATGGACAGGGATTCCATGAAACAGCCGAGTATGATCAGGATGCCGAGCATGATGACAAGGACGAGCATCGGGTCGAGCCCGCTGTCGCCGACCATCGTCGCGACGGCAGACGGCAGTCCGGCCCGCGCAAAGAACGTCTTGAGCACCTCGGCTCCGAAAAGAACGAAAAAGATCATCCCCGTCGTCGTGGCCGTGTCGAGAACCGATGCCCGAATACCGTCTCGTGCAAGGCCGGTGCCCCGTGTCGCCTGTCGCCAGAGGCCGAAGGCCAGGATCAGGAAAACGCCAATGCTGGCCGCCGGCGTCGGCGTGAAGACGCCCAGTCCGAGACCGAAGATGATGACGAGGAAGATGGTCGAGACGGGCAGCATCGAGCGGATCGCCGCGCGGCGCTCGTCCCTGGGCATCGGGATGCCTTTCGGCGCCAGCTCCGGATTGATGCGCACCTGCAGCGCAATGACGAACACAAAGCCGAGAATGGCAAGGATGCCCGGAATGACCGCAGCCTGAAACATCGAGATGATGGATCCCTCGACCATGATGGCATAGACCACCAGCGCCACGGACGGTGGAATGAGGATGCCCAGTGTGCCGCCCGCCGCAAGCGCCCCCATCGACAGCCGCGGCGCATAATTCAGTCGCTGAAGCTCGGGCAAGGCCACCTTGCCCATGGTGGCCGCCGTGGCCAGCGACGAGCCGCACACGGCACCGAAGGCACCGCAGGCGCCGACCGCCGCCATGGCAACGCCCCCGCGGAACCGGCCGACAATGGCCTCCATCCCGCGGAAGAGATCGCCGCTGAGCCGGGCATGGGAGGCAAGGTAGCCCATGAGCACGAAAAGCGGCACGATCGAAAGGTCGTAGTTCGACAGGTTCGACCAGAGAAGCGACTTGAACTGTTTGAGGTACGGTTCGAAGCGCAGATATGGGTGAAATATGCTCAAGACCCAGTTGCCGCCGATCCCGATGATGATCATGGACAGTCCGACCGGAATGCGGATCGCCATCAGCAGAAACATGATCAGGAGTCCCGCCAGACCGATGATTTCACGCTCAAACATCGGTTTCACCCGTGATCTCGAGAGTTCCCGCCACCTGTGCGAAGCAGATGGCCGCCCAAAGCGCGAGCGCGAAGAAGCCGGGAATGAAGAACGGCCACTCCGTCCAGCCCAGAACCCGGCTGACGGCGCCATCGGCGCGGTTGTCGAGCATCGCAAGCGGTAGCCAGTACAGCAGGAAAAGCGCTGTCAGGCCCATTCCCGCGGCCCAGGTTCTGTCCATGGTTCGCCGGGCTGCCTGGGGAAGCCGCGCGGTGAAGAACTCGACCGCCACGTGCCCCATCCTGAGCTGGCAGTAGGGGAAGAAAAGAATGATGGCAGGGGCAACGAGCAGGGTGACGATGTCCTCGAAGCCCGGAAGACCCGACACGGAACCGCCCCACAGCCGGGCGATCTTGTCGAGCGCGAACCCTGCGGAGTTGACTGTGGTGACGGTCACGATGGCGAACAGGATGATGCCCCCGAGCATCGCCATGCCTTCTGCTGCACGCGTGATGAGCGACGTTGTTGTCATGGATATGATCTCCGCAGGGCGACCGATGCCGGCCGCCCTGGTTTGTTGCGCTCAGTTTTGCGGCATGGCTGCATTGACCGAGGCTTGGGCCGCCGAGACCAGAGCGGCGCCGTCGATGCCTTTTCCCTTCATTTCCTCGATCCAGCGATCGACGACCACCTGCGCGGCTTCGTCGAACCTGGCCGCCTCGTCTTCGCTCAGCTCGATGCGCTCGGCTCCGGCCGCATCGAGAGCCTCGATGCCCCGGTTCTCCATGTCCTCCCAGGCGGCGCCATATGTGCGGCCGGCCTCGACGCCCGAGTTCGCATCGATGATGGCCTTCAGATCATCGGGCAGGCTGTCGTAGCGGTCCTGGTTCATCGCCATCATGAAGACGGTCGTGCCAAACCGGCGGCCGCCCGGCATGTCCGAGACGAACTTGTCCATCTCCTGCAGGTTGATGACAGGCACGATCTCGTATGTGGTCAGGGCGCCGTCGACGACGCCCTTTGACATCGCCTGCGGAAGATCGGGAACCGGCATGCCGACGGGCTCGGCGCCCCATTCCTCGAGCAGCCAGGCGCCGGTACGGCTCGGCGTCCGCAGCTTCAGACCCTTCACGTCCTCGAACGACCTGACCGGACGCGTTGCCGAGTGGATCAGGTTGCCGTCATGGGCGTGCAGGAAGATGATTTTCAGGTTCCGGAAATCCTCTTCGAGAAGGTCGAAGCTCTTGTTCAGGGCGACCGACGTGGCTTCGGCGGACCCGCGATGCACCAGCGGCAGTTCGAAGACCTCGGAGCGAGGGAAGACGCCGGGCGTGTAGCCGAGCGCGGTCCAGACGACATCGGCGACACCGTCGCGGGCCTGCGTGTAAAGGTCGGTCGCCTTGCCCCCCATCGACATCGACGGGAAAATCTCGAAGGCAATGCGTCCGTCGCTTTCCTTGGCGACCTTGTCGGCCCAGGGCTGGATCATGCGCACATGCGCATCGCCGGTGGCGGGCAGGAAATGATGGATGGTCAGCGTCACGTCCTGCGCGGCTGCGGCTGTGGGAATCATCGCGACGACTGCGGCGCATTTCATCCAGGTCTTGAGTGCGTTCCAGTTCATATTGCGGCCCTCTGTTGCCATTTGTTTTTTCAGTGCTCGATGATCTCTTACGGATCTGCCTTTAGGCTTGGAGAAAACATGGCGCGACAACTGATGTATTTGGATCAGCTTTTCACTCGCGTTGCGTTTTCTCGAGATAGTTCTGCATCGCAAGCGCATTTTCGCTCGCGTCGATGAGCCTTTCGACGATGTCGTTCAGTCCGGCGAACTCGTCTGATGTGAGAGGCCCGAATTCGATGTCGTTGACCTGCCGCTGCACGACAGACAGTCGTTCAAGCTCGGTCCACCCCTCGTGGGTAACCGCGACATTCACGCGGCGCCGGTCGTCGGAACTGGTCGTCTTGCGGACCAGGCCCTTCTTTTCGAGCACCTTGACGATGCGGGTCACGAAGGTCCCGGAGACATGCAGGTGGTCGGCAACGGTGGCGATATTGACCGGCCCGAGCGACGCCAGATGCGCGATCGAGATCAGAACAGAGTATTCGACCCCGGCAAGACCAATGAAGCGGCCGTGACCGTTTCTGATCGACTCATGTCGGGCAAGAAACGCGAACAGGTTGTGTACAAGTTTCCGAAATTCAGCATCGCTTCCTCCCACAAGGAGTTCTGGCCGACTGATAGTAAGGGCAACTTCTTCGGGTGCCTTTGACTTGGTATTCATATCCATTTTCCTGTCGTCGAATGTCAGACGCCTTGATGCCGCGCGGTCGCGGCAAAAGTGCCCGAGATCATTGGGACCCCGCGTTTGAGGAGCCGCGAGTGCGGCAGGACCAGATATGAAGGACTTTGTTCGCGTCATAAAGATCATTCTTGACATAGCGAACTTAGTACGTCAATTAAGTTTTGTGATAAAGAACGTCGTTGTGGCGTTTGCAGAGTCCGAAACGGGGAGAACGGTTGTGGCCTTTATCAAGAATGGCGCCGATCACATTGAATCACTGAGGGATGGCCGCGCGGTCTATATCGACGGCGAGAGGGTGGCCGATGTGACCACGCACCCGGCATTCAGGAACTCGGTCCGCTCCGCCGCCGCGCTCTACGATTTCCAGGCAAGCCCCGAGAATGTTCAGGCCATGACATTCGATCCCGACGGGACGGGCGAGCGGCGTGTCAACCGCGCATGGTCCATTCCGCGTTCGCATGAAGAGATGATCGAGCGCCGCCAGGCACTGACCGCCTGGGCCGAATTGAGCTTCGGATACATGGGCAGGTCGCCCGACCACCTTGCATCGGCCCTTCTGGGCCAGCGCATCGGGCTGGATGTCTTCGCCCAGGGCGGCGAAGCGCGCGCCAGGGCATTCAAGGATTACTACGACTACATCACCCGCGAAGACCACTACCTGTCCTACGTCATCATCAATCCGCAGGCAGACCGGTCGAAGGACTGGGGGGAGCAGGCGGCGGATCTTGTTGCGCGTGTCGTCGACGAGGACGGCGAAGGTCTCACGATCCGCGGCGCAAAGATGATGGGCACCAGCACCGTCATGGCCAACGAGATTTTCGTCGCCAACCTTCAGCCGCTGCGGCCGGGCGAGGAGAACCTGGCGTTCTGCTGCGCACTCCCCATGAATGCCAGGGGTCTCAAGGTTCTGTCGCGCAAGTCCTACGAAGCGGCTTCGCCGAGCAAGTTCGACAACCCGCTCTCGTCCTCCTTCGACGAGAACGATGCGCTGGTCTACTTCGATGACGTGAAGGTGCCCTGGGACCGCGTCTTCGTGCATGGCGACGTCAATCTGGCCCGCGCGCATTTCCATGATACGCCCGGCCATGTCTATCAGAACTACCAGGCGCAGATCCGGCTGGTCACCAAGCTGAAATTCCTGCTGGGGATCGCACGCAAGGTGACGGAGACGATTGGCACGACCAGGATCCCGCCGGTGACCGAGAAGCTCGGCATCCTTGCCGCTCGTGTCGGCATGGTCGAGGCAGCGCTTTTCGGGATGGAGGCGTCGGGCCATCTGGTCAACGGTTACTGGGTACCGAACCGCCATCAACTCTACGCGGCGCAATGCGTCACACAGGCGCTCTATCCGGAGTTCGTCGCCGCGATCCGCGACCTCGCGGGCGGCGCCCTGATCATGCTGCCGTCCTCCGCGCGGGACTTCGCCAATCCGGAAATCCGCGCCATCATCGAGAAAACGCAGATTTCGGGTGCCTACGAGCCCGAAGGCAAGGTCAAGCTGCTCAAGGCGGCCTGGGACGCGATCGGGTCCGAGTTCGGCTCGCGGCACATCCAGTACGAGATGTTCTACGCCGGCGCGCAGTTCGTGACCGCCGGGCACAGCTTCCGCACATATGACTGGAAGCAGTCGGAATCCCTTGTCGACACGCTGCTCGACAGCTACGCACTCGACACCGCGCTCCCCGCGCCGCACGCGCAGGCCGTATGATGCGTGTCGGTATCCTCAATATCGGGCTCGTGGTGACCGGTGACCTGTCCGCGCCCCTGGCCGAAGCCGACACGTTGATCCTCAATGACGGGCGCATCGAATGCCTCGGCGCCGACGTCAGCGATGTCCGGCAATGCGACCTCGTCATCGATGCCAAGGGCACGACCGCTGCACCGGGCCTGATCGACAGTCACGTCCACATCACCTTCGGCGACTTCACGCCGCGCCAGAACATGGTCGGCTATCTGTCGAGCTATGTTCAAGGCGGGGTGACCACGTCGATCTCCGCCTCCGAAGTGCACGTGCCCGGTCGCCCGACAGACCGTATCGGGCTCAAGGCGCTGGCGCTTGCCGCACGCGGAAGCTACGAAAACTATCGCCCTGGCGGCATGCGGGTCCATGCCGGCTCGATCATCCTCGATCCCGCGCTCGAACTGTCCGACATGGCGGACCTCGCCCGGGACGGGCTGTGGCTCGCGAAGGCCGGGTTCGGCGCGTTCGATGACGCTTATGGGTATGCGCCATACATCAAGGCGGCCAAAGACGCCGGGATGATCACCACCGTCCACACGGGCGGGTCGTCCATACCTGGCTCGGGCGCAATTTCAGGCGATCACATCCTGGCGCTCGACCCCCATGTTTCGTTCCACGTCAACGGCGGGCCGACGGCGATGCCGGACGCGGATTTCAAGCGGCTGGCGACCCAGTGCGACGCCGCGCTGCAAATCTGCACCGCCGGAAATCTTCGCACCGCGCTTCTCTGCCTCGATGAAATGCGCAAGGCGGATCAGTTGCACCGTCTGCTCATTGCCACCGATACGCCGACGGGCAGCGGCGTCATGCCGCTCGGGATGCTTTACACGATCTCGCATCTGAGTGCGCTTGGCGGACTGCCGCCCGAGGAGGCGATCGCCTGCGCCACCGGCAACAACGCGCGGGTCTACGGCCTTGATACCGGGGTGCTGGCCGTCGGCAAGGCGGCCGATGTGATCCTGCTCGATGCCCCCGACGGGGGGACACAGTCCACCGCGCTTGCGGCGATCGCGCATGGCGACATCGCCGCGATCGGGGCCGTCATCACCGACGGTGTCCCGCGCATGGTCGGACGAAGCCGCAACACGCCGGCGACCACCAGAAAGGTGACGGTCGAGCGGACCACGATCCTTCAGGATTTCTCCGCAACCCCGCATTGAGCCAGCCCCGTATCGGGTCTGGCGACCCGTCGGCAACACCATCAGAACACCACCAGGGAGGATGACCAGATGACCCTCAAGATCCGCAAGATCCACACCAGTACGGAAACAACCTTCATCGAGGGCGGCAGGGAGGCGGCCCGGCCCCAGCGCTTCTATACGGCGGCCGCCGTGCTTCAAAATCCCTGGGCCGGACGCGGGTTCGTCGAGGACCTGCAGCCGGACATCCAGGCGATCGCACCGGCGCTGGGCGCTCTGCTGACGGACGAGATTCTCAAGCTTGCCGGTCACGCCGACAATGTCGAGGCGTACGGCAAGGCCGTGGTCGTCGGCTTGAACGGTGAAATCGAACACGGGAGCGGCCTGATCCACACCCTGCGTTTTGGCAACAACTATCGCAAGGCGATGAAAGCCCGCAGTTTTCTGGCCTCGACGAACATCCGGGCCGCAGCCGGCTGCCAGGTCTCCATGCCCCTGGCCAACAAGCATGACGAAGGCCAGCGAGCGCATTTCATGACGGTCCAGTTCACGGTCGCCGATGCACCGAATGCCGATGAAATCCTTGTTGCCCTCGGTGCTGCCGACAGCGGCCGCCCGCATCACCGGATCGGCGACCGCTACCAGGACCTCGAACTTATCGGTGATGTTGACATAACGTGAGAGATATCAAGATGATGCATGATCTTACATATCTTCGCCGTGCCTTCGGAACCTTTGCGACCGGCGTCACTGTGATCACGACCCGGTCCGGCGACGGGACGCCTCGCGGATTTACGGCCAACTCCTTCAGCTCGGTCTCTCTGGAGCCTGCGCTCCTGTCGGTGTGCGTCGCGAAATCCGCCTGCAGCGCAGACGTCTTCCATTCAGCACCAGGGTTTGGCGTCAACATCCTGTCCGCCGACCAGCGCGAGTTGTCGCAGCTGTTCGCCTCGAAAGACCCCGGGAAGTTCCGGGAGAGTGCCTGGCAAGACGGGCCGGCCGGCAATCCGATCCTCGACGGCGTGGCGGCCTGGTTCGACTGCACCACCGACAAGAGGATCGATGCAGGCGACCATTTCATGTTGCTCGGCCGCATCGAAGGGTTTGACCGGCGCGATTGCGGACTGCTCGGCTATGCAATGGGCGGCTACATCGATATCGGGAGTTCCCGGCACGCTGCCGGTGGCGCATCGTGAAAAGCAGGGTGGACACGAGACGCGCGCCGCTGCTCGCAGGCTTCATGTGCGATACCCGTGATGCTGAGGTGCCGGATGCGAACCCCATCAAGGTCACGAACCCTTTCGATGGCTCTCTGGTGGGGTTTGCGCCCGATCTGGGCGCGGACGAGCTGAAGGCGCGGATCGACGCGCTCTGCAGCGGACAGACGGGCTGGGCCGCGCGCACAGCCGGCGACAGGGCAGGGCGGTTGAAGGCCTGGCACGCTGCGGTTCTGGAGCGCGAAGAGGAACTGGCGCGCCTCGTCACACTCGAAGCCGGGAAACCGCTGGCCGAGGCGCGCGCTGAAGTTCGCTATGCGGCGGCCTATATCGAGTGGTTCGCCGAAGAGGCGCGCCGGACATATGGCGAGGTCATACCTGGCCCCTGGCCCGGCGCGCGGCTCATGACCGTTCGCCAGCCGGTCGGCGTGGTCGCCGCGATCACGCCCTGGAATTTTCCGCTGGCGATGATCACCCGCAAGGTGGCACCGGCCCTGGCCGCCGGTTGCAGCGTGGTGCTGAAGCCTGCCGAGGAGACGCCGCTATCGGCCATGGCGCTTCAGGAACTCGCCCTCGAAGCGGGAATTCCCGGCACGGTCTACACGACCTTCACCAGCCGCGACGCTGCGATGTTCGGCGACATCGTGTGCGACAGCCCGAGGATCGCCAAGCTGACCTTCACCGGATCGACGCGCATCGGCAGTCTGCTGCTCGGGAAATGCGCTCCGACGGTCAAGCGGGTGAGCTTGGAACTGGGCGGAAATGCCCCCTTCATCGTCTTCGACGACGCAGATCTCGATGCGGCGGTGGACGGGTTCGTGAAGGCCAAGTTCCGCAATGCCGGCCAGACCTGCGTCAGTCCCAATCGCCTGCTGGTGCAAAGCGGCGCAAGCAGCCGGTTTCTGGAACGGCTCATGGCGCGCCTTGCCGGGCTGCGTCTCGGCAATGGCCTTGCGGAGGGCACGGATCTCGGCCCGCTGATTGCCGGTTCGGCGCGGTCGCGTCTGGAGGCCTTGATCGAGGACGCCAGAGCGCTTGGCGCGCAAATCCTGCGGCCGTGCGAGGGAGAAACGGCAACGGTCATGGGTCCGGCCATCGTGCTCGGGGCGACGCCCGACATGCGGGTGGTGCGCGAGGAGATTTTCGGGCCGCTGATCCCGCTGCTGACCTTCGCCGGGGAGGCGGAGGCGCTCCAGATGGCGAATGCCACGGATGCCGGTCTTGCAGCCTATGTCTACACGCGCGACCAGGCTCGGGTCTGGCGGATGAGCGAGGGCATCGAGGCCGGAATGATCGGCATCAACACGGGCGCGATTTCGACGGAGGTGGCTCCGTTCGGCGGTGTCAAGCAATCCGGTCTTGGGCGCGAAGGCGGCCGTCAGGGAATGGATGACTACCTCGAGATCAAATATCTCGCGGTCTCGCACTAGCCGTTTTCTCAAGGCATGAATTTCAAGGAACCGGGGCTCTGCCCCGGTTTTTCTTTTGGGCCGGCCTCCCGGCACCGGCGCAGCCTCCCTGAACGACGTTCAGGGCGCGTCCGCGCGCGCAGTGCTGCCCGTGTGGGCCTCAATGCGAGATCGTCGGCGCTATATGTCATTGAGATTATTGGTCGGAGTGGCAGGATTTGAACCTGCGACCCCCTCGTCCCGAACGAGGTGCGCTACCAGGCTGCGCTACACTCCGAATCCATGTGCCGAAAGACCGCAAGGCGGTGGCGGCGAGCGTTTGACCGGGTCGGGTGTCCGGCGCTCGTCGATGGCGTGGCGGGTTCATATCACCACGATGGGGGCTCCGCAACCCCGTCATTGCATCGCTTTTTCATGTGCCTGTGGATGAGCTTGCCGGCGTGGCCGGATTGCGCCGGCACCTGATGCCCGATCCTGGCAGCGAGGTGACCCGATTGTTGAAACATGCGCTCGTGAGGGGCAACGCCTGCTTGCGCGGAACGAGCGCTCTCGCTATACAGGCCGCCTGTAAATTGGGGCGTCGCCAAGTGGTAAGGCAGCGGCTTTTGGTGCCGCCATTCGCAGGTTCGAATCCTGCCGCCCCAGCCAGCCCCGTCCAGCCGACCCCATCCAGTCCGCCCGATCCGGCTTGCCCCAACCGGCCTGCCCGATCCGGCCTGCCCGATCCGGCCTGCAAGACGCGCCGGGACCCTGGCGCATGGCAGACGGTGTCCGCCTGCAAGAAGTTCATCCCCTTTGAGGCTCGGGCGATCCTGCCAAGTGAGGGATGCATGCCCTGGGTCCAAAATTCGCAAGCACAACGGACGACCTTGCGACCATGCCTGTGCGATTGTGCCGAGGGCATGAAGCCACAGGTCCGGAAGGGCCGAAGGTGCGCCAAGCGGGCCGTCGACCCTTGGAACCGGGACGAGGGTCCCGCCTGGCGCGATCTTGCCGGAAACAGGATCGTGCACCCTGTTTCCGGCTTGTGAGCAGCCGTTGGCCGCGGTCCGGTTACTCGACGAGTTCGACCTCGCCGATCCGCCAGCTCTTGTCGAAGAACGGCTGTAGCGGGCTGTAGAGACGCAGGCACACGAACCAGCCCTTTTCAGGCATTGTCTGGATCCAGTTGCCTCGGCCAACACCGTCCGGCTGGGTCGGCGAGAAGTAGATCGTGGTCGAGCCGTCCTCATTGGCTTCCGCCGCCGGCGAAGGGTAGCTCTGGCTGCCGGCACGCGGGTATCTTTGCGGCGTGTCGAGCATCGAGCGGGTCATGTTGTCATAGACCGTCAGCGACCAGAAATTCTCCTCCGGGATGCCCTTCGGCAGGGTGACCTTGTAGGTCTTGGACCCGTCGAAATAGTTCCTGTCGGCATCCTTCGCCGCAATGAGGTACTGCGAGCCGACGCCCGTCAGTCGCATGGCCATCGCGGGCGTGATTCCGGTCACGCCGTAGAAGAATGCGGTGCGCGCGTCCATCTGCCGATAACCGGTCGGCGGGTAGGGCTTGGCGCCTTCCGACGTGATCTGGGGGATCGGCGTCTCGAACTTGTATCCGCTCTCGAAGAGCATGTTGAACCAGGACGAGTCCGGATAGTGGAACCAGTCCGGGTCACGAGGGTTCAGCAGCACGTTGCGCGATGCGGCATTCGCCACAGCCACCGCGTCCGTCATGATCTTCTTGAGGCGCTCGTCGGGTGCGAAGGGCTGCCCCTTCACGATGCCAAGCGCCGCGATCGGGCCCATCAGCTCGACATCAAGCGCGGTCGCGGGCTCGTCCTGAATCACCTCGTTCAGAAGCTCGAAATAGCTCCAATCGCTGGGCGGAAGCGTATTCATCACCTTCCCGGTCCCCTCGTGGAAGACGGTCGCCGGCGGTTCGGCGACCTTGCCGAGCCGGATGCCGCCTTCAAGAAATCTCGCGATCGAAGTGCCGACGCCGCCCGGTTCGTAGGGATAGACCTTGGTGGCGGATTTGATCACGTCGACGCTGGGTTTCGGGTCGCTCCCGTCCTTGAGGAACGAGCGGCCAAACCAGAGGATTCCGGTCGTCTCCGCATGGGCGATGAAGTAGCCGCCTTCCGGCAACGGGCCGTCATAGCCGGGGGGAACGATGAGGTACTTGCCGCCGAGACCGCGGTCGGGACCCGGGGCGCCCATGTCGGTCACCCAGCGAAACCAGGCGTCCTGCACGATGCCGAGGAAACCGGGGGGCGATTCGATCACCACCGGGCCGTCGCTCAGATCGAGCCAGCCCATGACGTAGATCGTGTCCGCGTTCGGCGTCAGGAACAGCGACTTCGCGTCCATCAGTTCGGAAAAGACCATCACCTCGTTCTTGCCGACGCCCACGTCCACCATTCCGCGGCGCAGGGCGCGGATGCTGACGCCGCGCATTGCGTCCGTGTAGGCGCGATAGGCATAGGTGAAGTCGAGTTGATCGTAGAGCGCCTGCGAGGTCGCGTCGGTCGGCACACCGTCTTTGAACTCGAACGTGCCGCGCGACGTTTCCACCACGTCGGGCGTCACGACAGACGCCGGGATCGAGGTGTCTGATCGAGCTTGGAGCGGGGAAAGCAGCAGGCAGACCGTGGCAATAGCGAGAAATGGTGGCTTGGACATGGGTCTTCTACCTATGGGTGGTGTTGATGATGAACAAATTCCGTCGTGAACTGGCTTTTGAAATGCCGTGAAAGCTTACATGGTTTTGATTTGATTGCATTATTTTTTTGGGGAAAGCTTCGGCCATTCTGGGTGTTTTCGCAGAGGCGGGGCCCGGGCAAGAAAAACCGCCCATCCGCGTGCAGGCGCGAATGGGCGGCATCTTCAGTGAAACCCTCTGGACTATGCCTGTATCAATTTCCTGCTGCCGCCAGGCCTATGATTTTGACGCTCAGGCGCCGGAAAAACGTTGGGCGCGATCGCGAAAAGCGGCGACCGGCCGAAAGATTGTCGCAAGCCCGTTTCGAGGCGCCAACCGGGTTTCCGGCGGGATGTCCGCCGGAAAAATGGGCCGGATCGGGTTTAGGGACCCGGCCCAGTTGGGTCACGTGCGATCCGAAGCCTGAAAGCAAGCCCGGATAGTCCGCATGTGTCTCGCATCACCTGTCCGGCGGGGCGAACCGCCGGTTCGATACGGCGGCGCCGTTCGAAAAGGTGCCGCGAGGGCACTCCTGAAACACCTGCTGCGCACCTCGTGCGCGAGGCGTGAAAGGCTTCACGCCGGAAAGGCTGCTCCGGATCGTCCTTGCGGACATCCGCTCGTCAACTGGGAAGGGTCAAACCGGCTCCGGTCGTGCTCCGGGCACGCATATTTGTGCCTGGCAAACCTGCCTCGTCCCCCCCGGGCCATCTGATTTTACGATACAACACCAGTCAGCGTTATCTGTCCGTGATTTTGCCGCTCAACTTTTGGGCAATGGGCTGTCGCGGGGAACGTGCGGCAGTGCCGCAACGGCGTGCGCAACAGATCGGGGACCGGCCGGCAGAGCGGTTCGGGAGAAGGATGCGGATGCGCGAGGAAACGCGCCAGACCTTGCGGCTGGCCGGCGACGCGATCGCCTCGGACGGACAGTCCGCGGGCCGCGATGAGCGGGTGCTTGCCTTTCTTGCCTATCTGGGCGAGGGGGCCGGCGGGATACCTGCGGGCGACCGCGATCTCGCCGCTCTGTTGTCCGTTGCCTCCCTGCTCGACCGGCTGTTCGAACTGCCGGTGCCGGATGCACCCGGCCTGTTCTGTTTTGGCGCCCAGGTCACAGCGTCAGCTCTCGGTGCGCTGTCGCGGGCGCGCGGGTCCGTCTCCGGAATGGGCGGAACGCGGATTGCAGCGTTCCGCGCCTGCGTGGCGGAGGCGGCGGAGTTCGCGAGCCAGTTCGAATGCGAAAACGAGACACGCGCCGGACGTGCCGGCGGGGCCGACAGCGCACTGCCGGCGGTACCGCTCGACGGATTGGCCGGTGCGGTGTCCGGCCCCGATGCGGATGCGGCGAGTACGGATGCGGCGGCGTACGGGGAGGCGGTTGCCTGCGACCTCGGGCGTGGCATTGATGTCGCTTTGCCTGCAGGCCTTGTGTGGCGGCGCCGTGAGGGCGATGCGGCCGCAGACATTCCCTTCGCGCCGGGCCTCGGCGTTGCCGCCGGCCGGGATGCGGCGTCCGCCCTTCGGCATGCGCTGTTCGAGTGGATCGAGCGCGACGCGGTCGCCCTGTGGTGGCGTGGCGGCCGGCCGGCGCGCGGTTTTCCGCAGGAGGTGTTGGCCGAAGCCGCGATCTCGCGGCAGCTGGCGGCCTGGCGTTGCGGTCGCACGCAGCGACGGACATGGTTTCTCGACCTGACCACCGACCTCGGCATTCCCGTGGCAGCGGCCCTTTCGGTGGACGCTTCCGGCGGCCGTTTCGCCTATGGCTTCGCGGCGCGGGGCACGCCGGCGGAAGCCCTGTCCGCAGCCTTGCGGGAACTGATGCAGATCGAACTGGCAGACAGGCTGGTCGAGGCCAAGCGCGCGGAGGCCGGGGAGGCCGGCCTCAACGACACGGACCGGATCCATCTGGCCCGTCGCGACCAGGTGCGGCACGACTGGCCGATCCTGCAACCGGTCGGGATCGCCGTCGGGAATCCGGTTGCGGGGCAGGCGAGGGACCGAGAGGACCGCGGCGCGGAGCCGCTTGCCGCCCTGCTGCATGCGGGATTTCCCGTACTGTCAATCGACCTCACCCGTGCCAGTCTGGGAATAAACGTGACGCGGGTACTCATTCCGGGCTTGCAACCTGACCCGGGTCGTATCATCACAACAAGGCTCGCGCGCCAGCGCGATGCACATGATGCGATCCGGGGCGGGAGCACATATCCGCCGCTTTATTGAATTTTTCAAACCCTTTGAAACGCAAATCTTTTCTTCCGGGGCAAGAGGGACGGCCTGCTAAGGCTTTGATGCGCAAGGGGGTTGGGGCAAGGTGGACGATATCGGGAACCAGGGCAGGTTCGGCTCCGGGCCGGCCGGACCCGTTTCACGGGTGCGCCTGCACGCCTCGCTTCTCGGAGTTCCCCGCTTCGAGGTTGACGGCCGGCCGGTTTCCTTCCGCTCGCGCAAGGCGGAGGGCCTGCTCGCCAGGTTGTGCCTGACCGGCGACGGCCGCCTGTCGCGCGAGATGGCGGCGAACCTCTTCTGGGAAGACAGTTCCGAGCATCACGCCCGCTCTTCCTTGCGCCAGACCTTGTTGATTTTGCGTCGCAATCTGATGGCCGCCGGCTTCGACGGGCTCGACAGCGACAAGATCAATATCAGCCTCGATCTGTCCCGCGTTGAAACGGATGTGGAGGCGTTGCTGGCACCCGGCGGCACGGTTGCCCGCCGGCTGCTGCGCGAAAAGCGGCTGTCAGAACGCCTGTTCGAGGGCGGCGAAACGCTGGCCGAGCCGTTCACCGCCTGGCTGCGGGTGCGCCGGCAACAGCTTCACGACCAGCTGCGCGGCATCCTCGAGCCGATGATTCGGCTTGGAGCCGGCGACTGGCGGTCCATGGAGGACGCGGCGCTGGCATTGCTCAATCTCGATCCGACGCATGAGCCGGCCTGCCGGGCCTTCATGACTTCAAGGGCGGCGAGCGGGGATTTTACCGCGGCGCTCAGGGCCTACGAGGAGCTTTGGAACATTCTGGAGGAAGAGTTCGACTCCCAGCCCTCGAGCGAGACGCAGGCACTCGTCGTCGACATCAAGCTCGGCAATTTCTCCGAGTGGCTGAGGCGGGAGCAGACACGGCTCGCCGACGTGGCAAGGCCGGGAGGCAAGGCGCGCGCAGCGGACGATGTGCGCGAAGGGGCGAGGGCGGCGGCGGCCGTCCGGCCCGCCAACCCGGTGATCGTGGTCGACCAGATCCTGCAGATCACGGAGGACGACGACGATGTGCGTCTTGCGAAAGTGTTCCGCCACGACCTGATCTCGCGGCTCGTCAGGTTCCGGGAATGGGCGGTGGCCGACGACGTGACGGAGGAGCTGTCGCTCTCGGCGGCTCCGATCTACCGCGTTTCGATCAGCGCCATGCGCTCGCAGCATGCGGTGTCCTACTCGGTGACGGTGAAGAACTCGCGCACCAAGGCGTATGTCTGGGGCCGCAATTCGGATGTCGGGATCTCGGAGCTGTTCTCGCGCCAGTCGATCCTGGTCGCGGAAATCGCGCAGGCGATGAATGTCAATATTTCGGCCGAGCGCCTTGCCAACCTGTCGCGCATGCCCGATGCCTCGCTCGACCAGTATGACCGCCTGCTGCTGGGCCAACGGCTCCATTACACCTGGAAGATCGAGAAATCTCATCGCGCGGAGGAGATCCTGTCGGGACTGATCGAGGACAACCCGCGTTTCGGTCCGGCCTATTCAAGCCTCGCGCAGATACTCAACTCGCGCCACATCGTCTTCCCCGGCCAGCTCCAGACGCCGGAGACGCTCGAACGGTCGGCCAGTCTCGCCCGGACGGCAATGGCACTGGATCCGTTCGATTCGCGAGCCTATCTGTGCTCGGCATGGACACATGCCCTGCAACGCCGTCTCGGACAGGCGGAGGCGCAACACCGGCAGGCGCTGGAGCTCAATGCGAACGATCCCTGGACGGCCCTGTCGGCGGCGCACGGCCTTGCCTATTACGGCCATCGCGAAGAGGCGCTCGGCATAGCCTATCGTCAGCGTGACCATGGCCTGCTGACGTCGCCGCTGCACTGGAGCTATTTCGTCGGGATCACATGCCTGTGCGGGGACTACGATGCGTCCATCACGGCCTTTCGCTATCTGAGCGACGGTTATCTGGGCGTCGAGGTCTGGTATATCGCGGCGCTGGCGCTGACGGGCGAGACAGAGGAGGCCCGGGCCCAGGCCCGGAGCTTCAAGCAGCGCATCAGCGATCGTTGGGTGGCATCACAGAAGCCTGGCGACGAGGACATCGCGCGATGGATCTGCAGCTGCTTCACCATTGGATCCCAGCGAACGTGGGATGACATCTATCTGGGGCTTTCGCGGGCTGGCATCACGTTGCCCGACGAATTTTCCCCCCGGGCCATCGCCTCGCGCTGACGGTATCGGCGATCGCGGGGTGACGCCCGGGGGCTGTCGTCAGGTGCACACGGCGATCGTGTAGTCCGCGACCCTGTGAAGAAGGAAGTCGCTGTTGGAAAGCGAATCGCCATCGTCGTAAAAACCGGGAAGCGGATAGGGGCCGGTCGCCCCGTCACCGGTCGAGTATTTTTCAAGCGACTGTTCGATCATGCGGCGTGGCGGCAGCCTCAGCAGCAGGACCTCCTCCGAGGGCTGGACGACCTGAAGCGCCTTGAGATGATCGGGGATGGTCGCAATCCCCGACAGCTCCGTCTTCAACGCCGCAAGCGTTTCCGGCCATGGTCTTGTTCCCCTGGCGTAGTCGGCCACGAGTTGCCCCAGTGCCTTGTGATCGTGAATGTCGATCTTTGCCAGTTCATCAGTCATGTTTTGCCCCGCAACGGTTTGAGTGGAAGACGCGCCGCATGAACCTTCTCCGGCCCGCTGCCGGTGTCTTGTGATGTCTTTTGCACTGCCCGCTCTCCACCGGCCTCGACGGCGAGCGGCAGTGTTCGGCGCACGAAAATTCTGGGCCGAAAAGATTCCCGACAGATAAATTAGGGGATTTTCAGATTGGGGCGTCAATAACATTATTTAAAAATTTTAGACTATAATAGCTGCGTAATCGGCGGCATTGAAATTGCTATATGCAAGATATTGTCTTCATGAAAATACTATACTTCGTGTATTTATGGAAATTGTTGAAATTGTTACTTTGCGGAAGGGTTTGGGCCGACGACAGGCGCCGGGAGGCGCCGCATCGTCCTGTTTCAAGCAGACCGGGAAGGCCGCAACCCGGCATCCGGCCGCGATGTCAGGTTGCGCGCGGACAGCATGCGCGCCATTGCCGGACGCGGGGTGTCGTGGCGGCGATGGCCGGCTGCGGAGGCGGCGGGAGACCGGTCAGCCGTGCTCCTGTCCGGTGCCTGCTATCCGGCCTGTCGGCGCGTCTCGTTCCGGTTCGGCCCCGGCATTCATGCGCTGGCGCGCGTGCGCGACCTCCGCGATATGGGCTTCCAGCGCCGGGTCCTTGTCCATCAGGCTCCTGAATTCCGAGCGCGACAGGACGAGCAGGTTGCAATAGCCGAGCGCCCGCACATCCGCGGTGCGCGGTTCTCCGGTGACAAGCGCGATCTCGCCGAACACGTCGCCGCGGCCGAGCCGGATGCGCATCGTGTCGGTGGAGACCTCGACCGCGCCCGAGGAAATGAAATACGCGGTGTCGCCGCGCTCGCCCTTGCGGATAAGGCTGTCGCCGGGCACGGCGAAACGCGGCCGCATGAGCCGCGCGATGGCGCGGATCCGGTCCTCAGGCAGGTCGCGGAAGAGGGGCAGCTGGGCGGTCAGCTCCTCGGTGCGCATGCCCATGTCGAGATGCGGGCGGCGGTCCGCCTCGTCGCGGCCGGCATGGACCTCCTGGGCAAGGTTCGAATAGAGCTCCGAACCGATCAGGTTCTGGGCCTGCAGCGCCCGATAGCCGTCCTCCTCGAGCCTCAGCGCCGCCTTCAGCAGGAACCGCTGGTCGAGGCTGTCGGCATAGTCGGGATATTGCAAGCGCAGCGCTTCCAGGGCCGTGGTCGTGGATTCGCGCCGCAGGAGCAGGATTTCGGTGAGGATCTCGGCCACGCGCTTGCCGAGCAGTGGCTCGATCTTGTCGTCGGTGAAGGCGATCAGCTCGTCGAGCACGATGCGGCTCAGCAGGAGCATCTCATAGCGGTCGGCCAGCAGGCGGGCCAGCCAGCCTTCGTATTTGAGGTGGCGCTGGCACCATTGCGCCAGCCGCATGGTGCGCGGGAAGGCGAGCGATTCGCGCGCTGCCCGGTTGTATTCAAGCCGCCCGCCGGCGCGTGCCCGGTCGCCGATGCGGCCGATCTTGGCCAGCAGGTCCTCGGCCGTGTGGATCGAGGCGGTGCGCTCGCGAAGATGGCGCAGCACGATTTCGCGCTCGCGGTTGGAGATCGAGACGAGGCCGACCGTGACTCGGTCGCGATCGAGGATTTCCTGCGAGGCGCTTGCAGCGCCCGAGGCAACGCTTTGCCGGTCCCGGTAGCGCCGGTCGGTCTCTTCCGCCGCCGCCGGGGCGATGTTGTATTCGCTCGCCACCCGGGCAACGCCCTCGCGCACCTTGGCCAGCGCCAGCGCCAGCACCTGCGAGCGCATCGCATTGTCGAGCGGCGTCAGCTTGTCGAGCCCGAAGACCTTGATCAGCGGTTTCAGGGTGGTGCCGTAGACGAGCAGCGTGAACAGGACGAAACCGGTGGCAAGCACGGCGACGAAGCGTTGCACCTGCGGGTCGATGGCGGCGTTCTCGGTCACGCCGAGGGCCAGGGTCAGGGTGATCGCGCCGCGCATGCCGCCCCACAGGATGACGGTCTTGAACGGGGTGCTGACGGGCTGCGACAGGCGCAGCCAGCTCATCAGCGGCAGTGCGCCGAACAGCACCACCGCACGGGCGACCAGCGCTGCGGCGATGACGATGGCGAGCAGGCCGAGATCCTCCCAGCCGACATCCACCAGCAGCTTGGGGATCAGGATCGAGGCGAGCATGAAGATCAGCGAGGAAGCCCAGAACGCGATCTGCTCCCAGACATCGTTGAGATAGGTCCAGCCGTCCGGCGTCACCCGGGAGGGGCCGGCGAGATTGATCAGGATGCCGGCGGCGACAACCGCGACGACGCCTGAAACGTCGACGAAGTTCTCCGCCACGATATAGACGAGATAGGGCATGGCGACGGACAGCGTCACCTGGGCGAGGCGGAAGTCGCGCACCAGCGGCAACAGGCGCACCATCGCCTGGCCGCCGAGGTAGCCGAGCGCCATCCCGCCCGAAAAACTCCACAGGAACAGTTCGACGCCGCCGGTCAGCGTCGGGGCCTCGCCGCCGGTCAGTGCGTCCAGCAGGATGACGAAGAGGGCGATCGCGGCGGCGTCGTTGAGCAGGCTTTCCCCCTCGACCAGGCGTCCGAGGCGGGCGGGTGCGCCGATGTCGCGGAAGATGGCGACGACGGCGACCGGATCGGTGGTGGCGACGATCGCGCCAAGCAGCAGGCAGGCGATCAGCGACACGCCGGCGAAGGGCTCCAGCGCCAACCCGATAAAGGCGGTGGCGACAAGCACCGCGACCACCGCCATGACGAAGATGACGCCGGCATCGTCCACCATGCGGCGGATGTCCAGCGTCAGCGTCGTCTGGAACAGGAGCACCGGCAGGAACAGGTGGAGGATGCCTTGCGAGTTCAGCGGCAGGTTCACGAACACCGCGGCGATGTCGTTGAAGGCATCGGTGCGCGGCGTGTAGAGCAGCCACGCGGAAACCACGCCGATGCCGATGCCCACAAGGGCAAGCAGCACCGAGGAGGTGACCTTGAGCCGCCGCGCGAGCGGCTGGATCAGGGAAATGACGACGAGCAGGCCGGCGATGGCGGCGATGAACAGGGGCGCTTGCATGACCCGTCTATCTTGGCACATTTCGGCAAATGCGCGACGGTCTTGCGGCACTTCGCCGATATTCGGTGTTGATTACGTGGTCTTGCCGGAACGAGAGCGTCACCAAGCCTCAGGTCACAGGTGCCGGTGCGCCCGCCCGGCGTTCGGACAGCGCGATGCCGGCCAGCACCAGGCACAACGCCGCGGCGTGATAGAGATGGAAGGGCTCGCCAAGCAGCACGACCGCCAGCAGCGAGGAAAAGATCGGCACCAGGTTGATGAAGACGCCCGCCCGGCCAGGTCCGATCAGCTCGATGCCGCGCATGAAGAAGATCTGTGCCAGGAACGAGGGGAATATCGTGATGTAGGCGACGACCAGCCAGCCTTTCGGGGTTGGCCACTGCACCGTGCCTTGCACGAACTCGAAGGCCAGGACGGGCACGGAGACGATGGCCGCGATCACCGACAAGACGGTGAAAAAGACCATGCCGGGGACCGCCGGCCGGTTGCGCAGGAGCACCGCGTAGAGCGAATAGAGAATGCAGGCGACGATCATCAACCCGTCACCCGGATTGACCTTGAGCTCCGCCAGACGGGCGAAGTCGCCCTGGCTGGCGATGAAGACAACGCCGGTCATCGTCACCAGCACCCCGATCGCCTGCAGGGGACGGATCGGAATGCGCAGGATAACGAGCGCGCCGAGCAGCACGAACATCGGCATGGAGCCTTGCAGGATGCCCATGTTGAGGGCGGTGGTGCTGTGCGCGGCGATGTAGAAGAGCGCGTTGAAGGCGGTCAGTCCGATGGTGCCCATCAGGACCATCATCGGCAGGTGCTTCTTCAGCAACGGCCATGCGGCCCTGACCTGGTGGCCGTAAAACGCCACCATCAACGCCGACACGAAGACCCAGCGCAGGAACACGACGGCCATGGGCGACACCTCGCCGATGGCGAGCCGGCCTGCGATGGTGTTGCCGCCGAAGAACAGGGCGGTCAGCGCCAGCAGCAGGATCGGCCGGGCGTAGAACCGCGCGGCGAGGGTGGAGCCTGGTTGCGACATGGGGCGATCGGTTCACCTGCCGGGCGAGGACATTCTCCGGCGGCCGGGTGCCGGTTCGGGTCGCTGTCCGGTCTTGCTGGGGGTCTCGGTTCGCGGCGCGTCGGCAGCGCCGGTTCATCGACGGAAATGACTTTCCTATCGTATGACCAATAGTGCAAACGGATGCAACCCGTCAGCGCGCGCAAGGGGATTGCGTGTGACGCAGGGCTGGCGGCTGTGAGGGGCATCGCCCGGGGTCAGACTGCGGCCTTTCGAACTTGCGACTGCCGACGCTCGATTTTGGCGAGCAGCACGAGGCTGACGGCCAGGAGCAGCGCGCCGTTGGCCGGATGAAAGGCGAGGAAGCGGGGGGCATCGCCGGCGGCGAGTGCCACCTGCACCAGGTAGAAAAGGGCGGCAAGACACGCCCACCAGCCGAAGCCACGCAGCCGGGGTATCGCGAGCGCGCCGCCGGCAAGGCAAAGGACAGGCAGGGAGATGGCTGATCCAAGTCCGGCATGCACGGCCCAGTCGCCAGCTTCGCCGAACAGTGCGAGCCCGGCGGTAAGGAACTGCGCGAAAAGGGCAGCGGGTAGAAGCCGGCCGAACAAGGTGAACCACGCGGGCGTGCCACGCCCGAGATCGGTCAGGGTGTCGTGGATGGTGCCGGTCATGGTTCAGGCCTCCGCGAGCACGGGACGGGATTCCGCCCGCCAGACAACAAGGTCTGCCGCATAGCTCCGCGCGGCCGCATCCAACTGCTCTTCCGAGAGGTTGTCGGCGTCGTGCAGAACAAAGTGGGGCGACCAGGCGAGGCCGCAGCGATTGGCTGTGGCGCGCAGTGGCGCCAGCATCTCCGGGATCGGAAACAGGTTGCGACCGCCATCGCGATAGGCATCTGCCTCGCCGCCCGTGGTGACCGCGACCATCAGGCGCTTGCCGGCGAGGGCGGCACCTTCCGTGTCCGGCAGCAGATACATCATGCGGGTGAGAACGGCTGCCTGCCAGGACTGCAGGAGCGGGGGCGGCGTGTACCAGTACAGCGGAAACTGAAGGACGATCTGGCGGGCGTCGATGAGCCGTGCGGCCTCGGCCTCTCCGTCGCGCGCCATGTCGAGCCCGGCCGGGAACCGGGCCTGCATGTCAACCACCTCGGTGCCGGGTACGGCTTCCGCTGCCCCGATGAGTGCCGCATTGGCGCGGGAACGAGATAGGTCCGGGTGAAAAAGCAGGATCAATGTCTGGGTCATCGTCGCCTCCATTGCGATGGCAAGGAAGGTGAGGGCGATCAAGAAATTACTCCAATCGATAGGTGGTATAGTCTATTATAAATTTCATGAATTTGAGAAGTATTGACCTGAACCTGTTGGTGATCCTGGACGCTTTGCTCGACGAGGCCCATGTCAGCCGCGCCGCAAAGCGGCTCGGCCTGACGCAGCCTGCTGTCTCGGCGGCACTGCAAAGATGCCGGGGGGTGTTCGGCGACGAATTGCTTGAGCGGGGACGCGGCACCATGCGTCGTACCGAGCGGGCGGAAGCCTTGCGGGCGCCGTTGAAAACCCTGCTTGTCGGGGTTAACCGGCTGGTCGATCCGCCCCCGACACCGCTTGCCGAGCTGCGCCAGACGCTGAGGATCGTCATGGCCGACTATCCGGCGGTCCAGCTGATGCCGCCGCTGATGGAGCATCTGGGTCGCACCGCACCGGGGATCGATCTCGTGCTGCAGCCCTGGCAGGGGGCGGATGCGGCGCGCGCCGGTTTGGTCGCCGGGACAAGCGACCTTGCGCTTTCCGTTTTTCTGCCGACCGAAGACGAGTTGCAGCGGCGGGAACTGCTCCATGAGCACTATGTGGTGGCGATGCGCCAGGATCACCCGGCGACACGGGATTTCAACCTGAAGACCTGGCTTTCCCATCCGCATGTGCTCGTCTCGGGGCGCGGCGATACGCGCGGACCGCTCGATGCGGTACTGGCAGGACATGGACTGTGCCGGCGGATCGGCGTTGTCGTTCCGACCTTCCAGATCGTGCCCGGCCTGCTTGCCCACTCCAACCTGATCGCGATGTTGCCCTCGCGCTGCGTCCCTGACACGGCCGGCCTCGCAACCTTCGCGCCGCCCGTGCCCGTACCCGGTTTCCCCATGCATGTCGCCTGGCATCGTCGCCGCGACGACGACGTCGGGTTGCGCTACGTGGCGGGCCTGATGGTGGATATCCTGTCAAAGGACAGCGGCAATTGTCTCCCCCATGGATCAAGTCTTTTCGATTTGTGACAGATTGACCGGGTGAGGGGGCTTCGCTTTGATGGGCGACACCCGATCCGGCCCGGGGTCGCCATGACGATCCGGCCGGTTTTCGCAAAAAGGTTCAGGACGGTGGCGGCGAAATGCCCGCCCGTCCGCTTGCCAGGATTGAACGAAGGAGCGCCGACCCCATGGAGCGTATCGAGATTGCCGGCCTGAAGGTCGCCACGGAACTGCGGGATTTCGTCGAGCAGGAGGCGTTGCCCGGCACCGGGGTCTCGCCTGATGCCTTCTGGCAGGGACTGTCCGGCATCGTTCACGATCTGGCGCCGGAAAACCGTGCGCTGCTGGAAAAGCGCGATGCCCTGCAGGCGAAGATCGATGCCTGGCACCGGGCTCATCCCGGCCCGGTCGACCTGCCCGCCTACAAGGCGTTCCTGAAGGAGATCGGCTACCTGGTCGAGGAAGGCGGAGCCTTTGCCGTGACCACGGCCAATGTCGACCCGGAAATCGCCTCGATCTCCGGCCCGCAGCTTGTCGTGCCGATCACCAATGCACGCTACGCGCTGAACGCGGCCAACGCGCGCTGGGGCTCGCTCTATGACGCGCTCTACGGCACGGATGCGATGGGCAGCCGGCCCGGAGGGGGCGGCTACGATCCGGCGCGCGGCGCCGAGGTCGTCGCCCATGCAAGGCGGCTGATGAACGACCGGGTGCCGCTTTCGGGCGACTGGGCGGCTGTCACCGGGCTTTCGGTGGAAGGCGGCCGGCTCGTTGTCACGGGCGAGGGCGGCGTGTCGCTGTCGCTTGCCGACCCGGCCCAGTTCGCCGGCTATCGCGGCGAGGCGGGCACTCCCGATGCGGTGCTCTTCGTGAAGAACGGCATGCATATCGAGGTTTCGATCGACCGGGCCCATGCGATCGGTCGCGAGGATCCGGCCGGTATCGCCGACATCGTGCTGGAATCCGCCGTCTCAACGATCATGGATTGCGAGGATTCGGTCGCGGCCGTCGATGCCGAGGACAAGGTCGTCGCCTATCGCAACTGGCTCGGACTGCTGAAGGGCGACCTCACCGCGAGCTTCGACAAGGGCGGCCGCACCATGGTGCGCCGCATGGAAGGCGACCGCGACTACGTGACCCCGGCCGGCGGCGCGCTGCGCCTGCATGGCCGCTCGCTGATGCTGGTGCGCAATGTCGGCCACCTGATGACCAATCCGGCCATCCTCGACCGCGACGGCAACGAGGTGCCGGAGGGCATTCTGGACGGCATGATGACGGCGCTGATCGCCATGCACGACATCGGCACGGGCGGCGCGAATGGCGGCGGCCGGCGGATGAACTCGCGCGCCGGCTCGCTCTACATCGTCAAGCCGAAGATGCACGGCCCCGAAGAGGTCGCCTTCGCCAACAAGCTGTTCGGACGTATCGAGGACGCGCTGGGCCTGTCGCCCGACACGCTGAAGATGGGCATCATGGACGAGGAGCGGCGGACCACCGTCAACCTCAAGGAATGCATCCGCGCGGCCTCGTCCCGCGTGTGCTTCATCAACACCGGTTTCCTCGACCGCACCGGCGACGAGATGCACACCTCGATGGAGGCCGGGCCGATGATCCGCAAGGGGGACATGAAGCAGGCCGCCTGGATCGCCGCCTACGAGAACTGGAATGTCGACGTCGGTCTTGAATGCGGCCTGCCGGGCCACGCCCAGATCGGCAAGGGCATGTGGGCGATGCCGGACCTGATGCAGGCGATGCTGGAGCAGAAGATCGGCCATCCGAAGGCCGGCGCGACGACCGCCTGGGTGCCTTCGCCGACGGCGGCGACGCTGCACGCGTTGCACTATCATGTGGTCGATGTCGCCGCCCGCCAGCAGGAATTGAAGGCGCGTGGCCGCGCCAGCCTCGACGACATCCTGTCGATCCCGGTCGCCGAGCGGCCGAACTGGTCGGCGCAGGAAATCCAGGCCGAACTCGACAACAACGCGCAAGGGATTCTCGGCTATGTCGTGCGCTGGGTCGACCAGGGCGTCGGCTGCTCCAAGGTGCCGGACATCAACGATGTCGGCCTGATGGAGGACCGCGCGACGCTGCGGATTTCCTCCCAGCACATCGCCAACTGGCTGCGCCACGGCGTCTGCACGGACGCCCAGGTGATGGAGACGATGAAGCGCATGGCGGCCGTCGTCGACGGGCAGAATGCCGGAGACCCGCTCTACACGCCGATGGCCGAGAACTTCGATGCTTCGGTCGCCTTCCAGGCTGCCTGCGACCTGGTGTTCAAGGGGCGCGAACAGCCCTCCGGCTACACCGAGCCCGTCCTGCATGCCCGCCGGCTGGAGGCGAAGGCGCTGGCCGGCACCTGAGTCCCGCCGGCGGCGGCTCTCACGAGACCCTATCGGCCTCAGGGCCGGTAGGGTTGCCCGACCGTCCCGGCGGTCCGGCGCGTCTCGATGTCGCTGAAGATCATCTCCTTGAGCCGCTCCTGCTCGGTGTCGTTGTAGACGAACCGCCAGCCGCTCTCCTCGCTGTGCCGCCAGCGCTGCTCGGCCCGCAATTCCAGCCCGTATGCGGTGACCGCGATACGGACGCTGAGCGCGAGTTTCGGCAGGTCGGAGCACCGGATGCGGCATCCGGTAAGGCTCAGATCCGTCAGCTTCGCGGGCATCGGGCCCCGCATCGTCACCACCATGACGGGTATGGAGCCGTGCGCCCGCGGTGCCCGTCGTCGCTCCGGCTGTGTTGTTGACGCGGACCTGTGGCGGCTTCTTGACGACAGGGTGGCCACCTCCTGTGTCTCCTGTTTTCGCCTGGTTGAAAACACTCCCCCCGGAGTTCGGCCAAGGATCTTTCCATGATGCATCGGCAAATGCGACATGGAGAACCTTGCCGATTTCCGATGATGAAGACCGGGCCCTCGGGAAGGCAATGTCACTCTGGGCGTGAATGACGGCTTTTTGCGGTTTTCCATTGGAAAAGCCGTAAATCTTCCCTTGCGTCAGATGGGTGTTGCCTGACAGGGCCGTTCGCGAGCGGAGCGTGAGGGGATCAGGCCGGTGCCGGACGGTCCGCGGGAAGCGTGATTCGCGCCTCGAGACCGCCTTGCGGCCGGTTGGCGAGGTCCAGCGTGCCGCCATGGGCATGGACGATGGAGCGGGCGATCGACAGGCCAAGGCCGATCCCGCCGGTTTCCTCGGACCGCGATTCCTCGATCCGCACGAACGGCTCGAAGACGTCCTTGAGGCGGTCCTCGGGAATGCCCGGACCGTGGTCGGAAACGGCGATGCGCACCGCGCCGGCATCTGCCTGAAGCGAGAGTTCCGCCGTGCCGCCATAGCGCACTGCGTTGTCGATCAGGTTGCGCAGGGCCCGTTTCAGACTGAGGGGGCGGCAGGAAACAACGATGCGCGCCGTGGGCGGGTCGAAGGCAACCGGCCTGCCCATGTCGCGGTAATCCTCGGCGATTGCGTCGATGAAGCCGCCCAGATCCGTGCGCGCGGCGTCCTCGCGGGAGGCCTCGTCACGGGCGAAGGCGAGCGTTGCCTCGACCATGCCCTGCATCTCGTCGAGCGTCTCGATCACCTTCTCGCGGTTTTCCTCGTCGTCGATGAACTCGGCGCGAATCCGGAGCGAGGTGATCGGCGTGCGGAGGTCGTGGCTGATCGCTCCGAGCATGCGGGTGCGGTCGCGCACGAAACGGGTGAGGCGATCCTGCATCACGTTGAAGGCGTGGATCGTGCCGCGCACCTCCGAAGGGCCGGTCTCGGCCAGCGGTTCGACATCCTCGCCCCGGCCGAGCCGGTCGGCCGCCGCAGCAAGCTCGCGCAAGGGGCGGGTCAGGCGCCGCACGGTCAGCGCGATGATCGCGATGATCGCGGCAGCCATCAGCGCGACGGCGACCAGCACGGGCAGCAGCGTGTTGCGCGGCACGCGAAAGCGGCTCGTTCCGTTGAGCCAGCGGCCGTCGGAGAGGCTGACGGCCAGGGTCAGGGAGACCGGCGCATCGCGCCAGCGGTCATGTCCGTGCTGTCGGCTGCCTTTCGCCCGGCTGACGTCATCGTCATCGTGATCGCCGACATCGATACGCCACCTCGAGGGAGCTTCGCGCAGTGGCGGACGAGGCGAGACGTCGACGCGAATGTCCCGTTCCCTCCCCAGTTCCTCCGACATCATCCCGGCAATGCGCCGGTCCGTGTTGCCCCCGCCGGTACTGTCAAGCGCCGGCGTCTCGTCGATCCAGAACCACAGGAAGCGGCTGGATATGGCGCGCAGCATTTCCGGGCGCTGGGCTTCGGTCGCATCCTCGACAAGGCGCACCAGCGAGACGGTGCGCGACACGATGGTGTTGCGGGCAAGCTCGACCAGCGCCACGCGGCGCTCGCCGGCGAAGAGCCACAGGGTCAGCACCTGCGCGACCACGAGCGCGATCAGCAGCAGCGCGATGAGCTGGCCGGCGAGCGATTGCGGCCAGGGACGGAAGCGTTTCATTCGCCGCGCTCCTCCACTTCGGCGGTGAACGTGTAGCCGCCGCCCCAGACCGTCTTGATGAGTTCGGGAGACTTCGGGTCGGGTTCGATCTTGCGCCTCAACCGGCTGACCTGGTTGTCGATCGACCGGTCGAAGACGCCGGGGCTGCGACCGGAGGTGAGATCGAGAAGCTGGTCGCGCGACAGCACCATGCGCGGGCGTTTCAGGAAGGCGATGAGCAACTGGAACTCACCGGTCGACAGCGGCACCGCAATGCCGTCCGCGCCGGTGAGCAGGCGTTTGGGCACATCGAGCCGCCATCCGGAAAAGCAGAGCGTTTCCGCCTCCACCGGATCGCGGTCCCGGGGCACCTGCGAGGAGCGGCGCAGCACGGCGCGGATCCGCGCCAGCAGTTCGCGCGGGTTGAAGGGCTTGGTCACATAGTCGTCGGCGCCGATCTCCAGCCCGACGATACGGTCGGTATCCTCGGCCATGGCGGTGAGCAGGATGACCGGCACGGTGCCGCTTTCCACGAGCGAGCGACACAGCGACAGCCCGTCCTCGCCCGGCATCATGATGTCGAGGACGATGAGGTCGACGGCCGCCGCCTTGAGGAACTTGCGTGCCTGCGCGGCACTGTCGGCGACGGACGATCGCAGCCCGTTCTTGCGCAGGTAGCGCGCCAGCGATTCGCGAATGTCGCGGTGATCGTCGACGACAAGAATGTGTGCCCCGTTCTCGCTCATGGGTTCCGCCCGGTCCTTACAGTCAGCCTCATTCTGTCTTATCGCCCGCGCACGGGAAGCGGAAACGGCAATTGTATCGAGCTGTAACAGGCCGCAAGCCCGCCACAGCTTGCGACACAAACACCCCCGGACCGGCATAGTTCTGCGACAAGCGCCCCCTATCTCGGTGTCATCGCATTTGAACCCAAGAGGAGACCTGGCGATGACCATGTTGAAGAAGATTGCCCTTGCAGCCCTTGCCGCAACGCTCGCCGGCACCACCGCGATGCCGGCTTTCGCCGACCGGAGCGGCCGCGGCGAAGGCGGCGGCAAGCAGGGCTGGCACCAGGCATCGAATGGCGGACATTCGGGCAAGCATGCCGGCAAGCGCGGCGGCCATCACGGCCATCGCGGCCAGATGGTGCGCATGTTCATGGAGCGCTTTGACACCGACCGGGACGGCAAGGTGACCCAGGAAGAGATCGACGCCAAGGCGGATGCCATGTTCGCCAATGCAGATGCCGACGGAAACGGCCGCGTCACATTGGAGGAATTCAAGGTCGCCTATGCGATGGAATTCTCCGAGCGCCGGGTGCGCGCCTTCCAGCGCCTCGACCGCGATGGCGACGGCAAGGTGTCCGAGGCCGAGTTCAACCGCCGCGCCGAGCGCATGCTGGAGCGCATGGAGCGCGCCGGCGACGATGACGACAAGCGTCGCGGCGGTCGCCGGGGTCATGGCCGGATGATGGAGCGCTTCGATGCCGACGGGGACGGCAATGTCACCGCCGACGAGGTCCGCCAGAGCCGCGCCGCGAGTTTCGCCGCCGCCGACGCGGATGGCGACAAGGCGCTGACGCTCGAGGAGTTCGCCACGATCTGGGCCGAACGGGCCGACACGCGCATGGTGCGCGGGTTCCAGCGTCTCGACCGTGACGGCGACCTCGCCGTGACGAAGGACGAGGCAACCCGCCCGCTCACCGGCCTGGTTGCCCGCATGGACCGCAACAAGGATGGCGCGCTTTCGGTCGAGGATCGCCCGCGTCGCGGCATGGGCGGCCACCACGGCAAGCGCTGGCATGGCAAGAAGCACCACGGCGAGCGCGGCGAGCGTGGCGAAGGTCGCGGCGCGCACGGCAAGCGCGGTGGCGACAACAACTGAGGGGCAGCTTCCCCGCATTTCCCTCGTCATTGACGGCAAGCCGGGCGGCGGGACCTCGTGTTCCGCCGTCCGGCTTTTCCCTGAAAAGGCCATCGCCGCCCTGTTGTGATGCCGGCAATCGGCAGAAGTGGCGAGGCGAAAAGGGGTATCCGTGCCGAGGCGCAAAAAATGCGCCCCGACATGCGAATTTTCTCTTGATTATGATGGCGGCTTGATTCATATGTCGCTTGCCCAAATTCGCACGTGCCCGTGGTCGTCCAACCGAAAGGTGGCAGCCGCTCAATAGGGCCCGGACTAGTCCGGAATAGAGCGGCAAAACGGACGGCTTAAAGCAACGACGTAAGAGGGCTTTTTTGGTCTCTGCCGGGTTTCCAAGTCCCGGGGTCACTGAAGAGGCACTTGTTACATCATTGCCGGCCGTGCGGTTCGGGGTCCCCGATCCAATCCAAGGCAGCAATCGCGGAACGGCGAGCGATTACCCGTATTCACGGGAATCCGATGCCCGACCGTTGCATATGCAGTCCGCATTCTCCCGTCTCCAAAGCGGGTGGGACGCGTTTCCGCATCTGCAAGCTTGCGACCGGAATTCGGAACATCGGGTGACTGCCATGACGGAGCGTATCAAGAACTTTCTCCGCCAGCGACGAGGCGACGGGCCTTGCGTTGTCGTCGATCTGGACATCGTCCAGGATAACTATCTCGCTTTCGAGCGGGCATTGCCGGACACCCGCGTCTTCTACGCGGTGAAGGCAAACCCGGCTCCCGAAGTGCTGGCCCTGCTCGCCAGCCTCGGCTCCTCCTTCGACTGCGCCTCCGTGGCCGAAGTCGAGATGGCGCTGGCCGCCGGCGCTGGCCCGGAGCGCATTTCCTTCGGCAATACGATCAAGAAGGAGCGCGACATCGCGCGGGCCTTCGAGCTCGGCGTTCGCCTGTTCGCGGTCGACTGCGAGGCGGAGGGCGAGAAGGTCGGCCGTGCCGCGCCGGGCGCCCAGATTTTCTGCCGCATCCTGTGCGACGGCGCCGGCGCCGACTGGCCGCTGTCCCGTAAGTTCGGCTGCGCGCCGGAGATGGCGCCGCGCGTGCTCGAGCATGGTCATCGCCTCGGCCTTGTCGCCCATGGCGTGTCGTTCCATGTCGGTTCGCAGCAGGCCAATGTCGAGGCCTGGGACGTCGCGCTGGCCTCGGCCGCGTGGATCTTCCGCGAGATGGCCGAGCGCGGCATCAACCTGTCGATGGTCAACCTCGGCGGCGGCTTCCCGGCCCGCTATCTCAAGGACGTTCCGGGCGTGCCGCGCTACGGCGAGGCGATCCTGCGCGGGCTGTCCAAGCATTTCGGCAACCGCATTCCGCAGACCATCATCGAGCCGGGCCGCGGCATGGTCGGCGATGCCGGCATGATCGAGGCGGAAGTCGTCCTGATCTCGAAGAAGTCGGATGCCGAGGACGAGATCCGCTGGGTCTACCTCGACATCGGCAAGTTCAACGGCCTGGCCGAGACCATGGACGAGGCGATCCGCTACCCGATCCGCACGGACAAGGACGGTGACCGCAAGACCCCTTGCGTGCTTGCCGGCCCGACCTGCGACAGCGTCGACGTGCTCTACGAGAAGGCTCCCTACGAGCTGCCCGTGAGCCTGTCGATCGGCGACAAGGTGCTGATCGAGGCCTGCGGCGCCTACACGACCACCTACTCGGCGGTTGCCTTCAACGGTTTCGAGCCGCTGCGCTCCTACGTCATCTGACGGTCACCCTTGATCACCCATAGATAGTTCCGGGCCGGCCGGTCGCGAAAGCGGCCGGCCGGCGTTATGCTCCCGCGTGGCGCCTGTCATCATGCACGCCCCATGCAGACCTTTCCCAGACAGAAGGACACCCGCCATGACCGAAGCGAAGACGCCGGCGGCACGCAGGAAGACCACAAGGGCCAAGGCTGCCGCGAAGCCGGCCGCCGCCCCGGCACCTGCCGCCACCGCCAAGTCCTGGCCCGTGCACGGCACGATCTCCGGCCCCATCGTGATGATCGGCTTCGGGTCCATCGGCAAGGGCACGCTGCCCCTGATCGAGCGGCATTTCCGCTTCGACGCCTCCCGCGTCACCGTCATCGACCCGGTCGATGCCGACCGCAAGCTGGTCGACGATCGCGGCTACAGGTTCGAGAAGGTCGCGATCACCCCGGAAAACTACCGCGAGGTGCTGTCTCCGCTGCTGACCGAGGGGGAGGGGCAGGGCTTCTGCGTCAACCTTTCCGTCGACACGTCCTCGCTGGATCTGATGAAGCTCTGCCGCGAACTGGGCGTGCTTTACATCGACACGGTCGTCGAGCCGTGGCTCGGCTTCTATTTCGACGAGAACGCGGACAACGCCTCGCGCACCAACTACGCGCTGCGCGAGACCGTGCGCCGGGAGAAGAAGAAGAACCCCGGCGGCACGACGGCGGTCTCCTGCTGCGGCGCCAATCCCGGCATGGTCTCCTGGTTCGTCAAGCAGGGGCTGGTCGACATCGCCCGCGACACGGGAACGAAGTTCGAGGAGCCGAACAGCCGCAAGGGCTGGGCGAAGCTGATGAAGAAGGTCGGCGTCAAGGGCGTGCATATCGCCGAGCGCGACACGCAGCGCGCCCGCAAGCCCAAGCCCATGGGCGCCTTCTGGAACACCTGGTCGGTCGAGGGCTTCCTTTCCGAAGGCTTCCAGCCGTCGGAACTCGGCTGGGGCACGCACGAGAAGTGGATGCCCAAGAACGCCCGCAAGCACAAGAAGGGCTGCAAGGCAGCGATCTACCTGGAGCAGCCGGGAGCCAACACGCGCGTGCGCACCTGGTGCCCGACGCCGGGCGCCCAGTACGGCTTCCTCGTCACCCACAACGAGTCCATCTCCATCGCCGACTATTTCACGGTGAAAGAGGACGGCAAGGTCGTCTACCGGCCGACCTGCCACTATGCCTATCACCCGGCCAACGATGCGGTGCTGTCGCTGCACGAACTGTTCGGCGCCGCCGGCAAGATGCAGGAGACGCTGCACGTGCTGGCCGAGGACGAGATCATCGACGGCATCGACGAGCTTGGCGTGCTGCTCTACGGCCACGAAAAGAACGCCTACTGGTTCGGCTCGCAGCTCTCCATCGAGGAAACCCGCGAGATCGCGCCCTACCAGAACGCCACCGGCCTGCAGGTGACCTCGGCCGTGCTGGCCGGCATGGTCTGGGCGCTGGAGAACCCGAGCGAGGGCATCGTCGAGGCCGACGAGATGGACTATCGCCGCTGCCTCGAGGTGCAGCGCCCCTATCTCGGTCCGGTGAAGGGCTACTACACCGACTGGACGCCGCTTGACGGCCGGCCGGGCTTCTTCGCCGAGGATATCGACGAGAGCGATCCCTGGCAGTTCCGCAACATCCTGGTGCGCTGAGCCGGGTCGTTTGCGCAACACGCGCTGCCGAAACGCGTTGACGGAGCGCCTCCGCCCTTCTCCCGGGCTGACCCTGGGGAAGGTGGAGGCGCTTCCGTGCTCGACGCGGCGTCGCGGAATGGATACTAAGGCCGGAGAATTGCCGTGATGTGGGGACACACGAAGATCATGAAGCCGACCAATCCCGTTTTCACCGGTCTCCCGACCACGATCTTCGAGACCATGTCGCGGCTTGCCATCGCCCATGGCGCGATCAATCTCGGTCAGGGCTTTCCCGACGTGGACGGTCCTTCGGACGTGCGCCAGTTGGCTGCCGACGCGCTGATGGCCGGCCCCAACCAGTATCCGCCGATGCTCGGCCTGCCGGAACTGCGACAGGCGGTGGCCGCCTCGACCAAGCGCTTCTACGATCTGGATGTCGACTGGCAGAGCGAGGTGATGGTCACCTCGGGGGCGACGGAGGCGCTCGCCGACGTGCTGCTGGCGCTGCTCGAGCCCGGCGACGAGGTGATCCTCATCGAGCCGCTCTACGACTGCTACCTGCCGCTGGTGAAGCGGGCCGGCGGCATTCCGGTGCGCCTGCGCGTGACGCCGCCGCAGTGGCGGCTCGATCTCAACGCGCTTGCCGACGCCTTTACCGAGAACACCAAGGCGATCCTCATCAACAACCCGATGAACCCGGCCGGCAAGGTGTTCCAGGAAGAGGAACTCGCGGCGATTGCGCGGCTGTGCAACGAGCACGGCGTCTATGCCATCTGCGACGAGGTCTACGAGCACCTTTTGTTCGACGGCCGCAGGCACATGCCGCTGATCGCGTTTCCCGGCATGCGCGAGCGCGCGGTGCGCATCGGCTCGGCCGGCAAGACCTTCTCGCTGACCGGCTGGAAGATCGGCTATGTCACGGCGGCGCCGAACCTGCTCGACCCGATCGCCAAGGCGCACCAGTTCGTCACCTTCACGACGCCGCCAAACCTGCAAAGGGCCGTTGCCTACGGGCTTGGCAAGGACGACGGCTACTTCGCCGGTCTGCGCGACGAGATGCAGGCCAAGCGCGACCGCTTCGCCGGCGGGCTTGCCGCCCTCGGATTTGAGGTGCTGCCCTGCGAGGGCACCTATTTCCTCACCTGCGATGTCTCGACGCTGGGGCTGGATGGCACCGACGTCGACATCTGCCGGCAGCTTGTCGAGGAGGCCGGCATTGCCGCCGTTCCGGTCTCCGCCTTCTATGTCGCCGACGCGCCGACCAATTTCGTCCGCTTCTGCTTCTGCAAGAAGGACGAGGTGCTCGACGGCGCGCTGGAGCGCCTCGGAACGTTTCTGGCCGCGCGCACCGCAGCGGCGGGAACGCTGGCGGCATCCTCCGACGGCATGCACGCGGCAGAGGGAGTGTGACGGTGGACAATCCGGTTCTGGTCGAGGTGCTGCGCGGCGATGCGGTCGAGAGCCGCCATCGCGGCGCCATCGCCATCGTGGATGCCACGGGTCGCAAGGTCGCGGGCCTCGGCGACACGGCCCGGCCGGTCTTTCCGCGCTCCGCGGTGAAGGTGCTGCAGGCGCTGCCGCTGGTCGAATCGGGAGCTGCCGACGCGCTTGATCTCGATCCGGCCGAACTGGCGCTGGCCTGCGCCTCGCACAATGGCGAGGAAATCCATGTCAACGCCGCGCGGGTGATGCTGCTGAAAGCGGGGCTGGAGGAAGACGCGCTGGAATGCGGCAGCCAGTGGCCCTCGCGCATGCACGATGTCGCCGCTATCCACCGGGCCGACACCACCCCGTGCCCGTTGCACAACAACTGTTCCGGCAAGCATGCCGGCTTCCTCGGGCTTGCCCGCACCCTTGGCGCGCCGACGCGCGGTTATGTCGAGCCCGACCCTCCGGTGCAGATCGAGGTGCGCGCCGCCATCGAGGAGATGGCCGGCGTTTCATTGAAGGACATGGCGCGCGGCACCGACGGCTGTTCGATCCCCACCTATGCGATGCCGCTCGAGGCGACGGCTTTTGCCTTCGCCCGGTTGGGCACCGGCGAGGGCCTCTCCCCCTTGCGGGCCGAGGCGGTTGAACGCCTTTACGATGCCTGCGTCGGCAATGCCTTCATGATCGCCGGCACCGAACGGTTCTGCACCCAGGTGATGCGGACGTTCCAGGGACGCGTCTTCGTCAAGACCGGTGCCGAGGGTGTCTTCACCTGCTCGATCCCGGAAAAGGGCATCGGCATCGCCCTGAAATGCGAGGACGGGGCGACCCGCGCGGCGGAAACCATGATGGCGGCCGTCATCGACGCGCTGATCGACATGGACGAGGACGAGACCGCCGGCCTTGCGCCCTGGCTGGCGCCGCGGCTGACGAACTGGACCGGCCGCCATGTCGGCGACATCCGCGCCGTCGCGGATGCCTTTGCACCCTTGAGGGGCGTTGCCGGCTGAGGCGCCGCCGCCTTACCGCACCATGTTTCCCTGAATGGCGAGATGGGAGAAGGCGTCGGCCGCGCCCGGTGCCGTGAGGTCGCCGGTTGTCGCCTCCTTCCAGCGGTGGCCGACAATGGCGCCGCGCGTCGCGCCGGCATAAAGGTTGCCCGAGATCAGCGCCGGCCCGGCGCCTTCGACCACGGTGACGGCGGTGCCGATCGGGCAGTCGCGAATGACGTTGGAGGTCGCCGCGACATCGCGCAGATAGGGTCCCCAGCCCATGTGCAGCCCGATACGCGCGGCCCTTTCCACCACGTTTCCGGTGAGCGCCGTGTCGGCCTCGACCGCGATGCCGATGCCGAAGCCCTGCACCTCGGCCGGGTAGGGGCCGGTGTCGACGATGTTGCGCACCACGTTTCCGGAACAGGTCGCGAGCCGCCCGCCATCGAGGAAATTGGCGATCGAGATGCCGATGGCGCCGCCGTCGACCAGGTTGCCGGCGATCACCGCGCCCTGGAAGGCGAATTCCGAGTAGATCGCCGTCTCGCCGGAGCGCAGGCACGAATTGCCCTCGATGACGATGTTGGAACCGGCATTGGAGCGGATCGCGGAAAAGGCGCAGTCGGTGACACGGTTGCCGCGCACGACCACGCCATGGGCACGGAAGATGTTGATGCCGTTGCCGTTCTGCCCCGTTCCACCGTCACGCGCGGCGATCCGTTCGACCCGGTTGCCGGTGACGATGGTGCCGTCCTCGCCCTCCGACCAGCGATAGACGAGGATCCCCGCATTGGCGCAGTCGCGAACGTGATTGTCGGTGATCGACAGGCCGCGCGCCTCGATGGAACGCAGGCCCGCGCCGCGCGCACCGGAAATGATGTTGCCGGTGATGCGGCCGGTACAGCGGTCGAGCGCCAGTCCCGTCTTGGAACTGCCGGAAATGGTGCAGCCCTCGATCAGGAGGTCGTCGACATCGGCGAAATGCATCAGCGCCGGGGTGTACTCGCCAAGCAGCTTGTTGTCGCCGTCGAAATGGATGCCCTCCATGCCGACCGACTTGGCGCCTTCGGCGAAGACGAGATGGCCGCCGCCCTGATAGTCGAAGCGTGTCTGCCCCGGCAGGCCGACGAGCCTTGCGCCCGACGGCAGGCGGAGATTGGCGACGGTGTAGCGGCCGCCCGGCAGGAAGAGGGCCCGCCCGCGGCTTGCCGCTGCGTCGATCGCCTGCTGCATCAGGGCGCTCTGGTCGTCGGCGGCGCCCGGGCGGATGCCGAACTCGGCCGCATCGATCGTGCCGCGCAGGTCGGCGACGCGCACGGCGGCGGCAGCGGGGCGAAGCCCTGACGGAGAGGAAACGAGACCGGCAAGCGCCAGGCCGCCACTGGCCAGCCCGCCGAACAGCGCCCGGCGCGTCAGCCGTGGCGCGGTCGGCAGGATCAGTTTCGACGTTTGCCAGTCCCGTTTCATGCCCATCCACTCTCCCGATCAGGAGAGGGACGCAAAGGGCATGCCGCTGCCCGCGTCCCGAAACGGGACGGCGATGCGGCATTGTCAGGAAATCGAAACCAGGGTCGGCAGCATCGAGACGATCAGCAGGAAGGCCATCGTGATGTTGAAGACGGTGAGCCGCCGCCCGGCAGACAGGAAGCTGCGAAGCCCGTGACCGGATATCGCCCAGAGCCCGATGGAGGGAATGTTGACGGCGGCGAAAATGGCGATCAGCAACAACAGCCCGGAGACGGGAGCCTCGGGTGGCAGATAGGATACGGTGACGATCAGCGCGACTGTCCAGGCTTTCGGATTGAGCAGTTGCAGGGCAGACGCCTGAAGGAACGTGAAGGGCGTTTCCATTCCGTCGGCGGAATGGGAACCGATGCTGCGACTTCCGGCAATCCTCCAGGCGAGCCAGACGATATAGGCGGCGCACGCAAGGCGCAGGCCGGTGGTCAGCACGGGCTGGCTGTGCAGCAGCTGGCCAAGTCCAAGACCGACGGCAAGAACCATCGACAGGAACCCGAAGCTGATCCCAAGGATCAGGGGAAGAGTGCGCAGAAGGCCGAAGTTGGCGCCCGACGCAAGAAGCAGGAAGTTTCCCGGTCCGGGCGACACGGACATGACGAAGGCGAACCCTGCAAGGGCCAGGATTGTTTCAGGCGACACGGTGGATCTCCGGTTGATGAACACATGCCGTCGAGATGCGCGGCATGTTCGGTATCCGGATATGCCTCAGGAAACACGGTGCGATCACTGCCGAAAGAGCCGGAAAACTTTGCCGATCGTCCTGGTTCGTGACATTCATGCCGTATGGACGTTCTCGCCGACATCTGTTCCCGGCTGCGGTTGCAGGCCGGGGTGTACTTCCGGGCCCGCCTTGCGGCGCCGTTCGCGGTGGGCCTGCCGAAAGAGGAGCGTCACATCCGCTTCCATCTTCTGCTCGCCGGGAGCGCCTTCGTCTCGCGGGCCGGCGAGGCCCCGGTGCGTTTGCGGGAGGGAGATCTGGCTCTGGTGCCGGAAGGCGCGGCGCAGGTGCTTTCCTCCGGCGTGGAGCCCGGTTCCGGTGTGCCGCTGTCGGAGGTTCTTGCCCGTCACCCGGTCGCCGACGGAGTGCTGACCACGGGTGAGGGACGTTGTGACGTTGAACTGCTCTGCGGCTACCTGCGTTTCGAAGAAGCCCTTCACCATCCCGCGTTCGCCTGCCTGCCGCCGGTGCTTGTCCTCAACAGGGGGAATCCTGGATGCGGACCCGCGTTGAGCCTGCTGGCCGGGGAGGCGCGCCGGGCGGACCCGGGAGGATCTTTCGTCCTGCACCGGGTGATCGAGATTCTTCTCGTCCAGTGTCTGCGCGAGGTCTGGACGGGCCAGGATCAGGATCAGGATCAGGGGCAGCGGGTCGCGTTTGCTGCGGCGTTGCGGGATCCCAGGCTGGCGCGTGCCCTTGAGGCGATTCACGCGCAGCCGCATCTGGACTGGACCCTGGAAAGGCTGGCGCGCCATTCGGGTTTGTCGCGCTCTGTTCTTTCGCAGCGGTTTCGCGCGGCTGCCGGCATGGGGCCGATCGCCTATCTTGCGCTGTGGCGCATGACCCTTGCACGGGACCTGCTGGATCAGGACCGGCTGGACATGGCCGAGATTGCAGAACGTTGCGGCTATACGTCCGTGCCGGCCTTCACGAGGCGGTTCACGGCAATGCTTGGCATGGGACCCGGCGCATGGCGTAGGCGCGCTCGGGATGGCGACGTCACGACGCCTTCCAGATGATCCGCTGGATGGAGGCCTTGCGCAGCTGGTCGTCCGGCGGCAACCGGTCGAACGGTCCCTGATACTGGGAGATGGCGTAGACCAGCGTCACCCGCTCGCTGCCGCGCGCCTTGCAGATGGCCATGCCGCGCCACAGGTTGCGGCCGATGCGGCAATCGCCGCGCGACGTGCCGACCTCGGCGAAGGTCATGCCGATGCGCTCGCCGTTCGGTCCCTGCAGGTGATGGGTGACGCCGTGCACCTCGCGGATGCGGCCCTTGTCGCCCTTGTAGACATGCAGCACCTGGAAGCCGTCGGAATTGAAGGCGCCGATCGCCCATTCGGTCCGGTCCTCGGTGGCCGCCTGGAAGCCCTCCGTGGTGAACCCGGGAAGCGCCGCCTCGACGGCCTTCTCCGAATAGGGCGTGTCGTCCGTCAGTCCGCCCGCACCGGTTTCGGTGATCTGCACCAGCGTCACGTTGGAGGTGCGCACCGCGGTCACCGGGCCGCCATCGACAGTCGGCGAGCAGGATGCGGCGATCGTGGCGGCGACAAGCAGGGAGGGAAGGAGGCGGGCGTGCACTGTCATCTTGTCTCTGGGTTCCTTGGTGGCCGGACAGCCATGTCGAACGACGGGAACGGCATCTTGCGTCGAGCCCAATAGCATTCCCGGGACGGGGGAGAAAGCCCGCGGGACAAATCCGGGCAAGGCGCGGAGCGTGCTCTGTGAATCACTTTTTTACCTGTCAATTAAATCCATGGCTATAATACCGAAAGAGGACAACCTGAGATTTAGGTGGATTGTCCTCGCGTTGTGTCGCGCAGCGACTGAGGAAACACCCGAACGGCACTGAATCCGCGCTCTGTCCCCCATTTTGTTTCGTTGCAGTAAAAACTATTGGTAACAGAGGGTTGCAGAAGTCATGCCTTCCGTGGTGAGATTATGAGGGGATGGCTTTACGGCGCCTGCCTGAATCGGCGGAATTCGAACGATTGGTGAGTGAAGCCGTATGGCCGGCAAAGGGAGACTGGTGGGTTGGTGCGTTGGTGAAGCGTGCGGCCTAACGGTTTTCAACAGGGGTGGGGGCACCGAGTACGGAGAAGCGCATCCGGGTTTTTGCGCGACCATGCAAGCCGGCTTCGGCCGGCCTTGCGAAAAGCGCCCTGGATCTTGCGAAAGTTGCGGACAAGACGACAACCGAAGATGGCGAGCCGACCGAGGTTGGGTGCCGGGCAGGACGAAAGGCAGGACAGATGGCCGACCCGATGGAGATGCAGTCTAAGGCTTCGGCGATCGCCGAAGCACAGACGAGCAAGCATGTACTCGACATTGTCGAGGCACAGCTCAGGCGACTGGGCGCGACACATATTCTCGTCACCGGCCTGCCGATGCCGAACCGGCCGATCAACGGCCTCGTGCATCGCTTCCGCTGGGCGGACGATCGCGCCGGCGGGATCGAGCGTGCCGAGATCGATGTCGAGGACAGCGCCTTGATGCTCGGCCTGATGCGCAACCGGGCGTTCCTTTGGGATGTCACGGCGGGCGATGTGAGTCATTCCGAGCTGTTTGCCTCGCTTGGCGCCGACACCCGCGTCGTCGTTGCGCCGGTGACCGAGACGCATCCCTTCCAGGCGCTGGTGCTTGGCGGCGGCGTTCATCTGGAGGCAAGCTCGGTCGATCTCTCCAACCTGGAGCTGATCTGCAACGCCGCCTTCCGCCGGCTGATCGATCTCGGCGTGCTGTCTGTGCAGCGCCCGGGCGACCTGTCGGCGCGCGAGCGCCGGGTGCTGGAGCTGACCGCGCTCGGCAAGACGGCGAGCGACATTGCCGGCCTGCTGGAGATTTCCCAGCGCACGGTGCATGCGCATCTGCAGAATGCCAGCGCCAAGCTGAATGCCTCGAACAAGACCCACACCGTGGTCGAGGCGCTGCGCTACGGCCAGATCCGGCTCTAGAACACGCACCTGGCTAGGGAACGGCAGCAAGGCCGGCCGGGAACACCAGAACGGGCGCGGGCGGCGAGAGCGGCCCGCGCCCTTCGTGTTTTCGGGGGAAGACGGCGAGGGCGCTTCCGGAGGCAGGGCCGTTTGCGCTAGGCTGTGATTCCGGCGCGGCCCGCGCCGCCTCCCTCCATTCGGGGAAGCATCACGCATGCAGGGCGCGTGATTTCACAGGTCAACCGACTGTACGAGTGACGGCACAAGGAGGGACTGCGCGATCCGCTCGTGACAGGAGGTATCGACATGCATCTGTCCGCCCCTCTCTATCGCCTGAAACGCGAGGCCCGGCTTCTCTCCCGGCAGCAAACAATTCCCCTTCATGCGGCGCTCGACCGGATCGCCGCGCGCGAGGGCTTTCGTAACTGGAGCCTGCTGGCACGCCAGGCGGCCGCCGTTTCGCCGGCGGCGCGGCTCTTCGCCCGCCTTTCGCCCGGAGATCTGCTGCTGGTCGGTGCGCGGCCCGGTGAGGGCAAGACGCTGCTGGCGCTGGAACTTGGCCTCGAGGCGATGAAGGCGGGCGGGCGCTGCGTCCTCTTCACGCTGGAATATGTCGAGCGGGATGTCGCCGCCCGGTTCGATGCCCTTGGCGCCGATGTCGGCGGCTTTGGCGGGCGCTTTCAACTGGACGCCTCGGACGACATCTGCGCGGCCCACATCATCGGGCGGCTCGCGGCAATGCCCTCCGGCACGCTGGCGGTCATCGACTACCTGCAGATCCTCGACCAGCGCCGTGAGACGCCCGATCTCGAGACACAGATGCGCGAACTCTCCGCTTTCGCGCGCCGCTCGGGGGCGATCCTCGTCTTCGTTTCGCAGATCGACCGCTCTTACGACCCGGCGAGAAAGCCGCTGCCGGACCTTGCCGACATCCGCCTGCCGAACCCGCTCGACCTTCACGTGTTCAGCAAGACCTGTTTTCTAAATGCAGGCGAAGTCCGGTTCGCGGAAGCGGGATAGAGGAGAAGGCAGGTGCATTTTCCTTGATTTTCGCGAGAAAATATGAAGCATATAAATCATTGTTATATAAGTTTATGGAGGGTTCGATGAAGCTAATAATCTTTGCGTTCTTGGTACTGATGCTTCCCGTCTCTGCCATGGCGGGAAATGCGGTCTTGAAGAAGGGTGGAAAGTCTTACACCTTGAATTGCTCGAATTCGGGTTGCTTCATTAGTGAACGCGTTTCTTTCTTCAAGTCGGGACCCCAGAAGCGACTTGGAGCCGGAGGCGCCGCGAATTTCGAGAAGTGGATGAAGAAGCTCAAAAGCGACGGCTATAAATAGTCATCCCGAATGAAGAAGATGGCGTCGCTGTGTCTGCAAGGACGCAGTTGAACGCAGTTTGAGCTGTGATTGTTGGGAAGGCGGGCGGGAGTGTTATCCTCCCGCCTTTCCCCTCACGCCACGTTGCGGCGGCGGCCGGCGATGAGGTCCAGCACCGAGCGGGCGGCGTCGAGCACGTTGGAGCCCGGACCGAATACCGCCGCGACGCCGGCATCCTTGAGGAACTGGTAGTCCTGGCGCGGAATGACGCCGCCGACGATGACGATGATGTCGGACCCGCCGCGCGCCTTCAGAGCCTCGACCAGTTGCGGGGCGAGCGTCTTGTGGCCGGCGGCAAGCGACGACATGCCGATCACATGCACCTTGTTCTTCACCGCAAGCTCGGCCGCCTCTTCCGGGGTCTGGAACAGCGGTCCGGCGATCACGTCGAAGCCGATGTCGCCGAAGGCGGAGGCGATCACCTTGGCGCCCCGGTCATGGCCGTCCTGGCCGAGCTTGGCGACCAGAAGGCGCGGCGTCTCGCCGATGGAACGGGAGAACTCGTCGAGGCGCTGGACCAGCGTCTCGTATTCCGGCTCGCCGTCATAGGCCGGCCCGTAGACGTCGCTGACCACTTCGGGAACGGCGGCATGGTCGCCAAAGGCCTCGCGCAGGGCGTCGGAAATTTCGCCGAGCGTCGCGCGCGCGCGCGCCGCCTCCACCGCCGCTTCCAAAATGTTGCCCTGACCCGAACGGGCGACCTCGCGAAGCGCGGCCAGCGTCTCCTCGGCCCGCTGCGGGTCGCGCTGGCGCCGGGTCCGCTCGATGCGGGCGATCTGGGACAGGCGCACGGCCTTGTTGTCGATGTCGAGGATGTCGATGTCGTCCTCGGTCTCCAGCCGGTACTTGTTGACGCCGACAATGACCTCGTCGGCCCGGTCGACCGCGGCCTGCCGGCGGGTGGCGGCCTCCTCGATCAGGCGCTTGGGCAAGCCGTCATTGACGGCCTTGGTCATGCCGCCCATCGCCTCGACTTCCTCGATCAGGGCCCAGGCCTTTTCGGCAAGCTCGTTGGTCAGGCTCTCCACGTAGTAGGAGCCGGCGAGCGGATCGACGACGCGGGTGACGCCGGTCTCGTGCTGCAGGATGAGCTGGGTGTTGCGGGCGATGCGGGCGGAAAACTCCGTCGGCAGGGCGATGGCCTCGTCGAAGGAGTTGGTGTGCAGCGACTGGGTGCCGCCGAGGGCCGCCGACATCGCCTCGAAGGCGGTGCGCACGATGTTGTTGTAGGGATCCTGCTCGGCAAGCGATACGCCGGATGTCTGGCAGTGGGTCCGCAGCATCAGGGAGGAGGCCTTCTTCGGCTGGAATTCCTTCATGATGCGCGACCACAGGAGGCGCGCGGCGCGCAGCTTGGCGGCCTCCATGAAGAAGTTCATGCCGATGGCGAAGAAGAAGGAGAGGCGCCCGGCGAAGGCGTCGACGTCGAGCCCCTTGTTCAGGGCGGCGCGCACGTATTCGCGCCCGTCCGCCAGCGTGAAGGCCAGCTCCTGCACCAGCGTCGCCCCGGCTTCCTGCATGTGGTAGCCGGAGATGGAGATGGAGTTGAACTTCGGCATCTCCTTCGCCGTGTACTCGATGATGTCGGCGATGATCCGCATCGAGGGCTCGGGCGGGTAGATATAGGTGTTGCGGACCATGAACTCCTTGAGGATGTCGTTCTGGATGGTCCCGGAGAGCTGGGCGCGCGGCACGCCCTGCTCCTCGCCCGCGACGATGAAATTGGCGAGGATCGGGATCACGGCGCCGTTCATGGTCATGGAGACGGAGATCTTCTCCAGCGGGATGCCGTCGAACAGGATCTTCATGTCCTCGACGCTGTCGATGGCGACGCCCGCCTTGCCGACATCGCCCTCGACGCGCGGATGGTCGCTGTCATAGCCGCGATGGGTGGCAAGGTCGAAGGCGACCGAGACGCCCTGCTGGCCGGCGGCGAGCGCCTTGCGGTAGAAGGCGTTGGAGGCCTCGGCCGTCGAGAAGCCTGCATACTGGCGGATGGTCCAGGGGCGGCCGGCATACATGGTCGCGCGGGGGCCGCGCAGGAAGGGCTCGAAACCGGGCAGCGTGCCGAGGTGCCCGATCCCTTCCAGGTCCTCTTCGGTGTAGAGCGGCTTGACCGGGATGCCCTCCGGCGTCTGCCAGACGAGGCCCTCGGGGTCGCCGCCCTTGAGCTCCTTCGAGGCCAGGTCCATCCAGTCGCGAACGGTCTTCTTCTCGGCCATGATCCCGCTCCTATTCGAATTCCATGATGATTTCGTCGACGGCGAGACTGTCGCCCGGCTTGGCGGCGATGGTCTTGACCACGCCCTTGCGCTCGGCCTTCAGCACGTTCTCCATCTTCATCGCTTCCACCGTGGCGAGCGTCTGGCCCGCCTCGACGGTCTGGCCTTCCTCCACCGCGATGGAGACCACAAGACCCGGCATCGGGCAGAGCAGCATCTTCGAGGTATCGGCCGGGATCTTCTCCGGCATCAGCCGTGCCGCCAGCGTCTGGCGCGGCGTCAGGCAGGAGAGCGTCACGTCGGCGCCGCGGCGGCGCATGCGGAAGCCCTTGTTGGTGCGCTCGATCTTGATCGCCACGGGACGTCCGTCGACGGTTGCCTCGATCAAGGCCGCACCCGGCCGCCAGCCGCTGAGCGAAACGTCAAGACTGCCGGAAAGCGCCAGCCCGCCCTCCGCCTCGCGCGGGGCGACGACATAGCCGTCCTCGCCTTGCGGCTCGACGCGGACCGGATATTCGGCCTTGTCGACAAGCACGGTCCAGTCCGGGCTGATGACACGGCGGTGATTGTCCATCGCTCCCGATATATGGGTCGCGCGCGTCTCGGAGAAATGGGTGCAGGCGGCCGCCACCGCGACCAGCGCCTCCAGATCCGCGCCCTCCGGCGCAACGCCGGCGAAACCGTCCGGATATTCCTCGGCGATGAAGGCGGTGGTGATCGCCCCGCTGCGGAAGCGGGCATGATCCATCACGGCGGAGAGGAAGGGCAGGTTGTGGCCGATGCCCTCCACCTCGAACCGGTCGAGCGCGTCCGCCATCGCGTCGATCGCCTCGATGCGCTTCGGTGCCCAGGTGCACAGCTTGGCGATCATCGGGTCGTAGAACATCGAGATCTCGCCGCCCTCGAAGACGCCGGTATCGTTGCGCACGATCATGCCGTCGGCATTCGTGCCTTCCTGCGGCGGCCGGTAGCGGGTGAGACGACCGATGGAGGGCAGGAAGTTGCGATAGGGATCCTCGGCATAGAGCCGGCTTTCCATCGCCCAGCCGTTCAGCTTCACGTCCTCCTGCGCGATCGACAGCGTCTCGCCGGCGGCGACGCGGATCATCTGCTCGACGAGGTCGATGCCGGTGATCAGTTCCGTGACCGGGTGTTCCACCTGCAGGCGGGTGTTCATTTCCAGGAAGTAGAAATTGCGGTCGCCGTCGACGATGAACTCGACCGTGCCGGCGGAGGCGTAGTTGACGGCCTTCGACAGCGCCACGGCCTGCTCGCCCATGGCCTTGCGTGTCGCCTCGTCGAGGAAGGGCGAGGGGGCCTCCTCGATGACCTTCTGGTTGCGGCGCTGGATCGAGCATTCGCGCTCGCCGAGATAGATCGCATTGCCGTGGCTGTCGGCCAGAACCTGGATCTCGATATGGCGCGGCTGGGTGACGAACTTCTCGATGAAGATGCGGTCGTCGCCGAAGGAATTGGCCGCCTCGTTCTTGGAGGACTGGAAACCCTCGCGCGTCTCCGCCTCGTTCCAGGCGATGCGCATGCCCTTGCCGCCGCCGCCGGCGGACGCCTTGATCATCACCGGATAGCCGACTTCCGCGGCGATCTTCACCGCCTCGTCCGCATCGGCGATCAGGCCCATGTATCCCGGCACGGTGGAAACGCCGGCTTCCGCCGCCAGTTTCTTCGAGGTGATCTTGTCGCCCATCGCCTCGATGGCCGAGGCCGGCGGGCCGATGAAGGCAACGCCTTCCTTCGCCAGCCGTTCGGCGAATTCGGCGCGCTCGGACAGGAAGCCGTAGCCCGGATGCACCGCATCGGCGCCGGAAGTGCGGATCGCGTCCATGATCTTGTCGATGACGATGTAGGACTGGTTCGCCGGCGGCGGGCCGATATGGATTGCCTCGTCGGCCATCTTCACATGCAGGGCGTCGCGGTCGGCGTCGGAATAGACCGCGACCGTGGCGATGCCCATCTTCTTCGCGGTCTTGATGACCCGGCAGGCGATCTCGCCGCGATTGGCGATCAGGATTTTCTTGATCATTTTCTCTGTCCTGTCCGGCCTCACAGCGGAATGTTGTCGTGCTTCTTCCAGGGATTGGAGAGCTGCTTGTTGCGCAGCGTCGCCAGCGCCCTCGCGACCCGCCGCCGGGTCGAGTGCGGCATGATCACGTCGTCGATGAAGCCTTTTTCCGCCGCCACGAACGGGTTGGCGAAACGGTCCTCGTATTCCTTGGTGCGCGCCGCGATCTTCTCCGCATCGCCAAGCTCCGAGCGGTAGAGGATCTCCGTCGCGCCCTTGGCGCCCATCACCGCGATCTCGGCCGTCGGCCAGGCGTAGTTGATGTCGCCGCGAATGTGCTTCGAGGACATCACGTCATAGGCGCCGCCATAGGCCTTGCGGGTGATGACGGTGACCTTCGGCACGGTCGCCTCGCCATAGGCGAAGAGCAGCTTGGCGCCGTGCTTGATGACGCCGCCATATTCCTGCGTCGTGCCGGGCAGGAAGCCGGGCACGTCGACGAAGGTCAGGATCGGGATGTTGAAGCAGTCGCAGAAGCGCACGAAGCGCGCGGCCTTGCGCGAGGAGTTGATGTCGAGCACGCCCGCCAGCACCATCGGCTGGTTGGCGACGACGCCGACCGTCTGGCCCTCGATGCGGATGAAGCCGGTGACGATGTTGCCCGCATAGGCCTCCTGGATCTCGAAGAAGTCGCCTTCGTCGGCGACCTTCACGATCAGCTCCTTCATGTCGTAGGGCTTGTTCGGATTGTCCGGGATCAACGTGTCGAGCGAGTTGTCGACGCGGGCCGGATCATCGAAGAACGGCCGGACGGGGGGCTTCTCGCGGTTGTTGGCGGGCAGGAAGTCGATGAAGCGGCGCAGCGCGATCAGCGCTTCCACGTCATTGTCGAAGGCCCCGTCCGCGACCGAGGACTTGCTTGTGTGGGTCTTGGCGCCGCCAAGCTCCTCGGCCGTCACCACCTCGTTGGTCACCGTCTTCACCACATCGGGGCCGGTGACGAACATGTAGGACGTGTCGCGGACCATGAAGATGAAGTCGGTCATCGCCGGCGAATAGACCGCGCCGCCCGCGCAAGGGCCCATGATCATCGAGATCTGCGGCACCACGCCCGAGGCCATGATGTTGCGCTGGAACACGTCCGCATAGCCGGCGAGCGAGGCGACGCCTTCCTGGATGCGGGCGCCGCCACTGTCGTTGAGGCCGATCACCGGGGCGCCGTTCTTCATCGCCATGTCCATGATCTTGCAGATCTTCTGGGCATGGGTCTCGGACAGGGAGCCGCCGAAGACGGTGAAGTCCTGCGAGAACACATAGACCATGCGCCCGTTCACCGTGCCCCAGCCGGTGATGACGCCGTCGCCCGGCATCGAGGTGTCCTGCATGCCGAAATCCACGCAGCGATGCGTGACGAACATGTCGTATTCCTCGAACGAACCTTCGTCGAGGAAGACCTCGATGCGCTCGCGCGCCGTCAGCTTGCCCTTGGCGTGCTGCGCCTCGATGCGGCGGGTGCCGCCGGCCAGGCGCGCGGCGGCGCGGCGGGTTTCCAGTTCCTGCAAAATTTCCTGCATGGCCGGCCTTTCGGGCTCTGGTGGCGTTTCGTGGTGTCGCGATCAGCGGGCGCGGTGGCGCACCAGCGCAACGGCAATGGCCGCGGCGAGCGCCGACTTCACGATACCGCCAATGATGAAGGGATAAAGCCCCATGGCAAGGATCGGCTTGTCGAAGCCGATGAGGGTGCCGAGCCAGACGAGGCCGGGAACGAAGACAACGGCCTGCGCCAGAAGCGAGGCGGGCAGGGCGCGCCACAGGCTGCGGGTCCAGCCGCGCGCGGCGAAGACGCCGGCAAGCCAGGCCGAGGCGACGAAGCCGAGGAGATAGCCGCCGGTCGGGCCCATCATGTAGGCAAGGCCGATGCCCTTGGCCGGCGTGCCGGTGAAGACCGGAAGGCCGGCGGCGCCTTGCGCCAGATACAGGATGACGGAAAGCGCGCCGAGACGCGGCCCCAGCGTGAAGCCGAGCACCAGCAGCGCCAGCGTCTGCAGCGTCATCGGCACCGGATAGAAGGGCACGCTGACCTTGGCCGACGCCGTCAGCAGCAGCGAGCCGGCGAAGGCAAGCACGAGACCGCGCGCCATGCGGCGGGCGGGGGTGGATGCGGTGGCCGTGTCGAACATGGCGGTTCCTCCTGATCGTCCTGTTTGCCAGCGCCTCATGTTGCGCTGCAATGGCAGCCTGTTGGCTACTCCTTTTCCCGCCGTCACGGGAGTGTTGAAAAAGCCGCAAAGCGAATTTAATCTGTTTGCAAATTCGATTTTGCAAATTTGCAAACTCGCCCACGCTACCGGAACCGGACGCGCATGAAGAAGCTGTTTCTCGGACGCCAGATCCGCAGTCTGCGCGAGAACGCGCAACTGACGCAACGCGATTTCGCCGAGCGGCTCGGCCTGTCGACCAGCTATGTCAACCAGCTGGAAAACAACCAGCGGCCGGTCTCCGCCCCGGTGCTCCTGTCGCTCGGCGAGCATTTCGGCCTCGACCTAGCCTCCCTTTCGGTCGACGACAACGACCGGCTGATCGCAGCCTTGCAGGAAGTCTTCGCCGATCCGGTCTTCGCCGGATCGCGGCCGGGCTTGCAGGATTTCAAGATGGTCAGCCAGAACGCGCCGGACTTTGCCCACGCGCTGGTGCGCCTCCACCAGGCTTACCGGCAGATGGGCGAGCAGCTTGCCCGGTTCGACGACCGGCTGGTGCGGGACGAGGGGTTGGCGCGGCCGACCCCTTACGAGGAGGTCCGCGACTTCTTCCATTTTGAGAACAACTATGTCCACGACCTGGACCTGGCCGCCGAGGAACTGTCAACGCGCTTGTCGCGAACCGGCCGGCTCTTCGCGCGGGATCTCGCCCAGCATCTGGAGGAGCACCACGGCATTACGGTGGAGCGGCGGCGCGGCGAGGCCGGCGAAGGGGTGATCCGCCGCTTCGATCCCGCCACCCGTCGGCTGGCGCTGAACGAGGCCCTGCCGGAATCGACGATCGTCTTCCAGCTTGCCCACCAGGTCGCGTTGATGGAGGCGGGCGGCATTGTCGATACGGTGCTCGCCCGGGCCCGCTTCCAGTCCGCTGACGGGGCGCAGGTCGCACGCATCGGCCTTGCCAATGCCTTCGCCGGTGCGCTGGTCCTGCCCTATCGCGCCTTTCTGGCGACCGCGCAGGAGACGCGCCACGACCTCGACCTGATCGCCGACCGCTTCGGCGCGAGCCTCGAGCAGGTGGCGCATCGGCTCTCCACCCTGCAAAGGCCGCGACTGAAGGGGATTCCGTTCTTCTTCGCGCGGGTCGACCGGGCGGGCAACATCACCAAGCGCCACTCTGCGACCAAGCTGCAATTCGCCCGCTTCGGCGCCGCCTGCCCCCTGTGGAACGTGCATCGCGCCTTCGAGAGCCACGGCACGATCATCCGCCAGCTTGCCGAAACGCCGGACGGCTCGCGCTACATCTCGCTCGCCGCCCATGTGATCAAGAAAACCGGTGGCTATAGCGGCCCGGTGCTGCACTATGCCATCGCGCTCGGCACGGAGATCGCCCATGCCCGCGACATCGTCTATTGCGACGATCTCGACCTTGCCCGCGAGGCCGCCTTCGAGCCGATCGGCGTGTCCTGCCGCATCTGCGAGCGGCTCACCTGCCCGCAGCGCTCGGTGCCGCCGCTCAACCGGGCGATCTCCATCGACAGCAACGACCGCCGGCTGATCCCTTACGAGATCCGTTGAACCGAGGGTGGTGCGCGCCTCGTCCGGGTTACCCTGCGGTCACGTCTTTTGTCGGATTTCGCGGATTTGGCCCTCCCGGCCAATGCCCGGCCGCGCTAAGATTGGGCGGACACCCCGCCTCCCTGTTGCCGCCGGCAGGACGCAGATGCTCTCCACCCAGCCGGCAAGGACCTGCCCGCCGATGCCGGATATTTTCGCACGATCCTCACCTGCCTCGCCTTGCCTGAAGCCGGCTCCGGGACATGCCCCGGGGCAGGGGCCGGTGCCCTGGTTGGCCTCCTTCGCCGCCCGGCGCGGGGAGACGGCATGAGTGCGCCCGCCACAGAGCGGCCGCTGGCGCTGGCGCTGGGCGGGTTGCTGGCGCTTGCCGCCGCCATGGGGATCGGCCGTTTCGCGCTGACCCCGGTGCTGCCCTACATGAGCGAGGCAATCCCCTTGAGCGCCTCCGAGGGCGGGCTGATCGCCTCGGCCAATTTCCTCGGCTATCTGGTCGGCGCGCTGGGCGCGGCCGCGCTTCCCCCTTCGCGGCTGGCATCCGGCTTCCTCGTCGCCCTTGCGGCGAGCGCCGCGACCTCCGCCGCAATGGCGATCGACGGCGGCCTTGGCTGGCTGGCGCTGGTGCGCTTTGCCGGCGGGGTGGCGAGCGCCGGCGTGCTGGTCTTTTCCTCAACGCTGGTGCTGGAGCGGCTGGCGAAGGCCGGGCGGGGCGGGCTTGCCAGCCTGCATTTTTCCGGCGTCGGCATCGGCATTGCCCTCTCGGCGCTGACCGTCGGCTGGCTCGCCGGCGAGGGGAGCGGCTGGCAGGGGCTCTGGCTTGCCTGCGGTATTGTTTCGGCGCTGCTCTGCGCCGGGGCCGCCCTTCTCATCCGCCCGAGCGGCGCGCGGGCAGGGGTGGGGGCCACCGCCTCAAATCCCGCCGCAAGCCCGGCGGCAAGCCCCTCTCGGCCCCGCGCC
>NZ_JBLXFR010000012.1:0-93611 GCF_048261845.1 Stappia sp. | reverse complement strand
GATCGAGACCGCATCTTGGGTCTGGTTGCGCCGGCGACCGAACGACTTTGGCGAATCGCGTGAGCTGCGTGCTGTCTTCTTCGGCGGCGTGCGATTCGCGCGATCCTTGCTTGAACATGGCGGGTCGTGCACAACTACGCTCCGGTCCGGGCCCCTGTCCCGGACCGGTATGCCGGAATGACTGAAAGTGCCGGAAAGACGATGAACGAGACAAACAACGAATCCGACGTCAATCCCGAGACGGCAGCCGAAGAGGCGGCCGCGGCCGATGCGCTTGCCGATGAGCAACGGGACGGAGATCCGACGGAGGCCCTGCTTGCCGAGAACGCGGATCTCAAGGACCGGGTGCTGCGCACCATGGCGGAGATGGAAAACCTCCGCCGCCGCACGGACAAGGACGTCCGCGACGCACGCCAGTATGCGGCATCGGGTTTCGCGCGGGACATGCTGGCTGTCAGCGACAATCTGCGTCGCGCCCTCGAAGCCGTGTCCGACGAGACGCGGGCGGCGGCCGACGATGCCATGCGCGCTCTGATCGAGGGCGTCGAAATGACCGAGCGGGAGATGCTGAACCAGCTCGAGAAGAACGGTGTCAAGCGGATCGACCCGGCCGGAGAGAAATTCGATCCGAACTTCCACCAGGCGATGTTCGAGGTGCCCAATACCGAGGTGCCCAACAATACGGTCGTGCAGGTCATGCAATCCGGCTACATGATCGGCGAGCGGGTCCTGCGCCCCGCACTTGTTGGCGTTTCCAAGGGCGGTCCCAAGGAACGCCGGCCGGAAGAGTCGCCGGGCGCTGCTTCCGAGCCCGGCTCGACCGTTGACCGGACCGCCTGAGGGCAGTCCCCGGGACGTGAACCGAAAACGCTGGCCTCTGGCCGGCGTTTTTGCTTGCAGGAGGGCCTCCCTCATGCCTGCATGATCTGCTGGACCGGGAGGTCCGCGGAAGTTCGCCCGTCACATCGCCGCCTGGATTGGCACCCGGTCATGATCATGATGCTTCAGATTCTCGATTTTCTCGGTGTGGCGGTTTTCGCGATCACCGGGACGATTGTCGCCTCGCGGCTGCGCCTCGACTGTCTTGCCTTCGTGTTCTTCTCCGTCTTCACCGGCGTCGGCGGCGGAACGCTGCGCGACCTTTTGCTGGATGCGCCGGTTTTCTGGGTCGAGAATCAGATTTATCTGGTCGTCTGCATCGCCATCGGAGGAGCGATGTGGTTTCTGGCCCCGTTCGTGGAAAAGCTCAGCAAACCGCTGCGCTGGGCCGATGCCCTTGGTCTGGCGGCCTACTCCGTCATGGGAGCGGCCAAGACGCTGAGCCTTGGTCATCCCTCCATCGTTGCAGTCCTCATGGGTGTCGCCACCGCGACCTTTGGCGGCATCATACGCGACACCATCGCCGGACAGCCCTCGGCCCTGGTCAAGCCGGAGATCTACCTGACATCCGCCTTTGCCGGGGCCGGGGTCTATGTCGGTCTTTGGGTGTTGGGAACGCCTGCCTGGCCTGCCGCACTGGGCGGGGTCTGTGCCGCGCTGCTGTTGCGGGGAGGGGCGATCATGCGGGGCTGGTGCCTGCCGCCCTATCGACCGCCGGAGGACCGGGGAGACTGAGGCGCGCCATACCTTGGGCGCGGCTGCCCGCAAAAAGCGGGTAAGGCTCCGCTCCCGTGATCCCCGGGCGAAGGATCAGTCGGGCGGTTTCCCGGTCTCGCCGCAGAAGCGTTGACCACGCTGCTTCGCAAGGGTCCCGGGACGACCTGCAATCAGGCGGCGGAACGGGAGGCGGGGGCAGCGAGCGCGGTGCCGGCCTTTTTCGGCTGTTGCTGCGATTTCAGCTTGTCGGCTTCCTGGTGCCAGCGATCGGCCTCGCGGCGCTTGACCCTGGCTTCCTTGCGCCACTTCCCCTGGGCTGCCCAGGATGCGACGCCGCCGACGAAGACCCCGAAGGCGACCGCTGCAAACAGGAACCAGAACATCGGTGCCTGGAGGCTCACTGCCGGCTCGGCGGACGAGAACGGATCCAGCGACAGGCGCACGTCGTGCCGGTTGGCCACCGCCAGTGCGATCAGAACCAGCGCGATCGGCAGCAACACAAGGTTCTTCAAAAAGCGTGTCAAAGGAAGTCTCCCGTCCAGGCGTCAGAAAACAGGCGCCGCGCGCCATCCTTCCGCCGATCAACCGCAGTCGCCATGTCGCGCGGGCGCGACAGGCCTGTCCCGGTTTCTGTCTGTCAGTCCTCGGAGCCGTCGCCGTCGTTGAGCCGCTCGCGCATTTCCTTCCCCGTCTTGAAGAAGGGCACGTATTTCTCGTCGACATCGACCTTTTGCCCGGTCCGGGGATTGCGCCCGGTTCGTGCCGGGCGGTTCTTGACCGAAAACGCGCCGAAGCCGCGCAACTCGACCCGGTTGCCGCTTCTCAAGGCATCGGTGATCTCGTCGAGAATGGCATTGACGATGTTTTCGACGTCACGCTGGTAGAGATGCGGATTTTGTTCGGCAATCCGCTGCACCAGTTCCGACTTGATCATTCGTGTCTCCCTGTCCGGTCGAGACCTTCCGTCGCGGCTTGAGCGTGCCAAACGGATACGACACCGTCAAGCGCAACCCCTTCCGGCACAATGCTGTTGGCGCCCTTGACAGTCTCCAGGATACCGTCCGCAAGGCCGCTGCCGACCCATTTGGCGATCCGGGCGGCGAAGGGCAGGCCGTCCAGTTCCCCGTTGCTCGACCAGTTGACGACCGGGAGGTCGGGGCTCACGCCGCGATCCTTCTCCAGCCAGGCGATGCTCGCCTCCTCGCCGCCGAGGGCATCGACAAGGCCGAGGCGCTTGGCCGCCTCGCCGGAATAGATGCCGCCCTCGGCGACGCCGCGGACAGCCTGTTCGTCCATCTTGCGACGCTCTGCCACCCGGGCGACGAACCACTCGTAGCTGTCGTTGATCACTGCCTGCAGATTGTCGCGCACGGCCTGGGGCGTGTCGGAATGGAAGTTCGGCTCGGCCTTCAACGGGCCGGAACGAACCACGTCGACCTTCACGCCGATCGTGTCGAGGAGACCGCCAATATTCCCGTACTGGATATAGACGCCAATCGAACCGGTGAGCGAGGTATGGCGCGCTACGATATGATCGGCGGCAATCGCCGTCATGTAACCGGCAGAGGCGCCAAGCGTTCCGATCTGGGCAACAACAGGCTTCTTCTCGGCCAGCTCGCGCAAGGCTTGGTAAAGCGCCTCGCCACCGACGGTGGAGCCGCCGGGCGAATTGATGTCGATGATCACCGCCGCAACGCGGTCGTTTTCGGTCAGTTGCCGGATCATCTTCAGCTTTGCGCGGTCGTCGATGATGACCCCGCTGACGCCAACCCGGGCGATATGCATCGACCGCTTCGACAGGGGGCCGAAACCGCCGGCCCAGGCAATGCCGCCAACGATCGCGATCGCGGCCAGAAGGAAGGCGGCGATGCGCCAGAACACGACCTTTCGGCGCAATCGCCGTCGGTCAACTATCGCATCCGCATCGAAGGACATGGACAAAGCCTTTCCGTCTCGTCGCTCGGGTGCCTATCGCTACATTGGCGGGACCTGAATGAAAAGCCCGACTTTCCACGAATAATGCTTTTGGGTGAACGCTCGCGGCATTGCTTTACGCTGCGGCGTCTGCAACTTGGCTCTGATCCGTTCCGGTCGATGGACGGAAGTCCTGAAACATGGGGGTGGCGCCAGGATGCCGCAGTTCACGCTTTCCACACTCGACAAGGCCAAGGCGGAGGGGCGTCGCTTTGCCATGTTGACCGCCTATGACGCGTCCTTCGCGCAGGTTGCGGCCGTGTCGGGCATCGAGACGCTGCTGATCGGCGACAGCCTTGGCATGGTCGTACAGGGACGGGGGTCGACGCTTCCCGTGACGATGGACGACATGATCTACCACACGGCCTGTGTTGCGCGCGGCGTCGAGACCTGCGAGCAACGCCCCCTTCTGGTCGCCGACCTGCCTTTCGCCGCCGCGAACACGCCTGTCGACGCGGCTGTGAACGCGGCCCGGCTGATGCAGGCCGGGGCAAACGTGGTCAAGATCGAGGGCGGCGGATGGCTGGCGGAGACCGTACGCCATCTGACCGACCGCGGAATTCCGGTTTGCGCCCATCTCGGGCTGACGCCCCAGACTGCGGACATGCTCGGGGGATTCAGGCTCCAGGGTCGTGACGAGGCGGCGGCGCGGCGCATCCGGGAGGATGCGGCCGTACTGGCGGAGGCCGGCGCCCGTCTGCTGTTGCTCGAATGCGTGCCGGACAGTCTTGGCGCGGCCGTGACGCAGGCCGCCCGCGTGCCGGTGGTCGGCATCGGCGCGGGACCGGCCACCGACGCGCAGGTCCTTGTCATGCACGACATGCTTGGCGTCACGAGCGGCCGCAAGGCCCGTTTCGTGAAGGACTATCTCGCCGGCCGGGGCAGTGTCGCCGAAGCTTTCCGCGCGTTCGCCGATGAGGTCAGGAGCGGTGCCTATCCGGCGCCGGAGCACTGCTACGGCAACTGACGCCGGCGTGCCGACGACGACACGGATGGACGGGCTCTCCCTTCAACGCGGGAGGTGCCCGTGTCATGCTCGCGGGTGGATGAGGGAGATCACACGATGAGCGTCAGGATCGTGCGGCTGGGGAGTGCCAGGACAGCCGGTGAAGGACCGCGCATTGGAACCGTGCGCCGCCCGCCGCGCGGTGTTCGCAAAGAGGATCACGCATCCGGCAACTGGTACGACACCTGGCTTCCCGAACTGTCCCCGAGCGCTGGCCTTGTCACCGAAGCGAGGGCCGTCGACACGGACAAGGACTGGCAGGCCTTCGTCAAGGCGTTCCGCAGGGAGATGGCGGAAGCGACCCCGGCCCGCCTGCTGGACATGCTGGCGCTCCTGTCACGCTCCGCGAATTTTTCACTCGGTTGCTACTGCGAGGACGAGGATCGCTGTCATCGCTCGGTTCTGCGCGCGCTGCTTGCCGAGCGCGGGGCGGATGTCGAGTGACGCGGGGTTCCGGTTGCCTCCGGAAGTGGCGTTGCCGATAAGAGCTGTCGAAGCGGCGCTCCTGAAACGAAAAGACCCCGGCCTTGCGGCCGGGGTCTCGCTTTTTGCTCGGGCCGTGTGGCCTGATCAGTCGTCGGTCTCGCGGGCCTTGAGGGCCGCACCGAGAATGTCGCCGAGCGACGCGCCGGAGTCCGACGAGCCGTACTGCGCGACAGCTTCCTTCTCCTCGGCGATTTCCAGCGCCTTGATGGAGACCGAAACGCGACGGGTCTTCTTGTCGAACTGCGTGATGCGGGCGTCGAACTTCTCGCCGACCGAGAAGCGCTCGGGGCGCTGTTCGGCACGATCACGCGACAGGTCGGCGCGACGGACGAAGGTGGTGATGTCGGAGTCGACGATCTTCGCCTCCAGGCCACCGTCCTTCACTTCGGTCACTTCGCAGGTGATGATGGCACCCTTGCGCAGTTCGCCGGCGGCTGCAGTGTCGAACGGATCGCCGCCGAGCTGCTTGATGCCGAGCGAAATACGCTCCTTGTCCATGTCGACGTCGAGCACGATGGCGCGAACCATGTCGCCCTTCTTGTACTCTTCGATGACCTGCTCGCCCGGACGGTTCCAGTCGAGATCGGACAGGTGGACCATGCCGTCGACGTCGCCGTCGAGACCGATGAACAGGCCGAACTCGGTCTTGTTCTTGACCTCGCCCTCGACCTCGGTGTTGACCGGGAACTTGTCGGCGAAGGCCTCCCACGGGTTCTGAAGCGTCTGCTTCAGGCCGAGCGAGATGCGGCGCTTGACCGGGTCGACTTCCAGGATCATCACCTCAACCTCCTGCGAGGTGGAGACGATCTTGCCCGGATGGACGTTCTTCTTGGTCCAGGACATCTCGGAAACGTGGATCAGGCCTTCGATGCCCGGCTCCAGTTCCACGAACGCGCCGTAGTCGGTGATGTTGGTCACGCGGCCGGTGAACTTGGCATCGACCGGGTACTTCGCCTCGATGCCGTCCCACGGATCGGCCTCGAGCTGCTTCATGCCGAGCGAGATGCGGTGCGTGTCCTGGTTGACACGGATGATCTGCACCTTGACGGTCTGGCCGATGGCCAGCACTTCGCTCGGATGGTTGATCCGGCGCCAGGCAATGTCGGTGACGTGCAGGAGGCCGTCGATGCCGCCGAGGTCGACGAACGCACCGTAGTCGGTGATGTTCTTGACCACGCCTTCCATGACCTGGCCTTCCTCGAGGCTCTGGACCAGCTCCGAACGCTGTTCGGCGCGGGTTTCTTCCAGAACGACACGGCGCGACACGACGATGTTGCCGCGGCGCTTGTCCATCTTCAGGATCTGGAACGGCTGCGGCGTGTGCATCAGCGGAGCCACATCGCGCACGGGACGGATGTCGACCTGCGAGCGCGGCAGGAAGGCCACGGCGCCGTCGAGGTCGACGGTGAAGCCACCCTTGACCTGGTTGAAGATCTGGCCGGTGACCTTCTCGTTCGCCTCGAAGGCGACCTCGAGACGGATCCAGCTCTCTTCGCGACGTGCCTTGTCACGCGACAGCACGGCCTCGCCGAGCGCGTTCTCGACGCGCTCCAGATAGACCTCGACCTTGTCGCCGACGGACACGCCGGCATCGTCGCCGTCGCGGCCCTTGACGCCGAATTCCTTGAGCGCGACGCGGCCTTCGACCTTCAGGCCGACGTCGATCACCGCGAGATCCTTCTCGATGGCGATGACGGTGCCGGTGATCACGGAGCCTTCATAGTGCTCCTGCTCCTCGAAGCTCTGCTCGAGAAGGGCGGCGAACTCGTCGCGTGTGGGATTCAAACTGTTCATCGAAACTCCTGGCAGCCAAACATGGCTCTTCGCCGGCGGGTTTGTGTTGCTCCTGGCGGTTCCTCCTTCCGGCAACGTCGCTCTGGACGATGCATCCGCGTGGGCCCCCGTGTCCGCATCTTGCGCGGGGACGAGGGATCCGGCGGGCCGGCGAGGCGAACGGTGAAACCGCACTCTCGAATAATCGCCAAGGTCGCCGGATGTCCGGTCAAAGACCGGACCGCGCCCGCGATCCTGCCGGTTGCCGCCCGAAGGCGGGCAATCCGGCACAGGCCATGGAAAAAACGCCGAGATCGTGTCCGCTACTCCGCGTACACGCTATCGACGATATCCACAGCCGCCTTGAACGCCGTTTCTATATCCATTTCCGATGTGTCGAGCAAGTGCGCATCGTCCGCGGCCTTCAACGGAGCCACCGTCCGGCTGGCATCGCGCTGGTCCCGGCGCTCCAGGTCAGCGAGGACCTTGTCGAAATCGGCTGGCTTGCCCTTGGCTTCGAGCTCCATGGTCCGCCGTTTTGCGCGCTCCCGGGCGCTCGCCGTGGCGAACAGTTTCACGTCGGCATCCGGACACACGACCGTGCCGATGTCGCGTCCGTCGAGAACGGCGCCAGGCGGTTCCATTGCGAACCGGCGCTGCAACTGCACGAGTTCCTCGCGAAGCCCCGGAAGAACGGCGATGCGCGACGCCGCCTCGCCGATCTCGTGGGCCGACAGCACGTCTCGGTCGAGTCTGGACAGGTCCAGGTTGCGGGCCGTGGCCACCGCGACGGCCTCGTCGCCAAGTGGCAGGCCGCGGGCCAGAAGGGCGGCTGCCACCGCCCTGTAGGTCAGCCCGGTGTCGAGATGGTGCAGTCCGTAATGCGCCGCCAGCCGGCGGGCAAGGGTTCCCTTGCCGGACGCGGCCGGCCCGTCGATGGCGATGATCATGCTGCCTTTACCTCCGCCGGGGAGAGGTCGCCGCCGAGTTCCCGGATCAGTTCCTGGAAGGTCGGGAAGCTGGTGGCGATCACCGCGCCGTCATCGACGGTCACCGGTGCATCCGCGGCGAGGCCGAGAACCAGGAAGCTCATGGCGATGCGGTGGTCGAGATGGGTGGCGACCGTGCCCCCGCCGATCTCGCTGCGCCGGCCATGCACGACGAGGCTCGTTTCGCCTTCCTCGCAATCGATGCGGTTGGCCCGCAAACCTGCCGCGACGGCGGCCAGGCGATCGGACTCCTTCACGCGCAGTTCCTCCAGCCCCAGCATCGTCGTTGACCCGTCCGCGAAGGCGGCGGCCACGGCCAGGACCGGATATTCGTCGATCATCGAGGGGGCTCGTTCGGCCGGCACGGTGATGCCCTTCAAGGCCGAATGGCGGACGCGGATGTCGCCAAGTTTTTCTCCGCCGGTCTCGCGGATGTTTTCGATGACGAGATCGGCTCCCATTTCCTGCAGCGACGTCAGCAGGCCGGTCCGGTGCTCGTTGAGAAGCACGTCGGCGACCGTCACGTCGGAACCCGGCGTGATCAGCGCTGCGACGATCGGGAAGGCGGCGGACGAGGGGTCCGCCGGCACGGTGATGTCCTGCGGCTGCAACTCGCCCTGTCCGGTGACGGTGATGATGCGTCCGCCCGAGCCGTCGGCCTCGACGTTGATTGCCGCGCCGAAGCCCATCAGCATGCGTTCGGTGTGGTCGCGCGTCGGGATCGGCTCGATCACCGTCGTCTGTCCGGGTGCGTTGAGGCCGGCCAGCAGGACCGCCGACTTCACCTGGGCGGACGGGACCGGCACCCGGTAGGTGATCGGTGCTGCCGTTCCCGGACCGCGCACGGACAGCGGCAGCCGGTCGCCCGAACGAGCGATGATGCGCGCGCCCATCTGGCGCAGCGGCTCGAGCACCCGGCCCATAGGACGGCGTGAAAGGGACGCATCGCCGATGAAAGTGGTGGCGATCGGGTGTGTTCCGGCAAGGCCGAGCGCCAGCCTGACGCCGGTGCCCGCGTTTCCGTAGTCGATCACCGTCTCCGGCTCGACAAGGCTGCCAAGCCCCGCGCCATCGACAGTCCAGACGCCGAGGGGGTCCCGGTCGATCCTGGCCCCGAAGGCGCGCATCGCGGCTGCTGTGTTCAGGACATCTTCCGATTCCAGCAGGCCGGTCACGGTGGTGCGGCCCACTGCGAGGGCGCCCAGCATCAGCGAACGGTGAGAAATTGATTTGTCGCCGGGTACGGTGACCCGGCCCTTCAGCGCGCTGCCTGAGCGCGCCACCATCGGCGCGACGGAAGTGGAATGGGACATGTTGCGATCCGGAGCTTGCAGGCCAAGTGTTGCGTCGCATCTCGTATCATGCTGGAACCGATACGTCACCGTGGCCGTTCCAGGCCGGGTGCCACTGTTGAACCGGCTTCCCGAGAGCTTTTGGGCAAAGGTCACAAAGCGTTTGACGAAGCAGGCCGGATTAGGCTTTGACATGACGTCGGGCAGCCTATATGCGAACGCCCGATTATCGAAAAAGACAAGGGTTGGAACCGTGGCGAAACCCGAACTTGGCACCAAGCGGCTGTGCGGCGGCTGCGGCGCGAAATATTACGATCTCAATCGCGATCCGATTACCTGTCCGAAATGCGGCACGGTCTTCGTCCTTTCCCAGGCGATGCGCGTGAAGGCAGCGGCCAAGGCGGCGGCGGTAGAGGAAGACGAGGACGACGACGTCGAGGCCGAGGATGACGGCGCCGAGCTGGTCAGCCTCGAGGAGGCCGACGCCGAAACCGAGGGCGATGCAGCGGTTTCGGTCGATGCGGACGACGACGAGGAAGACATCGACGACGATGATTCTGTCGATGACGTTTTCATCGATGATGAGGACGAGGAAGACGATGAAGTCCCTGGCATCGTTGTCGAGCGCGACGACGAGGACACGGACCGCTGAAACGGCGCCATCGCCGCCCCGCGCGGCGTTGGCACCAGCGACGGCAACCGGAGTTTGTCCACAGTCGTAGTGGTTTCCGGCGGGCGATGTTTGAACGAGCGGATTATTCCGCTTGACTTGAAGGGCGGAAGACGTATTTTCCGCCCGCATCGGCACGGCAGACCCAAACGCCGCGCCGCGATTTTCCGAAAGCGTGACAGCCTCTTCCAGGGAGTGCTTGAAGGTGTTTCGGAGAAAATCTGGAAGACGGGGCCATAGCTCAGTTGGGAGAGCGCTTGAATGGCATTCAAGAGGTCAGGGGTTCGATTCCCCTTGGCTCCACCAGTCTTCCCCTTGCAGGGTTTTGTCCCTCGGCAGTTTGATCCTCAAAGCAGCTTTGGCGGTTCGACACGTTTCCGCATGTGATGCCTGCGGCGTGCAGGTGAGGGCACCCTTTTAGCTCGGCACGGCCTTGCGATCATACAGCCCGCCAAGACGCGCTTCGTAGGCTTCCGCGAGCGCGCTGGTGCTGGCTCCCGTCACCCGGTCGACCAGCTGACGCACCTTCACCTCGACGCGCTGCAGCTCGCCGGCAACGGCACGGGCCATCTCCTCGCTGCGGGCAAGGCGGTCGTTCCACTGATCGCGCAGCATCTCGTAGATCGCGTGGAAGAGATGCGCGCTCGGCTTGAGCGCGGCCAGCAGCGTCTCGAACTCGCCCTCGATGATCTCCTGTCGCACTGATTTTCGGCGATCCGGGCAATCGCGTGTGTCGCAGAGATAGTAGGCGTAATGCTTGGTGCGGCCTTTCGACCAGCAGGCGGTCATCGGCTGGTTGCAGGAGGCGCAGCAGACGAAGCCGCGCAGCGGGAAGTCCTCGTTGAGGTCCTTGCGCACGGGAGCCTTGGGCGTGCCCTTGAGCCGCTCCTGCGCCCGCTGCCAGGTAGCAAGACACACCAGGGGCTCGTGTTTGGCCGGAATGAAGGACATGCCCCATTTGGGCACCTCGATATTTCCGGCATAGAGCATGCGGTTGAGCAGCTCGGCGACGCGCTCGAAGTGCACCTCGCCGCGATGGTCGCGCGGATAGGCGGGCTGGCTTTCCAGGAAGCGCTTTGCCTCGGCAACACTCTCCAGCCGGCCGCAGGCGAAGGCGACAGCGTTTGCCGCAGGAGTGGCTTGCCACATTCGATCGAGGAACGCTTGAGCGGACCAACGTGATCATCGACACACCGCGCGGAACGGGCGTCCCTCTCGCCGGCATCGTCTGGCCGCTGCAGCCGGACATTCTCGGCGAGTGGTTTGTGCTTTCCTCTCTGAACGGCGGCTTCATTGAGACGGAAGACCTATGTGAAGCGGCATGGAAATGCAGCCCCGCGCGCTTCTCGGCCTGTCTGCAGCGCTGTGTTCAGGATTTCCCGCTCCGTGCGGGAAACCCGCGAACTGCTGAACACTCCCTTTCCCTTGCCGGATGACGCCGCTCGCGCGGCCAGCGCGGTGATGATGTCGGGGCTGTTTGAGATAAATTGCCAGACGGTTTCACTGCAACTGCTGGAGCAATGCGAGGCGGCGGCGCTAGTGGATGAAAAATTAAAGGCGCATTCCCTGCTAGGATATTGCAAATTAAATGGTATTTGCTTCGATAAGAACGCAGAAGCCGGTTTTGCCCTGACAAAGAACGTTGCCGAAGCCGAACACGAGACCGCGATATTCAATCTTGGCGTCTGCTATGCAAGGGGCACGGTCGTCAAGGTGAATTTTAGGGAGGCGTTTCGCTGGTACCGCAAGGCGGCGGAGGCCGGAGAAACTGTTGCCATGCTCAACCTCGGCGCCTGCTACCAAGGCGGCACTGGCGTCGAGGCGGATTCCGAAGAGGAGGCGCGCTCGTGAGGCCCGCTGCGCGCCTCCCATTGGGTCCCTCCCGGCGGGGCTCTCGGTTTCACCTCCGTGGCCACTTGGCAGGGCTTCGTGTATGTCGCCTTCGCCATCGACGCATCAGCCGAGCCACTCCTGTGGAGTGGCGGCAGAATAGTCGATGGGGTCGCCCATGACGCCGTCCTCGCGCAGTGCCCAGTAGGCGGCGTGGAGCCGGGTGGTGAAGTTGCCCGGTGCCCCGTTGGCGACCGCCTTGCCGTCGACCGAGGTCACCGGAACGACGCCGCCGGCAGTGGTCGTCAGGAACACTTCCGACGCACCGCGCACCATCTCTGGCGACAGCGGCGCCTCCTCGACGGGAAGGCCTAGCTGTCGCGCCAGTTCCAGCACCGTGCGGCGGGTCATGCCGTCCAACATGTTGCGCGCCGGGGTCACCAGTGTGCCGTCGACGGTGGCGAAGATGTTGAAGCCCGGCCCTTCCACCACATTGCCGTCGCCGTCTGTCAGGACGACGGTCTCGCACCCCGCGTCATAGGCGTCGAGCAGGCCCATCTCGAAATCGAGCCAGTGATAGTGCTTGACCAGCGGGTCGGCGGAGGCGGGAGGAACGCGTAGACGCGAGGAAATGTGCAGGCTCATGCCCAGCGACTGCAGCTCCGGCGGCTTGAGCCACATGTAGGGCATGCAGAACGCCTGGAAGCGACTCTCGCACAGGCGCAGGTCGCGGCTGCCGATGGGCGGACGCCCGCGTGTGTTGATGATCTGCACATAGGCCTTGTCGTAGCCGCAGACCCGTACCAGCGCGTGGATGATCTCGCGGATCTGCGCCGGCTCGTAGCGGATCGGCATGCGCAGCCGCTCGCCGGAGCGGCTGAAACGGGCGAGATGATCGTCGAGGCGGAACACCTTGCCGTTCCACGCCGAAACGGTTTCCTGGAACGCGTCGGAGCGCAGGAAGCCCCAGTCGAGCAGCGGGATCCGCGCCTCCTCGATGGGGACGATCCGTCCGTCGATGAAGGCGGAGCCCTTCTCGAAGCCGGGCAGCGGTGCGCATGTCTGCGCGCCCTGGCCCGGTTCCGGCCAGTCCAGCGAGGGCCTGGTGTCCTGCAAGCTCATGTCTGTTTCCTTCCCAAAAATCGGCGTCATCATTTCAAGCGGTAGATTCGTTTTCCAGGAGATGGCAGGCGGCGGCGCCTTCCTCCAGCGCCGTCATTGCGGGCTCCTCGACATGGCAACGGTCGAAGGCATGCGGGCAGCGGGTGCTGAACCGGCAGCCCGGCGGCGGAGCGGTGGGGCTGGGCACGTCGCCCTGCAGGATGATGCGGCGGTCGGAGGCTGCCGGGTCGGGGACGGGCGCGGCGGACAGCAGGGCCTGCGTATACGGGTGGCCGGGCCTGGAAAAGACACGGTCGCGCGGCCCCTTCTCGACGATGCGCCCGAGATACATCACGGCCACCTGGTGGGAGAGATGCTCGACGACCGCAAGATCGTGGCTGATGAAGAGGATGGCGAGGCCGAGCCGCGTCTGCAAGTCGCACAGGAGGTTGATGATCTGCGCCTGCACGGAGACATCGAGCGCGGAGACGCTTTCATCGCAGATCAGCAGGTCCGGCTCGCCGGCAAGTGCGCGGGCGATGCAGATGCGCTGCCGCTGGCCGCCGGAAAACTCGTGCGGCCAACGCCGGCTGGACCCAGCCGGAAGGCCGACCAGCCCGAGCAGTTCCTCCACCCGGCCGGCGATCTTGCCGGCGGGCAGCAGCTTCAGGCTGCGGATCGGTTCGGCGACGAGCTCGCTCACGCGCTGACGCGGATTGAGGCTGGAGAAGGGATCCTGGAACACCATGCCCATGCGGCGGCGGTACGGGTGCAGTTGCGCCGCGCCGAGATCGTCGATGCGCTGTCCGTCGAGCCGGATCTCGCCGCCGGAGATCTTCTGCAGGCCGATGATGCAGCGGCCGACGGTGGTCTTGCCGCATCCGGATTCGCCGACGAGCGACAGGGTCTGCTCGCGCCGGATCTCCAAGTCGACCTTGTCCACCGCCTTGACGGTCCTGGTCGAACTGCCGAACAGCCCGCTGCGCAGGCGAAAGTGCATCTGGAGGTCGCGGACCTCGAGAATGGCGTCGTTGGTTCGCTCGCTCATGCGGCCTCCAGCGGATAGTGGCACGCGACCGAATGTCCTTCGCCCTGCGGGAGCAGCGCCGGGGCCACCGTGCGGCAGGTGTCCTGCACCCTGGCGCAGCGCGGGGCGAAGATGCAGCCTTCGTGACGCAGCCTGAGATCGGGCACGCTGCCGGGAATTTCCGCGAGCCTGCTCCTGTGCGAGCCGCGGGCCGAACCGATCTTGGGCACGGCCGCCAGCAGGCCGCCGGTATAGGGATGCATGGGCCGGGCGAAGAGCGGCCCGACCGGGGCTTCCTCGATCTTGCGGCCGGCATACATGACCACGACCCGCTCGGCGAACTCGGCGACGACCCCGAGATCGTGCGTGATCATCAGGACGGCGGAGCCGCGGCGCTTTTGAAGGTGCCGCATGAGGTCGAGGACCTGCGCCTGGATCGTCACGTCGAGCGCGGTCGTCGGTTCGTCGGCGATCAGCAGGGCCGGGTTGCAGGCCATGGCGATGGTGATCATCACCCGCTGGCGCATGCCGCCGGACAGCTCGTGCGGATACTGGCCGACCCGGTGTTCCGGCGAGGAGATGCCGACTTCCCGCAGCAACTCGACCGCCCGTTTACGCGCCTGCGCCCGGCTCATGTTCTCGTGCAGCAGCAGGGCTTCCTCGATCTGCCGGCCGACGGTCCAGACCGGATTGAGCGAGGTCATCGGCTCCTGGAAGATCATGCCGATCTCGCCGCCGCGCACCTGCCGCATGCGGCGCTGGGAGCGGTGCAGGAGATCCTCGCCGCGGAACAGGATGCGGCCGCCGATCCGGGTCGAGGCCTGTGGCAGCAGGCGCAGGATCGACAGGGAGGTCACGGACTTTCCGCATCCCGATTCGCCGACGATCGCCACGGTCTCGCCGGCGTCGACCTCGAGCGAGAGGCCGTCGACGGCGCGGTTGACGCCGCCGGGGGTCCGGAAGTGGATCTGCAGATCCGCTATCTTCAGCAAAGACATGTGCGGGTCCCCCTCACTTCGCCTGGCGCGGGTCGAGATAGTCCCGCAAGCCGTCGCCGACGAGGTTGACCGCCAGCACCGTCAGCGACAGGAAAACGGCCGGAAACGCCACGATATGCGGCTTGACCTGCCACAGGGCCCGACCCTCGGTCATGATGTTGCCCCAGGACGGGATGGTCGGCGGAGTGCCGGCGCCGATGAAAGACAGGATCGCCTCGATCACCATGGCGGAGGCGCAGATATAGGTCGCCTGCACCATCACCGGCGGCACCGCGTTCGGCAGGATGTGGCGGAAGATGATCGCCGGCGTGCGGGTGCCGGAGGTGATCGCCGCATCGACATAGGCCTGTTCGCGCAGGGTCAGCACGGTGGACCGCACGAGCCTTGCGACGCGCGGGATCTCGGCCACGGTGATGGCGAGGATGACGTTACCGACCGAACTGCCGATCAGCGCCATGAAGGCGACGGCGAGCAGGATTGAGGGAATGGCCATCAGCCCGTCCATCACCCGCATGATCACGCCGTCGAGCGGGCGCACAAAGCCGGCCAGCATGCCGATGGCAAGGCCGGCTGCGGTTGCGATGAGCGCGACGCTGAAGCCGACCACGAGCGAGACGCGGGCCCCGTAGACGACGCGCGAATAGACGTCGCGCCCGAGCATGTCAGCACCGAACCAGGCGGCTTCCGACGGGGAGGTGAGGCGGGGGACGACGTTCAGCGCGACCGGATCGGCGGTGGCCAGCAGCGGCGCGAAGACCGCCATCAAGAAGACCGCGGCGAGCAGGACGAGGCCGAGGCACATCGCCGGGTAGCGGCGGACCAGAATGGCCAGCTTCGAGTGGTCGGGCATCGTTTCGAACAGGTCCGGCAGCGGCCGTGCCTGCTGCGGATGTGTTGCATCGCTCATGGCGTCAGTACCGGATGCGCGGGTCGAGCAGCACGTAGCTGAGGTCGACCAGCAGGTTGACGAGGACATAGACGAGGCTGAACAGCAGGATCACGCCCTGGATCACCGGATAGTCGCGCTGCAGGATCGCATCGACCGTGAGCCGGCCGAGGCCGGGGAGCGAGAAGACGCTTTCCGTCACCACCGCACCGCCGATGAGCAGCGCGACGCCGAGACCGATGACCGTGACGATTTGCACCGAGCCGTTGCGAAGCGCATGCAGGAACAGGACGGCGAGCTCGCCGGCGCCCTTGGCGCGGGCGGTGCGGATGTAGTCCTGGTTCAGCACTTCCAGCATGGTGGTGCGGGTGATGCGCGCGATCAGTGCGATGTAGACGCCGCTGACCGACAGGACCGGCAGGATCATGTGGCGCAGCCAAGGCCACACACCTTCGGCGATCGGTCGGTAGCCCTGGACGGGAAGGAGTTGCAGCTTCTGCGCCAGGATCCAGGCGAGCAGGTAGCCGAGCACGAAGACCGGCACGGAGAAGCCGAGCACGGCTCCGGCCATGATGACATTGTCGAGCAGGCTGTTCTGCCGGTAAGCCGCGACGACGCCGATCGGCACTGCCACCAGGACCGCGAAACCGATGGTCAGGACCATCAGCGACAGGGTCGGCTCGATCCGCTGCCCGATCATCGTGGTGACCGGCTGCCTGGTGAAGACCGAACTGCCCAGGTCGCCGGACAGGACGTTGCCCGCCCAGGTCAGGAAGCGGGGAACGAAGGGCTGGTCGAGACCAAGGCTCTGGCGGATGCTGGCGATCTGCTCGGGTGTCGCCTGGTCGCCCGCCATCACCGCCGCCGGATCGCCGGGGGTCAGGAACAGAAGGCTGAAAACGATCAGGGCGACGATGCCGATGACCGGGATCGTCGCGAGAATCCGTTTGAGGATATAGCTTCCCATGCGTCGCTCCGTTCAGGGTGGGCGCCCCCCGCGTGCCGCGAGGGGCACGGGGAGGCGCCTGCCGGGGCGGATCATTCCGCGTCAGGCGACGTTCCAGAAGAACGAGGCTGAGCCGGGAATGACGCCGGAGAGCTCGTTCGACAGACCGCTGTTGACGTAGAACACGCCGAGCGGGACGACCGGCGCGCCTTCCATCGCGAGCTTCTGCACGCGTTCGAAAGCTTCCCTGGCGACAGCCGGATCGGAGGCGAACAGCCAGTCGTTGACGCCCTGTTCCAGGGCCGCGTCGTCGTACCAGCCGAACCAACCGGCCTCGCCCTTGCCGCGTACGTTGGCGTTGGTTGCCGGGTTCGAGATCGACGCGGAGGGCCAGTTGGTGTGGAAGATGCTCCAGCCGCCGTTCTCGACCGGTTCCTTCGACTGGCGGCGCTGGGTGACGGTGCCCCAGTCCATCGCCTGAAGCTCGACATTCAGCCCGAGCTTGGCCAGCAGGTCGGCGGTGATGAGGCCATGCGGCGCAAGGTTGGCCATATCGGTCGGATGCAGGATGACGACTTTCTCCCCGGCATAGCCGGACTCGGCCACCAGCTGCCTGGCCGCCTCAAGATCGGCCGGCATCATGCCCCAGTCGTCGGACAGGACGCCCGGCATGGTGGAGGGGAACATGCTCTTGCAGTCGGACCAGTTGTCCGGGTTGCTGCCGGTGATCGAGTTCATGTAGACGGCCTGGTCGACCGCCGCCAGAACGGCCCGGCGCAGCTTCGGATTGTTGAACGGGGCGACATGCGAGTTGAAGCGCATGTAGGCGGCAAAGCCCGTCGGGTCCTGACGCTGGACAGTGACGTTCGGTGCGGCGTCCAGCAGCGGCTGGAGATCCGGCAGGGCGATCTCGATCCAGTCGACCTCACCGTTCTGCAGGGCCGCGGTAGCGCTGGCCGCATCGGGGATGATGTGCCACTCGATCCTGTCGAACTTGGCAAGCTTGCCGCCCGAGGTCCATTCCGCCGGCTCCGAGCGCGGCACGTAGCCCTCGAACTTCTCGTAGACGACGCGGCTGCCGGAGACGTACTCCTCGGCGATGAAGCGGTAGGGGCCGGAGCCGATCATCTCGGTGACGGCTTCCGTCGGCGGTGTCTTGGCGATCCGCTCGGGCATCATCATGGCCGGCGAGGAGTGCGGTTTGCCGATGGCGGACAGAAGATGCGGGAAGGCCCGCTTCAGGCGGATGCGGATGGTCTTGTCGTCCGCCGCCTCGAAGGCCACTGTCGCATCGCGCAGTGACTGGCCGAACGTGTCGCGCTGGCTCCAGCGGTCGAGGCTGGCGGCGCAGTCGGCGGCGGTCACCGGTGCGCCGTCGTGCCAGACCAGGCCGTCACGCAAGGTGATGAGCCATTCGAGCCCGTCCTGCGAGACGGTCGCGCCCTCGGCCATCTGCGGGTGCGGCTCGAGATTGTTGTCGACGCCGTAGAGCGTGTCGAACACGCAGTAACCATGGGTCACGCTCACCGCCGCCGTCGTGAAGACGGGGTCGAGAATGGAAAGATTGGCTTGGGGCACAAATTTCAGGGTTTTGCCGGCATTGGCCAGGGCCCAGCCGGGACGGGCGACGATTGCCGTTCCCAGCATCGCCGCGCCAGCCTTCATCATGTCGCGTCTGTTGATCATGTCGTGATCCTCTGTTCCCAACGAATTCTTGTTTTTGTTCCCCGGCTTTTCGCCGGAGCTTGCTGCCGCCGGTCCGCTCTCCCCGTGAGGCAAGGGCGCGAGCGGACGACGTTCGTTCACATGAAAGGGGGAGCCTCGAAGTCGTCGCAGGGCCAGAACGGGCGCTGCTTGACATGCCAGTCGAGCCGCTCGAGCCGGGCGGCGGTCGGCCCCTTGCCGTCGACGCCGACGAACGCGATGCCCGGGCCCAGCAGGTTGCGGAAGTTCATCGGGTTCTTGAAAACCGCGATCCGCAGCTGGCGCCAGTCGATGCCCATCGATCGGTACTGCTCGTCGCCGTAGTCGTAGGTCGGGAAGCTGGCGACGAGGATGCGCAGTTCGCGGTGGCGCAGGACCACGCAGGGGCCCATGTTTCCGGACGGGCCGGCCATCGGGCCGCCGTCGTAGCTGAACCGGCCGTCGCCGATCCGCTCCACCTGTGCCTCGACCGGAACCGGAGCCCCGAACCGCTTGTCCTTGCCGGCCCCGACCGTCACCTGCACGGTGGCGTCGACGCCGGCGGCGATGGCCGTCTCGACGGCCTGCGGGTCCACCATCAGGATGGCCGAGGGCAGGTCGGGGGCAAAGCGCATCAGGGCATCAAGAACTTGCGGCAGGTCACCCGAAGAGCCGCCGCCGACGCAGTCGGGGGAATCCACCAGGATCACCGGCCCGGGCAAGTTCCGGGCCGCCAGGACGGCATCGTCGGCGTCCCTTTCCGGCAGGTAGAAGTCGTTCCGCCGGTTCCACATCTCGGTGACAATCCGGGTGGCGACGGCTTGCGCGCCGGCGTCGTCGCCGTCGGTCACCGCCAGTCCGCAGATGCCGATATCGGCAAGGTCCAGCCAGGGCTGGACGGGGAAGTAGCTGACGCACAGTGCCTCGCCGGCTGCTTCCATCTCGCGGGCCAGCTTGCGCACCTCACCCATCGGCTGGCCTTCGGCAGTGGCCCCGCCGATCACCGGCACGAAGGCATTGATGCGGCGGATGGCGAGCTTGGGCGAGATCTCGCCACGGATGGTGCGGACAAGAAGCCGGGCGGCGCGCTCGCCGGTGGAGTAGACGTCGTCATGCGGGTAGGTCTCGTAGCCGACGAGAATGTCGGCATTGTCGGCCTTCTGCTGCGTGACATTGGCATGCAGGTCCAAGCTGGCGGCGATGGGAACACCCTTGCCGACGATGCCGCGCACCAGCGCGAGAATGTCGCCTTCCGGATCCGGCCGGCTCTCGCAGATCATCGCGCCGTGCAGGGCGAGATAGACGCCGTCGAGCGATCCCGCGCCGGACAGGCCGTCGCGGATCGCGGCATGGATCTCGTCGAAGAAGGCGTCCTCGACTGCGCCGCCCGAACCGCCATAGGCGGCAACGATGGGCAGCAGCTCGGCGCCCGCTTGGCGCAGCACGTCGCAGCCGCCGGTCAGCGCGAGTGCACGCCCCTCGATCGCCGGCAGCACATCGGCGCCGAAGGCCAGAAGCCGCCGGGAGAATTCGCCGTGCCCGGCCCGCGTCAGGGAAAACGTGTTCCCTTCGAATTCAAAGCTGATGACAGCGACTTTCATTGCTCGTCCCGTTCTGCAGGTGATGGGGCATTCCGGCTCAGGAGGCGGAAAGGGGTTCGGCAGCCTGTGCGTAGGGAACATTGCGCCGGCCGTAGCGGCGGACGCGGACATTTGCCTGTTCGGCATGGCCGGCGAAGCCTTCCATCATGCACAGGCGCGAACATTTCTCGCCCAGCAGGGCGGAGGAGCTGTCGCTGTCGATCCGCTGATAGGTGCAGGTCTTCAGGAACTTACCGACCCACAAGCCGCCGGAATAGCGGGCTGCGCGCATGGTCGGCAGCGTATGGTTGGTGCCGATGACCTTGTCGCCATAGGCAACCGTGGTGCGCGGGCCGACGAACATCGAACCGAAGTTCTTCAGATTGCGGAAGAAATAATTGTCGTCCCGCGTCATCACCTGGACATGCTCGAAGGCGATCCGGTCGGCCTCGGCGAGCATTTCCTCGCGGCTGTCGCACAGGATGACCTCGCCGAAATCCGCCCAGGCTTTCGCCGCGATCCCGGCCGTCGGCAGGATCTCCAGCAGCCGGTCGATCTCGCGCAGCGTGTCACGGGCGAGCTTTTCGCTGTCGGTGATCAGGACTGCCGGCGAGTTGGTGCCGTGTTCCGCCTGGCCGAGCAGGTCGGTGGCGCAAAGCTCGCCGTCGACGGTCTCGTCGGCGATCAGCAGCGTCTCGGTCGGACCGGCGAAGAGGTCGATGCCGATGCGCCCGAACAGCAGGCGCTTGGCTTCCGCGACGAAGGCGTTGCCGGGGCCGGCGATCATGTCGACCGGCTCGATGCTCTCGGTGCCGAACGCCATGGCGGCAATCGCCTGGACGCCGCCGAGGACGTAGATCTCGTCGGCGCCCGCCAGATGCTGGGCGGCGACGATCAGCGGCGCCGGACGCCCGTCGAACGGCGGCGCGCAGGTGATGATCCGGTCGCAGCCGGCAACACGTGCGGTCAGGATCGACATGTGCGCCGAGGCGAGCAGAGGGTATTTGCCGCCCGGAACGTAACAGCCGACATTGGAGATAGGGATGTTGCGGTGGCCGAGCGTGACACCGGGCAGGGTCTCCACCTCTGTGTCGTGGATGGCGTCGCGCTGGACGCGGGCGAAGTTGCGCACCTGCTCCTGCGCGAATTCCATGTCTTCGCGCTGCTGGTGCGTCATCTGGTCGATGCAGGCGGCGATCTCGCCCGAAGAAAGCCGGTAGCTGTCGCGCTCCAGGCCGTCGAAACGCTTTGCCAGCTCCCGGACAGCCGCATCGCCGCCCCGCTCCACCATGGCAAGAAGTTGGTGCACTTTGGCCGTGAGGTCCGGGTTGTCGAACGATTGTTCGCCGCCGGCCGCCGCCTTGAGTCTGATCGCCATCGCTAGAAGGTTCCTCTGGTCGGCCGCCTTGCGCAGTCGGATCTGCTCTCCCTGCGGCCGCCTGCATCCGTCCTGTCCAGCCGAGTATGTCGACCGCCCGGCCTATCGACAATTTCGCACTTGCAGATAATCTGACGCGAAGTGACGCATTCTCGAGCGGCGGGGTGAAGCATCGTGAGCGATGGCGGGAAGATGGACGGACTACCTCGAAACCTCCGCTACCTGTGCGATAGCAAAGGGTCCGTTTCACATGTTTGCCGTGCAACGGGGGTGAACCGCCAACAGTTCAACAAGTACCTGGCGGGACTGCACAGGCCGTCGGCGACAAACCTGCGTCGGATTGCGCAATACTTCGGCGTGACGCAGCCGACGCTGGAAATGCCGCACGAGCAGTTCGTCTCGCTGATGGACGGCAACTATCCCCGAGTGCTCGACGAGTTGCGCAGCGCCCCCAAGGCGATGGACTTTCTCGATCACGCGATGAGAGGAGACGGGCCGCAGGGCGGTGAACTGCTGGGCCGGTACGACCGCTATCACTTCTCCAGCATCTATCCCGGCCGGATCCTGCGGGCGGCCTTCTGCATCTATCGGCACGGCTCGCTGCTGATGCACTACTACGTGGAGCGGTTCCCGGCCTACGACACGCCCGACAAGGCCGACTACGTCTTCAAGTATCACGGGATGACGATGCCGCTCGCGGGGCGCATCTTTGCGATCGACTACGAGAGCGCCCAGCGCAACGAGCTGACCATGTCGATCTTCGCCTCGCAGGACCGCTCTTCGCGGCGCTACCTGTTCGGCGTGACCAACGGCATCGCGGCGACGATGCTGCGCCAGCCGTTCTCCACCCGCGTGGTACTCCAGTATCGCGGAGAGGGGCTGCTGCAGCGCGAGGACCTGAAGCGCTCGACGGTGCTCGACCGCAACGATCCGCAGATCCCGTTCGAGGTGCGGGAGTTCCTGACCTCGAAGGAGGACATGATCATCCTGTGAACCGGTTGCTTCCGTGCGCACCGGAGGCCTGAAGTGAGACCGCAACGGCTCGCCTTTCACATGAGATTTACATTTTTTCTTGGGCTCTCCCTGTCTCTCAAACACTTATGTGGTTTCGCGCCACAGTCTCGGCACCATCGGTGACCGCCCGGCGATCACCCGCATTGGAAATGCGTGGAGCATGAACAGGCACCCTCCTTCGGACCGGGCTCTATCGCTTGGGGCTGCGCCCCTCGCGACCGAACCCCTTGGCCGGGCGCTGCGGGTTTCGGCCCATGCGGGTGACGATCCCTGGGCGGGAGAGTGGACGGCCGCAAGGCGGCCGGCATGTGGTTGGGGTGGTAGTCTTGTGGTTAGGCAGGCGGTCTGTCGCCGCCTGACCGGTGTTCTCCTGCGCGCCGGTTGCGCGCGTGATCCCCGTGTTCCGGCTTGCACCGACGGCGGGGCTCTCCGCCAATAGCCGAAGTCCGGGCGGGCCCGCTCCTTCGCCGGGTGCGCTTCGCGGTGCTCAGCTGCCCGTCTCCCGTGTGGCCCGGACCGCGTGACGCGCCGTTGCACGGTTCGTCTTTGGCCGCCCCGCCTTTCGGTACGACCGTCCCTTGCGTCGCCGCCGCCCGCCTGTCGGCGGCGGCGATGTTTCTATTTGTCTGGTCTGGGGACGCTCGCGCTGGCCAGGGGTTCATGCGCGGCCCTTCGGGGTCGTGCCTTCAACCCCCAACCGACAGGAGACTACCCCCATGAAACTCATTCACCTTACCCTTGATCAATTGTCCCCCTCGCGGGTCAATGTCCGCAAGAGAGGCGGCAAGGAGATCGCCGACCTGCTTCCCTCCATCCGGCGGCTCGGCATCCTGCAACCGCTTCTGGTGCGCGCCAGCGCAGACGGCTACGAGGTCGTTGCCGGACAGCGGCGGTTGGCCGCGCTCACTGCGCTGGCCGCAGAGGGGATTGCCAACCCCGTGCCCGTCATCGTCATGCAGGACGGGGACGATGCCACCGCGATCGAGGCTTCGCTCACCGAGAACATCGCCCGTCTGCCGATGGACGAGATCGACCAGTACAAGGCCTTTGCCGTCCTGCGCGGCGAGGGGCTGGAGATTGCCGGTATCATCGAGCCGGTGCTTAACGCCTATCAGGGATCGCAGTTCACATCCATCGACTTCACGGCGGTCTTGAAGAAGGCTGACATCGCCATCTCAATGGACGGCAAGGGCGCATGGCGGGACAATGTCTTTGTCGAGCGGCTTTGGCGGTCGATCAAATACGAGGAGGTCTATCTCCACGCCTATAAAACCGTGCCGGAGGCCCGAGCAGGCATTAGTCGATATCTGGCCTTCTATAACACCCGACGCCCACATTCGGCGATCGCGCTGCAGCCTCCGGTTTTGCTCGGACAGAGAGCGGGCCAGCCTTCGCCAATGGCGCCTCGCTACCGTCATCGCTTGTCAGGCGGAACGGCGGGGACAGGAAAACGGCCCCCGAGAATGCCGGAGGCCGTTTTGAGAGGCGCGGGCCGTCGTTTTCGGCGCCGGTTCAGGCGGCGCGGATCGTCGACAGGAACTCGTTCATCGCCGACTGCATGCGATTCGAGCGGTCATGCAGGTCGCGGATCGACTCACGCATCTCCGCGCTGAGGTCGCCGGTCTGGTTCGCCTGGTTGGACACCTCGACGATCGAACTGCTGACGCTCAAGGTGCCGCGTGCCGCCTCGGCCACGTTGCGGGCGATCTCGTTGGTTGCCGCGTTCTGTTCCTCCGTCGCAGCCGCCATGGCGGACGTGCGCTGGTGAATGGTCTTCACCATCTCGGCGACGGACGCCGTCGCGACGATCGAATCGTCCGCGGCCTGGCGCATCTCCGAGATTTGCGAGTCGATCTCCTCGGTCGCCTTGGCCGTCTGTTCGGCCAGTGCCTTGACCTCGGAGGCGACGACCGCAAAGCCGCGTCCTGCGTCCCCGGCACGTGCCGCTTCGATGGTGGCATTGAGGGCCAGCAGGTTGGTCTGCTCGGCAATGTCGGTGATCAGCCGGGTCACGTCGCCGATCTTGGCCACCACCTGCTGCAGCTTCCCGACAGCGTTGTTGGAGCGTTCGACCTCGCTGGAGGCTTCGGTCACCACCTTGGAGGAGGCGTGAACCTGCTCGTTGATCTCGGCGATGGAGGCGGAGAGCTCTTCCGTCGCACTTGCGACTGTGTTGACGTTCTCGGTCGCCTGCTGTGAGGCGGAGGAAACCGACAGGGCCTGGTCCGTCGTTCCGTGGGCGATATCGGCCAGAGATCCCGCCGAACCATTGAGCGCTTCAAGTCCGCTGATCATCTCCCGGGTGATGGTCAGGACGGTTTCCTCGAAGCTGCTCGCCACGGCTTCCATCTCGGCGCGCCGCCGTTCGGCCGTGTCGAGCCGCTGACGTTCGGTCTCCTCTTCCAGTTCGCGGGTCCGGATCAGGTTGGCGCGGAACACACCGAGCGCCTCGCCCATCTGGCCGATTTCGTCGGCGCGCTTGCCGAAGTCGACTTCTTCCTCCGTGTTGCCGTCGGCGAGTTTGCGGACGACGCCGGCAAGCTGGCCGAGCGGGCGCGACACGATCGCGAAGTTCAGATACCCGAGAAGACCGGCGAAGAGCGTGATCAGCAGGCCGCTGCCGAGCGCCACCATCTGCGCTGAGGCAAGTTCCGTCCTCTGCACGTCGAGCAGGGCGCTCTCGCGCTCCTTGAGCGTTGTCTGCAAGTCCGCGACACCCTCGAAGGTCGATGCGAGCAGGTTCGCGCCCGTTGCGGTCAGTTCCATCGCCCGCGCGAGGTCGACCGTCTCGGGAACCCGCATCAGCCGGATCTGCTCATTGGCGAAACTGTCGAACCAGGACTTCCAGGCCGTGCGGACGATCTCCGCCTGGCTGACAAGGTTGCCGTCCAGACCGGAAAGCCGTGCCTCCAGCCCGTCGATACGGGTCGAGACTTCGGTCGACTGGTTCTCGACCTTGCCCACCCAGTCGCGGTTTCCGGTCAGCAGGAAGTTCTTGACCCAAAGTGCCTGCTGGAGGACGGCCCGCTGCAACAGGTCGGCCTCGCGGGAGATCGAGGTGACGGTCTCCGCCTGCTGCACGGCCTCGGACGCGGTGATGGTTTTCGTGTAGGTGATGGCGCCGCCGATGGCGCCGATCAGCGCGAGGCAGGAGAAGGCGATGGCGCCCTTGGTCGAAACCGATAGCTTGGCGAACATGACGTTGTCCCTGATTTAGCTGGCGGGCGAGTTGCGACGCTGCAGTTCGGTGAGGTTGACCTCGACCGTGGCTGCACCGATCGGCTTGGCGGTCTCGGGATCGGTCAGGGCGAGGTTGAGTTGCGCGCGCCAGATCTTGCGCTCCTCGTCCCATTCGGCCTCGTCGATGAAGACCGCGTCGGCCCCGGCCGGGAACGTCTTTTGGAACTTGGCCTCGTCGCCTTGCCAGTAGTCGCCGGTGATTGCACTCTGGCCCACATTCAGACCATTCCCGTCCATCACGAAGATCTCGGTATAAAGACCGAGGGTCTGCGCCTGGATGCGCAGCAGGTAAATCGACAGCGGGGCTGACAGCGTGGCGGAAATCAGGGGCTTGTCGTCGCTCTTTCGCTCCGCCACCCACTGCTGGTCGAGTGCATCGATGGCGGTCTGGTCGAGGTTCCCGCGAAGGTCGTTCTGCGCCTTCACCGAAAGCGGGACGATCGGATTGGCCAGCCACTCGCGGGTCTGGGCGATGAAGGCATCGTCGATCAGGGCCGCGACATCGGGTGCTGGCGGTTCCGCCGCCGCCGACCCGGTCAGGGCAAGGATCGACAGAATGAGGGTACCGGCGATGCGTCGCATGTATGGCTCCTGTCTGAACAATGGCCACTTCACACTTCGGTCGCGCTGGTTAATGAGGCCTTTATAATATGACAAGAAAAATTCATATTAATGAAATCAATAAGTTAACCGGCTATCCTGTAGGAATTACGGAGCACTTCCGAATGGGGTGATTCGTAATTCCTGCAGGCGCTGCTTCGACGAGCGGTTTTCAGACGAAAACTGACGTTGCGTTAGGCAGGACTGCCGTCTTCGGCGATGTGGCGCCTGCGTCTCTGCCCTGGCGTTTCTTGAATCCGGCGCCGCATGTCGCCATATATACGACAACGGGGCACGCTGTCCCTGCCGGATGCCATGCTGGGTCCGGCTGTTCGAATGTCTCGGTCGCGTTCGGGTTCTTCGCCGCGCGGACGGGTCGTTTGTAAAATGGGCCGCTTTGAAAAAGGGCTTGATGCATATGACGCGCATGTCAGCGTTTTCCTCTCCGCTGCTCCTCGGCTTCGAGGATCTCGAGCGGATGCTCGACCGGGTAAGCAAGGGCGCCAATGACGGCTATCCGCCGTACAATATCGAGCGCCTTCCCAGGACCGAGACGCATGGAGAGACCATCCGCATCACGCTTGCGGTTGCCGGATTTACCCGCGATCAGCTCGATGTCAGCGTCGAGGAGAGCCAGTTGGTGATCCGCGGCCGGCAGGAGGATGACAAGTCTCGTCACTTCCTGCATCGGGGCATTGCGGCACGGCAGTTTCAAAGAGCCTTCGTTCTGGCGGAAGGGATCGAGATCCTCGGCGCCGAACTGAAGGACGGACTGCTTTCAATCGACCTTGTCCGCCCGCAGCCCGAGCGCATCGTGCGCCGGATCGAGATCGATGCGCGGGACTGATCCCGTGTCTCGGCTGTCCGGTTATCCGGGAAGGGGCGACGCGGCAAGTCCGGTCGCCGGAAAGGAGTAGTGCCATGACGCGTGACGAAGAACACCTCGAAATGCAGCCGGGCGAGCTGAAGGCTCTCGGCGCGGGGCAGATCGCTTATGTGAAGCGCATGACCTCGGACGATGTCTCGACGCTTTTTCCGCAAGCCCCGCATATGGAGCCGGGCCTGAACCTGTGGGTTCTGCTCAATGCGGACGGGACACCGATCATGCTGACCGACAGCCGCGAGGCGGCACTCGCCAATGCGGCGGAGCATGAACTGCACACGGTCGGTCTGCACTGACGTTAGCGAACTCTCCGGCCTTGACGACACAAAGACGCCCCGGTTCATGTGGATGAACCGGGGCGCTTCTGTTTCATCAGGGTGCGGCCGGCGAGACGGCCGCGGATCGTGCCTGAAGCCTCAGGCCGCGTTGGACGCGGCCGGCTGCGTCAGGATGGTGTAAAGCGCGTCGGCATCGCTGGTCGCCCGGAGCTTGGCGACGGTGCCAGGATCGCGCATCCGGCGGGCGATGCGCGCCAGCGCCTTGAGATGATCTGCTCCGGCCCCTTCGGGCGCCAGCAGGACGAAGACGAGATCGACCGGCTGGTCGTCGAGTGCATCGAAATCGATTGGCCGCTCCAGCCGTGCAAAAAGGCCGACCAGCTTGTCGAGACGGACAAGCTTGCCATGCGGAATTGCGATTCCGTTACCGACACCTGTCGATCCGAGGCGTTCACGCTGCAGCAGCGTATCGAACACGTCGCGTTCCGGCAGACCGGTGACCGCGGCGGCCTTGGCGGCCAGTTCCTGAAGCGCTTGCTTCTTGCTGTTCGCTTTCAGGCTCGGAACGATCGCTTTCGACGTGAGGAGATCGTTGAGATCCATAAGGCGACTCGTCGTTGGGGCAATGAGAGGCGATCGGCAAACCGCCGTACCCCCGGCCGGGGGTACGGCGGTGCCGGATGTTGCCTGACTACCTGGTTGCGTTTTCCGGGTCGATCCACCCGTAATTTCCGTCCGGACGGCGATAGACGACATTCACCGCCCCGCTTCCGGCATTGCGGAACACCACGACGGGCGCTTCCGCGAGATCGAGTTGCATGACCGCCATGCCGACCGTCATGGTCTTCACCTTGGCGGATGTCTCCGCCACGATAAGCGGTGTGAAATCGGCAGGAACTTCTTCCTCGTCCTCGACAGATGCGAGCACGTAGGATGTGGCGTCGAACACGTCGCGTCCGTTGGACGCGTTCCCGTGGTGGTCCTTCAGCTTGCGCTTGTAGCGGCGCAGGCGCTTCTCGATCCGCTCGGCGGCGGCATCGAAACTCTGGCGCGGATCCTGACTATCGGCGGAAACCTGCAGATCGATACCGGTGTCGAGATGCAGCAGGCATTCGGAACGGAAGCCGGAACCCTCGCGTCCGATGGTCACGTGGCCGGTATAGCCTCCATCGAAATATTTCGAGATACCTTCGGCGACGCGATCCTCGATATGCGTGCGCAGTGCGTCACCGACATCGACGTTCTTTCCCGATATCCGCAGTGTCATGGGAACCTCTTCTTGTTCTGGTCAATCCGACCCGACGATGAATATGACGCGATTCCCGCACATGTCATCGTCAGCCAACCCACTCTTGCAGACCGGGAGGCGGATTGATATCCGCAACCCGCCTAATTGCGTCCCGGTCCTGGGTTACACCTTTGTTGCAGCGGCGGATTGTCCGCCGTCCACGGGCCGGTTCATGCGCCCTGCCGGCGGCATCCTGCCGTGCGGGCGTCCTGAGACCACGCGTGCCGTTCCCGGCACGTCCGAGCGCGGCTCTATAAGCGCCCGGCCCGACGAAGTCAAATGCACTGCGGACCGGGGCCGGGCGCCGGATGTCCGCCGGGCCCGCAACGGCCTGCACAAGTGTCTGAAGATGCGAAGATTTCATCGCCCCCATATGCCGTGCCTTTCGTTCCGCGTTCCGAAGGCCAGTCCACCTCTGCGAGCTCGCGTCAATCCCGGCGAGCCTGCTTCTCCCGCCGTCTCTGGACGGAGGAGGGCAGGCGCAAGGACTCCCGGTATTTTGCAACCGTTCGGCGGGCGATGTCGATCCCCTCCGCCTTCAACACTTTGACGAGAGTGTCGTCCGAGAGCACGTCGGAGGGGCTTTCGGCCTCGATCAGCGCCTTGATGCGGTGGCGAACCGCTTCGGCCGAATGGGCATTGCCGCCACCGGCCGAAGGGATCGAGGCGGAGAAGAAATATTTCAGTTCGAAGATGCCACGAGGCGTCGCGATATATTTGTTGGACGTCACCCGGCTCACGGTGGACTCATGCATCGAGATCGCTTCCGCGATGGTGCGCAGGTTCAGCGGCCGCAGGTGCTGGACGCCCTCGGCCAGGAAGGCATCCTGTTGGCGCACGATCTCGCTGGCCACCTTCAGGATCGTTCGGGCGCGCTGGTCGAGGCTTTTCGACAGCCAGTTGGCGGTCTGCAGGCAATCCGTGAGGAAGGTCTTTTCCGTCTCGTCGCGCGCCTTCTTGCTGATCAGCGCGTAATAGGTCTGGTTGACCAGCACCTTGGGAAGCGTGTCGCTGTTCAGCTCCACCGACCAGCCGCCGTCGCGCGCCGCCCGCACGACGACGTCGGGCACGACCGGCTGGATCAGGGTCTCGCCGAAAAAGCTTCCTGGCTTCGGATCGAGGGCCCGCAATTCGGCGACCATCTCCTTGAGGTCTTCGTCATCGACGCCGCAGGCCGCTCGCAGGGCCGCATAGTCATGGCGTGCCAGAAGGTCGATATTCTCGATCAGCGCGGCCATCGCCGGATCGTAACGGTTCTTTTCCTGCAATTGCAGCTTCAGGCATTCGGCCAGAGAGGTGGCGAACACCCCCGTCGGTTCGAGCGTTTGCAGGAGCGACAGGATCCTGTCGAGGCGTGCCCGCTCGACGCCCATGCGCTCCCCCGTTTCGTCGAGATCCAGGCGCAGATAGCCGGCATCGTCGAGATTGTCGATCATCACCTGGGCGATCATCCGGTCCACGGGATCGGCGATGGCGAGCACCATCTGGTCGCGCAGATGCTGCTGCAGCGATACGTCGGACGCGACGAAGGCCTCAAGATTGTAGTCCTCGCTGACGTCGCCGCCGCCTGTCCGGCCGCCGAGTCCTGTCTGCCATTGGTCGGGCTGCTGCGTTTCGGCACCGCCCGCCGGCTGTTCGCGTCCGGTGCCGGGATCGTCCGGATAGATATTGCCGAGATCGGTGTCGAGCTGCGAGGCGATGTCACGGGAGCTGTCGGAAAGTTCCGCGCTCAACCATTCGCCGTCGCCTTCTCCGTCCCGCGGGGAGTTGCCCGTGTCCGCATCGGCGGCCTCGCCGCCCTCCGCCGGACCTGTGTCGGTCTCGACCCGCTCCAGAAGCGGGTTGCGCTCCATTTCCGCTTCGACATAGCTCGTCAGGTCGAGCGACGACATCTGCAGCAGCTTGATCGCCTGCATCAGCTGCGGCGTCATGATCAGGGTCTGGCCCTGGCGAATCTCAAGCTTTGGCGACAGCGCCATGCAGGCTCCCGGATTTCAGGGCACGTCACGCAAGGAGACATCCGTCCCGCCCGGCGTCAGCCCGGACAGGCGCGGCGGCGGACATGCCCCCTGTCCACCGTCTCCCGGACCGCTGCCGGCAACGGCGCGCCCTCGGCGCGTCCGTACGCGAGCGACCGGAACCCCTGGCCCCGTTCCGGTTGGTCCGCTTCTTGCTTTGTACCCTAAGGAAAGTTTCGCATCAAAGCGTAAACTGCTCGCCGAGATAGAGCCGGCGCACATCCGGGTTCGCGACGATCTCGAAGGGCGAGCCTTCCGTCAGCACCTCGCCGGCCGCGATGATATAGGCGCGGTCGATCAGGCCGAGCGTCTCGCGCACGTTGTGATCGGTGATCAGCACGCCGATCCCGCGCTGCGTGAGATGCCGGACAAGCTGCTGGATATCACCGACGGCGATCGGGTCGATGCCGGCGAAAGGCTCGTCGAGCAGCATGAAGGTCGGCCGACTGGCCAGCGCCCGGGCGATCTCGACGCGCCGCCGCTCGCCGCCCGAAAGGGCAATGGCCGGCGACTTGCGCAGATGCGTGACGCCGAACTCCTCCAGCAGGGACTCAAGGTCATGCGCGCGCTGCTTCCTGTCGGGCTCGACCACCTCCAGAACGGCGCGAATATTGTCCTCCACCGAGAGGCCGCGAAAGATCGAGGCCTCCTGCGGCAGGTAGCCGATGCCAAGCCGCGCCCGGCGATACATCGGCAGGCGGGTGATGTCGAAACCGTCGAGGCGGATCGTGCCGTGATCGGGCTGGATCAGGCCGGTGATCATGTAGAAGCAGGTGGTCTTGCCGGCGCCGTTGGGGCCGAGCAGACCGACTGCCTCGCCGCGCTGCACCATCAGGCTGACATGACGCACCACCTGCCGGCGCTTGTAGCTCTTGCCGATGCCGTCGACGATCAGCAGCCCGTCTTCCGCCGACGGGTCGTGGGGCATGGCGTCCGCCGCTGGGCCTTGCTTGCCCGAAGTAAGGAAGGAGAGGATCTTCACGTCGTGTCCGGATTTGTGCGCGGAGCGCGCCGTATCGTGTCGACGCCTCATGGCATGAAACGGGTATGGCATTCAATTGCATGCCCGCGCCGATCGGCGCGGGCATGCAGGTCTCAGTTCTGCGGCGCGCCGTTCTTCAGGCTGTTCGGCTGGATGAGAACCTTCACCCGGCCGCTCTTCGGCGCCTCCAGGTCGGCCTGTCCGGTCTTCAGGTTCACCGTCAGCTTGTTGCCGACGACAACGTTGGGCCCCTGCGACAGCACCACCTCGCTCCCGGTCATCACCATCAGCTGGCGGTTCATGTCGAAGGTTGCCCGCTCGCCCGTTGCGGTCTGGTCCTTGGACGAGATATAGACCCGGCCGCTCGCCTCCAGCCTGGAGATGCGCTGGTTGACGCCGCCGGCGGCGGATCCGTCATAGCGCACGATGAGCCGCTGGGTCTTCAGCACCGCATCGCCCTGTGTGACGACGACGTCGCCGCTGAACACCGCGCTCTGGTCCTTGTCCTGGACCTTTAGCTCCTTCGCCTCGATCTGGATCGGCTCGCGTTCGTTCGAGCCGAAGCCGGCAAACGCGTCGGAAAAGGTCTGGGCGCCGGCAAGGCCGGGCGCCAGCGCAAGCGCGACAATGGCAAGGGAGCCGATCAGGCGGCGCCGGAACTGGGTCATGGAGCTTTCTCCGCGTTCGGCGGCACCACCGTCATGGAGATGCCGTCGGTGAAGGTCAGTGTAGCGGCGTCCTGGTCGAAACGCATCCGTCCCGCTTTCAGCGACCCGAAGGAGGAGGTGAAATGCGTTTCCTCCTGGCTGGCGAGCCGGCCGGTCTTCAGCGCGACGTCAAGCGATCCGAAACGGGCCGTCTGGCCCTCGTTGGTGGTGACGTCGATGCCGTCGGTCAGCGACAGTGTTTCCTCGGCGCTGTTGTAGGTGCCGCGCGTCGCCACGATCCGCACGTGCTGGTCGGCGGACAGCCGCAGCTCGGCGGTGATCGCTTCCAGGTCGATGATGCGCGGATCGCTGATGCGCTGGATCGCGCGCCGCGCCGACACCCGGTACGACCGCTCGCCGTCATGGCCGGACAGCTCGGGACTGTCCATCACCAGCCCGTCGGTGGTCAGCGTGATGTTGCCAAGGCCGAGGCTGCTCAGGTAGCTGCTGATGCCGATCATGGCGAAGATGCCGAGCATCAGCACAAGGCCGACGCCGGGCACTGCCAGCCGCAGCCGGCGCACCCGCCTGCTGTGGCGCCGGGCCGCCTCCCGGGCGCTGGCGCGCGTCGCCGCGCGCCGCGCGTCCTCGCTGGGGCGCGGCACACCGTCATGCCCGTCAAACGCGGGGCGCAGCTGATGGGCCTCCTGGTCCAACCCTTGTCCGTTCGTTCCGGTCGCGGCGAAACCGGGCTCGCGCGCCGCGCTGCCGATCCGTCGATGCTGCAACATATATAGGTTGCCGTCGCGCGCTTGTCGCGACGCGGCGAACTGCTGGCACGCCACGTCAGCTGTGGGCGAAAATGTCCGTGTCGTCCCAGCCGGCGAGATCGAGCCGGGCGCGTGTCGGCAGGAAGTCGAAACAGGCCTGCGCAATCTCGGTGCGGTTCTCGCGCGCCAGCCGCGCGGCCAGCTGTTCGCGAATCGCGTGCAGATAGAGCACGTCCGATGCGGCATAGGCCAGCTGCGCATCGCTCAGGGTCTCCGCCGCCCAGTCCGAGCTTTGCTGCTGCTTGGAGATCTCGACGCCGATCATCTCCCGGGCAAGATCCTTCAGCCCGTGCCGGTCGGTATAGGTGCGCACCAGCCGCGAGGCGATCTTGGTGCACCACACGGGCGCGCAGTCGATGCCAAGGCCGTTGGAGAGGACGGCGACATCGAAGCGGGCGAAATGAAACAGCTTGGTCTTCGACGCATCGCCAAGGAGCTTGGCCAGGTTCGGTGCGCTCGTCTGGCCGGCGGCGATCTGCACCACATCGGCGGTGCCGTCGCCCGGCGACAGCTGCACGACGCAGAGCCGGTCGCGATGCGGCTTCAGGCCGAGCGTCTCGGTGTCGATGGCGATCGCGTCCGCCGACGCGTAGGCGGCAAGTTCGGAGGAGGAAAGGTCAGGCAGGTCGCCACGATGCAGGCGGATGGTCATGGAGGGTCCTTGTCTCGAAACGTGAGGCTCTTGATATCGGCCTTTGGGCCTTGCGTCCATATTGGCCGCGCCTGTGTGGCCGCCCCGCCATGAACCGCGCGTGAATGCAACCGCGCGTGAATGCGCCGGCGGAACGGGTTGGCAGGCGCGTTCACGCACACGGCCCAGCCGCCGTTCAAAGCCCGTCGAACCAGGCGCCGTCGATCGTCACCTCCTCGATCATGCGGGTGGCGACGCCGAGGTCGTATTGCTTGAGCAACTCGCACAGCCGCTCGCCGTCGATGAGGTCGATGGCGATGGCCCCGTCCCGGGTGGCTTCCTCCGAGGCCTGGCTGGTGAAGGCGCCGGTGGTGATGAACAGGCCCTTGTCGGCGTGACGCTCGGTTAACGCAGATGTTCTGGAAGTTTCGCCTTCCATTCGCTCATCAGGATCAAGGTGCCTTCTACGGTCTCGCCGTTACTGACCAGTTCCAGCTCGCCGACCGGCGTTGCCTCATCCCATTCGAAATGCTCAGAGAGGAACGACAGCGCCTCGCGCTTGTAGGCCGTGTCGAGGTTGTCGAGCTGGTCGCCCTTGGTTTCCAGCACCGTGATCCGCTTCGCTTCGCCATCGCGCTGCACGGCGAAGATGAAATCCGGATAGATTTTGGCCTTCTTCCACCCCTGAATGCCGTATTGCGTTCGCGCGACATTGCGGTGCCACCAGGCCAGAGTCTTCTCACCGTCGAGATAGACCGCCACATCCCGCTCGTCGCTGTTCAGCTCGTTCTCGTAGACCGGCGCGAACAGGCTCTTTTCGAGCGGGCCGCCCGCGCGGTTCAGGAGCTGGCGCGCGTTCTTCGGTTCCGTTGTTTCGATGCTGAACGGCATCCGCCAGTTGCGGCCATCGAGCCGCAAGCGGAACTGGATGCGTCCCGCTGCGACCTCGGTCTTGAACTGGGCTTCGGCGCGCGCGTTCCGCGCCGCTTCGAGGCCTTTGCGCAGCTCTTCCACGATCAGACTGGCGAGCAGGCCGAGCTTCGCGTCATCGAAGCCGCGCGTTCGCAGGGCCGCAACCGTCGCGCCGACAATCTCCCGGCCGACGAAGGGATTCGGCACGATGTCGGAAATCATCCGGACAGCATGCGCCGGATCGAAGGCGAGAATTTCCGCGTTGGCGGCGATAGTCTCGCCGACGAACAATTCGTCGCCGTCCTCGGCAAGTCTGATCCGTTGGAGCTGGCTTTCCGCTGCTTGGGCGTTTTCGGGTACCCGATCCGCGATGTCCTGCGGATCGAAGCCCCGCCAGTCGAGCGCGGAGAGCACATCCGTCTCGTAGTCAAGCTCGCGCGCGTTGCCGCTTTCCACCACCATCACCTTGGGCAGGTAGATTTCCGTGGAGGCGAAAGCCGGGCGGCGATTGATCGTGCGGGCCGTCTTGCCGGTCCCGCTCTTGTCGTCCTGCGTCACGCGCAGGACCAGATCGCCGAGACCGTCCTGTTCGAGGCCGTTTTTAATGGCACCGACGACCGTCGCGGTATCGGCGTGATGCGTGATGACATGGCACTCGTCGAGCGCTTCAACGTCCGTCTTGAGCGCGCCCGGCTGGCGGAGAATACGGCCGACAAGCTGGGTCATGGCCTTGAGATTGGCGCTGGCCGCAAGGCTGCACAGCACATAGGCGAAGGGGCAATCCCAGCCCTCTTGCAGGGCCTGCTTCGTGATGATCGCCCGGACTCGGTTGGTGGGCGACAGAAGGTTCTGATTTTCGGGATTGTTGAGATCGTTTTGCTGCGCGGTTTTGATCGCGATTTCCGCCTGATCGAAACCCGCCGTCAGGAGCCAGTCCTTCACGTCTTCGGCGTGGATATGGCTGCTTTCGCGCTGATCCGCGCCCGTGCGCTCGACCTGGATCAGCATGATGGGGCGAATATAGCGGCCCGTATCGGCCCGCAGTTGCCGGGCTTCGGTATCGAGCGCGTTGAGCTTGGCAAGCGCCGCGTTCAGCGTCGCCTTCCAGTCATTGCCCTGCCGGGGATCGAGGTTGAGCGGCATCTTTATCATGCCCTCGCGGTCCAGCTCGCGCCCCGTCACTTCCACCAGCACATTGGCATAGCGGCCTTCACGCGGACTGCGGCCGCCGCGCGGCTGCACATCCTGCGGCGTGGCCGTCAGCTCCAGCACGAAACACGGGTTGAATCCGTAGAGCGTGCCGAAGGCGAGATCGGAAATGGCGCGGTGGCCTTCATCCATCACGACCACGGGCCGGATGATCCGAAGGGCGTTCCCGAGGGAATCCTTCACCATCGGGAACATGCCCGTATAGGCGGAGAGGTTCGGGGTGCGGTCGATGGCGGCCTGATGCGCCTGTTGTTCGCCTTCGGGCGGGAAGAAGCCGTGCACGTCGCCCCGGTCCTGAAACATTTTCAGGGAATCCTGCGTCTCGCGGTTCGCGGATTGCAGCATCAGCAGCATGACGCAGAGATTTGTTTCCACGTCCCGCGCATCGAGCCGGTCGGTTTTCTCCATGATCTTCACGCGCCCCGCCGCCGCGCGGTCGAGCGCCTGGCGGTAGGGGTGCTGGCGATCCTTCAGGTGCTTGAGCGTCTGCGTATAAATCGCCTCGTTCGGTACAATCCACAGGACGAAGCCCGTGTTGCGGTCGAGATAGCGGCCCATCACGCGCGACACGGCGGAAACGGCAAGCCATGTCTTGCCGCCACCGGTCGGCACTTTCAGCACGGCATTGGGCACGGGCCGTTCGCAGCCGTCCATGCGCGGCGAGAACGGAATGGCGGCGCGGGAAGCAGGCAGCTTGCCCGCCGCCTTCATCGCTTCCCAAGCCTCTTTCGCAAAATCCGGAATGGCAAGGCCAAGGTCGGGGTCTTGTTCGGCGAGCGCTGCCACCTTGTCTGCACGTGCTTTCTTCTCCTTCAGGAGGTCCAAATAGGCGTCGAGCGTCGAGAGTACGCGGTCTTGATAATCGAGCTGGCGAAACACAGTGTCAGCTCCGATCTATCCGGTAGAGCGCGAAGGGCAGCGGCACGAACTCCACGGGGATGTTCTGTTCCGCCAGCATCTTCTGGCTCACGAAGCGCGCCGGGGCGAAGACAAGGTGTCGCTTGTCCGGATCGGACGCAGCGAATGCCTTGGCGCGCGCTAGTGTCAGGGCCGCTTCCGGCGATTTCAGCCAGTCGAGATCGGGCTTGTAGATCAGCCAGACATGCTGGTCTTCCATGGCACCGAGATAGAAATCATCCTCGCGCACAGCGGCGGGATCGAGCGCGTGATTGGTCGCCATATGGAACAGCGCCGCGCCGAGACCGGCATAGGGCGGCAGGGTTTCACCACTCAGCACCTTGTCCAGCTCGACGGGATCGCCGAGGGTGCAATAGGTGAAGGTGCCACCAAGGCCGGAGCGGAACGGTTCCTGTTCCGCTCCTGGAACCCCGCTTTGCACTCGCACGACGCGCTCTCGCGTCAGTTCATCCGCGTAGTCTTCTCCCTCAACCAGAATGAAGCGGCGTTGACCGCCATCTTTCGCATTGAGGTTCATAACTGAATGCGCTGTCGTTCCCGATCCCGCAAAGCTGTCTAAGACAAGGGAATCTTTTCTGGTCGCATACGAAAGAATCTTATCCACCAATTGAGTCGGCTTTGGATTGTCGAATGCTTTTTTTCGGTCGGGGAATAGCTGCCGAAGCTCGTATGCCGCCGTGCGCCCATCCAGCTCAATCACACTCGGAAGTTTGTCCAGAAAGTCTTTCGCGTAAACCTTCAGCTCGATGATCTTCTCGTGGTCGTCACCAAACAGGATTTTATCTTGAGCGAGTAAGTCGCGCATTGTCTCTTCGGGGAATCGATACCCCATAAGCGGTTGCTTGCACGGTTTTCCCGTTTTTGGGTGCATCACGTCATAGCGATACCCCTCTCTGCCGGGGTTGTGCACACTTTGACTTCCCGTGTAGATGCCATCGGCATCGATGTATTTGTACCGGTCAAGCGGCCAAAGCTCGCTTTTATGCTCACGAAACCATGCGGTATATGTCGCCTGCATTTCTTCCGGGTCCGGATGTTCGGTGGCGAACTCGGAGCCGATACGGACGAGCAGGTCCTTTACATCAGAGAATTGCGACTTCCATACCTTTTCGACGAAGTCCTTATTCTTCGAGAAACAAACGATATATTCGTGTTCAACGGCAATCCGAGTCGGATTGTTATCGGTCACGTTCTTCCAGACGATAGTGCCGATCCAGTTTGATGGGTTTCTGGAAAGCTCGTCCAGCATGAGCCGCAGATTATACAGCTCGTTGTCATCTATGCAGATGAAAATGACCCCATTATCGGAAAGCAAATCGAACAGGAGCCGCAGACGCGGCCACATCATGGCGCACCATTTGTCATGGCGTAGGCCATCTTCGATGCCGATGGGATTCGCTTCCAACCACTCCCGGATCATCGGGGCGTTGACGTTATCGTTGTAGCACCAACCCTCGTTGCCGGTGTTGTACGGCGGATCGACAAAAATGCAGTCCACCTTGCCCGCGTAGAGCGGCAAAAGCGCTTTCAGGGCGTGCAGGTTGTCACCGTGGATGACGAGATTGCCGTCGAGCGCGACGGGGCCGATGCCCTTTTTTTCATCGGGCACGAGCGGGCGGAAGGGTACCGCCAGATGGTGGTTATAGACAAACTCTTTGCCCTTGAAACTCAGCTCGGTCACATGTGCCCCATTCGATCAAACTATTGTGGTTGAAGTGCAGTGAATCCGATACCCGAGCCAAACGCAACCAAGCCTTCGGTTGCGCGCCTTCTATTGCTTCTGCCTGAGGGATTCTGCGATGAGATCGAACGAGACAGGTCGGGGAGGTAATCCATCCAGTAGCCGTCCGTCGCAAACGAAAAAAGGTCCGGAAAACCGGACCTTTTTCGCGCGGCATGACCGAATTGGGCGGCCTGCCGAAAATGTTGGTGCCCAGGAGAGGACTCGAACCTCCACGCCCTTTCGAGCGCTAGCACCTGAAGCTAGTGCGTCTACCAATTCCGCCACCTGGGCACGTGAGGGGCGCTTGTAAGGAACGCTCGCGACCTTGTCAACGGGGCTTTTGCGACCAAATGCCGATCATGCACAACTGCCCTTCACAGACGCCGGTGCAGGGGCTAAGAGACGCGAGGAGACTGGCCGTGCCCCGCCCTACGGGCGGCGTGTCTGGCCGTCGATCGGATCACCCCCCGCGGCACGCGGGCAATATCAACGTGGCGACGCGGCGCCCCCGCAAGGGCAGGGCGCCGGGCCACCGGCAGGGAGCGACAGCCATGTCCGCGGCATCTGGTTCGAAGGCCTTGAACGGCAAGCTCGTCACCGTCTTCGGCGGATCCGGCTTTCTCGGCCGACATGTGGTGCGGGCGCTGGCGCGGCGCGGCTACCGGGTGCGCGTTGCCGTGCGCCGTCCCGATCTCGCCGAGCACGTGCAGCCGCTCGGCGCCGTCGGCCAGATCATGCCGGTGCAGGCGAACCTGCGCCATCGCTGGTCGGTCGATCGCGCGGTGGAGGGGGCGGATGCCGTCGTCAATCTGGTCGGCGTGCTTTACGAGGCCGGCGCCCAGACCTTCGACGCGGTTCAGTCCTTCGGGCCGCGCGCGGTCGCCGAGGCCGCCCGGGCCGCCGGCATCGACCGCGTCGTGCATGTCTCGGCCATCGGTGCCGACCCGGCATCGTCCTCCGCCTATGGCCGCTCCAAGGCGGCCGGCGAGGCCGGTGTGCTGGAAACCGTGCCGGGCGCTGTAATCGTGCGCCCCTCCATCGTCTTCGGCCCCGAGGACGGTTTCTTCAACCGCTTCGCCGGGATGGCGCGCATGTCGCCGGTGCTGCCGCTCGTCGGCGGCGGCGAGACGAAGTTCCAGCCGGTCTTCGTCGGCGATGTCGCGGAAGTCGTCGCCCGCGCGGTCGATGGCGAACTGACGGCCGGCGCCGTGTACGAGCTTGGCGGGCCGCAGGTGCGCTCCTTCCGGGAGTGCCTGGAGCTGATGCTGAAGATCATTCGCCGCAAACGCATCCTGGCGCCGATCCCCTTTGGCCTTGCACGCATCAAGGCGCGGGTCCTGCAGCTCTTGCCGAACCCGCTGCTCACCGTCGATCAGGTCGAGCTCCTGAAGAGCGACAATGTGGTCTCCGAGGCTGCGCGTGCCGAAGGTCGCACGCTCGAAGGGCTGGGCATCGAGCCCCGCACCATGGCCGCGATCCTGCCGACCTATCTGGAGCGTTTCCGCGAGCACGGCCAGTACGACGCCAACCGCGCCGCACCCGAAAGCTGAGCCGGAAGGCCGGCCGCGTCCGCGGGTCTGGCACGCGCGACTTCGGCCGCCAGGCCCGCGGGCGCCTCAGCGCCACAGGCGCAGAACCGAGCCAGCTCGCCTTGCCCTGCGGTTCATGCCGTCCATCGGCTCATAACCGAAATAACCGCGCGACAGGCCGATGTCGCGCAACGTGGCCTCGTCAAGGCCCTCGAGCGCCCGGCGGGTCTGCTCTGCCGCCCGCCACAGGCGCCAGGCCGCGATGAGCCGCTTCACCTGTCGCCACAGCCACACGGTGGCAGACGGTCGGCGGACGACGGGGCAGGGAAGCATGGTCCCTGTCGAATCCGTCCTGATCGCGCCTTTCTGGTTCACCCGGATATCGGTCATTGCTTTCTCCTGTCGCTGCAGCCGGGCCTCAACGTCTCGGCGTTGTGGAAACCGGCGATGAAACGCAGGATGGCGGTTCAAACCTGACACCAGCGCGTCAGGTTTGATTTGCCGTTATGACGGCGGGGCGGTTTTTGTGACGGAGAGGGAAGACGATGAACGCGATCGAGCGGGCGCTTGGCATCCTGCTTCTCCTGACCGGCGGACAGCGCAGTGCCGTTGACCTTGCCCGGCGCTTCGACGTGTCGGTGCGCACCATCTATCGCGATGTCGACAGGCTGATGGCACTGGGCATCCCCGTCGAGGCCGAGCGCGGGGCGGAGGGCGGCTACCGGCTGGCACGCGACTATATCCAGCCGCCCGTGGCGCTGACGCGCGGCGAGACGGCGGCGCTGCTCGTCGCCCAGGCCCTGGTGCGCGGACTGAGGGCGACGCCGCTGGTGGCCGAACTCGACAGCGCCGAGGCGAAGCTGCTTGCCTCGCTGCCGCGTGCCGCGCGGGAGCTTTTCTCGCAAGGCGAGCGTATCGTCGGCATCGAGCGTCCGCCCGCCGACATCTTCCATACCGAGCCGGAGATCGCCGGCCCGGGCGACATGCAGCGGGCGGTCGACGGGTTCATGCATGGGGTGCTGGCCTCCCGGCGGGTGCGTATCACCCACGAAAACCCCTATCGCGCCCGCATCGTCGACTACGACATCGAGCCGCACGGCATCCTGTTCGACCGCGACCGCTGGTATCTCTTCGGCCATGACGTCGATCTGGGATCCGACAGGCTGCTGCGCGCCGACCGGGTGCGGGAGATCGAGGTGAGCGGGATGGCGTTCCGCCCGCGCGCGGCCCTTTCCGTGCAGAGCCAGATTGGCCGGGCGTGGCTTTCGCGCGCCATGCGGCGCTGGGAGCAGGAGGGGGAGGTCAGCGTGCTGCGCGTCACGGCGGCGCAGGCGGCCCTGCTGCGGCGCGACTGGTATTACCGCCACGCGCTCTTCCGTGCGCCGGAGGGCGAGCGTGTGGAGGTCCGCATTCCCAATGTCGACCCGGCCGTGATCCTGCCACTGGTCCGCTGGCTCGGCCCAGGTGCGGAACTTGTCGCGCCGCAGGACCTGCGTGCGCGCCTCGCCGGCGAACTCGCGTCGATGCGGTCGCTCTACCCGTCAACCGACGAGATATAGGCCGGCGAAACCCGCAAGCCCGACCGCGATGCGCCACCAGGCAAAGGGCGCGAAACCGTGCCGGCTGACGAAGTCCAGCAACCCGCGGACAACGAACACGGCGGTGACGAAGGCGGCGATGAACCCGATGCCGATGATGGTCGCGTCGTCGAGCGAGAGGATGTCGCGGTTTTTGTAGAGGTCGTAGGCGAAGGCGCCGGCCATGGTCGGCATGGCCAGGAAAAACGAGAACTCCGCCGCCGAGCGCTTGTCGGTGCCCAGCAGCAAGGCGCCCGCGATGGTTGCGCCGGAGCGTGAAACGCCGGGCACCATGGCGAGCGTCTGGAAGAAGCCGATCGCAAGGCACAGCCACAGCGGATAGTCCATTGCATTGGTGTAACGCACGCGCAGGGTCATCTTGTCGACAACAAGCAGGATTATGCCGCCCAGGATGAGTGTCGTGCAGATCAGCGCGGGCGACTCGAACAGCACCGACTTGATGAAACCGTGCGCCATGACGCCAATGACGGCGGCGGGCAGGAAGGCGAGCAGGATGCCGGCGACGAAACGCCGCGCGGCCGCCTGATGCGGCAGGGCAAGGGCGATGGAGAGAAGACGCTGGAAATAGACCGTGAGAATGGCCAGGATCGCGCCGAGCTGGATCAGCACCTCGAAAGTCTTGCCGGTGCTCTCGAATCCGATGAAATGTCCAAGCAGCAATATGTGTCCGGTGGACGAAACGGGGATGAACTCCGTCAGTCCCTCGACAAGACCGAGAATGAGCGCTCCGACCAAGGTGTCCGCTTGCATGGGAAGGATCTCCGGTATTCTCTCGCGCTTGTGTCGCGCCTGTGCGGCATCCGGGGAAAACCGGGGTCCGCGTCATGCTGGATGATTGCCGCGTTGTAGGATGGCAGCGCGGGGCGTATACGGGTCGCCTGCCGGTGCGGCCCTGTTTTGCACCGTTTGATTAACCGTAACCGGTTACGATCCTGTTATGCTGACATTGTATCGACACCCTTTCTCGCCCGTGTCGCGGTTCGTCCAGCTTGTGCTGTCCGAATACGGCGCCAAGGTGGAGCTCGTCACCGAACGTCCGTGGGAGCGGCGGCGGGGTTTCCTGATGCTCAATCCGGCAGGTTCCGTGCCGGTGCTGCAGGAAAATGACGGGCCTCCCGTGTGCGGCGCATTTGCCATCATGGAATATCTCGACGAGACGCGCGGCTATGCCGTCGGCGACCGGCGGCTGATGCCCGACCATCCCGACGCGCGTGCGGAGACGCGCCGTCTTGTCGACTGGGCCGTCAACAAGCTGGATGCCGATGTCGTGGGACCCTTCGTGCGCGAGCGGGTCTACAAGCAGGAAATGCGGGGGTCCGAGGGCGGCGGTTCTCCGGATTCTGCCGTCTTGCGCGCGGCGCGGTCCAATATCGGCCACCACTTGCGCTATTTCGGCTATCTTGCCGCCTCGCGCAACTGGCTTGCCGGAGAGCGGCTGACCTTCGCGGATTTTGCCGTCGCCGCGGAGCTTTCCTGCGCGGATTACCTGGGTGAGGTGCCATGGGCGGAGGAGGAAAACGTGAAGGTCTGGTACGCGCGCATCAAGTCGCGTCCGAGCTTCCGTCCGCTGCTGGCGGAAAAGATGCTGGGCATGCCGCCGGCGCCGGCCTACGCGGATCTCGACTTCTGAACATCGACCAGGCCCGGCGCCTCAAGACGGGCCTGCTGGAAAAGGCCGAGGCGCTCGGCTTTGACGCCGCTCGCATCGCCGATGCGGACGCTGTCCCGCAGGCGCCTGCCCGGCTCCGTCAGTTCCTGGCCGACGGCCATCACGGCACGATGCAGTGGATGCCGGAGACGGAGGAGCGCCGTGGAAGCCCTTCCGTGTTGTGGCCGGGTGTGCGCCGCATCGTTACGCTGGCGCTGTCCTACACACCGCAGGAGGATCCCCTTGCCGCCCTGTCGCAGGCCGATCGGGCGAACATTTCCGTCTACGCCCGCAACCGCGATTATCATGATGTCATCAAGGGACGGCTGAAGGAACTGGCGCAGCATCTGCTGGCCCAGGCACGGCGCATGGGCGTCGAGGGAGAGGTCAAGGTCTTCGTCGACACGGCACCGGTGATGGAAAAACCGCTGGCGGAAGCCGCCGGCCTCGGTTGGCAGGGCAAGCACACGAATCTCGTGTCCCGCGACCTGGGGTCATGGTTTTTCCTCGGCGAGATATTCACCGACATCGACCTGCCCGTGGACACGCCCGAGCGTGATCATTGCGGCTCCTGCCGGGCCTGCCTCGACGCCTGCCCGACGGATGCCTTTCCCGCGCCCTATCGTCTCGATGCCAGGCGCTGCATCTCCTACCTGACCATCGAGCATGCCGGGCCGGTGCCGGAGGAATTCCGCGCGGCCATGGGCAACCGCATCTATGGCTGCGATGACTGTCTTGCCGCCTGCCCCTGGAACAAGTTCGCGCAAACGGCGCGCGAGGCAAAGCTGGCGGCGCGCGCCGATCTCGTCGCCCCGCCGCTGGCCGATCTCCTGCAACTGGACGATGCCGGGTTCCGGGCCCTGTTTTCGGGATCTCCGGTCAAGCGAATCGGGCGCGACCGCTTCCTCCGCAACGTGCTCATCGCGGCCGGCAACTCGCGCGACCCGGAGCTTGTGCCGGGCATCGAGCCACGTCTCGCCGATGCAAGCCCGTTGGTGCGCGGCACCGCCGTGTGGGCGCTGTCGCGCTTGCTGGGGCCGCAGCGCTTCGCCGCGCTGGCGGACGGGCACGTGCCTGCAGAACCGGACAGTGATGTCCTGGCGGAGTGGGAGGCGGGGCGTCACCGCCTCCGGAAGGGTCAGCGCCAGTAGTCGTTTCCGGCCTGCTTGTAGAGCCGTGCCAGCACCATCTTGTGCACTTCGGAGGCGCCGTCGACGAGGCGGGCGGCCCGGGCGTAGCGGTAGATCCATTCGAGGATCGTGTCGGTCGAGTAGCCGCGTGCGCCGTTGAGCTGGATCGCGGTATCGGCTGCCTGATGCAGCGTATCGGCGACATGGATCTTGGCCGAGGAAACCTCGGCGCGCGCCTTGTCGCCCCGGTCGAGCTGCCAGGCGGCGTTGAAGACGAGCAGCCGGCCGATCTGGATGTTGTGGGCAAGCTCGCCGAGGGCAAGTTGCACCGATTCGCGCTCGCCAAGCCGCGAGCCGAACCCTTCGCGCCCGTCGACATAGTCCTGGGCAATCTCCATGCAGCGCTGGGCAAGGCCGAGCCAGCGCATGCAATGGGTAAGGCGCGCCGGGCCAAGGCGGATCTGGGTAAGGCGAAGTCCGTCGCCGATCTCCATCAGACGGTTCTCGTCGGCGATCTCCAGCCCGTCGAATTCCAGCTCGCACACCCCGCCATGCTCGTCCGGTCCCATGTTGCCGATGCGGCGGACGATCCGCCAGCCGGGCTGGTCGGCATGGAAGAGGAAACCGGTCAGATGGCGTCGCTTCTCGTCCTGGTTCGGATCGGTGCGGGCCATCAGGATGAAATGCTTCGCGACCGCCGCGCCGGAAATGAACCACTTCCGACCGTGGATCCTCCAGGTGTCGCCATGACGCTCGGCGCGAGTCTGGATCATGCCGGGATCGGAGCCCCCACCGGGGTGGGGTTCGGTCATCGCAAAGGACGAATTGACCTTGCCGTCGACCACGGGTTGCAGCCACCAGTCCTTCTGCGCCGGCGTGCCGACTGCCTCGATGACACGCATGTTGCCGTCGTCCGGCGCCGCGCAGTTGAAGCAGGCGGGGCCGAAGATCGAACGGTTGGCCTCGGTGTAGAAGATGCTCTGTCCGACCATGGAAAGGCCGAGTCCGCCGCGCGCCGTCGGCATCTGGGGGGCCCACAGACCGGCCGCCTTTGCCTTCTCGCGGACCTGGTCGCGCAACTCCATGCGCAGGTTCTCGAATTCGTTGTAGTTCGCCCGGTCGTCTTCCAGGGGGCGAATATGCTCCGCAACGAAGGTGCGGACGCGGTCGCGCAATTCCGCGTGATACGGGTCGATGGCGAAATCCATGGGGTTACTCCTCATGCAAGCAGATGGCCGCCGTCGACCGGGATGGCTGCCCCGGTCATGAAGCGCGAGGCGTCGCTGGCCAGGAGCAGGAACGGACCGTCGAGATCCTCGAACCGGCCGATGCGACGCATCGGGATCTGGCGGATCGTCGCCTTGCCCGCATCCGTGTCGAAATACCCTTCGTTGATCTCCGTTTCGAAGTAGCCGGGTTCGATCGCGTTGACGCGGATGTTGTTGCGGGCGAACTCGAGTGCCAGCGCCTTGGTCATCTGCACGACGCCGGCCTTGGACACGCAATAGCAGGCAGTGCCGAGGCTGACCCGCTCGCCCAGGATCGAGGCGATATTGATGATGTTGCCGGGCGTGCCGGTGTCGCGCCAGTGGCGGGCGGTCGAGATCGCCATCAACCAGACGCCGCGCAGGTTCACCGACATGACCGCGTCGAAATCCTCGGCCGTCTGGTCGATGGCCAGGCCGCTGCGGGCTATGCCGGCATTGTTGACGAGGATGTCGAGGCCGCCGAGTTTGGCTACCACGTCGGCGACGCAGGCATGGATCGACGCGCCGTCGCCGACATCGAGGGCTATGGCAACCGCCTCGGGCGCTCCCAGTTCGCTCAGTTCTGCGACGAGTTCCTCAAGGCGGTCCGTGCGGCGGGCGGCGACGGCGACGGCCGCCCCGTTTCGGGCCGCGACCCGGGCGAAGTGGGCACCCAGGCCGCTCGATGCCCCGGTGATGAGAATCTTCCGGCCGGCAAGATCGGCGTTGAAGGTCATGGGCCTCCCTTTCTTGGTTTCTGGAAAGCCTCGCCCGGCGGTTACCGGGTGAGCGTGGAAAACGCGCGCAACACCTGCTCGTAGACGCTGCGCTTGAACGGGATGACGAGATCCGGAAGCTCCGCCGCCGGCCTCCAGCGCCAGTCGCAGAACTCGGCCCTGTGGCCGTCCGGCGGTGTCAGGATATCGATTTCGGTCTCGTCACCCTCGAAACGAAAAGCATACCATTTCTGCGTCTGTCCCTTGTAGCGCGCCGTGTGCTTGGTGGAGACCAGCTCCGGCGGATAGTCATAAGAGAACCATTGCGGCGCCTCGGCGAGCAGCGTGACGCTGCGGATCGAGGTCTCTTCGTAGAGTTCCCGCCTTGCGGCCGGCAGCGGGTTCTCGCCGGCATCGATGCCGCCTTGCGGCATCTGCCAGCAATGGTCCGGGTCGGCGCCGCCATCGGCTGCGCGTTTGCCGGTCCACACGAGCCCGTCGCGGTTGAGAAGCACGATGCCGACGCAGGGGCGATACCGGGGCAGGGCGGTGGGGCTGAGCAAGACGGATCTCCGGACATGATGTTTCGCACGGCGCGTCGTCGACGGGCCGGGGGAATGTCGGCCGAAACGGGCCGCGAACTCAAGTGCGGATTGTGCCGGGATGCCTTCCGGCTGCGGGGAACGGACATGGGGAGGTCGCCGGAGCGGCCCTGTCGGGGCCGTTTCGGCTAGCGGCCGGATCGGTCGATCGATGCGGAGATCGGCACCAGCTGCAGGCCGCGTTCTTCCAGGTCGCGCGACCATTTCGCGAGTTCGTCGATGGTGACGGGCAGCGCACTGGCAACGCCTACGGCGATCCCTTGCGCCCGTGCGGTGCCCTCCAGCTGCAGCAACCGGGCGGTGATTTCCTTCGGTCGCGGCACATCGTCTATGACGAGGTCGGCATGGGAGAAGGGGGTACGCATGCCGCTCGCGGTGGCGGTTGCGTTGCTGCGCGAGGAGGAGCCGTCATCCACATACATCAGCCCGCGTCTGGTGATCTCGCCGAACAGCAGTTCCAGCGATGTTTCCGTCGCGGTGAAGCGCGCGCCCATATAGTTCATCACCCCGACATAGTTGCTCATCCGGCTGAGCAGCCAGGCGAGCCGGTCGCGCAGTTCGCCGGCCGAGTTGCTGACGAGCAATGTATGGGGGCCCGGATCGTTGTCGGGATAATCGAACGGTTCCATGGGCAGTTGCAGCAGCAACTCGTGCCCGTCACGTCGTGCCTGCTGCATCCAGCGGTCGATGCTGGCGCCATAGGGGGCGAAGGCAAGCGTGATGTCGGGCGGCAGCCGGTCGATCGCGGCCTGCGTTCCCGTCTGGGAAAGGCCCAGTCCGCCGACGATGATCGCGATCTTGGGAACGGAGGAGAATGACTGGCTCGCCGGTCTCGCATAGACGTCGAGCGGCCGCAGGCCGCTTTCCGAGACGGCGGGCAACGCTCCGTGCGGCCCCGCCTCGATGACGCGCGCGTCCGGCCGTACCGACAGGGAGGCGGTCGACGCCCTTGCGGCCTCGCTCGGGTGAGGACCCGAATTCTGCTCGCCTGCGGGCTTGGGTTCGAAGCGCGGGCCAAGCGTTTCGGCACGCTGGCCTGGCCCCTGGCCGGCTTCCTGTCCCTGGTCGGGCAACGAGGGCCGGATCTCGACGACACCGAAATCGCGGGCCGAGAGACCATCAAGCGAGCGTTCGAGCGGCACGGACGCGGTCGGTTCGCCGCCAAGAGGGTCGTTGACGACGCCGATCCAGACCATCGCCGTGGTCAGGAGCACGGTGATGACACCGGCGCCGATCAGGCCGAGAGGGAGGTTGAGATATCTTTTCTTGCCGAGCCCCAGCGGGGTCGACAGGTCATTCCCCGCCATGATGCCTCATCTTGGTTGTGACGGGCGGATGCGGCGGTCCCTCCCCAGGGCAGCCGCATCCGGTCAGTCGCGCGGGTTCAGTTCGGGACAGCGGCCTTCTGATCGCCGACCGGCGGGAAGGCACTGTTCAGCTGGACGCCGTTGAGCAGGTCAAGTGCCAGCTTGAGCTGGGCATCGTCCTTGGGATCCGGCGGCACATAGGCCTGGCTGCCGGAGCTTTCCTCGCCCTCGCCTTCGCCCTGAAGGTGGCCGCGCAGGCCTGCCTCGCCCTTGGTCTCGACGTTGCCCTTGAGCTCGTCGGGAAGCTCCTGCAGCACCTCGATGTCGGGGGTGATGCCCTTCGCCTGGATGGAGACGCCCGACGGCGTGTAGTAGCGAGCCGTGGTCAGGCGGATGGCGCCATTTGCGCCCAGCGGCACGATGGTCTGCACCGACCCCTTGCCGAAGGAGCGCGTGCCCAGCACCGTTGCGCGGCGATGGTCCTGCAGCGCACCGGCGACGATCTCCGAGGCCGACGCCGAACCGCCATTGACCAGGACGATGACCGGCAGGCCTTCGGTGAGGTCGCCGGAGCGGGCGTTGTAGCGCTGCGTCTCGTCATTGTTGCGCCCGCGCGTCGAGACGATCTCGCCCCGCTGCAGGAATGCATCGGACACCGCAATCGCCTGGTCGAGCAGACCGCCGGGATTGTTGCGCAGGTCGAGCACATAGCCCTTGAGCTTGTCAGGGCCGATCGTCCTGGCCAACTCTTCGATGCTGTCCTTCAGTCCGTCATAGGTCTGCTCGTTGAACTGGGTGACGCGGACGTAGCCGACATTGCCTTCCTCGCGGTGGCGCACGGAACGGATGCGGATCACGTCGCGGGTGATCGTCAGCTTGATCGGTTTGGCGGCGCCCTCGCGGCGGATGGTCAGGTCGATGCCCGTGTTGACCGGCCCGCGCATCTTCTCGACGGCCTCGGACAGGGTCAGACCTTGGATCTGCTCTCCGTCGAGATGGGTGATCAGGTCGCCGGCGAGCACGCCGGCCTTGAAGGCGGGTGTGTCGTCGATCGGCGTCACGACCTTGACGAGGCCGTCTTCCATGGTGACCTCGATGCCAAGGCCGCCGAACTCGCCGCGTGTCTGCACCTGCATGTCGCGGAAGTGCTTTGGCGAGAGATAGCTCGAATGCGGGTCGAGCGAGCTCAGCATGCCGTTGATCGCGGATTCGATCAGTGCCGCGTCATCGGGCACCTCGACATAGTCGGAGCGGACCCGTTCGAACACGTCACCAAACAGGTTGAGCTGCCGGTAGGTGTCGGAGGCCGCGGCATTGGCCACGCCACTGACGCGCACCGGCATCTGCGAGAGGGCGGTGATGGTCGCGCCACCAATGAGCGCGCCGACCAGCAACAGGGAAGCTTTCCGAATCATCCGCGAGCCTTTTCTTCTTCGGACCGAGCCCACCAGGGGGTGGGGTCGATCGAAACGCCGTCTTTCCTAAATTCAACATAGAGCACCGGTTGCGGTGCCGCGAGATCAAGCGTGGCGGCGCTGGCTACGCGCGTCTCGCCCATGGTGGCGACGGGTTCTCCCGCCAGCACGAACTGTCCCTGTTCCACATTCGTCCTGTCCATGCCGGCCAGGAGAATATGATATCCGTCGCCGGCGTTCAGGATCAAGACCTGCCCGTAGGAGCGGAACGGTCCGGCATAGACGACCCAGCCGTCCGCCGGGGCCACGACCTGGGCCCCCGTGCGCGCCGCGATCGACCGTCCCTGCGTGCGACCGCCGAACCCGTCATCCACGCCATAATCGCGAAGCACCGCCCCGGTGACCGGGTTGTTGATTCGCCCCTTCGCCTCCGTGAAGGCGAAGGCTGGCGCCAGCCGGCCCGGGTCGCGGGAGGGATCGGACGAGGCCGTTCGCGTCTTCCGCTCCTCGGTTGCCCGTTTCGCGGCTTCCGCCGCCTCGCGGGCGCTGGTTATGTCTCTCTCGAGTGTGGCGATCAGCTCCTTCAGCGAGCTTGCGTCCTGTGCCAGCTGTTCGGAACGGGCCTTTTCCTGAGCCAGTTCCGCCTCGCTCGTCTCGCGCTCGCGCTTTTTCGACGAAACCAGAAGTTCGACCCGGGTACGCTCCTCCGCGAGACGGCGGGCGTCGGATACAAGCCGGTCTCGTTCCGCGGCGCTGGAAACCTTGAGTTGCCGCAATGATGCCAGGTCGCTTGCGAGCGCCTGGGCCTCGAGGCTCAGTTCCGGCATCACCGCATTCAGCAGGAGTGCGCTGCGCACCGCGCCAAGCGCATCCTGCGGCCGCACTGCGAGAGGCGGCGGCGGATGCCGGCCGATGCGCTGCAGGCCCGAGAGCACCTCGGCCAGCACATCCTGTCGTTCGACAAGGGAAGCGCGCACTGCGTCCTCGTTCTCTCCCAGGCGACGCAACCGGTCCTCGGTCGCCGCCAGTTGCTCCTCCAGGCGCGTCACCCGCTGCGCCGTGCGCAGGAGATCGGCATTCAGCGCCTGCCGGTCGCGCTCGATGGCGCGAATGTCCCGGGCCAGTGCGGCCTGCCTGTCGGATGACAGCGACAGGTCGCGGGTCAGCGCCGAGAGTTCTTCCTCGCGTCGGGCCTTGCGCTTGGCGAGTGGCTCTCCGGTGGTTTCATTCCCGGTTGCCGTCTCGCCGGTGGCGTCCGTTTCCTCGCTCGCCAGTTCCTCGCTGGCCATGGCCATGTCCGGCATCAGATGCAGGACATGCACCACCGGCCCGGTGGCGAGGGCAAGGAAAAGCAGCACCAAGGCTGTTCGCATGGCTCCATCAGGCAGTTTGTCGCGCATCCACCACTCCGCCCGCGTCTGTCGCGGCGGCCCTGCACGACGGACTGCCATCCGGTATGCGCAAGACCCGCAGGACGGGCTGAAACTCGAGTGATCAGCTTGCCCCAGGGACGTTAACGAAACGTCAACCCTAACGAATGGTAAACCGTTCAATCCTGCCTCAGTCGACAGGCCTAGACGAGAAATAGGGCGGAATACGGGCAGGCACGGCTGCGAAACCCGGGGAGTTCAGCTTCGGTGATAGGGGTGTCCGGACAGGATCGTTACCGCGCGGTAGAGCTGTTCCGCCGCCAGTGCGCGCACGATCTGGTGGGGCCAGGTCATTGGCCCGAAGGCCAGCGTCAGTCGCGCCGCCTGCCGTACCGCCTCGCCATGTCCGTCCGGCCCCCCGATGGCGAGCACGAGATCGCCGGTGCCGGCGTCGCGGAAGGCGGCAAGCTGTGCGGCGAAGGCTTCGCTGGTCAGGGTCCTGCCGGTCTCGTCCAGGGCAAACACGACCGCTCCCGCCGGAATCGCTGCAAGCAGCGCCCGCGCCTCCTCGTTCTTGCGGTCCTCGGCGCGGGGGCTGCGCGATTCGGGGAGTTCGGTAACGGAGAGCGGACCGAGCGAAACGGCGCGCCCGGCCTTTGCCACGCGGCCGTCATAGCGGTCGAACAGGTCGCGTTCGGGTCCGGACTTCAGCCGTCCGATACAGGCGATATGCAGGCGCATCCGGTATCCGTGCCTTGCCGGGGAGGTGCGCAAGGATTTCTGTCCCGCCGCCGGTTGCGCGGCGGGTCCCCTTCCGGCGTGCTCCTCTGCCGTGTCGGCTCAGCCGGCGTAGTGTACCGGTGCGTTCACATCCGCAGACCACAGCTTCTCGATATTGTAGAAGTCGCGGACCTCGGGGCGGAACACGTGAACGATCACGTCGCCGGCGTCGATGAGCACCCAGTCGCACTGGGGCGCTCCCTCGATCTTGGCATTGCCATGACCGGCGTCCTTCAGGTCGCTCTGCAGGTGATCGGCGATGGCGCCGACATGCCTGTGCGAACGTCCCGAAGCGACGATGACCTGATCGGCCATCGGCGACTTGCCGGTGATGTCGATGGTGACGATGTCCTCTGCCTTGGAATCCGAAAGGGAGGCGAGAACGGTGTCGAGCAGGGCCGCACGCCCACGCGTGCCGCCTGCTGCGGGATGAGGAGCGGCTGCGGCCGTTGCCTCGGAGTCAAAGATCATGCTCAGACGGATAGCCTTTCATCCGGTTCGCCCGGCCGCCCGAAAGGGCTGGCGCCGGTCAGTCCTGCCGACCGCCTCGCCGCGACGTTCGCGTCCCGAAGGGCGGGTCTCGTCGTCGGTCGATCCGCGGATCGCGCCGATTGGGCACAGGACCTGCCGGCCGGCGGGTGTTCTGTACCCGGCCTTCTACGCCAGAACTCTGCCTAAAGCGACTCTTCTGACATGAGGATAGAGTGGCCCTGCTTGGTGGCGTTTTCAAGACATCCGTTTGGCGGCCTCTCCGGCCCGGATTCGCGTCGACGACGAGGGGTCCCTGGGACCATGCAGGAAGGTCCATGCCGGCGCCTGTGCCGAGGCCAGCATTGCCGCGTCTGCCTCGTCGATCCGCCACCTGGCGAATGTTTGCGCGGCGGGCGACCAGAGGGCCGACAGAGTGGCGCCCGGGCGGTCGATCACGGCGACCGGCATGCTCTCCATCAGCCCGCGCCAGTCCTGCCACCGGTGGAATCCGGCAAGATTGTCGGCGCCCATGATCCAGATGAACCGCAATTGCGGACGCTTTTGCGCCAGCAGGGCGAGCGAGCGGGCGCTGTAGCTGGTGCCGAGCCGCGCCTCGAGGGCGGTTACCCGCATGCGCGGATGGCGGGCAATGGCTGCGACGGCATCAAGCCGTTCACCCAGCGGGGCGAGCTGCGAATGATCCTTGAGCGGGTTGCCCGGGGTCACCAGCCACCAGAGCTGGTCGAGCCCGAGTCGCGACAGGGCGACATCGGCGACGAGCCGGTGTCCCGAATGCGGCGGATTGAACGACCCGCCGAACAGGCCGATGACATTGCCCGGTTCCGCATGCGGGATCGCCGTCCGCGGGTCGCCGCGCTGGCCGGTCGCGGTGGCGCGCATTCAGGGGCGCACCTGACCTGTACCGTGGACGCGGTATTTGAAGCTGGTCAGCTGCTCGACGCCGACGGGACCGCGTGCATGCATGCGTCCGGTCGCGATACCGATCTCGCCGCCCATGCCGAACTCGCCGCCATCGGCGAACTGGGTCGAGGCATTGTGGGTGAGAATGGCCGAATCCACCTCGGCGAAGAACCTTGCGGCGGCCTCCGCATCGTCGGTGATGATGCCGTCGGTATGATGCGAGCCGTAGGTCTCGATATGTCCGATCGCCGCGTCGAGGTCGTCGACCACGCGCACGGAAAGAATGCTGTCGAGATATTCCGTGCGCCAGTCTTCCTCGCTGGCCGGCACCGCCTCGGGGATGGCCGCGCAGACCTCGGCATCGCCGCGCAGTTCGCACCCGGCCGCGACCAGCGCCGTGCAGATCGGCGCCAGATGGGTGTCTTTCACCGCCCGGTCGACCAGAAGGGTCTCCATCGCGCCGCAGATGCCGGTGCGTCGCATCTTGGCATTGGCGGCGATTGCAACCGCCATGTCGAGATCGGCCTTGCGGTCGATGACGATGTGGCACAGGCCTTCCAGATGGGCGAAGACCGGCACCCGCGCCTCGTCCTGCACGCGGTCGACAAGGCTCTTGCCACCGCGCGGAACGATCACGTCGAGCGCGCCGCCGAGCCCTTTCAGCATTTCGCCGACGGCCGCCCGGTCGGTCACCGGCACGACCTGGATGGCGTCCTCGGGCAGTCCGGCTTCAGTGAGACCGGCGGCGAGCGCTGCGTGGATCGCCCTGTTGGAGCGGATTGTGTCGGAGCCGCCGCGCAGGATCACCGCATTGCCGGCCTTGAGGCACAGCGCACCTGCATCCGCGGTCACGTTGGGGCGGCTTTCGTAGATGACGCCGATGACGCCGAGCGGCGTGCGCACCCGCTCGATCCTCAGGCCGTTGGGCCGGTCCCATGCGGCGATCACCGTACCGATCGGGTCCTCGAGTGCCGCGACCGCCTCGATGCCGGCGGCGATCGCTTCGATGCGCTCTTCGCTCAAGGTGCCGCGGTCGAGATAGGCGGCGGTCTGGCCGTTCGCCGTCATCGCCGCAATGTCCTCGGCATTTGCAGCGAGAATTTCGGCCGCAGCCGCGCGCACCTTGCCGGCCATCGCGACCAGAGCGCGGTTCTTGGCACCTGCGTCGAGCGTGGCAAGCCTGCGCGCGGCCTTGCGCGCCCTCGCGCCCATATCCAGCATCAGCTCCGCGATGTCGTTGCTTCCGGTCGTTGCCCGTTCAAGCATCGTCCCGCACTCCCCTTGCTGTGCCGTGCTGCGCGGCCTGTCCTGTCTCGTCCATTTGCCCGCTTAGCACGAGATCGTCGCGATGCACCATCTCAGCCCGTCCGGCATATCCCAGGATGGCCTCGATCTCGCGGCTGTTGCGGCCCATGATCAGTTGCGCCTCAGGATGGTCGTAGGCGACGATGCCGCGGCCGATATCGCGTCCGTCCGGCCCGACGATGCGCACCGCATCGCCCCGGCTGAAGGTGCCGTCGACCTGGCGCACGCCGGCCGGCAGCAGGCTGCGACCGGCGACGACCGCCCGGATCGCGCCGGCATCGAGTGCCAGTGCCCCGCGTGGCTCCAGGTGTCCGCCGATCCAGGCCTTGCGGGCGCTTGCAGGGGTGGAGCGGGCAAGGAACCATGTCGCCCGTCCGCCGTCTTCCAGATAGGCCAGAGGATTGAGCCGCTTGCCGCTGGCGATCGCCATCGTCGTGCCGGCGGAGGTGGCGATCTTCGCCGCGTCGATCTTGGTGCGCATGCCGCCGCGCGAAAGTTCCGAGCCGGCGGCACCGGCCATCGCCTCGATCTCGGCAGTGATCGCCGGCACTTGCGGAAGGAACACCGCGTCCGGATTGGTCGCCGGCGGGGCGGTGTAGAGCCCGTCGACATCGGAGAGCAGCACCAGGCAATCGGCGCTCGCCATCGTCGCGACGCGGGCTGCCAGGCGGTCATTGTCGCCATAGCGGATCTCGGAGGTCGCCACCGTGTCGTTCTCGTTGACGATCGGCACGGCGCCGAGCTTCAGCAGCATGTTCAGCGTTTCGCGGGCATTGAGATAACGTCGCCGCTCCTCCGTGTCGCCGAGCGTCAGCAGCACCTGACCGGCGGTCAGCTGGCGCGCGCCGAGCGCTTCCGCATAGGCCTGCGCCAGCGCCACCTGGCCGACGGAGGCGGCTGCCTGCGCCTGTTCGAGTTTCAGGGGGCCGCGCGGCAGTTTCAGCACACCGCGCCCCAGCGCGATGGCGCCCGACGAAACGACGATCAGCTCGCAGCCGGAGCGGGCCAGCATGGCGAGATCGTCGGCGAGCGCGTCGAGCCAGTCGCGTTTCAGCCGGCCGTTCTCGACCAGAAGGGCCGAGCCGATCTTGACGACGACGCGGCGGTAGCCGGTGAGGCGGTTGCCAGAGGGGGGCGTGTGTTCGGGGGAGGTGCCTGTAAGGGAGGCAGCCGTGCCGTCCTTACCCGTTACGGCGGCCTCTTTGCTGGTGGACATGTGCGTCTGGGTCCGTGAGCTTCCTGCCCGAAGCGGGCGCGATGACGAAAGGGGCGGCATGGTGCCCGGGTCGCGTTCCCGGCAGCACCGTCACGGTCGCCATGGCTCGCTGGGAAGATGCGGCACCATGTTCGCCTCTTCCTCGCGGTCGCCGTCGATCGCCCTCTGGATCATGCGCAGCGTCCGCTCGACATTCTCGCCGCTGGCCGAGGACAGCAGCACCGGCTTCTGGCCGCTGGCTGCTTCCAGTTCAGCCGCGCGCGCTTCGCGCGTCTCCGGATCGAGCGCGTCGACCTTGGACAGCGCCACCACTTCGCGCTTCTCGTCGAGCCCGTTGCCATAGGCGGCAAGCTCGCCGCGTATCACCCGATAGGCCTCGCCCGGGTCTTCCTGGGTTCCGTCGACCAGATGCAGCAGCGTGCGGGTGCGTTCCACATGGCCGAGGAAACGGTCGCCGAGGCCGACCCCGTCATGGGCACCCTCGATCAGGCCGGGAATGTCGGCGATCACGAAGCCGCGCCCGTCGATCTCGACCACGCCGAGATTGGGATGCAGCGTGGTGAAGGGATAGTCGGCGATCTTCGGCCGCGCGGCCGATACGGCGGCGAGGAAGGTCGACTTGCCGGCATTGGGCAGGCCGACGAGACCGGCATCGGCGATCAGTTTCAGCCGCAGCCAGATCCACTTCTCTTCGCCTTGCAAGCCCGGATTGGCATGGCGCGGCGCCTGGTTGGTGGACGACTTGAAATGCGCATTGCCGAAGCCGCCATTGCCGCCCTTCATGAGCAGCAGGCGCTCGCCGACCGTCGTCATGTCGGCAAGCACCGTTTCGTTGTCGTCTTCCAGGATCTCGGTACCCACCGGCACGCGCAGCACCACGTCGTCGCCCTTGGCGCCGGTGCGGTTGCGGCCCATGCCGTGCATGCCCGTCTTCGCCTTGAAATGCTGGTGGAAACGGAAGTCGATCAGGGTGTTCAGGCCGTCGACGCATTCGACATAGACATCGCCGCCGCGTCCGCCGTCGCCGCCATCCGGCCCGCCGAACTCGATGTATTTCTCGCGGCGGAACGAAACCGCGCCGGCACCGCCGTCGCCGGAACGGACATAGATCTTGGCCTGGTCGAGAAACTTCATCTGTCTTGTCTTTCCGTTGGCCTGCCGGAATGCCGGTCAGGCCCCTGTCATGCCGATGTAAGACGGCGAAATGTGTCGCGGTCAAGCAGGCAGCGTCGTGCCGGCCGGCTCTCGTTGCAGGCAGCCGAGACACAGTCGGTTGCGCCGGCATCGGCGAAGCCGAGCTTCGCCAGAACCTTCAGCGAAGCCGTGTTTTCCGTCATGACGCTTGCCTCGACCGCGGACGTGGAATGGTTGTCGAACAACCAGCCGAGTGCCGCGGCCACCGCCTCGCTCATATAGCCCCGGCCCCAATAGGGACGGCCAAGCCAATAGCCGATCACTGGCGTTTCGTCCAATCCGCGAAGCGACAGCCCGCCGATCAGGCCGCTGCCGTCGTCGATGGCGAAATCGGCTCGCCCGGGATCGCCACCGATCCCGGCAAGCCACGCCTCGCCGTCCGACAGCGTATAGGGATGCGGCATCCGTTCCAGCATCCGTGCCACCTCGAAGTCGCCGGCAAGGAGCAGCAGCCGGTCGATGTCCCGGCCTGTCGGCGGCCGCAGCGTCAGTCTCGGGGTCTGAACGGTCAGGCTCATTGTGCTGCCTCCGCGAGTTGGCGCTCGTTCCGCTCCAGCCGCAGGACGACATTCTCCACCTCGCGGCCAAGAGCCCTCGACCGGCGCATCGTCCGCCCCGTCTCGCGAAAGCCGAGCCGCGCCAGCACCTTGCGCGAGGCGGCATTGTCGGCAAAGGCGCGCGCCGCGACGGCCTCGCAGCCATGTGCGGCAAACGCCCAGTCGAGTGCGGCGACGGCCGCCTCGCCGGCATAGCCGAACCCCTGGAAGGGCCGGCCGATCCAGTAGCCGAGCGTCGGGCAGTCCGGATGCTCGGCAAGGTCGCCGGGTGCCGTGATGCTGACAAGCCCGATCAGCACGCCGCCAAGTGTCACCGCGAAGGCCGCTTCGCCGCCCACCGGGTCCTGGTCCGTCGCCGCCGCGATGAAGCCTTCCGTCGCCCCGTCCTCGGGTGGCCAGGGCAGGCTTGTCATCCAGCGCAAGACCTCGAAGTCGTGGACGCACAGCGTGTCGATCGCATCCGCGTCCGCCGGGCGCAGCGGACGCAGGACGAGGCGCCGCGTGGCGAGATGGTCGCTCAGGCGCTGACGAGACATGACATCTGCCCCCAGCGCTTGAGGGCGCACCAGGTGCTGCGGTCGAGCGCGAAGCGGTCGACGGAAACCGGCCCGCCGGCGCCGCGCGAGACGATCATGCCCTGGTCGACGAACTGGAAGCCGCACTTCACCAGAACCCGGCGCGACGCCGGGTTGGTGACGCGGGCCGCTCCCGTCAGCCGCTCGATCCGCGTCGTGGAGAAGACATGGTCGATCATCGCCTGCGCCGCCTCGGTGGCGTATCCCTGACCCCAGAACGGTTCGCCGATCCAGTAGCCCAGATGCATCGGGCCGTCCTCGTCGAGCTGGCCGTAGCCGATCTCGCCGATGAAACGCCCGGTGGAGCGCATGCGGATCGCGAACTTGGCGCGGTTCACCGTGCGCGTCGCGGCTGCGGCGATCAGGTTGCGCCCGTCGGCGACGGTGAAGGGATGCGGCATCGAGGCGACCATGGTCGCGATGCGCCGGTTGTTGGCGAGGAAGACGATATCGGTGAGATCGTCCTGGCGCAGGGCATCGAGCCTGAGCCTTTCGCTGTCCTGTGGCCGGGCGGCCGCGCCCAGACTTTCCTCTTCCAGACTGTCTTCCAGATCCGCAACCATGGTGTCCTCCGGCGTTGCGACAAAGAAAAAGGGGAGATGGCGGCCCATCTCCCCTGATCTGTCGCGATCATGCCGGTTTTCTCAAACCGCCGGGTCGATGGGACGCCGGCGGTTGGAACCAAACACGTCGGCGTTACTCTGCTGCGTCTACGAGTGGCGTTACGGTAATAAACGTGCGTTTGTTGGCCTTGTTCTCGAAGGTCACCGTGCCCTCGACCATGGCGAAGATCGTGTGATCCTTGCCCATGCCAACACCCGTGCCCGGATGCCACTTCGTGCCGCGCTGGCGCGCGATGATATTGCCCGGAACGACTGCCTCGCCGCCGAACTTCTTGATGCCCAGACGTCGGCCCGCGGAATCGCGGCCGTTACGGGACGAGCCACCTGCCTTTTTATGTGCCATGACGAAACTCCTCGTCGAAACCTTAGCGTTAGCGTTGAACGGCGGCTTAGTTGCCGGCCAGCTCGCTCGCCTGCTGGACCCAGTTGTCGCGCTCGATACGGCCCTTGAAGGAAAGGGCGTCATCGACGCGGGCGATGTCTTCCGCGGTGAAGGCCGCGACCTGTGCGTAGGTCGTGATGCCCAGCGCGTTCAGCTTCTTCTCCAGCACGGGGCCGACGCCGGAGATCTTCTTCAGATCGTCGGCCGGTCCTTCCGGAGCGGTGAACAGCACCGGCAGCTCGCTCTCGGCGCCGGCGTCTTCAGCCTTCTCGGCCTTCGGCGCAGCAGCCTTCTTCTTCGGAGCGGCCTTGGCGCCACCCGTCAGGATATCGGTGATCTTGACGAGGGTGAAGCTCTGGCGGTGGCCGTTGCGACGGCGCGAGTTCTGCCGGCGGCGCTTCTTGAAAATGATGATCTTGCGGTTGCGGCCCTGGTCCACGACCTCGGCCACGACGCTGGCGCCGTCGACGACCGGGGAACCGATCGCGGTCGCGGTCTCGCCGCCGACCATCAGCACCTCGTCGAAGGTCACGGTCTCGCCCGGCTCGGCCGTCAGCTTCTCGATCTTGATCAGATCGTCCTGGGCGACGCGGTACTGCTTGCCGCCCGTCTTGATCACTGCGAACATGTCTCGCACGTCCTTCTTTTCGTTTTTGACACGACCCGGACCGGCGTGGCCCGGACGGCTTGCAGCCGCACCCTGTGGCGTCCCTTGCTGGCCGGCAACATGCCGGGGCGGGAACTTGAGTAAGCCGTCGGTGTCTCCTCATCGGGAACAACCGGTCCGGCCTGCCGAATTCGAAACCGTACGCGCGTCCTTGTCGGGACGGCTGTTGAGGGTTGCGGGGATCGGCGGAATGCCTCGGGCAACGGGGAGGGACACTTTCGGTCCCTTTGCGAAGCAGCGCGAATATACGGATCGGGAGGCCAAAGTCAACGCTTGCGCGTGCGGTTCCCGGCGCTTTTGTGCCGCTATCCGGGCAGCCTCCTTTGGCGGCGCGCGCCAGCCCGCCGGGACGGGGGCGCAGCGGCACCCGGCCCGCCCGTCACGCCGCCGCATGCACAACGCTCGGCAGGCATTGAAAAAACGGCGAGGAAAATCGCAATCCGCCCCTTGTGCGGCGCGCCGCACTTCGATATGTACCGTCGCACTTTGAGACCACGACATCTCGTCAATGCGGAGAGGTGCCGGAGTGGTTGAACGGGGCGGTCTCGAAAACCGTTGAGCGCGCAAGCGTTCCGAGGGTTCGAATCCCTCTCTCTCCGCCATTCTCTGACTTTGCGCTGTCGCCCTTCGGGCTTCGCTCCGGTCGGAGCCTCGCATGAGCTCGGACGGCTTTTTGCCTCGCGAGCCCTGCGGGTTCGAACTGTCTCCCCCAAATCTCCACCGGCCGCCGCATGCAATGGCTTTGTGCTGCCCGTCGCTGTCTGGCAAGAATGGCCGTTGTTTCCGTTCGGTGTTGCCGGCGCCCGCAGCCGAACAGACATACGCAGTCGATGCGAGAGAGGGCGGCCGCAAGGACTTTTCAGACATTGAGTTTTCAGGCGTCAGAGATATATTCGTGAAATGGAAGCGGCTCTGAGGAAACTTATTTTTCTGGTATCGCTGGGACTGTCTGCCATCTTCTGGTTTGCTTGTTATTCGTTCTATTTTAAATGGCTTGATTGTTTTGATGAACTGGGCGTGTGCTTCGACAGCGATGCTGGGGTGGTGTATTCGGAGCAGTCAAGACTGATCTGGCTGCCCTTGGCTGTACTGACGTCTTGTTTCTCGCTCTATCAGCTATGGCGATTGAGACGCTAGTTGAAGCTTCGGTATCCGGCCGAACCGTCGCCGCGTCGGGTGTGAAAGTCCGCTTCGGGAGTTTTGCTTGCCGTGAGACGCGACGCCATCGGGCCGGTTCGGTCATCTTGCGGGACCATGGCCCGGGTGTCGTCCTCGTTTTCGCCGGCTTCGGCCCGCCGGTTTCCGGGTCTTCGACAGATTGCAAAGCGTGCATGCCTGGCAGGGAGGCGAGGGCGTCGCCCTGCGCGCCCTTGAGTGCCCTCGGTGCGTGGCCGCCAGAGAACATGAAGACCGCTGCTTCAGCCGGTCTTCATGGGATTGTTTCGCCGGTCGAGAGCCGTCACGCTGAAGGATCCGGGAACCGGGCGCGGGTCCGGTTCGCGAAGGCGACCAGCGACAGCATCACCGGCACCTCCACCAGGACGCCCACCACCGTCGCCAGCGCGGCGCCGGAGTTCAGTCCGAACAGGCTGATGGCAACGGCCACGGCGAGTTCGAAGAAGTTCGAGGTGCCGATCATGGCGCAGGGCGCCGCGATCCTGTGCGGCACGCGCAGAATGTAGGCCGCGCCATAGGCCAACGCGAAGATGCCATAGGACTGAACGAGGATCGGCACCGCGATCAGCGCGATCAGGAAGGGTCGCTGCAGGATCACCTCGCCCTGCAGGCCGAACAGGATCGCCACCGTGGCGATCAGCCCGACAACCGACCACGGCTTGACCTGGGCGGTGAAGGCTTCGATCCGGTCGGGCCTGCGCAGCGCGCGGCGGGTCGCCAGACCCGCCAGCAGCGGCAGGACGACATAGAGAATGGTGGCAAGTACCAGCGTTTCCCAGGGGACCGAGATGTCGGTGACACCCAGAAGCAGGGCCACGATCGGGGCGAAGGCAACCACCATGACCAGGTCATTCACCGACACCTGAACCAGCGTGTAGGTCGCATCGCCGCGCGTGAGTTGCGACCAGACGAAGACCATGGCGGTGCAGGGCGCGGCTCCCAGCAGGATCAGCCCGGCGATGTATTGCGCGGCATCCTCGGGGGCGATGAATGGCGCGAAAACGTGCTCGAAGAACAGGACGGCGAGAAACGCCATGGTGAACGGCTTGATCAGCCAGTTCACCGCCAGCGTGACGATCAGGCCCTTGGGTTGCCGGGCGACACCGGCCACCGCGCCGAAATCGACGCTGACCATCATCGGGTAGACCATCGCCCAGATCAGAACCGCGACGACAAGGTTGATCGAGGCGACCTCGGCGCTGGCGATTGCGGACACCAGCCCCGGTGCGACCGAGCCGATCCCGATCCCGGCGATCATGGCAAGGGCGACCCACACGGTCAGATACCGCTCGAACGCGCCCATTGCCCCTTCGTCTGCACTCGTCGTATCGGTCATTCTCGAAAGTCCTCTTCCCGGGTCCTGGCGGATGCGCCAGGGAGGCGCTGTTTTTGCCCAATATCTGCCACCGCCCGGGAGGGCCGTTCGCACGCTCCGCAGCCGGCAAGACAAGAGTCAATTCGGTGATCGCCGAATTATGGTCGGAGCTAATTCACCGCGCGGGGACTTGTCAAGCTTCGATAATTCGGGCATCGACGAAACATGGATCAGGAAACCGCCATCGAGGCCTTCGCGGCACTCGCCCAGCCCTCGCGGATCGCAGTGTTTCGGCTGTTGATACGGGTCGGCCCGGACGGGCTCCCGGCTCTCGAGATATCTCGGCGCCTCGGCATCGTGCCCTCGACCCTGTCCGGGCACCTGGGCATCCTGAAGCGCGCCGGCATCCTGACCGCGACCCGGCACCAGCGCGAAATCCACTATGCGGCGAACCTGACGGCGATCAGCGATCTGGTCCGTTTCCTTCTGGCCGATTGCTGCGAGGGGCGCATCGAGAACTGCTCCGAGGTTCTCTGCCTGCTCGGTCCGGGCGGGTAGCACGTCCTGCCGGGACATACCGCGCGGCGGCGGATGGTCTCCGCCGTGACGCCGCGCGGGAAGGGGGCCCGGAACCCGTGATCAGCCGGCTTTGGGGAGGGCAGGCCTCACGGCAGCGGCCGACCGGCTTTCCGGGGACCGTAAAGGGAAGCAATGACGGGGCTTCCGCTTCGTTGCCGCCGGGATGGCTGTTCCCCTTTGGCCGGTGCCATGATCATGCCGCCCGGCAACCGCAGCCGGAGGCGCCGCCGCGCTTGGCCGCCGTGTCGAGTGCGCAGCAGTCGCTCTCGGTGCTGGATGCGCCGCCGCAGCAGCTCTGGCCGTCGCCTCCACCGGAACAGACACCGGTCTCGGGAAGCACAAGGCGCACGTCGTTCGCAGCGACCAGATCGCCCGCAAGCGCGGCGATGATCGAGCGCGCCTGTTCGTAGCCGGTTGCCATCAGGAAGGTCGGAGCCGTTCCGTAGCTTTTCGCGCCGACTGCGTAGTAGCCCTTCTCGGGATGGCCAAGAACGGCATGGCCGTGCGGAGGCACCGTCCCGCAGGAATGGATGCGCGGGTCGATCATCGGGGCGAGCCGGCGCGGGGCGATGATCAGCGGATCGAGATCGAGCGAGAGCCCGCGTGTGATCGAAAGATCGGGCCGCTGTCCGGTGGCGGCGACGATCGCATCGAAGGGGCCGATCTCGCGACCATCCCTGGCTGTGACGAGGGTGCCGGAACGGGTCGTGCTGACGATGTCGACGCGAACGCCCATGTGCAGCGTGACGCGCCCGGAATCCACCAGATCACGAACCGAAGCGCCGAGCGCCCCGCGCGCCGGAAGCTGATCCGCCGCGCCGCCGCCGAAGAGGCGCACGGGCGAGCCGCCGCGCACGGCCCAGGTGATTTCCGTGCCGGGTGCCTCGTCGGCGAGCCGGGCGAGGTCCATGAGAACATTGGCGGCAGAGTGGCCCGCGCCGACCACCAGCACGCGCCGTCCCGCATGGGTGGCGCGATCCCTGCCCAGCACGTCCGGCACGCCGTAGTGGACGGGAGCGCCGTCCTCTCCGGCGACGGGACCATCGTCTCCAAGAAAATTCGGCGTCCGCCAGGTTCCCGATGCGTCGAGAACCGCACCTGCCGAAACCGTCCCGATACCGCCCGCATGGCGAACCGTGAGGCGGAACGGTGCATCCGACCCGTCCGGCCGCTCGATCGCGAGAACTTCCGTGCGGGTTTCGATTGCCGGACCGAAGCTCTTGGCCAGCGGCTCGATCCAGCGATCCGCAAATTCCAGCCCGGTGGGAAAGTCGTCGAGCCGGGGGGCGGCCCAACCTTGCGTCCCGAGCCGGCGCAGGGCCGCGCCGTCGATGAGATGCCGCCAGGGTGTGAAGAGCCGGACATGGCCCCAGTCGCGGACATTCGCCCCCGGCGTCGGTCCGGCTTCCAGGACGCGGAAGGGCATGTCCCTTTCGGCAGCCCAGGCGGCGGCTGCAAGTCCGACCGGTCCGGCGCCGACGATTGCCAGGGGAGCGTCGCTGCCGACAGCGGGAAGATCCAGATGCTCACTCATGCGCGTCTCCAATTCGTAATATTACGAATAAAAGGTGGTGAAAAAGGGCGCTCAGGGCGCCCCGTTCTCTTTTCGTGTTTTTACGAATAGATCTGTCGCAAGCCGGCGTCAAGTCTGCCGGTCAGAGTTTCTCGATCATCGAGCGAAGGGCGGAGAGCCGCTCGGTTTCCACGCAATAGCAGCTGTGGGCCCCGTCATCCCATTGCCGAACCAGACCGGCGGCGCGCAACTGTGCCAGATGCTGTGCGACGGTGGAGGGGGCCAGCGGAACCAGGTCGGCGAGCGTGCCGAACACGCATGTGTCGGCGGCAAGCAGGCGGCGAAGGATGGCGATCCGTGCAGGGTGCGCGAGGGCCTTGCAGAGCGCGGCAAGGTCCCTGTCGTCGACGGCAAGGGGCGTCGGGGCCGTTGACGGGTTGCAATCGCAACGCGTCTGGCCGCAGCAGGATGTCATCGGGCTTTCAGTCGCGGTCATCCGTTTCTCCTGTTGTTCGAGCTTCGCCCTGCACCCAGTCGCGGAACGCCCGAAGTCGCGGGTTCGCGGCACTCTCGGGCGGATAAACGATCCAGTAACGCAAGGCGCCAGCCTCGACATCGGCCGCGTTCAGCGGTCGTACCAGCCGCCCGGCGGCGAGGTCGTCGCTGACGAGGGCATGACTGGCGAGGGCTATCCCGTGCCCAGCGATTGCCGCCTCGATGGCGAGTGTGAGCTGCGTGAACCGGGCTCCGCCAGATGGAACGGGGCCGAGACCGGCAGCGCTCAGCCAGTCCGCCCATCGCGGCAGCTTGGCGATCATGCCGTCCCTGTGGACATGCAGCAGCGGATGGGCGAGGAGATCGGCGGCGCATGGCGAGGGGCCGAGCCGTGCCGCGAGGGCCGGTGCGCAAACCGGGAAGATCGGATCTTCGAACAGCGCGATTGCACGCAACCGCGGATCGGGCTGGGCACCGAACCGCAAACCGATATCCACCCGGTCGGCGCCGAAATTCGAAACGCGCTCGGTCGCGTCGATGACGAGCTCGATGTCAGGGTGCCGCTCCATGAAACGGCCAAGGCGTTGAGCGAGCCAGCGTTGCGCGAGGGACGGGGCGACGCTGACCGAAAGCACTCCACCCGTCCCGGTCACACGCATCCGTTCCACCCCGTCCTGCAGACGGGCGAAGCCCTCCGTGAGCAGCGGCAGGGCCGCGGCTCCCTCCGGCGTCAGGGCCACGGCGCGCGTCAGGCGGCGAAAGAGCCGGACGCCGAGTTGCGTCTCGAGCAGGCGGATCTGGCGAGAGACCGCGGCGGGCGTCACGTTCAGTTCCTCCGCGGCCTCCGCGAAGCTGAGCCGTCTTGCGGCGGCCTCGAAGAAACGAAGGGCATTCAAGGGAAGCGTGCTCATTCCGGCTCGCACAAGGTTTTGTTGTTCGTAAGATAACGAACAGTCGTTTGTGAAGTCCAGCGCAAACAGGTCAGGTCGGGCAATGACACACACCACGCGGAGAATGCAATGTGGTCCCTTGAGCTTGGCGTCCCGCCTGAAATTGTCCGGTCCGGAGCCATCGAGCGTGCGCATCTGCTTCGTGCCCTGGCCTTCAAAAGGGTGCTCGCCGCGATCCTGAAGCCCGTTGCCGTGATGATCGGCGGGAAAACCCGGCGTCGCGGTGCCTTGCCCGGCCGGGCGCCTGCCGCCGCCCACCCGGACGGCGCCTTCGATCCGAAATCCGAGAGCGTTGCGGCCATCGGCTCGGCTGCCGATGCTCAACGGGAACGGTCGCCGCCGCCCGTTGCGGCATCGGTCAGGCTGGCCCTTCCTGCGGTCGAGATGCCTCCGGGTTCGTGAGGTGCCGACGCCTGAGAACAGGTCCGAGAAAACAGCCAGCCCGAAAAGATGAGAATGGAGGGCAAGTTAAGGAAGCTGAAGGGATTTTTCGCAATGGTCCGGCACAGCTGTTCAAGGATGCCATCATGCGTTTCTTCGTCTGCCTTTTCACCGAGCACGATCTCCGTCTTGTCGCGCTGGCGGCAGCGATATGCGTGCTGGGCTCGTGGATCACCATGCGTCTTTTGCTGCGCACGCAGGCGGCCGAGCGGGAAGCAAGACCTTTCTGGGTCTTCCTTGGCGCGGTTGCGGCCGGGTCGACGATCTGGTGCACCCATTTCGTTGCAATGCTGGCCTATCGGCCCGGTGTCCCGGTCTCCTACGATCCGATGCTGACAGGCCTGTCGCTGATGGTGGCGGTTGTTTCCGCTGCGGCGAGCCTGGCGGTTGCTTCCGGCCGGTGGCGTTTTGCCAGCGAGACGGGCGGCGCCCTGTTCGGCCTCGGCGTCGCGGCGATGCATTACACCGGAATGGCTGCCTTCAGCATTGACGGCGTCATCCTCTGGGACACGGTCTATGTTACCGTCTCGGTCGTGCTGTCGCTGGTTCTTGCAGGCGCCGCCTTCGTCGCCGCGACCCGCTTCGGCAGTCTCCAGACACGCGAAATACTCGGCGCAGCCACGCTTACCGCCTCGATCGTCGCCCTTCACTTCACCGGCATGGCGGCGGTCGGCATCCTGCCCGCGACCCCCGAGCCGGGAGCCCTGACCAGCGACGATGCCTATGGCGCCCTGGCGGTCGCGGTGGCGGGCGTCGGTCTGCTGGTGCTCGGCACAGGCCTTGCCAGCCACTTGCTGGACCGGCAGGCGTCGCTGCGCTCGAAGGCGCGCGCCAAGCAGATACTGGAAAGCTCCGTCGACGGCATTGTCATCGAGACAGCCGGACGGATCGTCGATTGCAACGAAGCCTTCGCGCTGCTGTTCGGCGAGGAGCGTGAAAGCATCATCGGCCGGGCCTTTGCGGATCTGGTGCCCCGCGGGCCGTCATCGGTCGACCAGTTGGTGCGGGCGACGCTCTTCACCTCCGCCGGGACTGATGTGCCGGTCGAGGTCGCCGCCCGCGACGACCGGGATGACAAGACCGAGCTTGGCACCCGCTACTATTCTGTGCGGGATCTGCGCCAGCGGCTCGCGCAGGAAGAGAAGATCACCTATCTCGCCAGCTTCGACAATCTGACTGGCCTGCCCAATCGCTCTTCCTTCCTCGAGCATCTCGACAGCCTGATCGAGACGCGTCCGGCCAGTGCCGGGATCGCGCTGTTCGCGATCGACCTCGATCGCTTCAAGGAGGTGAATGACGTGCATGGCCATGCGGCGGGCGATCACGTCCTGCGCGTCCTGGCCGAGAGAATGCGCGCCGCCGTCGGCAAGGACGCGTTCGTCGCGCGGCTGGGTGGCGACGAGTTTGTCGCCGCCGCCGTGGTCACCGACCGTGAGCAGGCCCTGTGCCTTGCCTCGCGGCTGGAACGCGAGCTGTTCGCCACTGTTGCCTATGAGCATGCCGACCTGACTTGTGGCGCGTCCATCGGCATTTCGCTCTATCCCGACGACGCGGCGAGCCCGGCGATGCTGATGAACAACGCCGATCTTGCCATGTACCGGGCCAAGGGATCGCACGCGGAGGTGATCTGCTTCTACGAGGAGGAGATGGACGAGCGCGTTCGCGAGCGGCGGGCGATGGCGTTGCAGTTGCGCACGGCGCTGAACGAGAAACAGTTCTTCCTGGTGTTCCAGCCGCAGATCTCGATCTACACCGGCGAGGTGATCGGCTACGAAGCCCTGCTGCGCTGGCGGCACCCCGGTCGCGGCGTGGTCCCGCCGATGCAGTTCATTCCCGTGGCCGAGGATACAGGTCTCATCCTGCCGATCGGGGAATGGGTCCTGCGCGCCGCCTGTCTGGAGGCGGCGTCCTGGACGCAGCCCTACAAGATTGCGGTCAACATGTCCGCGCTGCAGCTCGGCAACACCGAACTGCCCGACACCATCCATGAAATTCTGCTTGAAAGCGGTCTGCCGCCGCGCCGGCTCGAGATCGAGATCACCGAAACGTCGCTGATCCACGACACGGAGCGAACGCTTCATATTCTCAGGCGGATCAAGGCGTTGGGCGTGTCGATTGCCATGGACGACTTTGGCACCGGCTATTCGTCTCTCTCGACGCTTCGAGCCTTTCCGTTCGACAAGATCAAACTCGACAAGTCGTTCATGGACGATCTCGACAAGGGACCTCAGGCCTGCGCGATGATCCGGGCTGTTCTGGCGCTGGGCGACAGCCTGCACATTCCCGTCCTTGCCGAAGGCGTCGAGACGCGGGCACAACTGGCGTTTCTCGAGCAGGAAGGCTGTTCGGAAGCTCAAGGTTATCTGGTCGGCCGCCCCGCCGAGAGCACCGTGCCTGCCGTGGAAGGCCTCGTGGAGGTCACGTCGCCACTGAAGTCGGCCGGGTGAACAGCAAAACAGTGCCTAGCGCTGCGTCGCGGCGACCATCGCCCCGACCCCGACAAAGGCGCTGCCGGTGATCCGGTTGAAGACCCGGCCCCAGCGCTCCAGCCAGGGCGCGAGCCTTCCGGCTGCCCCGGCCAGCATCACTTCATAGGCGAATTCGATGGCCCCGTAGGTGCCGGCGAAAATGACGAACTGCAACCACAGGGACTGGCCCGGCTGCATGAACTGCGGCAGGAAAGTTGCAAAGAAAATCAGCGCTTTGGGATTGGAAACGGCGACCAGGAGGCCTTGCGCGAAGGCGCGGCGCCGGGAAATCGGACGGGCGGCCGCCATGGCACCTTCGACGGTGGCAGCGGAAAAGCCCGGTGCCCGCCAGAGCCGGATGCCGAGCCAGACGAGATAGGCCGCACCTGCCCATTTGACCAGTGTGAAAAGCAGCTCCGAAGCCTGCATGACGGCGCCGAGGCCCGCGAGCGAGGCGCCGATCAAAAGGCTCATTCCGGCGACCGCGCCGAGCGCGGTGTAGGTGCTGCGGGAAAGTCCGTAGCGAACGCCGTGATCGAGGCAAAGCAGGCCGTTCGGCCCCGGCGTGAGGGACAGGGCAAGGGCTGCGAGGACAAAGACGAACCACAGTTCAGCGCTCATGTTTCTCTCCCGGAGCGGGCCGCATGGTGTTTCAGGAGCCGGCCCGACCGGTGGACACGCTAACGCGGTCCTTGGCGGACAGGAAGCGGTTTTGAAGCCCGTCCGAGGGGGAACGCGGCCAAACGCGTGAGCGAATGAACCGTGTGCCGGGAGTGCCGGCAAAGCCGGAACTTGGACAGGTTCGGACAATTTCTGCGCCGGATTTTCGAGAAATTGATTCATTTTTTTTCGAAATTGCACGGCGCGAGGCGTCATGCCGGATGTGCCTCCCGGCGGTCTCCCGGCGCTCTGGCGGAGGTCGCCGCCGGAGCTATCCTCGGGGCCACGAAATCTTGTCCCCGGGTCGGCGACTGCGGGGTTTCCCGACTTGTCCCCGCCGGAGCGGCCTGCGCTATTGTGGCGGGTACGAAAGACTGGCCAGACGGAAGCGGCGGGGAGCTCGGAAGGGGGTGGAATGACCGAAATGCGTGCCGGAGGACCGACGGAGGTCGAGGCAGACCATCTTCGGGGAACGGGACATCTTTCGGGTCAGCGCTTCAAGCTGAGGGTGTGGATCACCTCGCGACTATGGGCGCAGGTCATGGTTGGCATGGCACTCGGTTTCGGCCTCGGCCTGATGCTCGGCGAAAGCGCCGGACTGGTGCCGCCCGACAGGGCGGAGGCGATCGGCCTGTGGCTGGCGCTGCCGGGCCGCATCTTCCTGGCGTTGATCGCCATGGTGCTGGTGCCGCTGATCTTCTCCTCGATCGTCGGCGGGCTCGCCGGCGCGGGCAGCGGCGGCACGCTGCGGCGGGTCGGACTGCGACTGGCCGGCTTCATCCTGGCGACCACGACGGCGGCGGCCCTGGCCGGCGTCGCGCTGGCGCAATGGCTGCAGCCGGGCGCCGGTCTCGCCGGTTTCCGCCCGGCCGAGCCCGTGCACCATGGGCCCCTCGGGGACGGTGCGGACGTGGCGGTGCAGGCGGCCGAGGCGCCGTCCGCCACGACGCTGCCCGACCTGATCGTCAACATCCTGCCACAGAACCCGACCGCCTCGATCGTCCAGGGCGACATGCTGGCGGTGGTGGTCCTGGCGCTGCTGGTCGGCATCTCGGTCACCCAGGTCGACCGGGCGCGGGCGGAGCCTTTCCTGCAACTGATGGAGGCGCTGCTGTCGATCTCCATGAACATCGTCAAATGGGCGATGTTCCTCGCCCCTTTTGCCGTGTTCGGGCTGATGGCGCAGCTGGTGATCCGGGTCGGTCCCGATACGCTGGTCGGCATCTCCGGCTATGTCGGGGTGGTGCTGGCCGGTCTCGCCTTGCTGCTTGTGCTCTATCTGGCGGTTGCGGGGCTGGCCGGCGGGATTGCGCCGTGGCGCTTCCTGGAGGCGGCTGGCGGCAACCTGCTGCTGGCCTTCTCGACCTCCAGTTCCTCGGCGGTGATGCCCGTGACAATCCAGACGGCGCGTCGCCTTGGCGTGCCGGAAGAAATTGCCAGTCTCGTGGTGCCGCTGGGCGCGACGATGAACATGGCCGGCACGGCGCTTTACCAGGCGGTGGCGATCCTGTTCATGGCGCAACTGGCCGGCGTGGAACTGACCGGCGCTCAGGTCGCGGTGGTGACGACGACGCTGGTCGCCTCTTCCATCGGCGCGCCGGGCACGCCCGGCGTCAGCATCGCCATCCTGCTCAGCGTCGCCGCCAGCGCCGGCATTCCCGCCGACGGGATGGTGATCATCCTGGGTGTCGACCGGCTGCTCGACATGTGCCGCACCGTGGTCAATGTCAGCGGCGACCTTGCCGCTGCGGTGTGGCTGCGCGACCTCGGCGAGGGGGCGCCGGTCACGGCCGATCCTGCATCGCCATAGATCGCTGCCGACGCCCGAGCCCCGTCTTTCTGTGCATGCCTCCGCCGGGGAGCGCCGACTACTCCGCCGGCGCCTTCGGTGCCGCTGCGTCTTCGTCGATACGCGGCTTCAGCTTGCCGTCGACCGGGATCCGGACGAACAGACGCATGACGAAGACGTAGAAGACCGGCACGAAGAAGATCGCGAGCACGGTGCCCGAGATCATGCCGCCGAGCACGCCGGTGCCGATGGCGTTCTGGCTGCCGGCACTGGCGCCGGTGGCCACCGCCAGCGGCGTCACGCCGAGGGTGAAGGCGAGTGACGTCATCAGAATCGGCCGGAAGCGCAGATGCGCCGCCTCGACCGTTGCCTCGAACATCGTGCGCCCTTCCGCCATCAGGTCCTTGGCGAACTCGATGATGAGGATCGCGTTCTTGGCGGACAGTCCGACGATGGCGATCAGGCCGACGGTGAAGTAGACGTCGTTGGGCATGCCGCGCCAGGTCACCGCGATCACCGAACCGATGACGCCGAGCGGCACCACCAGCATCACGGCGAAGGGGATCGACCAGCTTTCATAAAGCGCGGCGAGCAGCAGGAAGACGAACAGGATGCTCAGACCGATCAGGAACGGCGCCTGTGAACCGGACTGGATCTCCTGCAGCGACTGGCCGGTCCACTCGTAGCCGAAACCGGCGGGGAGAGAGGCGGCGATGCGCTCCATTTCGGCGATCGCCTCGCCGGAGGAATAGCCGGGGGCGGCCTGACCGGAGATGCGGATCGAGGGATAGCCGTTGTAGCCGACGATCTGCGAGGGACCCTTGACCCAGCTGACGGTGGCGAAGGCCGACAAGGGCACCATGCCGCCATTGGCGTTGCGCACCGTCAGTTTCAGCAGGTCGTCGGTCTGCATCCGGGCGTTCTCGCCGGCCTGCACGGTGACCCGTTGCATGCGCCCGGAATTGGGGAAGTCGTTGACATAGCTCGAGCCCAGATGCGCCGAGATGGTGGCGTTGATGTCGGCGAAGGCGACGCCGAACGCATTGGCCTTCTCGCGGTCGATCTCCAGATTGACCTGCGCCGCGTCGGGCAGGCCGTCGATGCGCAGGCCGGCGATGACCGGGCTCTGGCCGGCCGCACCCATCAGCTGGTCGCGGGCGGCGCCAAGCGCCTCTGTGCCTCGTCCGCCGCGGTCCTGCAGGCGGAAGGAGAAGCCGTTCGAGGTGCCCAGGCCCTGGATCGCCGGCGGCGACAGGGCAAAGGAAATGGCGTCCTTCAGCCCGAACAGCTGGCCGTTGCCGCGTCCGGCGATGGCGGCGGCCGAATCCTGCGGTCCGCGTTCGGACCAGTCCTTCAGCGTGACGAAGGCAAGGCCGGCATTCTGGCCGGTGCCGGAGAAGGAGAAGCCGAGGATGCCGACGATGCGCGAGACGGCGCTTTCCTTGCCGAAGATCTCCTCGACATGCTGGATCACCTCCAGCGTCCGGTTGGCGCTGGCTTCCGGCGGGGCCTGGATGTTGACGAGCAGGAAGCCCTGGTCCTCGTTCGGAAGGAAGGAGGAGGGCAGCCGGGTGAACGCCCAGCCGAGCCCGACGAGCAGGGCGAGATAGATGATCATCATCCGTCCTGCGCGGCGCGACAGCCAGCCGACGGTGGAACTGTAGCCCTTCGTCGTGCGGTTGAAGCCGCGATTGAACCAGCCGAAGAAGCCCTTCTTCTCGTGATGCCCCTTCGGGATCGGCTTCAGCATGCTGGCGCAGAGCGCCGGCGTGAAGGACAGTGCAAGAAAGCCGGAGAACAGGATCGACACGACCATGGTCAGGCTGAACTGCTGGTAGATGATGCCGACGGCGCCGGGGAAGAAGGCCATCGGAATGAAGACGGCGGTCAGGACGAGCGTGATGCCGATGATGGCGCCGGAAATCTGCGACATCGCCTTGCGGGTGGCGGCGCGGGGCGACAGGCCTTCCTCGGCCATGATGCGCTCGACATTCTCGACCACCACGATGGCGTCATCGACGAGAATGCCGATGGCGAGCACCATGGCGAACATGGTCAGAACGTTGATCGAGAAGCCGGCGGCGAGCATCACCGCGCAGGTGCCGAGCAGCGCGACAGGCACGACCAGCGTGGGAATGACCGTGTAACGGAAACTCTGCAGGAACAGGAACATCACCACGAAGACGAGGCCGACGGCCTCGAGCAGCGTGTGGATGACCTTTTCGATCGAGGCCTCGACGAAGGGGGAGGTGTCGTAGGGGATTTCGTAGGCGATGCCTTCGGGGAAGAACCGGCCCAGTTCCTCCATCTTCGCGCGCACGGCCTCCGACGTTGCCAGCGCGTTGCCGGTGGAGGACAGCTGCACGCCGATGGCCGCGCTCGGCTGGCCGTTCAGGCGGGTGGAGAAATTGTAGCTCTCGCCGCCGATCTCGACACGGGCGACGTCGGAAAGTCGCACGGTCGAGCCGTCCGGATTGGCGCGCAGCACGACGGAGCCGAACTCCTCGGCCGAGGTCAGCTGGCCCTTGACCAGAACGGTCGCGGAAATCTGCTGGGTGACCGGATTGGGCTGGGCGCCGATGCGTCCGGCCGCGACCTGCGCGTTCTGCGCCTGGATCGCGGCGATCACGTCGCTGGCCGTCAGGTTGAGACCGAGCATCTTGTCCGGGTCCATCCAGACGCGCATCGAGCGCTGGGTGGCGAACATCTGGGCGCTGCCGACGCCGTCGATGCGGCGGATCTCGCCGAGCACGTTCCGGCTCAGGTAGTCGCCGAGATCGACCACGTCGAGCGACCCGTCGGTGGAAGTGACGGAGACGACCATGAGGAAGCCGGCGCCGGCCTGCTCGATGCGGATGCCCTGCTGGGTGACGGTGCGCGGCAGGCGCGGCTCGACACGGCGGATCGAGTTCTGCACGTCGACGGCGGCCTGCGATATCTCGGTGCCGGGCGCGAAGGTCGCGGTGATCGCGATCCGTCCCGAGCTTTCCGAGGTCGACTCGAAATAGATCAGCCCGTCGACGCCGTTGAGCTCCTCCTCGATCGGCCGGGTGACGCTCAGATAGGCGTCCTCGGGCGAGACGCCCGGATAGTTGGTCTGCACGGAAATCTGCGGCGGGGCGACGGTCGGGTACTGGGCAACCGGCATGAAGGGGATCGCGATCACGCCGGCGAGCGTGATGAAGATGGCGATGACCCAGGCAAAGACCGGCCGGTCGATGAAAAAGGACGGCATGCGATCATATCCTGCTGGACCGGGAGGGGAGGCGGCGCGGTGGCGCCGTCATCCGGTCCTTTGTGTCGTGGCGAAAGGCTCGGGCCACGCGAACGCGGGCGGGAGCCTTCCGGGGTTCTAGGGTCTGGACCTATTAAATTGGCGGAACCGGTCGGAGCGAATTTGCGCGGCGACGAGGAGCAAGACCGAAGGAAGGCCAATGCCTTTCAAGGGTTTGCGACGCTGGCGCCCGTGCAAATCCGCCCGATCCGAAGGACGTTCGATCTGACGGCGATCTGCCGCGTCAAAGCTCTCCACCGGGGCGCCAACCCCGCTCTTCGAGCTTTTCCTGGCATCTCTTGTCATATCGAACGCCATTTTCGTCAATTTGATGGGTCCTGACCCTGGTTGGCGGAGAGTTCCGCGGTCTTGGCCTCGGCAACCCAGGGGGTGGCGGCGAGCGGCGCGCCGGGGCGCAGCTTCTGGAAGCCCTCGACGATCACCTTGTCGCCGGGTTCGATTCCGCTTGTGATGACCCAGCGCGAGCCGACGACGCGGCCCGTTTCGACCGGACGCAGCTCCGCCTTATCGTCGGCGCCGACCAGATAGACCTGGGCCTGGCCACCGGCATTGCGCTGCACGGCCTGCTGCGGCACGGCGATGGCGTTCTCTTCCTTGCCCTGTTCGAGCAGCACGCGCACATACATGCCCGGCAGAAGGTCGCCGTTCGCGTTGGGAAACTCGCCGCGCAGGGTGATCTGGCCGGTGGTCGCGTCGACAGCGGCCTCGGAGAACAGCAGGCGGCCGGGATGCGGATATTCCTCGCCGTCGTCGAGCAACAGGCGGACCGAGGCTTCGCCCGACTTCGGCCCGTTCGGCCCGCCGACATCAAGCGCGCGGCGCAGGCGCAGCAACTGGTTGGCCGACTGGGTGAAGTCCGCATAGACCGGGTCGAGCTGCTGGATTGTCGCCAGCACGCCGCGGGAGGGATCGACCAGCGCACCCTCGGTAAGCAGCGCCCGTCCGATGCGTCCGGTGATCGGCGCGCGAACCTCGGAGAATTGCAGGTTCAGCTCGGCCGCGTCGAGACCGGCACGTGCCAGGGCCACGTCGGCATTGGCCTGCGCAAGCTCTGCGGTGGCGGTTTCGAGGGCCTGGGCGCTGGTCACCTTGCGGTTGCGCAATTCCTTCTGCCGGTCCGCCTGCTGGCTGGCCCGGAGCCGGGAGGCCTCGGCGCGCTGGAGCGTCGCCTTGGCGCGCTCCACCTCGACGCGGAAGGTCTGCGGGTCGATGCGGTAGAGCACGTCGCCTTCCTTCACCACCGAACCCTGCTCGAAGACGCGTTCGACGAGGATGCCGGAGACGCGCGGGCGCACCTCCGCGATCCGCGTCGGAGCGATGCGGCCGGGCAGTTCGTTGGTGATCGGGATCGTCTCGGCCGCGACTTCGACAAAGCTCACGCCGGTGGGGGGCGGTGCCTTGGCGGCCCCCGCCTCACCCTTGCTGGAGACTTCGTTGCAGCCGGCCAGAAGGGCAGCGGCGAGGAATGCGGCGATCAGTTTCCGGTTCATGTCGTCGACCTTTCGGGGAGAGGGGCGGGCTCCGGGTTCTGGTCCACCAGCCAGCCGATCTCCGAAATCAGGCGGGCGCGCTCATCGGGCGCCCATGTGTGCAGGCCAAGCCACTCCAGGGACATCAGTCCCTCAAGGGCGAGAAAGGCGAGCAGCGCGGCGCGCGGATGGCGCGACGACTCCTCGACTTCGGCGAGGCGCTCGCGATAGGCACGGGCGATCGGTTCGCGCAACTCCGCCTCCTGGGCGAGCGATGCGAGAAGGCCGAGCGCCACGGCGCGGTCCTCGTCGGTCAGGGAATGGGAGGCGACGGATATGCGAGCGCGGATTGCGGCATCCGCCACATCGCCGAGTTCGTCCGCCGCATCCCGTTCGCAGGCCCGGTGCGCGGCCAGCCGTCGTTCGACCACCGCCCGGATCAGGGCCTGCTTGTTCTTGTAGTCGTAAAGGACGCTGGCCTTGCTGATGCCCGCGGCGCACGCGACCGCATCCAGCGTCAGCCGCGCCGCGCCATCGCGCATCACGACCTGCTCGGCAGCATCGAGAACCGTATCGGGTTCTATGGTGCGCTTGCGTCCCATCCGGATCCAGAGATTTTTCCGACCGAACGGTTATATATATCGCCGCGCCGCCGGTGCAACGATTTTTTTGCGGTGCAAAATAAGCCGGCGAACCCCCTATTTGCCGCGCCGCAGCCGGCCGGACCGCATGCGCAGGCCGCGCAGCCGCCCCGCCCTGGCGCCGGGATCGCGCATGTGCGCGGCGGTGCTGCGCAGGGCCGCGACGGCACGGTCGGTGCTCTCGGCGAGCGGTGTTGCCGGCTCGGCTTCCGCGGCCGGGCGGCTGAGTTCGCAAAGCAGTGCCCGCGTTTCTTCGTTGAGTTCGGTTTGCAGCGCGTCGAGCGGGGTCGGCCGGCCGACGAAATAGCCCTGGATCTCGTTGCAGCCTTCCTCCACCAGCACCCTCAGGTCGGCGGCGTCCTCGATTCCCTCGGCGACAACGCGCATGCCGAGCGCGGCACCAAGGCGCACGATCGTCTCGACGATGGGACGGGCGCTCGCCGTCTGGCGCATCGCCTTGACGAAGGAGCGGTCGATCTTGATCACGTCGAAGGGGAAGCGGCTGAGATAGCCGAGCGAGGAATAGCCGGTGCCGAAATCGTCGAGCGCGACGCGCACCCCGAGCGCCTTCAGCGCCTTGAGTATCTGCAGTGCCCGGCGGTCGTCGTCGATCAGCACATTCTCGGTGACCTCCACCTCCAGCCGGTTCGCCTGCAGGCCGGTTGCCTCCAGCACCTCGCGTACCGTTGCCAGGAAGTGTTTCTCGCGGAACTGCAGCGGGCTGACATTGATCGAGATGCGGGCGATCTCCGGCTGCCGGCGGGCGATCTCGCAGGCGCGTCTGAGAACCCATTCGCCAATGGCGATGATGCGTCCGGATTGTTCGGCGACGGGAATGAAGTCACTCGGGCTGATAAGCCCCTTCTCCGGATGATGCCACCGGATCAGCGCCTCGTAGCTGCCGATCGCCTGCGAGGCGATGCAAAGGCGCGGCTGCAGATAGAGTTCGAACTCGTCGTTCTCTATGGCCTTGGCCAGATCTGCCTCGAGCAGCCGACGCTTGCGCAGAGCCGCATCCATGCCGTCCTCGAAGACGCAATAGGTGTTGCGGCCCTGGCTCTTGGCCCTGTAGAGCGCGGTGTCGGCGCGTGAGACGATCAGCTCCGGGTCCTCGCCATGCAACGGACTGACGGCGATGCCGATGCTGGCGCCGGTGCGGAGCGTTACGCCATTGCCGCAGTCGATCGGTTGCGACAGCGCGTGGACCAGCCGGTGGGCGAGGTCGGCCGCCTGGTTGGCGAAGGCGATCTGGTGCTGGATGATGGCGAACTCGTCGCCGCCCAGCCGGGAGACGGTGTCGCTTTCAGGCACCAGCGCCTTGAGCCTGTCGGCCGTGGCGCGGATCACCCGGTCACCGGCCAGATGGCCGTGTACGTCGTTGATTTCCTTGAAGCGGTCGAGATCGATCATCAGCACCGCGGCGGCGCCATCGCTGGCCCTTGCGGCGCCGAGCACCGTCGCGAGCCGGTCGGCGAAGACGGCACGGTTGGGCAGGTCGGTCAGCGGATCATGCTGGGCCAGGTGACGGATATGCTGCTCCGCCTTCTTGCGGTCGCGCAGGTCGACGGCCGCCGACACGCGTGTTCGCTGGCCGCGGTAGAGGATTTCGCGGGCGCGAACCTCGACCGGGATCCGGGTTCCGTCGGAATGGATGACATGCAGCTCGTAGGGGCCGCTTTCGGCTTCCGAAAGCTGGGCGGCGACCTTGCCCCGGTCGTCCGGGTCGATGAAGTCGAGCATGTTGCGGGACTTCAGCTCGGACAGCGGCGCCCCCATCAGGCGTTCCAGCGCGTGATTGCCGTCGATGATCGTGCCGTGCACCGAAATGACGATCGCCTCGAACGTGGCGTTGGCGAGCGCGGTCAGGCGTTCCGCCTCCTCCTCGGTCCGGCGCACATCCTCCTGGCGGCCGCGCGCAAGCTCCTCGCTCTGGATGGAATCCATCAGCGCGTTGAACAGGACGGTCATGCGTTCCGCCTCGTCTCCGGTCTCGACCGGAAGGCGCAGGTCGAGATCGGCCTTGCCCTCGACAAGGCGCCCGACCGCATCCTCGATATGGCCGATACCGATTCGTGTCCCGTGCTCCGCTTCGTTGAGGCCGCGAACCTCGCCCTCGGCGGAGACGCGCACCGACATCACCCGCCGCAGGGCCAGGAAGAAGGCGAGGCCGAGGCCGAAGGCCCAGGCGAAGTTGAGTGCAGCGCCCGCCGCCTGCACGCCGAGTTGCGCAAGCCGTGTGCCGGCGGCGAGATTCTCCACCGGTGCGAGCAGGGCAAGGCCGAGCGTGCCGACAACGCCGGCGATGCCGTGAACGCCGATGGCCCCGACCGCGTCGTCGATGCGCAGGCGCTGCTCCAGAAATGAGATGCCGTAGATCGCCGCCGCGCCGCCGGCAAGGCCGACCACCATGGCGCCGCGGGCCTCGAGCACCATGCAGCCGGCGGTGACGGCGACGAGACCGCCGAGCATGCCCGAAAACGCCTTCTCCGGCAGCAACACGCCCTCGCGGTGCCAGCCGATGACGTAGCCGGCCGCCGCGCCGGTGGCCGCGGCGAGCACGGTGTTGGCGATCACGTGGGCGATGTCGGGCGAGGCGGCCAGCGTCGATCCGCCGTTGAAGCCGATCCAGCCGACGAAGAGCAGCAGCGCGCCGGCGGGGGCCAGCACCGGGCTGTGGCCGTTGAAGCGCACCGGCCGGCCGTCGGCGTCGAAACGGCCGACGCGCGGGCCGATGACGATACAGGCGGCGAGCGCGATCCACGCGCCCGTGCCATGCACGACGGTGGAGCCGGCGAAATCGATGAAGCCGGCCTCGGCGAGGAAGGCGCTGGCGTTCTCGTTGAGTGCCGTGCCCCAGGCCCAGTGGACGAAGACGGGGTAGACGAAGCCGGCGATGAACACCGAACAGGCCACATAGGCAGCCAGCGGCATTCGCTCCGCCACCGCGCCGGACACGATCGTTGCCGCCGTGCCGCAGAACATCACCTGGAATACGAAGAAGGCAAAGCCCCAGGCGTCAAGCTTGCCGAGCATGAACAGCTCCGCGTCGAGGCCGACGACGAAGCCGCCCGACGCGCCGAAGGCGAACATGAAGCCGAAAAGGGCGAAGACGACCACCGAGAAGGTGAAGTCGAGAAGGTTCTTCTGCGCCACATTGATCGAGTTCTTGGAACGGACCATGCCCGCTTCCAGCAAGAGGAAGCCGACCTGCATCAAAAGGACAAGGCCGGCGGCGACGAGAATCCAGACGAAATCGAGGGTGCGCTGCAACGATGCGAGGTTGCCTGCAAGGTCTGAGGCCCAAGCGGGGACGGGGATGGCCGCCATCGGCACCATCAGTGCCGAAACGCGTTTCCAATGCCCGGAATGCAATGCCGCCATGTCCCGTGTCCCCTTTGTTTGCGGGAGCTTAGGAGGCAGCGGTTAAAAACCGGTTGCACCATGTGTTCCTGCAATTATTCGCGAGGGACGTTTCTTTGGGTGTGATCGTTTTGGCTATGTTGCGGCGCCGCAATTCTTGCCGATCTGCGCAGGATCAGGGCTCCGTCGACGATGACCCGTTCGGGTGAGGGGGCGCCCGCCTCGATGTTGGCAAGCAGGATGCGCACCGCTGCCCCGACCATTTCCTCCGCCGGTTGGCTGACCGTGGTCAGGGCATAGGAGGGCCAGTCCGCCATCGGGGCATCGTCGTAGCCGACGACGGAGACCTCGCCCGGCACGTCGATGCCGAGCTCGTGGCGAAGCGTGTCGAGTGCCGCCACCGCCATGTGGTCATTGGCGCAGAACAGTGCGTCGGGCCGGCTCTGCCTGGAAAACAGGCGGCGGGTCGCGGCGCAGGTCGCTTCACGTTCGTAATTGCCGACCTCCTCGGCGAACAGGGTCCGTCCGCTGCGCGCCAGTTCCTCGATGAAACCCTCGCGCCGGTCCCGGTTGGTGGAACTTCCCGGCCAGCCGGCGAGATAGGCGATCCGCGAGTGGCCGTTCTCCATCAGGAACCGCGCCACCTGGCCGCCGCCGGCCCGGTTGTTGGAGCTCACCGCCGACAGGGTGTCATCGTCCAGGGTGCGGTTGAACAGGACAACGGGTATGCCGGCGGCGCTGCAGCGCGCGGCGAAGGCCGAGCTGAGCCCGGCCGATACCATGACGAGGCCGTCGATCTGGTACTCCAGCAACTCGCGCAGGACGTCGTCCATGGGATCGTTGGACTGGCCGGTGAAGAACATCATCGCGTGGTAGCCGCGCGCCTGCAGCTGTCGCGACAGTTTTTCCAAGATCGCCGGATAGTAGGGATTGTCGAGATAGGCCGCGACGATGCCGACAATGCCTGAGCGCCGTGTGATCAGCGAACGGGCGATCTTGTTGGGACGGTAACCGAGCTCCTCGGCCGCCGTCATCACTTTTGCCCGGGTCTGCGCGGAGACGCTGGCGCCCGCAGTGAAGGCGCGGCTGACGGCGGACTGGCTGACGCCGGCGCGGCGCGCGACGTCGAGTGAGGTGACGCGGGGCATGTTCTTGGTCTCCCGCCCCTGTCTTGCCGTCCCTTACGTCATTTGGCAAGCCGGAAGCCGTCGGCGGGGCGCGACCATTGACCTTGCGGGTGCCCGGCACTTAGGATCGCGCGCAAATTGAAACGTCCACACCTTGCCTGGAAAACCGATCATGTTTCAGACCTTTCCCTTCGCGACCGGGTGCCTGCGCGCTCTTGCGAGACCCGTCATCCTCGCCGCCGCTCTCGCCGTATCAGGGTCCGCGCTTGCCCAGGACAAGGCGGCCGAAGGTGCGGGCGCGGGCCAGGGCGGCGAAAACTGGGTCCTGCAATGCAGCGAGGCGACCGAGAAGACGCCGAAGAGCTGCCGGGTGCTGCAGAACATCGTCATGAAGGACAGCGGCCAGCGGCTGCTGACCGTCGTGGTCGAGCCGCGCGAGGGCGCGCCCAACCATGCGCTGGTGCTCGCCCTGCCGCACGGCGTGTTCCTGCCGGCGGGCGCGGCGATTCGCGTCGACGACGGCGAGCCGACGCCGCTGGTCATCCAGACGAGCGACGCCAACGGTGCCTATGCGGGAACGGCGATCAGCGACGACCTGCTCGCCTCGCTGAAAAAGGGCCAGCGGCTGATCATTGCTTTCAAGACGGCGCAACAGCAGGATCTCGCGGTGCCGGTGACATTGATCGGGTTCACCGCCGCCTATACCAAGCTGGGAAGCTGACGACGCTCTGGAAGCAAGGCGGCACTGCTGCCGTGGATTGCAGGCAGGCTTTCCCGGGAAAGCCTGCCTTTTCCTTGTCAGTCTTCAGGGTTCACTCTTCAGGCAGCGGCCGTGCGGCGGGTCAGGTCGGCCCAGTTGCGCATCGACCACAGGTGCGCGTAGATCACCGGCAGTGCGCCGCTGCGGCGCAGGTCTAGAAAAACCTCGTCGGAAAGGGCCGAGAAGCGTGCCTCGTCGACGATGCAGAAGTCGTTGACAGTCAGGACCTCGCCACCGGGAAGCGTGAAGCGTCCCTCGTTGGCGACAAGCAGGTCATGTTCGGCAAGCTTGGCCAGGACCGCCTCGCTCTCGCGCGCCTCGCGCTGGAAGGCGCCGCAGAAGTCGAGCGCCTTGCGAACCGCCTCGGACGGCTCCGAGCCTTCGAACAGCGGCATGTCTCCATCCGGACCGATCTTGCCGCTTTCCATGTCGATGCACAGGGCGAACTCGCTGGCGTCGTCGTTGCGAGCCAGCACGAAGGGATAGCGCCGGACGTAGGAGGGTATGTAGATCTCCTCCGCCCAGGCTCCGGCCGCGTCGACGAACAGGTTCCGGTTGCGGCGCAGGCCAAGCACGGCGACGGCGGCCGGCGGTGTGGTGCCGGCGGCGAAGACGATCGGGTAGTGCCGCGCCGCGATGCCGAACTCGATCGCGTTGACCGGCACCGCATGGGTGTCGGCGGCAAAGCCGTAGTCCGGGGCAAGCGTCACGCCGAGCGCTCCGTGCCGGTCGGCGCGCAATGCCTCCGGACGCTTGTAGAACAGCGGCATGGCGGCGGGGCTGCCTGCTGCTGCGCGCGGAGCGGAGTTGTCGGCCTCGGCGTCGGTCTTGGTCATCTATGATCCGTCCTTCGGGCGGTTGAATGAATACGCGGAAATCGGGCAAGGCATCAGGCCACGCGACTTTTTTGTACAATTCCAGCGGCGGGTTGCCTAGGGTGGCCGGGCGGATGAATGTGCATACCGGCGGTTGAAAACGGCAGCCGGCACCGGAGAGCGGGAGACGGGAGGCGAGATGGGGCAGGCCGTGGCCGGACAGGCGCGCGTCACCGGCGCGCATGCGGGCGTCAGTTTCACCGGCGAGGAGATATTGCTCGACGGCGGTGCCTTTCGCGATTGCAGCTTCGAGCGGTGCCATCTGCATTATGATGGCGGTGTGCTGCCGGTGCTGAGCGGTTGCCGTTTCTCCGATTGTGCCTGGTTCTTCGGCGATGCCGCGGCCGACACGCTGACCATGCTGGCGGCGCTCAATCAGGGCGGGTTTTCGGCGATGGTCGAAAGAACGCTGGAAGCGGTTCGCAGCGGCGCCGTTCTCGAACAGGCGCCGGCGGACACGCGCCCGACAGGGCGACGGGGACGGGCGATCGATCTCGGCTTCGGCCAGTTCCCGGTGCCCCGGGTGCTGCATCGCCCGGCGCGGGCCGGCGCCACGCGAGCCGGCTCTCCAACGGCCACAGCCACGACGGACAGGAAGGAAAACGACGAATGAGCGGACTGAGCGACCTTGCGACGGCGACCATGGCCGACTTCGAAGCCTGCAGGGACAAGCCGATACGCCTTGTGGCAGGCGGCGAAAGCATGGATCTGGCAATCACCGAAGTGACGGCCGTCAGCGGACCGGAACGGCCGGGCGGCGCGTTCTCGGTGGTGTTTCGCGGACCTCGCGAGCCGGTGGTGGAACAGGCCACCCACCATATCGCCGTCGAGGGGCACGGCGAGGCGGAAATCTTTCTGGTGCCGCTCGGTCCCGACAAGGACGGCATGCTTTACGAGGCGGTGTTCAACTGAACGGGCGAGCCGGGCCGCTCCCGGTCATCTGCGCGCGTGAAAGGTAAGCCGGCGCAACAACAGCGCCGGGCCGCCCGCATGAGGCAAGGCCGTCATGCGGGCGCTGGCGCATCCCAGCGCATCAGGTGGTAGACGCCCTTGTCCTCCCGCTTCGAGAAACCGAGGCGGAGATAAAGGCGCATGGCCGGGTTGTTGTGCTCGACATGGATGCCGACCCCGAGTTCCTCGCGCGCGGCGAGCGCCTGCACATCCTCCAGCACTGCCTGGCCAAGGCCGGCGCCGCGCGCATCCGGCATCAAGGCGATGTCGATGATGCGGATCTCCGACGGCCAGCGCTCCAGATAGAGCCGGCCGACGGGTTGGCCGTCTCGTTCGATCACCAGCCAGTCGGCATCGGGATAGTGCTGCATGTAATGGGCGTGCTGGGCGCGGAACTGCTGCTCCAGAAAGGCGCGCTTCTCCTCCGCGCTCCAGGGCAGGGGGGCAAGCTCCCCGACCCGCGTCGAGGCATACAGATCGCTGAGGAAGGAGAGGTCGTCGGCGTTCATCCGCCGCAGGACGAGGCCGCGTGCGGTGGCGCGCGGCAGAACGGGAAGCGGCCGCGCATCCTTCGCGGCCGCCAGTATCGTGTGCCCGGGGTCCGGCATGTCAGTCCGGCGTCTGCTCGGGCGGTGTCAGGTCGCGCACCACCGTGTAGCCAAGCTGGAAGCCGCTGTCGGCAAGCGTCGTCCAACCGGCCTCCCAGGACGTGGATTCAGGCCCGGCTTCCGGCAGGCAGGCAACCCCGTGGGTGCCCGTCTGCTGGAAATAGAACAGACGTCCGTCCGAGCTGTAGTTCATCGCCGCGTAACCGAAGCCGGGGGAGATGCCGACCTTCTGCCAGCCGCGCCACTGCTGGAACAGCGCATCGATCTGCTGGTTGGCATGCAGGCCGCGGTTCTCGTCCTGGGCCACCAGCATGATTTGGCCGTCGGCGTCGAAACCGGCGGCAAGGTTGACGAGCTTTGTACCGACCATGCCGGGACGGATCCAGCGCGACCATGTCAGCGATCCCGGCGGGCTCTGGCGGATCTGCACGACGTCGGAAGCGTCTCCGATCATGAAGATGTTGAGCGCGCCTTCCTTGTCGAGGACCGGGCAGGGCAGGCTGTCTGCCGGGCCGCTGGCGCCGGTGTCGATCTGCGTCCAGCCGGTCCATTGCTGCGGCGTCAGGGTCTGCGCCACCGTCTGCTGGTTGACATAGAGATGGCGGTCGTTCGGGTCGCTGCCGACACCGGCGATGAGAATGCGGCCGTCGACATTGGCCGCGACCTCCATCAGCGCGATTGATTGCCCGCCCAGCTGCTGCCAGGCACCCCACACCTGCTCCGGCGGCTGCGCCATCGGCACGGTGATCGTGATCGGTTCGCTGGCGCCCGGCGGCACGATCCGGATCGTCTCCTCGACGATACGGTCCGGGTTCTGCCGGATCCACCACAGGTCGCCGCCGGTTGCCAGCGCGAAGACGGAAACGCGGCCCTCGGCATCGGCGATCAGCCGCAACTGATGAAGCCGGGTGACGCCAGGCGGCAGGCCGAGCGAGACGGCCGCGTTCCAGCTTTGTACCGGGCCTGCGCCGTCGCCCGCCTCGTCGATATAATCGATGGAGGCTTGCCCGCTCCTGACCGCGACGATGGCGACCCGCCCGTCAGCCGTGGTGCCGGAGGCCAGCGGTGCGCCATAGGCATCGGGGGTCACCGTCACCCACTTTTCCGACCAGGGGCCGTTCGGCGCGACCTGGGCCTTCCACACGAGCGGGCTGCCTGCCTCGGTCTCGATGCCGATGACCATGAGGCGCGAGTTCTCGAAGAACGGAACCTCGCGGCTTTCGCCTTCCGCGATGGGGTTTGGAAGGAAGGCACCGTCCTCCAGTTCAACTTCGGTCCTGGCTGCCTCTGTCATGTCGGCGCTCCCGCAATTGGTTCAAAAGAATGTCGAAAGCCGGTGTGGCGGATATGAAGTTCGCCGTGAGCGTGGTTCGAAATGCGGCGAACTTCGCTCTCGGAACACTAGCCGCGCGAGGGGTAGAGACCCTGCAGCGCGATGATGAAATTGACCGTCAGATAGGGCTGCATGTTGTTGTGCGCCTGCGAGCCGCCGGCCTGGGGAAGCATCTGCTCGGCCATGGTGCTGTTCGGCGAGTTGAGCGAAAAGGCGTTGCCGCCGCTCGAAAAGGCGAAGGCGGTGTTCTGGGTCGGCGTGGTGACGTCGGCGGGATCCGAGCCCACAGCCCGCAGCGTGTGCGTGTGGTCGGGCATCTGCGCCTCGCTCAAGGTCACCATCTCGACGCCGCCGCGCTGGCCGAGCCGCCGCGAGGTGAGACCCGGGCCGCGCCCTGGATGCATCGGCGCGCGGCCCATCATGTTGGGCAGGGCGGTGGTCGACCGGCCGTCGCCGCCATAGACGGTGCCGATCAGCGAGAACAGGGCCGTGTTCTGCGATATGGGGAGCAGCTGGCCGTCGCAGAAGGCCCAGCTGCGCGGTGCGAAATTGCCGGCGAAGATACGGATCTCGGCAATGAACGGTTCGGACATGGGATCGTCTCCTTCAGTGCCGGCTCGGATAGACGCCGTACAGCGCTATGATGAAATTCACGCAGAGAAACGGCATCGTGTTGGTGTGCGAGCGGCTGCCGCCGGCATGGGTGACGGCCGCCGGGCTCAGGTTGGTGTCGGCCATGCCGTCGAAATAGATGTCGACCGCCGTCGATGTCGCGGTGACATTCTCGGACGGACTGGACTCGATGCCGATATTGGTATCGGCGCGCGGCGGGTGGCCGTGGCTGGGCATCTGGTTGACGGTGAGCGTCACCTCTTCCGCACCACCCTTGGCACCGAGCCGGCGCTCGCTGAGGCCCGGCCCGTGGCCGGCATGGATCGGCAGGCGGCCGCGCATGTCCGGCAGGCCGAAGGTGGTGCGCCCGTCACCGCCATAGATGGTGCCGAGCAGGGAAAAGAGCGCGTCGTTCTGGCTGACTGCCAGAAGCTGGCCGTCGCAGAAGGCCCAGCCGCGCGGAGCGAAATTGCCCGCAAACATGCGGATCTCGCCGACGAAAGGTTCGGACATGGATAAGGCCCTCCCAGCCTTCAGGAATATCGGGAAAGGAACGCGTCAGTTGCGCGAGGGAAAGAGCCCCTGCAATGCGATGCAGAAATTGACGGCGAGGTAGGGCTGCATGTTCTCGTGCGCCTGGCCGCCGCCGACATTGGTCAGCGTGCCGGACCGCAGTGTCACCGAGTTGGCGGAGTAATCGGCATAGCCGCCGGGAAAGCCGCCGAGGACATGGCCGGTCGGCGAGCGGGTCGTGCCGCTGGCAGAATCAGCCTGGACGTAGTGCTTGTGCTGCGGCATCTCGTTCGCCGACAGCGTGTGGGTTTCCTCGCCGCTCTTTTGCCCGAGCGTGTGGATGGCGCCGCCATCGGAACGCCCGACATGGATCGGTGTGCGGCCGCGCAGGTCCGGCAGGGCGAAGCTGGTGCGCCCGTCGCCGCCATAGGTGGTGCCGAGCAGGGAATAGAGCGACTGGTTCTGGTTGATCGGAAGGATCTGCCCATCGCAGAACCCCCAGCCGCGCGGGGCGAAATTGAACCCCACCATGCGGACTTCGGCAAGAAACGGCTCCGACATGAATCCTCCAACTTTCAAAAAAGTGTAATAATCGGCTCGGCAACCTTCGGTATCATGCACGAGATTATTAGCGATTGAAAGACCCTAAGGGACTTGCCCGCTATCCGTGAAAATGTCGATCAGGGGTTGTGAACACCGGTCGGCTGACGCGGCGCCCGGAGGGGTGCCGCCATGCGGCGGACGCAGCCGGTGGCCGGTTTGCCGCGTCCCTGCCGCGGCAATGCGGAAACGCCCGTGTGACGGGCATTTCCATTCGGTCCTCTCGCCGCGTTCGGGCCGCCTGGTTCGGGCCGCTTAGTTCGGGCAGCTGACGACGAAGGAGAGCGTGCCGGAGCTCGAATCGACCGCGTCGATGGTCTGGGTGACCGTGTTGTTCGCGGCACCGGCCAGATACGCTTCGACGCCGGCCTCGCTGGCGGCGCCGCCGGCGCCATTGGCGATCTGCAGGTTGCCATTGTTGCGCGCCCGCACCCGGATGCCGTGGCCTGCATAATGGTTGCCGGTCACGGTGTTGTTGGTGATCGTCGCGCAGATCGTCGGCGTCGGGCCGCTGGTTGCACCCGAATCGACCATGATGCCGTCGAACTCGAAACCGGTGGCCGTGTCCTGCACCAGGTTGTTGTCGATCAGCACGCTCATCTGGTGGCTGGTGCCGGCGCCTTCGCCCGCGCGCACCCAGATGCCGCGCTCGTTGTGATCGTAGATCTGGTTGCCGGTGATCCGGTAGATCGACGAGCCGCCGCCGTCGCCGTCGACGCTGATGGCCGTGAAGGCCGTGCCGGAGCCGTTGCTGCCGTTCGTGCCGATCGTGTTGCCGGAGATCGTCATGTCGACCGTGCCGGTGAACGTGCCCGATCCGTTGACGCTGCCGACATCGATGGCGTTGTTCAGCGAACGGAGCTGCGTCATGTTGTTGTTCGAGATGGTGACGTTGAACAGGCCCGAGCTCTGCGTGCCGGCAAGGATGCCGATGCCGCCGTTCCCGACGATGCCGGAGTGCCGGGTGAAGGTGTTGTTGTCGATCGTCAACCCGTAATTGGCCGTGCCGGAGGAAACCAGCTGCAGGTGTGAGGCGACGGCGGCGACGAAGCTGTTGCCGCTGATCGTGCCGTTGACGTTGCCCGCGCTCGCCTGGATGGTGATGCCGTTGTTGCCGAGCGACGCGTTGCTGCCGTCGCCGGTGGTGATCGACATGCCCGACATGGCCAGCGTCAGCGTGCCGCTCGTGCCGTCATTGTCGATATTGATCGAATCCTCGATGCCGCCGAGATAGGTGCCGCCGGTGAAGGTCGCCGTGCCGGTCAGGTTGTTGACGTAGAAGACGCCCTCGTCGGCGCCGGCATTGTTGCCGTGGACGCCGGTGAAGTCGACATTGTTCATCGTGATGCCGTTCACGCCGAAGCCGCGCACACCGAAGTTGGACGTGTTCTGCACCTGCAGGTTGGCGATGCGGATGTCGGCGACATTCTCCAGATAGATCGCCGTGCCGATGCCGCTTGCCGTCGGCGTCTCGTCCGGCATGTCGGCGCCGCCGATGTTCTGGATCAGGCCGCCGGAACCGTCGGTCGAGCCCGAGCCGGTGATCGAGAAGAAGCCGGTCGAGCCGGTGTTGCGCAGGTTGATGGCGTTGCTCGCGCCATTGGTGGAGACCGACTGGAAGGTGACGCCGGCCGCGCCCAGCGTCGTGCCGTCGATCTGCACCGCCCGGCCTAGCGTCGTCGTCACGGAATTTCCGGTGCCGGTGACGCTCACCGTGCCGCCGCCGGTTGCGACGAAGCCGGCGCCCGACGTGGTGTCGATGTCGAGCCCGCCATTGGTGAAGCTGATCGTCGACCCGGTGTTGTTGGTTAGCGAGACGGCGGTATTGGCGCCGCCGTTGACGGTCGCGCTTGTGCCGGCGAAGGTCACGCTGGTGCCGGCCTGCAGGTTGGAGATGTCGATCGTCGCGCCTGCGCCGCCCGTGTTGGACAGGTTGAGGTTGCCGGTCGTCATCGTGCCCGAGACATTGTTGAGGCGGATGCCCCGGCCCGTGCTGGTCGGGGCGATGACGGTGCCGAGGGTGAGGTTCAGCGCGGTGTTTGTGATGTCGATTGCGCCGGCACCGTAGGACGTCACATCGACCGCGGTCACCGTGCCTATCGACAGGGTACCGGCATTGTTGGCGAAGACCGCGGTCGTATTGCGCGTCGAGATACCGGTGGCCGCCTGAACGGTGAAGCTGCCGGTGTTGTTCTCCAGATAGATGCCGCCGCCGCTCTCGCCGCCGTCGTCCGTGTCGATGTTGAAAGTGTTGAACGTGATGTTGGTGGCGGTGTTGCGGATGTCGACCGAGGCGACGCCGTCGCCGAGCGCGTTGTTGGAAAGGACCGAGCCGCCGGAAATGGTGAGATTGCCACCCTGATTGACCAGGATGCCCTGGCCGCCGGCGGCTCCGAGGCTGCGCTGGAAATCCGTGAAGACGAAACCGCCGCCGAAGGTGGTGGTCGAGCCGGCGTTGTTGGTCGTCATCACCAGGCCGTCGCCGCCCGCCGTATAGGCGACGTTGTTGCGGTTGGCGACTTCCATCTGGCCCTGGAAATCGGCCACGAATGTTGACTGGGCGTTGGCAATCCGGATGCCGGCCGTCTGGGCATAGTAAATGATGTTCGACGCCGTCGTGGTGAAGGATCCCGAATTGCCGTCGAGATCGATGCCGTAGGTCATCGGACCCGGCGTGCTGGCGTCGCCAAGCGTGATCGAGTTGAAGGTGAAGGCCGCGGACGAGTTGTTGATCCGGATGCCGGTGCCGGTGACGCCGGAGGCACCGGTGGTGGCAACGCGGAAGGCCCCTCCGGAGACGTTCTGAAGGTCGATGAAGTTGCCGCTCGCGGTACCGGTGGCGGTCGCATTGTTGAAGAAGACGCCGCTCGCGCCGACCGCGACCGTGTTCATGACGATCCCGCGGCCGGTCGCCGTGTCGATTGACCGGGCGCCGCCGCCGGCGAGGTTTACGGTCAACAGGGTTCCGGCAGTGCCGTTTGCGTCGAAACCGGTGCCCGTATTCGTGTCGATGTTGAGGGCGCCGGTGAAGTTGACCGTGGCCGTGTCACCGGCTCCCAGGTCGATGTCGACGCCGCCGCCGGCCGAGCCGGCATTGTTGATGACCGTCGTGCCGAGTGAGAACGTGCCGGTCGAATTGGTGATCCTGAGGCCGGCATTGGTCGAGCCGGTGACGTTCAATGTGCCGATGGTCAGCGCGTTGTTGCCTGCCGCCGTCGCGTTGCCGCCGTCGATGAAGACGCCGGAGCCGCCGGAATTGGTCGAGCTCACCGTTCCGAAGGTGAGGTTCATCGTCAGCGGGTCAAGGAAGAGGGCCGCTCCGCCCGTCGTGTTGACGGTGCCCGAACCGCCGCCGTTCAGCGTGAAGACGGTGTTGTTGCCATTGGTCTTGGTGTCGACCTCAAGACCCGTGCCGTTGTTGTTGAAGATGTTCAGCGTGGTGAAGCCGAGTTCGCCGGTCGTGTCGATCAGGGACAGGCCGTCGCCCTGCACCCGGCTGCTCGTGCCCTGGCCGACATTGAGCGTGCCGCCCGCGACCGCGCCGCCCGCGCCGTTGCCGTCGAAATCGACACCGGAGAACAGGATGCCGCCGCCCGTGCCGTTGCCGATCACCGTGTTGCCGGCGAAACCGCGCACGCCGATGCTGCTGGTCGTGGTCGAGACGTTCTGGCCGGTGACGGAAACGCTCGGCACGCCGGCGGCCACGCTTTCGAACGTCGTGTTGTTGACGGTGAGAAGCAGGTTGTTGGCGGTTCCGGCCCCGGTCTCGTTGACGGTCATCGCCTGGCCGGTGGAACGGATCGTGTTGGTGCCTGTCAGGTTGACCGTCAATACGCCCGTGCCCGTGGAATCGATGTCGAGGCCGATCCCGGCAATGTCGCCGGTGTCTCCGTTGCCGCCCGAACCCATCGTGATGCCGGACAGCGTCACGGTGTTGGCGACAGCATTGCTGCCGATGATCCGGATGCCGGCGCCGGTGATGTCGTCGCCCGAGCCCGTCGCCGAGCCGCCGAGCGTCAGACCAGAGATCGTGGCATTGACGTCCTGGATAAAGAGACCGTTGCCGCCGGTCGCATCTATCGTGTTGGTGCCGGCCAGCGTGAACGAGCCGACCGCATCATTGTCGACGAGTTGGATGCCGTTGGAGAGCGAGTTCGTGCCGGTGCCGTTGATGTCGATGTTCGTGACGGTGACCGTGGCATCGGAGGTCATGTATCCGATGCCGTAGGCCTGGGAACTGCCCGCATTGACGGCAATCGTGGATGTCGCTCCCGCATGGCCGACCTCGAACGTGCCGGTGCTGTTGTTGTTGAACGAAATCGCCGCGCCGCGGCTGGCGATCTGCACGCCCGTGCCTGCGGTGCCGACGTTCACTGCGCCGTGCGAGCCGTTGAACAGCAGACCGAACTGGGTGCCGTCGATGGTCACGCCGTTCGCACCGGTGCCGATGTTGATGTTCGAGGTACTGGCGCCCGTCGTCTGCACACCGGCGATGTTCTGCGTGTTGCTGGAATCCACGTCCAGGTTGGCGATGGTCAGCGTGCCGGTCATGGTCTGGTCGGCAATGGTGATCACGTTGTTCGTGGTCGTGCCGGACCGGTTGAAGCCCGCGTTCTGGATCAGGACGCTGCCGGTGCCCGAGATCGTGTCGAGCGTCATGCCGGCCGTGTCGCCGGTGGAGGTGATCTGGTCGAAGGTGAGGCCGCCGGCCCCGGCTACGACGGTGTCGAGGCTCAGCGCCTCGGTCTGCGAACTGGTGATCGTGTTGGTGCCGGTGGCCGTCGCCGTCAGCGAGCCGCCGCCCGTACCGTTGAGGCGCAGGCCGCTGGTCAGCACCAGGTTGGAGAAGGCCGCCGTCGAGGCACCGTTCGTGGTGGCAAGGTCGATGCCGTAGGCGCCGGTGCCGCCGCCGATCGTGCTGGAGCGGATGATGGCGTTCGAGGCCGCGCCGAAGCTTGCCGAAACGCCGCTGCCCGTGCCGGAATTGGTGATGAAGACGTTCTGGATCGTTGCCGTGCCGGCGAGCACCACCGTGTCGTTGGCGCCGGATGTTGTCAGGATCGGTATGACGCTGTCGATGGTGGTGACGCCGCTTGTTGCGGTGATCGTGCTGCTCGAGGAGATGCCGGTGAGACGGATGCTCGCCGGCGCGCCGCCGGCCGAAATGCCGAGCGTCGAGGCGTCGACGCTGTCGCCATTGGCCATGCCGATCAGCGCCTGGCCCGCCGCAAGGTTGAGAATGCCGTCGCCCTGCGCGACGAGGTCGATCGTGTTCTGCACCCCGCCGGCGGTGCTGTCGATCAGCACGATGACGCTGGCGCCCGAGGCTTCCGCCTGGGCGGCCGTGCCCGGGTCGTCGAAGGTGCCGGCGCCCGACGTGCCGGCCGTGACGACGACGAAATAGCTGACGCCCTGCAGGTTCGACACGTTGCTGGTGCCGAAGCCGACATCCTCGAAATCATACTCGCCGGTGCCGGTCGCACCGGTGGTGATGATGGCGAAGTTGCCGGCAATGCCGGAGGTGTCGATCGTGCTGGCGACCGGAGCCGAACCGTCGCCGAACTGGAAACGGACACCGTTCGCGATGTTGGAATTGGTGAGATTGACGCCGGTCTGCACGCCCTGGATCGTGCTGGACCCGGTCGTCACCACATCCTGCGTGTTGTCGTAGTCCGTCAGGTTGATGCCGGTGGAGCCGGTCACGCCGGTACCGGTGATGTCCAGCGTCGCGAAGGTGATCTGCCCGTCGAAGGTTCCGCCGGAGAGGTTGAGGCCGGTGCCGGCGCCAAGGCCTGTCACGTCGACATTGCCGAACGTCATCGCGCCGTTGGCATTGGTGGCGCGGATGCCGTTGCCGCCCGTGCCCATGGCGATGGTCATGTCGCCGGTGGTCAGGGTGCCGCTGTTGCCGTTGAGCAGGAGGCCGTCGCCGCTGGTCAGCGTCAGATTGACGGTTCCCAGGCTGACGTTTGAGGCGACGCTGGCGAGCGACACGGCCGAGCCGGTGGTGCCGGAGACCGTCGTCGTGCCGGAGACGGTGAAGGCGCCGCCGGTGAGGTTGTTCAGTCCGATGCCGGTCGCGCTCGCCACATTGGTGTTGGACAGCGAGGTCAGGTTGATGCCGCCGGCGGCGATCGCCGTGTTGGAAAGGTTGATGCCCTGGCTGGCATTGGCGCCGACCGTGCCGGTGGTGATGCCGAGCGTGCCGCCGGACTGGAAGACCACGCCGAAGGCACCGTCGACGATGATGTCGAGGTCGGCGAAGCTGTACGTGCCCGCCTGGCTGTTGTTGTCGATGAACAGGCCGGAATTGCCCATCGCGATCGTCGTGCCGAGATCGACCGCGCCGGTGAAGGAAACTGTATGCGCGCCGGTCGCGCCCGAGGAGGTGATGCCGCCGGGACCGGCGCCGCTCGAGGCGACGCTGCCGGCCTGGGTGG
>NZ_JBLXFR010000011.1:0-95011 GCF_048261845.1 Stappia sp. | reverse complement strand
GCGCGGGCGTCCGAGCGGATCCTCGTCCATGGGATTGCCCTGACGTCCCGCCATGCCCGGCCCTTCGCCCTGCCCCTGCCCGAGCATCTGCTCGGCGAGCCCTTGCGCGCCCTGCCTGAGCGCATCGAGCGCATTGCCCTGCTGCCCGACAGCCTCTCCCGACTGGCCCTGGCCCAGACTGTCGCGGGCATTGCCCATTTCCTCGCCCGCCCGGCCCAGTTCGTCGTTCTGCGGCACGCCGTTGCGCGCCAGCTGGTCCATCAGTTCCTGCAGCCGCTGGCCGAGCTCGCCCTGCCCTTCCTGCAGCTGGCGCAGGGCCTCGGCCAGCTGCTCGGGCGTCATTTGCCCGCCCTGCTGCCGGCCTTGCGAGCCACCCTGTTCTCCTTGCTCGCCCTGCTGTCCGTTGCGCTGCCGGTCGAGCCGGTTGGTCTGGTCCATCAGCTCCTGCTGACGCTGGATCATCTGGCCAAGCTCGTTGAGCGCCTGCATCATTTCCTGGGTCATGCCGTCGGGCATCTGCTGCGGCCGGCCGGCCTGCAGGTTCTCCAGCATCCGCTGCATCTGCGCCAGAAGCTCGCGCGCGGCGTCCCGTGACCCGTTCTTCGCCAGTTCCTCGATCCGCGAAAGCATCTCGTCGAGGTCCTGCGGCCTGAGGTTCTGCGCGTTGGGGTCCATCGGCTGCATTGCCTGCGGGTTCTGCCGCATCTGCTCCGCCAGCGCCTGCATGTAATCGCTCAGCGCCTTGCGCAGCTCCTCGGTGAGCTTCGCGATCTCCTCGTCCGAGGCTCCCTCCTCAAGCGCCTTGCGCAGCGCTTCCTGCGCGTCGCGCAGGGCCCGCTCCGCCATCGACAGATCGCCATCCTCGATGTTCAGGGCCAGTTCCCAAAGCAGATCGACGACCGCCCGCAACTGTTCGTCATGCTGTGCCGCGACCAGCTGGCCGCGCGCGAACTGCATGCCGAGATAGATCCTGGCATTGTCGATGAAGGTTTCCGGCGCCAGCATCAGCGCATCGAAGGCATCGAGCACCCTCACCTGCGCGTTCGCATCCAGCGCCAGATCGCGGCGCTGCTCGACAATGGCGCGGGCCAGGGGCTTGGCGAAGCGGCGTTGCGGCAGCGTGAAGCGATGCGGCTCGGACCGGCCGGTCTGGCCGGCATGGTCGTCGGCGCTGAGCACCAGTTCAACCCGCGAGCCGGCCCAGGGATGGCTGGTCAGGTCGCGGATCGTTTCGCCGGCCCCGGTCTTGCGCTCGCCGCCGGCCAGCGACAGGGGAAAGCCCGGCGCCTCGACCAGGGGCCGCGCGGCGCGGTCGTTGTCGAGGCCGGTCACCTGGACGGGACTGATCTCCGCCCTGGCAGACACCACCCCGTGATCGTCCTCCGCCAGATAGGTGAACTTCACCGCACCGCTGAGCTGCTCTTCCGGGTCGTTCAGCAGGCGGATCGTCGGCGCGTCGTCCGCTTCGATCGCGATCCGCCAGCTGTTGACGAGCTCCTCGCCATTGCGGATTTCAAGCGTCGCGGATGTCTCCAGCCGGCTGCGCAGACCGCCGGAGCCGACTGTTGCGCCCGCCTCGGCGACAAGGTCGGTCGCAGTGCCGGCGCCCACAAGCTGCACGCCGAGATCAGTGACGCCCTGCGCCCGCACGATCAGCTCGCTGCCCTCCGGCACGCTCAAGGGCTGGGCGGGGTCGCGCAACTCCGCCACCTCCCCCGTCAGGAACAGGGGCGCGCGGCCGGTATAGACGGGCGGGGTTATCCAGGCGTCGATCCGAAGCGGCGCGGCAACCGGCTCGCCGCCTGCGCCGGCCACCGGCGACAGGCGTTGCAGGTGCACGCCATCGGCAACGAAATAACCGACAAGCAGGAGCATTGCCGCCAGAGCCCGCAGCGCGAAGGGATCGCGGCGAAACGCCTGGGGGCTGGGCGGATCGGTCTTCACCGAGGCGAGCGCGGCCCGTGCCCGGCGCCGATGGAGCTCCCACAAGGCGCTGGTGGCGGGTGTCTCGCCGGGATCGAAAAGCCGGTCGTCGAGGGCCGCGAGCGGCCGGTGGCTCAGCCCGGACACCCGCTCGATGCGCGACAGCGCGGCGGCCCGCGACGGCATTCGCGCAGCCACGAGCGGCCAGCCCGCACGGCAGGCGACAACAAGGAAGGCAACGGCAACAACGGAAGAAAGCCAGACCGGCAGCACCGTCCACAGGCCGGCCCAGGACAGGCCGACATAAAGCGCCACAACGATGAGGGCATTGTGCAGCGGTGGCCAGATCCGTTCCCAGAAGATGGCAAGGCGGGTCTGCAGGATCGCCCGCTCAAGCCGGCGCCAGGGCTCCTGCGTCAAGGAGTCCTCTCCGGTACGCGCGAAATGCGTCGCTCCGCTCGTCGTGTGGGGATCGCTGCCGGGGGAGCGGCCCGCATCCTCCGGTGTCGTCGCGTCGTTCACCTGTCCTGCCTCCGCGGCCCGGCCCGTCCGGTCAAACTGCCCCCGAACAGGTAGGGTGGGGCGTTTCAGGCCCTTTGGCAAGGGCAACGGCGGATGGACCGCCCGATGCTCACTCCCCGGCGAGCCAGTCGGGCAGCCGGTCGGCGGAGATCAGGTCCTCGTAGGTGGGGCGCGGCCGCACCACCGCGTACCGGTCGCCATTGACCAGGACCTCGGGCACCAGAAGGCGGCTGTTGTAGCTGCCGGCCTGCACCGCTCCATAGGCGCCGGCGGAATGCACCGCGAGCAGGTCGCCGGCAGCGACCGCGGGAATGTCCCGGTCCTGGCCGAGATAGTCGCCCGTTTCGCAGACCGGTCCGACGATATCGGCATGCATGCGCGGATGCTCCGGTCCCGGACGCAGCACCGGACGGATCTCGTGATAGGCGTCGTACAGCGTCGGGCGGATCAGGTCGTTCATCGCGGCATCGACCACGACGAAGGTCTTGGCGGCGCCCTCCTTCACGTAGACGACCTGCGTCACGAGGATGCCCGCGTTGCCGGCGATCATCCGCCCCGGCTCGAAAATCACCGTGCAATCGAGGTTCTCGACATGCTTGCGAACCACCTGCGCATAGGCGTCCGGGTGCGGCGGCGGCTCGTTGTTGTCCTGATAGGGAATGCCGAGCCCGCCGCCGAGATCGACATGGTCGATCGCATGGCCGTCGCCGCGCAAGGCGGCGATCAGACCGCCAAGACGCGAGAAGGCGGCGTCGAACGGCTCCAGCTCGGTGATCTGCGAGCCGATATGCATGTCGATGCCGGAGACTTCGATGCCCGGCAGGCTGGCGGCAAGCGCATAGACCTCGCGGGCGCGCTCCCAGGGGATGCCGAACTTGTTCTCCGCCTTGCCGGTGGCGATCTTCGCATGGGTGCGGGCATCCACATCCGGATTGATGCGCACCGAGACCCGGGCGGTCCGCCCCTTGCCGCTTGCCACCTGCGACAGCTGCACGAGTTCCGGTTCGCTCTCCACGTTGAAGCACAGGATGTCCTGGTCGAGGGCGAAGGCCTGTTCGCCCGCCGTCTTGCCGACACCGGAGAACATGATCCGCTCGCCGGGCACCCCGGCGGCCCGGGCCCGGCGCAACTCGCCCTCCGAGACAACATCCATGCCCGCGCCAAGCCGTGCCAGCGTCGCCAGCACAGCCTGGTTGGAATTGGCCTTCATGGCGTAGCAGACCAGCGTCGGGATGCCGGCGAAAGCCTCCTTGAACACCCGGTAGTGGCGCTCGAGCGTCGCGGTGGAATAACAGTAGAACGGCGTTCCGACCTCGGCCGCGATCCGTTCAACCGGTACATCCTCGGCCCTCAGCCGGTCGTCGACATAGTGAAAGTGATGCAAGATCGTGGTCCCGGCTTGGATCCCGGCCGGCACCGCGCCGCAGGGCGCTACCGGAACCGGGGAGAGAACAGGCGGCCCGTCCGCGCGAAATCGCCGCGCTGCCGGCCAGTGCCCGATGTCGGACAGCGCCCGATATCAGATGATGGCGTCGAGAATGAAGGGGCGGTCCGGTTTTGCAGGCGCGGGCTCCGTGTCCGGCGTGCGATAGGTGCCGCCCTTGACCGCCGGATCGACAGCATCGGGCCGGTCAAGCGCCCCGCGTCGGCCACAGGCGCCGACGGCAAGCGCCAGCACGACGGCCGCAAGCACGCCGCCGCGCAGAAACGGGGATATGACACCCTTCGCCATGTTCAGCGGAACTCCTCTCGCCAGTCCGGTCTCGCCAGCCCGGGCGCGCGATTGCCCGCGCTGCCCCTTGCCGTTTCCTCGCATGCGGCGCGGCCCGCCGCAACCCTTTCGGCGCGGCGGCACGGCATCCGCGTCAGTCGCGCGCGGCCTCGCGCTCGAGCGTCTTCAGCCAGCGCCGCGCCTGCTTGCGCACATTGACCGGCGACGTGCCGCCATAGCTGGTGCGCGAGCGCACCGACTTGTCGACCGAAAGCACCGTGAAGATGTCCTGCGTAATGCGCGGCTCGATCGCCTGCAACTCGGCAAGCGGCAGCTTGTGCAGCGCAACGCCCTTCTCGACCGCAACGGCGACCGCCCGTCCGGTGACGTGATGCGCCTCGCGGAACGGCATGCCGAGCACCCGCACCAGCCAGTCGGCGAGATCCGTCGCGGTGGAGTAGCCCGACCCGGCCGCCGCCTTCATCGCCTTCGTGTTGGGCGTCAGGTCGCGCACCATGCCGGTCATCGCGGCCAGCGCCAGGGACAGGCTCGGCAACCCGTCGAACGCCTGTTCCTTGTCTTCCTGCATGTCCTTGGAATAGGCGAGCGGCAGGCCCTTCATCATGACGAGCAGCGCCGTCAGGGAGCCGTAGATGCGGCCCGTCTTGGCCCGCACCAGCTCCGCCGCGTCCGGGTTCTTCTTCTGCGGCATGATCGAGGAGCCGGTCGAGAACTTGTCCGACAGGGTGACGAAGCCGAACTGGGCCGAACACCAGATGACGATCTCCTCGGCCAGCCGCGACAGGTGCATCGACGCGATGGACGCCGCGCCGAGCGCCTCGATGATGAAGTCGCGGTCCGAGACCGCATCGAGCGAGTTCGCCGTCGGCCGGTCGAAGCCGAGCGCCGCCGCCGTCATCTCGCGGTCGATCGGAAAGGAGGTGCCGGCCAGCGCCGCCGAACCGAGCGGGCATTCGTTCATCCGCTTGCGGGCATCGCGCATGCGCGAGCGGTCGCGTGCGAACATCTCGACATAGGCCATCAGGTGATGGCCGAAGGTCACCGGCTGGGCCGATTGCAGGTGGGTGAAGCCCGGCATCACGTCGCCGGCATGCTCCTCGGCCCGCTCGGCAAGCGCGCGGATCAGGTCGGTGAACTGGGCCTCGAGCGTGTCCAGCGTGTCACGCACCCAGATGCGGAAATCGGTGGCCACCTGATCGTTGCGCGAGCGCGCGGTGTGCAGCCGGCCGGCCGCCGGTCCGATCAGCTCGGCAAGGCGCGATTCCACGTTCATGTGGATGTCCTCGAGCGCCCGGGAGAAGGTGAACTCCCCCGCCTCGATCTCTGACCGGATCGTGTCTAGACCGTGAGCGATCTTCTCGGCATCGTCGGCGGCGACAATTTCGCGCGCCGCCAGCATGCGGACATGGGCCTTGGAACCCTCTATATCCTGCCGGTAGAGCTTGCGATCGTAATCGATGGAGGCGTTGATCTCCTCCATGATGGCGTCCGGCCCTTCGGCAAACCGGCCTCCCCACATGCGATTGCTCATGAACGTGCCTTTCTGGCGCCCTCAACGGACGGATGATGGATCTATGACCAACGAAACGCAGCCACGTCGACGCGGCCCGGTGCTTTTCGCCCTGGCCGCCGCGGCCCTTGTGGCGGGACTGGCGGGGATATACGTGATCGGCGGGGCAGATGGCAACCGGCAGCAGGCCGGCGCGTGCTCGGAAACGGTGGCGCGTGCCGCCTCGATCGGCTCCGCCGCCCGGGGCGAGGTCGCCGCCTTCCTGCCCGCGACCAAGGCACAGTCCCTTTCCGACCTCGCCTTCCTGGCGCCCGACGGGCGCGAGGTGACGCTTGCCGATTTCCGCGGCCGCACGGTGCTTCTCAACCTCTGGGCGACGTGGTGCGCGCCCTGCCGCAAGGAGATGCCGGCGCTGGACCGGCTGCAGGCGGAACTCGGCAGCGAGACCTTCGAGGTCGTCGCGGTCAGCGTCGACCAGGGCAGCCCGGACAAGCCGAAGGCCTTCCTGTCCGAGATCGGCGTGACGAGCCTCGGCTTCTATTCCGATCCGACGATGGGGATCTTCCACAAGGTGCGGTCCTACGGCCGCGCGCCCGGCCTGCCGACCACGCTTCTGGTCGATGGCGAGGGCTGCGAGATCGGCGCGCTGATGGGGCCGGCCGAATGGGATTCGCCCGATGCGCTGGCGCTTGTGCGTGCCGCGATGGAAACCGGAGAGAAATAGACAGGCCCGGGTCGGGGCGGAAGCCCGCGCGCGGCGCTCAGACCGTGACGTCGACAGCCCCGCCGAGACCGGCGGGCGGCGCCTTGGCGGCCGCCGTGGCGCTTTGCGCGTTCTGCTCCAGGACAGCCGCGATCCCCGCTTCCGCACTGGCGTTCTGCTTCATGAACGTCGTGGCGAGGGAGGTCTGGGTCTGGCTTTGGGAAAAGCCGACCATTGCGGCGGCGACACTGGACATGAACGGCTCCGGTGGCAGGTCAGGGGCGTCAGGACCCGGACCTTGCCACCGGCAAGGTTAAGACAGGGTTAATCTTTCGGGCGTCCGTGCCCCGCTCAGCGGGTGGGAACGGGAACCTCGCCGCGATAATCGTAGAAGCCGCGCTGCGTCTTGCGGCCGAGCCAGCCGGCCTCGACATATTTCACCAGCAGCGGACACGGACGGTACTTGGTGTCGGCAAGGCCTTCATACAGCACCTGCATGATCGACAGGCAGGTGTCGAGGCCGATGAAGTCGGCCAGCTGCAGCGGCCCCATCGGATGGTTGGCGCCGAGCTTCATCGCCGTGTCGATCGCCTCGACCGACCCGACGCCCTCGTAGAGCGTGTAGATCGCCTCGTTGATCATCGGCAGCAGGATGCGGTTGACCATGAAGGCCGGGAAATCCTCGGCGACCGCGATGGTCTTGCCGAGCGTGCGGGTGAACTTCTTGGCCGCCTCGAAGGTCTCGTCCTCGGTGGCGATGCCGCGCACCAGCTCGACCAGCTCCATCAGGGGCACCGGGTTCATGAAATGAATGCCGATGAACCGCTCGGGACGATCGGTCGTCGCCGCAAGGCGGGTGATCGAGATCGACGAGGTGTTGGTGGCGAGGATCGCCTCCGGCTTCAGCAGCGGACAGAGCTGGGCGAAGATCTTGCGCTTGATCTGCTCGTTCTCGACCGCGGACTCGATCACCAGATCGACGTCGGCAAGCTCGTCCATGCTGTCGGCGGCGACAATGCGGCCGAGCGCCGTGGCGCGTTCCTCCTCGGTGATCTGCCCCTTCGAGACCTGACGGGCCATGTTGCCGTTGATCGAGGCGAGACCCGACTGGATCCGGTCGCGGGAGATGTCGCTGAGCGCGACGTCGAAACCGGCTACCGCGCAGACATGCGCGATCCCGCTGCCCATCTGGCCCGAGCCGATCACACCGACCTTCTTGATATCGACCACCATCGTCCGTTCCGATTTCGTTACGGCGCACCACCATGCGCCATGGGAAAGAGAGGGCTATTCATCGCAACTTCGCGAGCCCACCGCAAGAACCCGAGGACGCTTTTTCGGGGCGTCCGCGGTCACGGGTCACCAGGCGCCGCGCCCAACGCAGAAGGGCCCGCCACAAGGCAGGCCCTCCCGGGGTTTCGCGCGCGGTCCGCCGGGGGCCGGGAGGCTCAGCCCTTGGCCGCCTCGACGGCCGCCTTGAACTCCGGCAGGACCTCGAAGAGATCCGCCACCAGCCCGTAGTCGGCGACCTGGAAGATCGGCGCTTCCTCGTCCTTGTTGATCGCCACGATCACCTTGCTGTCCTTCATGCCGGCGAGATGCTGGATCGCGCCGGAAATGCCGCAGGCGATGTAGAGATCGGGAGCGACCACCTTGCCGGTCTGGCCGACCTGCCAGTCGTTCGGGGCATAGCCCGCATCGACGGCGGCACGCGAGGCGCCGACGGCGGCACCGAGCGCATCGGCGACCGGCAGCATCACCTCCTCGAACTTCTCCTTCGAGCCGAGGGCCCGGCCGCCGGAGATGATCACCTTGGCCGAGGTCAGCTCCGGACGGTCCGACTTGGACAGTTCCTGGCCAACGAAGCTGGACAGGTCCGAAGCGGTGGCGGCGACGTCCTCGATCGGGGCGGAACCGCCCTCCTCGGCCGCCGCGAAGGTCGAGGTGCGCACCGTCACGACCTTCTTGGCGTCGTTCGACTTCACCGTCTGCATCGCGTTGCCGGCATAGATCGGCCGCTCGAAGGTCGACCCGTCGATGACGGCGGTCACGTCGGAAAGCTGCATCACGTCGAGCAGGGCCGCAACGCGCGGCAGGATGTTCTTGCCGTTCGCGGTGGCCGGCGCGACGATCGCGTCATAGCTGTCGGCAAGCGACAGGACGAGATCGGCCATCGGCTCGGCAAGCTGCTGGGCAAGGCCCTCGCCCTCCGCCAGAAGCACCTTGGCCGCGCCGGAAATCTTCGCAGCCTGTTCGGCCGCCGCGCGGCAGCCCTGGCCGGCCACCAGCACATGGACATCGCCGCCCATGGCGACAGCCGCGGTCATCGCCTTGTGGGTCGCGTCATTGATCGCGTCGTTGCTGTGTTCGGCAACAAGAAGGATGGTCATCGTGTCGTTCTCCCTGTCGGTCCGATCAAAGCACGCCGGCTTCGTTCTTGAGCTTGGCGATCAGTTCGGCGACATCGGCCACCTTGACACCGGCCTGGCGTGCCGGCGGCTCGACCGTCTTGAGCACCTCGAGACGCGGCGCGACATCGACGCCGTAATCCTCGGGTGACTTCTCCTCGATCGGCTTCTTCTTCGCCTTCATGATGTTGGGAAGCGAGGCGTAGCGCGGCTCGTTGAGGCGCAGGTCCGTGGTCACCACCGCCGGCATCTTCAGCTTGATCGTCTGAAGGCCGCCATCGACCTCGCGGGTGACGTCGACCGTCCCCTCACCGAGATCGACGTTGGAGGCGAAGGTGCCCTGGGCCCAGCCGAGCAGCGCGGCGAGCATCTGGCCGGTCTGGTTGCAGTCGTCGTCGATCGCCTGCTTGCCGAGGATGACGAGGCCGGGAGCCTCTTCCTCGACGATCTTCTTCAGGATCTTGGCGACGGCGAGCGGCTCGGTGGTCGCGTCGGTCTTGACCAGGATGCCGCGGTCGGCACCCATGGCGAGCCCGGTGCGCAGCGTCTCCTGCGCCTGCTGCGGCCCGACCGAGACGACGATGATTTCTTCCGCCTTGCCGGCCTCGCGCAGACGGATCGCCTCCTCGACGGCGATCTCGTCGAACGGGTTCATCGACATCTTGACGTTGGCAAGGTCGACGCCCGACCCGTCCGCCTTGACGCGCACCTTCACGTTGTAGTCGATCACCCGCTTCACGGGGACAAGGATCTTCATGGGTTTTTCAACCTCCCGCTCAAGCGGCCACGTTGTGCGCCGCCGGTCGTCTTGTGTATCCGCATCGTGTCAGGACACCCGGTAACCGCCGAAATCTGCCGGTTTCGTTCGTCGGGCCGGGACCGTACTGATGCGCTCAGGGACTGTCAACGCCACGTAAGGTCACCCGGGCGTCGCGATGCCGGCTCGCATGGGCTTCCCCTATACCCCCCGGTCGAACAGCGGCACGCCGCGCCGCCGCATCGGCACGACCAGCAGCGCGCCGGCAAGAGCGCCGGCGACATGCGCCCACCAGGCGACCTGCGTGTCGCCGAAACCGAAGGCCATCACGAGCTGGAAGGCGATCCAGGCGCTGAGGACCCAGGCTGCGGGAAGGCGCAGCGGCAACCGGCCGAAGGCCAGCACCCACACCCGAACCTTCGGGTGCAGCATCAGATAGGCCCCGATCACCCCGGCGACCGCCCCCGACGCGCCGATCAGCGGCGCGATCGACACGGGTTCGGTCAAGGCGTGCCCGTAGCCCGCCGCCGCCGCGCAAAGCAGGTAGAAGACGAGGAAGCGGCCATGCCCCAGCGCATCCTCGACATTGTCGCCGAAGACCCAGAGAAACAGCATGTTTCCGCCCAGGTGCATCCAGCTCCCGTGCAGGAACGCATAGGTCACGAGCGAGGCCATTTCCGGCAGCACCGCAAGTTCGGCTGCAAGGTCGCGATGGTCGAACAGGACCGCCGGAACAAGACCGTAAGAAAGGCTCGAGGCCTGCATGGCCGGTTCCGAAAGCCCGCCGCGCTGCAACAGCACGAAGACCGCCACATTGGCGAGGATCAGGCCCCATGTGACATATTGTCGCCGCAGGTGGACGAGCGGTTTGTGATCGTAGAGCGGAATGAACATGCGCGGGGGCCCGTCGTCCTGTTGCGGAGCGTGAGAATTCGCCGGACCGACGCCCGCGTCAAGCCACGCGACACCGCATATGGGCGAAACCGGTGTCCGTCGTCAGCGATTCTTGCCCGGCACCCAGAGCACGTCGCCCTCGCCGCGCGCATTCGCCCAGCGGGCCGCCACGAAGAAGAAGTCCGACAGGCGGTTCATGTAGACGACCGCATCGCGGTTGACCGGCTCGCGCTCGGCAAGCGCCGTCATCAGCCGCTCCGCCCGGCGCGAGACCGTGCGGGCCATGTGCAGATGCGCCGCCGCCGCCGAACCGCCCGGCAGCACGAAAGACCGCAAGGGCTGCAAATCGGCGTTGAACCGGTCGATTACCGCCTCGATGGCGGAGACCTGCGCTGCCGTGACGCGCAGGGGCGGATAGGCCGGCGGCTCGTCGCTTTCCGGCGTCGCAAGGTCCGCGCCCAGGTCGAAGAGATCGTTCTGGATGCGCGCCAGCACGGCGTCGAGATCGGGATGAGCCTCCCCCGTCACCAGCCGCACCAGGCCGAGCACCGCGTTGGTTTCATCGACCGTCCCGTAGGCCTCGACGCGAAGATCGTGCTTGGGACGGCGGTCGCCGGAGGCGAGCGCCGTCGTGCCGCCATCCCCGGTCTTCGTGTAGATCTTGTTCAGCACTACCATTGTCCTGCCTCCCGAAGCCTGCGCGACATGGTCACGGTGTCGTCCCCGACAGATAGAGCACCGCCATCACGATGAGGATGGCGAGAAACTGCAAGCCGACCCGCCAGCGCATCAGCAATTGCGAGCGCGAGGACGAGCCGCCACGCATCATGTTCCACAGGCCGAGCAGCAAGACGATCGCCACTGCACCCACGGCGAAGGGAACAACCATGCGAAGGAATTCAGCCATCCAACGTCCTTTCGGGCCGGCGGCACACCTGCCGCCGGCAACTATTCCTCGGTTTTCGCCGCCCTGCCCAGCACGCGGTCCAGCCCGCGCGAGGTCAGAAGCCGCTTGGCGATCGCCATCACCGTCGTCGGCACGGTGACCCGGTAGCGCACCTTCGGCCGGGTCGATTCGACCGCGTGCACCAGATGCCTCACCACCGCGCGCGCCGGCAGCTTGAAGGGCGAAGGCTCGCCCGCACGCATGCGGTCCAGCCGTTTTTCGTAGGCCTCCCGGTGCGGCGAGGCCGCCATGCCCGCTTCCCCGATCACCCGGTCGAAATTGGCGAGCGCGTTTTCGGTGAAGCGCGTTGCGATCGGCCCCGGCTCGATAAGCGAGACATGGATCCCCGTGCCGGCAAGTTCCAGGCGCAAAGTGTCGCTGTACCCCTCAAGGGCGAATTTCGAGGCGTTGTAGGCGCCTCGAAACGGCATGCCGATGAAGCCGAGGATCGACGAGCACTGGACGATGCGGCCATGGCCCTGCCGGCGCATATGCGGCAGGACAGCGCGCGTCAGCGTGTGCCAGCCGAGAAAATTGGCCTCGAACAGCGACCGCAGCGCGTCGGTGGGAATATCCTCCAGCGCGCCGGGAATGGCATGGGCCCCGTTGTTGAAAAGCGCGTCGAGACGACCGCCGGTGCTCTCCAGGACCGCATCTGCCGCCGCAAGGATGCTGTTCTCGTCCTCGTAGTCGAGACGGAAACTCTCGAAGCCCGCATCCTGCAACCGCTCCACGTCGGACTGGTTGCGCGCGGTCGCGAAGACACGCCAGTCACGGCCCCGCAACGTATGCGCGGCGGTCGCACCGATCCCGGACGAGCAGCCAGTGATCAGGATGATCCTTTGCGGCCGATCCTCTTTGGCGGCCTGTGATCCGTCCATGTCTCCGGTCTTCTCCCGCGTTCCGTCGTTGGATCGGATCTCAGCCGATCCTCAGATCGGATCGCCGGCGAGCAGGCGTGGAACGGCTCCTTCCAGGCCGGCCGCCTGCCGGATGAAGAACCGCTTCAGCGACGGCAAGCGGTCGACGAACCCGAGACCGACGTCGCGCACTGCGCGCACCACATCCATATCGTTGGAAAACAGGCGGTTCAAGACGTCGGTGACGACCCCCATCTGGAACGTGTCGAAACGGCGCCAGCGCTCGTAGCGCTCAAGCACGTCGAGCGCGCCGATATCCTCGCCCAGGCGCCGGGCCTCCACCAGCACCTCGGCGAGTGCCGCGACATCCTTGAAACCGAGGTTCAGCCCCTGGCCGGCGATCGGATGAATCCCGTGGGCCGCGTCTCCCGCAAGTGCCAGGCGCGGTTTGACGAAGCTGCGCGCCAGGGTCAGCCCGAGCGGAAACGCATGGCGCGGGCCGTCGAGCCCGATCTTGCCGAGGTGATGGCCGAAGCGGCGCTCGAGCTCCAGCTCGAAGGTGAATTCATCGCCCTTCACCAGACGCTCGGCCTCCAGCCGCTTCTCCGACCAGACCAGCGAGGAGCGGTTGCCCTTCAGGGGCAGGATGGCGAAGGGGCCGGAGGGCAGGAAATGCTCCTCGGCGCGGCCGTTGTGCGGACGCTCGTGGCGCACGGTCGTGACAATCCCCGACTGGTCGTAGTCCCAGCGCACGGTGCCGATGCCGGCAAGCTCGCGCAGCTTCGAGCGCACCCCGTCGGCGGCAACGAGCAGTCGCGCCCTGCGGACACCGCCGGACCCGAGCCGGATCTCCACATCCGACGCCCCGCCTGAAAAGCCCTGCACCGTATCGGGCGCGATGAGTTCGACACCGAGTTCCACCGCGCGGTCGGCAAGGGCCGCGACCATGCGCCCGTTCGGCACCATATGGGCAAAGGCCTCGCCCGGTTCGACCTCGCCGTCAAACGTCAGGAACACCGGCCGCACCGCATCGCGCAGGCGCGAATCGGTGACGATCATCTCCGTCATCGGCTGCGCATGCGGGGCGATCTCGTCCCACACGCCGAGCTGCGCCAGCATGCGGCTGGCGGCGGCGGCCACCGCCGAGGCGCGCGGATCGTTTTCCAGAGCGGTGCGCGGCCGCATGTCGACGACGGCGACCCTGATCGCCGGATCGGCCTGTTTCAGCGCAACGCCGAGCGACAGGCCGACATATCCGCCGCCGCCAACCAGCACGTCCAGAAGTTCGCCGTGCTCCGCCATCGTCCCACTCCGCTTGTCCGTTTCAGCCGGCGCGCCCGGCCGATTGGGTGCGCCACGTGCCCTTGGGTCAATCTTGACTTTGCCGCCCGCCCGCCGGAAGGCTCGCTGGCGACCCTATCCATTTTTCCGCGAACAGGTGCCCTGATGAGCTCAGCCGTCGACAACCTTCTTTCGATACTCGATCTCGAGCCCCTGGAACACAACCTCTTCCGCGGCATGAGCCCGCAGGTCGGCTGGCAGCGGGTGTTCGGCGGCCAGGTAATCGGCCAGTCGCTTGTCGCCGCCTCGCGCACCGTGCCGGAAGACCGTTTCGTGCATTCCCTGCACGCCTATTTCCTGCGGCCCGGCGACCCGGCCGTGCCGATCATCTACGAAGTCGACCGTATCCGCGACGGCGGCAGCTTCACCACGCGGCGTGTCGTCGCGATCCAGCACGGCCGTGCGATCTTCTCGATGTCGGCCTCCTTCCAGGCCTTCGAGGACGGGTTCGGCCACCAGGCGGAGATGCCGGACGTCGCCGCGCCCGAGGACCTGCCGAGCGAGGCGGAGCTGAAGGAGAAATTCCTGGCCAACGCGCCCGAGCCGGTGCGCCGCTACTGGGAACGCGACCGGCCGATCGAACTGCGCCCCGTCGACATGACGCATTATTTCAGCCGCAAGAAACTGACGCCCGCCCAGAATGTCTGGGTTCGCGCCAGTGCGCCGCTGCCCGACGACCCGCGCATCCACACCTGTGTGCTTGCCTATGCCTCGGACATGACGCTGCTCGACACCTCGCTCTTTGCCCATGGCACCAGTGTCTTCGATCCCGATCTCCAGGTGGCGAGCCTCGACCATGCCATGTGGTTCCATCGCCCGTTCCGCGCCGACGACTGGCTGCTCTATGCCGAGGACAGCCCGTCCGCGTCGGGCGGGCGGGGCTTCACCCGCGGATCGCTCTTCTCCCGCGACGGCGCATTGGTCGCCTCGGTGGCGCAGGAAGGCCTGATCCGCGTGCGAAAGGACCGCAAGGATCGCGGCGGGGCCTCCTGATCAGCGAAAGCTGCCGCTGAAGCCGGTGATCGCCAGCGGATTGTCCGTCATCGCGGCGGCATCCGGGGTGTCGGTCGCAGGCGTTCCGGTAAAGGCATCGAAGAGCCGGCGGACGAAACCTTCCTGCAGGTCGCGGGTGATGAACACGAGCCGCGTGCGCCGGTCCGCGTCCGGCCAGGCGGCGAGCCGCGCCGGCGGATGAAACACATGCTGCACGCCGTGCAGGACCACCGGCCGCTCCGGATCCTCGGCGATCCGCACGATCCCCTTCATGCGCAACAGCTTCGGTCCGTGCGCAGAGCGCAGCAGGTCGAGAAACATCTCCAGCGCGCCCGTCGTGATCGGCCGGTCGGTCGACAGCGAGAAGGCGCGGATATCGTCGCCGTGCCGGTTCACGTCATGGCCATGCCCGTGGTGGTGATCGTGCCCGTGGTGGTGGTCATGATCGTGGTCGTGACCATGGTGCGCATGATCGTGGTGGGCATGGTGATGATCGTGGTCGTCGCGATAGGCTTCCTCGTTGAGCCATCGCGCCACGTCGGCGGTCTTGGTCGCCGGATCGTAGAGGCCCGTGCCGATCAGCGACACCACCTCTGCCTCGCCTTCGGCGGCAAGCAGCACCGGCGCCGCCGGGTTGAGGCGGGTGATGCGCTTGCGGAGCGCGCTGCCGGCATCGCGCCCAGCGACCCCTTCGGCCAGGTCGGTCTTGGTCAGCACGATGCGGTCGGCGACCGCCACCTGCTTCACCGCCTCTTCCTGTGCATCGAGTGTCGCAAGTCCGTTGACCGCGTCGACCAGCGTGACGACGCCGTCGAGCTGGTAGCGCATCACCAGATAGGGATGCTGCATGATCGTATGCAGGACAGGCGCGGGATCTGCGAGCCCGGTCGTCTCGATCACCACCCGCGACAGCCGCTCGGTGCGGCCGTTGTCGAGGTGGCGCAGGAGGTCCTCCAGCGTCGTCACCAGATCGCCGCGAATGGTGCAGCAAAGGCAGCCCGAGGAGAGCTCGACGATCCCCTCCCTGCCGCCCTCGACGAAGAGATGGTCGAGCCCGACCTCGCCGAACTCGTTGATGATCACCGCCGCGTCGGACAGCGCCGGATCCTTCAGCAGGGCGTTGAGCAGTGTGGTCTTGCCGGCCCCGAGAAAGCCGGTGATCACGGTCAGCGGGATCGGCGGCTTCGGGCCGCGCGGCCGCGCGGGCGCCACGGCTGCGTCTGGGGTATCTGTCACGGCTGCGTTCCTCGTGCGCCCGCCGCCAGGGGCGGCGGCGACGTCATGGACGGGGATTTGGGGGCGGGACCGGCGCGATCAAGAGCGGCTTGCCGCGAAAGATCGCTCCCGGCAGGGGCTGGCCGGCGGACGGCGCTTCCGCCGCAACGGCCGATGCCGGCAGCAGCGAGGCCTTTTCCGCCATCGGCTTGTCGCGCGGCAGCGGTGCATTGGCGATGGCCGCCACGGCCGCGGCCGTCCCCACCTTGCCCTTTGGAATGCCAAGGCTGACCTGAACGGCCTCGATGCTGCGCTGGCGCGGACCGATGATCTCGTCCATCACCTTGCCCCAATCGGTCTTGCCGTCCTCGCGGGTCGGCACGTCGTCGTCCCCGTCGGCCTCGACGACCGGGGTCTGCAGCACGATCGGACGACGCACACCGCCGGAGGCAAGGTCACCCTGCGCAAAGGACAGCGCGGAGGACGGGCGCAGCTGCGGCCCGGAGAAGGTCGCCATCAGTTCCTCGGCACTCGGCCGGGCGTTGCGTTTGCAATACCCGTCCGCCGGCGGCCCGCCGGCGGAGCCGGTCAGCGCGTCGATGTTGCGGCCCGACCGCTTGCGGAAACCGTCATCGATCAGCTTGCGCGCCTTGGCGGCGCGTTCGACGCCGGAGGCCGATCCCAGGATGACGGCCATCACCGTGCGTCCCCCGCGCGTCGCGGAGACGACCACGTTGAGGCCGGAATTGCAGATATAGCCTGTCTTCATGCCGTTCGCGCCGCGCACCCGCGCCAGGAATTCGCGATTGGCCGAGCGCAGCGTCTTCTTGCCGACGCGGATCGCGCTCAGCCCGAAATAGCCGCGATACTGCGGAAACTCGCGCCACAGGGCGCGGCCGAGCACGGCCAGGTCCCGGGCGGACGAAACCTGGCGGTTGTCGGGCAGCCCGTGCGGATTGACGAACCGGGTGGAGGTCATGCCGAGCCGGCGCGCCTCCGCGTTCATCATCTCGATGAAGGCGGGTTCGGATCCGCCGATGGATTCGGCGACCGCCACGGCGATGTCGTTCGCCGACTTGACGATCAGCATCTTCAGCGCGCTGTCGAGCGTCATCTGCGTTCCCGGCTTGAAGCCCATCTTGCTCGGCGGCTGGGCCCGCGCGTTGACGCTGATGGCCACGGCGCTGTCGAGCGTCGCGCGCCCGTCACGGATCGCCTTGAAGGCCAGATAGGCGGTCATCAGTTTGGTGATCGAGGCGGGATACCATTGCCGGAGGGCATCCTTCTGCTCCAGCACCGCACCGGTCTCCGCGTCGATGACGATCCAGGAGGCGATATCGGCCCGGGCGCCGGTGCTGCCTCCCGCGCTGCAAAGCGCGGCGAGAAACGCAGCCGTCGCGATCCATCGCGCAAAGCGCGACATCCCGCCTGCAGGGGAAAACAGCACGTTCAGCCTCCGGTTCTCCGCCGCCGTCGCGGGCGGTGCATACTCATCGCGATGCGCCCGTACTTCGGTGCACCTGTGTTTCGATGCGCGTCTTAACAGCCGTGCCCGCGTGTCCCGGCGGATGCCGTTTTCATGCAGGACCTGTCCACATATGTAGCCGATCCGGGGGACGGAATGCAAAAATCCGCAAGGGCTGAAGACAACAGGCGCGCTTCCGGCCGGCACCGTCCCGGCAACACTGCCTGCCGTTTCGGCATTTGCGCAAAAAAGCGGCAATTGCGCGACGGGCGGGTGGACGCGCCGGCGGCGACGGCCCGGCCCGCCGTCATCCGCGGCCGCGCGGGGCAACTGGCCTCACTCTTGCTAAGCAGGTAGTCGCGGCCACGACCGCCGAACGGAGGGGGCGACCCGCTCCCGGAAGCGGCCCGGACTGCGCCACCCGTCCATCCCCGGATGGCTCTGGAAAACAACCGAAAAGGCCTCGCATGACCTTCGATTCCGCCGTGCCGGTCCATGCATCGCCCCCCGCCCTGCAGCGGGTCCGGGGCAAGGCGCGCGTGCGCTTCGCCCTGGGCGGCGGCGTCACCCGGCTGGCGGATCTCGAGCAGAGCGGTTCGGCCAAGATCCGCCTGCCGAAGACCCATGGCGGAGCTCCCGTCGCGGTTTTCCTCAACACCGCCGGCGGCCTGACCGGCGGCGACCGGCTGGATTTCGACGCCGCCACCGGGTCCGGCACCCATGCGATCCTGACGACCCAGGCGGCGGAGCGGATCTACCGCAGCCCGGAAGGGCCGGCCGAGGTGGCAAGCGCCCTGTCGGCCGCTGAAGACGCCCTTCTCGAGTGGCTGCCGCAGGAAACAATCCTCTTCGACCGGTCCTCGCTGACCCGCTCGCTCAGCGTGGACCTCGCCCCCGGAGCCAGGTTGCTGGCCGTGGAAAGCGTCGTGCTCGGCCGTCAGGCGATGGGCGAGGATGTCCGTGCGCTGGCCTTTCGCGACCGCTGGCGGATCCGCCGGGACGGGCGTCTCGTCTTCGCCGACGAGGCCCGCATCGACGGCGCCGGGCCCGACATTCTCGCCGGGTCCGCGACGGCCGCCGGGGCGCGCGCCTTCGCCCCCCTGGTCGATTGCCGCGAGGACGCCGCCGGCATGGTCACCGCCGCGCGAGAGCTGGTCGACGCCCAGCGCGGCGAGAAGTTCCGGGGCGGTGTCAGCGCGCTGCCCGGCCTGCTTGTCTTCCGTTTCCTTGCCGATACGGGTCAGGACCTGCGCGCCGGGCTGGTCGCGCTGCTGGAGCGCTGGCGCGGCACGGCGCTGCCTCGAACATGGTATTGCTGAGGCTGGATGCTGATCACATGAGGATTGCAGGATGAAACTCACGCCCCGGGAAAAGGACAAGCTGCTCGTCTCGATGGCCGCCGAGGTCGCGCGCCGCCGGCTCGCCCGCGGCGTCAGGCTCAACCATCCGGAAGCCGTCGCGCTGATAACCGACTTTGTCGTCGAGGGCGCCCGGGACGGGCGCACGGTCGCCGACCTGATGAGCGCCGGCGCCCATGTCGTCACCCGCGACCAGGTGATGCCGGGCATCGCCGAGATGATCCACGACGTGCAGGTCGAGGCGACGTTCCCCGACGGCACCAAGCTCGTCACCGTTCATCAACCGATCCGCTGAGGCCGTCATGATCCCTGGAGAAGTCATTCCCGCCGACGGCGACATCGAGCTCAACGCCGGACGCCGCGTGATCGAGATCGAGGTCGCGAACACCGGCGACAGGCCGGTGCAGGTCGGTTCCCACTATCATTTCGCCGAGACCAACCCGGCGCTGTCGTTCGACCGCGCGGCCGCCCGTGGCCTGCGCCTCGACATCCCCGCCGGCACCGCCATCCGTTTCGAGCCGGGGCAGACACGCAAGGTCTCCCTCGTTGCCTATGTGGGGGATCGCGCGGTCTACGGTTTCAATGGCAAGGTGATGGGCACGCTGTGACCCATCCGGAGGCCTTCGCATGACCCGCTTTGCCACCACCGTGACGCTGATGCCCGCTCTCGTCATTGGCGCCCTGTGCATGTCGCCCGCTCCCCTGCGGGCCCAGCAGACCGTCGACTGCGATGCACCGCAGGTGCAGATGGAAATGACCTATTGCGCCGAGCTCGCCTGGCAGGCCGCCGACAAGGACCTCAACGCCGCCTACGCGAAAGCGATCGCTGCGATGCGCCGCATCGATGCGGACCTGCCGGGGGAGATGAAGGGCGCGGTCGAGACCCTGCGCGAGGCCCAGCGCGCCTGGGTCGCCTATCGCGACAAGGCCTGCGCCGCCTATGGTTTCCTGGCTCGCGGCGGAACCATGGAGCCGATGCTGATCTACGGATGCTACGCCGACCTGACGACGAACCGCACCGGCGAGCTGGAACAACTGGCCACCGGACTGGGAAACTGATCCCGACCAAGACGAGCAAACGCCGGAGACGAGCATGCCGTTCAAGATGCCCCGCGCCGCCTATGCGGACATGTTCGGACCGACCACGGGAGACCGGGTGCGTCTTGCCGACACCGAGCTTTTCATCGAGATCGAGAAGGATTTCACCCTCTATGGCGAGGAGGTGAAGTTCGGCGGCGGCAAGGTGATCCGCGACGGCATGGGCCAGTCGCAGCGCACCCGCGCGCAAGGCGCGGTCGACACGGTCATCACCAATGCGGTCATCGTCGATCACACCGGCATCTACAAGGCCGATATCGGCCTGAAGGACGGACGGATCGCCGGCATCGGCAAGGCCGGCAACCCGGACATCCAGCCCGGTGTCGACATCATCATCGGCCCCGGCACCGAGGCGATCGCCGGCGAAGGCAAGATCGTCACCGCCGGGGCGCTGGACGTCCATATCCATTTCATCTGCCCCCAGCAGGTCGACGAGGCGCTGACCTCGGGCGTCACCACCATGCTGGGCGGCGGCACGGGACCGGCCACCGGCACCAACGCCACCACCTGCACGCCCGGACCCTGGCATATCGAGCGCATGCTGCAGGCGGCCGAGGCCTTTCCGATGAACCTCGCCTTTGCCGGCAAGGGCAATGCCGCGCTGCCGGCCGCGCTCGAGGAACAGGTGCTGGCCGGTGCCTGCGCGCTGAAGCTGCACGAGGACTGGGGCACGACGCCGGCGGCCATCGACTGTTGCCTCGCCGTCGCGGACGCGCATGACATCCAGGTGATGATCCACACGGACACGCTCAACGAAAGCGGCTTCGTGGAAAACACCACGGCCGCCTTCAAGGGCCGCACCATCCACGCCTTCCACACGGAAGGCGCCGGCGGCGGCCACGCGCCCGACATCATCAAGCTGTGCGGCGAGGCGAATGTCATTCCCTCCTCGACCAACCCGACCCGTCCCTACACGGTGAACACCATCGACGAGCATCTCGACATGCTGATGGTCTGCCACCATCTCGACGGCTCGATCCCCGAGGACGTGGCCTTTGCCGAAAGCCGCATCCGCAAGGAGACGATCGCCGCCGAGGACATCCTCCACGACATGGGCGCCTTCTCGATCATCGCCTCCGACAGCCAGGCCATGGGCCGTGTCGGCGAAGTCCTGATCCGCACCTTCCAGACGGCCCACAAGATGAAGGTGCAGCGCGGCCGCCTTGCCGGGGAAAGCGGCGAGAACGACAATCTGCGCGTTCGCCGCTACATCGCCAAGGTGACGATCAACCCGGCCATCGCCCACGGCCTTGCCGAACACATCGGCTCCGTCGAGGTCGGCAAGCTCGCGGATCTGGTCCTGTGGGATCCGGCCTTCTTCGGCGTGAAGCCGGACCTTGTCATGAAGCTCGGCACCATCGCCACCGCCCCGATGGGCGATCCCAATGCCTCGATCCCGACGCCGCAGCCGGTCCACTACCGGCCGATGTTCGGCGCCTATGGCCGCTCGATGACCGCCTCCAGCGTCACGTTCGTGTCGCAGGCAGCCTTTGAGGCCGGCATCAAGGACAGGCTGGAGCTCGACCGGCTGGTGCTGCCGGTTTCCAACACCCGTTCGGGGATCTCGAAAGCGTCCATGGTGCTCAACGACGCAACGCCCGTGATCGAGGTCGATCCGGAGACCTACGAAGTGCGCGCCGACGGCGAGCTGCTGACCTGCGAACCGGCCGAGAGCCTGCCCATGGCCCAGCGCTATTTCCTGTTCTAGGCTCGGGGAAACGAACAGGGAGAACCGCGAATGTATACACTTGTTGGCGCACCGACGACCCGTGCCATCCGTGTCATGTGGATGCTGGAGGAACTGGGCGAGCCCTATGACCTCGTTCCCGCAGCCCCTCACAGTCCGGACGTGGCCGCGCTCAACCCGTCGGGCAAGGTGCCCGTGCTGAAGGTGGGCGACAGGGTGCTGACGGAATCCGTCGCCATCTGCCAGTTTCTCGCCGACCGGCACGGAAAGCTCACCTTTCCCGCCGGCACCGTGGAGCGGGCCCGCCAGGACGGCTTCACCCAGTTTGCGGTCGACGTGCTCGAGGGCGCGCTCTGGACGGCAGCCAAGAACAGCTTCATCCACCCCAAGGACCTGCGCGTTCCCGCCGTGAAGCCGGTTTGCGCGGCGGAGTTCGAGGCCGGGCTGGCATATCTGGCCCAAACGCTCGGCGAGGGGCCCTTCGTCATGGGCGAGGTGTTCACCGTGCCGGACATTCTGCTCGGTCATTGCAGCAAGTGGGCACAGGCGGCCAAATTCTCCCTGCCGTCGGAAGGGGTGCTTGCCGACTATTTCGCGCGCGTCACAAGCCGCCCGGCCCTGCAGGCGGCGCAGAAACGGGGGGCGAACGCCACTTCATGATGAAAGTGCGGGAAATTCTCGCGGCCGGGACCTGGGAAGGGGCTCCGGTCGACAGTGTCGTCCTCGACCGGGAGGACCGGCACCGCCGGCGCGCGGTGCTCGACTGCGCCGGCGGCACGAAAGTCCTGCTCGACATGCCAAGGGCCGTCCACCTGCACCATGGCGACGCGCTGGTGCTCGAGGACGGGCGGGTGGTTGCCATTCTCGCGGCGGCCGAGGATCTCGTCGAGATCGAGGCGGCGAGTGCCGACGACCTGTTGCGCATCGCCTGGCATCTCGGCAACCGGCACCTGCCGACGCAGCTGGTGCCCGGCGCGCTGCGCATCCGCCGCGACCATGTCATCGAGGATCTGGTGACGCGCCTTGGCGGCCGCATGATGCCGCTTGTCGCGCCCTTCGATCCCGAGGGCGGGGCCTATGGCCACGGCACGGTCGAGGGACATGACCACACGCATTCGCACGGGCATGCCGATTCCCGCGATCACGCACACGCACATGCCCACTCACACGCCCACTCACACGCCCATGAACCGTCCCGTCCGCATGGCAAGTGACACCGGAGGGACAGGAGACGGTCTCACGGCCGGCGGACTGCATGCGCTGCTGGCCTGGATGTCTCCCTCCTTCCCTGTCGGCGCCTATACCTACAGCCACGGCCTCGAACGCGTCATCGAGGACGGCGACGTCTTTGATGCCGCCACCCTTTACGCCTGGCTCGACGGCGTGCTGCGCCATGGCGCCGGACGAAGCGATGCGGTGCTGCTCGCCCATGCCATGTCCGCCGCCACGCCCGGCGACGAAAAGACCTTCCGCGAGTTGCTGGAGCTGTCGCTCGCCCTGCAGCCGTCAAGCGAGCGCCGGCTCGAGGCCAGCGCCCAGGGCGATGCCTTCGCCTCCGCCGTGGCGGCCGCCTGGGCCCCTCCCCTCGACACGCCTGCCGGCCAGCTCTTTGCCCGGCTGACAAGCGGCGCCGATGCGATCCCGCGCGGTGGCTGGACCTATTGCCTGGCGCTCGCCGCGTCCGCAGCCGCGCGGGGCCTGCCGGCCGGCACGGTCGTCTCCGCCAGCCTGCATGCCTTCGCCGCCAATCTCGTGTCGGCGGCCGTGCGCGCCGTGCCGCTCGGCCAGACCGACGGCCAACGCGTTCTCAGCCGGCTTGGAACCACCATCCGCATCGTTGCCGGAGAGGCTCTTCTTGCGCCGCTTTCCGACATTGGCGGCTGCGCCTTTGCGGCCGACATCGCCTCGATGAACCACGAAACCCAGTACACCCGCCTGTTCCGGTCTTAGGCACCGCCGGCTGCCAACGGCAGACCCAAACAGCACCGGCACCGGACAATGAAGGAGCACCGCATGACATCCCTGAACGGCCCCTTGCGCGTCGGCATCGGCGGCCCCGTCGGGTCCGGCAAGACGGCGCTGATGGACGCGCTGTGCAAGCGCCTGCGCGACCGTTTCGAAATCGCCGCCATCACCAACGACATCTACACCAAGGAGGATGCGGAGTTCCTGACCCGCTCCGGCGCGCTGGCGCCCGAACGCATTCGCGGCGTGGAGACCGGAGGCTGCCCGCATACGGCGATCCGCGAGGACGCCTCGATCAACCTGGCTGCCGTCGCCGAGCTGGAGGCGGCCTTTCCCGGGCTCGACCTGATCCTGATCGAATCCGGCGGCGACAATCTCGCGGCGACCTTCTCGCCCGAGCTTGCCGACCTGACGATCTACGTGATCGATGTGTCGGCCGGCGACAAGATCCCGCGCAAGGGCGGACCCGGCATCACCCGCTCGGACCTTCTGGTCATCAACAAGACCGATCTCGCTCCGCTGGTCGGCGCTTCGCTCGAGGTGATGGACCGCGATTCCAGGCTGATGCGCAAGGAACGCCCCTTCACCTTCACCAACGTGAAGGACGGCAAGGGTGTCGACGAGGTGCTGGATTTCATCGTCTCGCGGGGCGGCCTTGCAACCGCCGGCGCCGCCTGAGGCCGGTCAGCCGGCGGCGGCGGGCACGCCCTGGCGCAGATGCCGCCCCAGCTCCTCGAGCCCGCGATCGCGAATGCCCAGTTCCGACAGGTGATCGACGGTGTTGAGCACATAGTCGGGATTGGCTCCCGACTGGCCGACGCCGCCACGAACCAGCTCAAGCTGCCGTTCCAGCGACAAGACGCCCGCATATTGCGGATGGGCCCTGTCGACGAGATAGGTGAGCGCGGTGACCGGCTCGGCCGGCCCGCCGGCGAGGCGCACCCGCCGATGTGCCTCGACATAGACCATGGTGGCCTGCTCGCGCGCGCGCAGATAGGCAACGACCTCGTCCCGGCGGCGATGCGCGACGCGAAACGCCATGCCCCGGCAGGCCCCGCCCCGGTCAAGACCCAGCACCAGACCGGGCCGCGTCTCGGTTCCCCGATGGACCCAGGAATAGATGCAAAGCGAGCGATGCGCGCCATTGAGCAGCGCCGGCACCGCCTCCTCGAACTCGAAACCCGGCCGCCACATCAGCGAGCCGTAGCCGAACACCCACAGATCCTGCATCCCCGTCCCTTGCGGATTTCTTGCAATCGACAGCAAACGCCCTAGCAAGCCCGGCATCTTGTGGCAACCGTCGCAGCGACATGGCAGGCCGCCGCTTCCGCCTTGAATTGGCCCTCCCGCCATGCTTACAGGCAGGCAGAAAAACCGCCCAGCGAAAGACCGCTCATGACCGACACGCCGACCAGCGCCGAAACCGCCTCCTCGAAAACTCCCAAACGCAAAGGTTCGCGGCGCGGCTACATCTGGCTCATTGCCCTGGTGGTGCTGGCTGTCGCACTGTGGAGCGCCTACTGGACCGTTGCCCGCGGCATGGCGATGGATGTCTTGCGCAATGTCACCGAGGCGGCCCGCGTCGAAGGGGGCGAGATCGCCTGCGGCGGCCAGCGCCTTGGCGGGTTCCCGTTTCACCTGCAGCTCGACTGCGCCCCTCTTTCGCTCCGCTCGCCGCGCGGAGAGAGCGCCGGCTTCGATGCCTTCCGCGCCGTGGCGCTGGCCTACAATCCCTGGCACGTGATTCTCGAGGCCGAAAGCCCGGCCACTGTCGACTTCGCGCCCGCCAGCCGGCTTGCAGGAACGTGGGAAACAGCACGGGCAAGCTTTCGCGTCGGCACCTCGTCCATCGAGCGGGCCGATATCGAACTGACCTCCCCGGACCTTGCCCTTGCCGTTCCGGGGGCCGGCGCGGCGCTCACGGCGAAAACGGCGAGCCTTCATCTGCGCCGCACGCCGCAACGGGACGCGGATGCGGATATCGCCGTCTCGCTGACCGGTGTCACAGCGCCCGGCGCGGCACCGCTCGCCCTGGATGCGCGGGCCGGCCTCACGCTGAAGGGCGGCGCCGTGTTGCTGTCGGGACGCGGTGCCGATCTGATCGCCCTGCTGAAAAACGAGGAGGCGGTCGAGGTGAGCGAAGCGCGCGTCTCCTCCGGCGAGGTGGCGCTGGCGGCAACCGGCACGTTGTGGCTCGATCCGGCCGGCTTTCTGAATGGCGCCCTGCCGCTGACCATTGCCGGTGCCGACAAGCTGCCGCCGCTGCTCGCGCCCTATTTCCCCGAGGGCTCGAACGTGCCGGCAACCCTTGCCGGGGCCGTGATGGGATTTGGCAAGCCCGCGACGCTCGACGGCGCGCCGGCGGTCACGGTGCCGCTGTCCTTCGACGCGGGTGTCGCCCGCGTCGGGATCATACCGCTCGGCAAGGTTCCGCCGCTGCGCTGAGGTGCGCGGCGCCGGTCAGGTCACTCCGCGCCGCCGCGATCGATGGCCAGCACGTAGCCCTTCCAGTCGGCCGGCTCGGCGATCTGGTCGTAGAGCGCCACCGCCGGCACGTTCTTGCCCGGAACGATCCAGCGCAGCTCGTACCAGCCGCGCTTGCCGCCCTCGCTGACCAGCCATTCGATCATCCGCCGGGCGAGCCCCTTGTTGCGCGCATCGGGATGGACATAGATCTCGTCGAGCTGCCCGGTACGCAGCCCCGAGACGATCTCGGGCAGGTCGAAATAGATCGCGAAACCGACAAGCCGCCCGTCCGTCTCGACACCGATCACCTCGGCAGTGCGGTCGGCAAGGATGCGCTCGGCGTAAAACTGGTCGGGCCGGCGCGGCGCGCCGCGCTTCAAGGCCTGCGCATATTCCGCGATGAGCGGGGCGAGCGACAGGGCATCGTCGGGGCCGAGCTGCTTGATGGCGATCTTGCTCATGAAATCTCCGAGAAAGGATGACAGCCCCGCCAAGGGCCGAACCGGGTCGACACCTTCCCCGAATGGCACGGAGATTTCAACTGTCCGATCTGCGCAGTGCCGGACCCGCATCCCTTCGCGGGCGATTGACGCTGGCGGGTCGCCCGGACATAGTCGCGCTCCCGCATTGTCCTCCAGCCAGGCCGAGCCCCAGATGTCCAGTTCCGCCCCGCGCCTGCGCGCAACGCTGATCGGTCTCACGGCCGTCCTGATGTGGTCGACGCTGGGGCTTTTCGGCGCGGCCTCCGGCGGCATTCCGCCGTTCCTGCTCAATGCCGTGTGCTTTGGTCTCGCCGGAATCGTCGCGACAGCCTGGATCGCCGCCCGTGGCCGCCTTTTCCTGATGCGGCAACCGTTCCGGGTGCTCGCCTTCGGCATATTCGGCCTGTTCGGCTTTCACTTCTTCTACTTCACCGCGATCCGCAACGCGCCGCCGGTGGATGCCAACCTCATCAACTACACCTGGCCGCTTCTGATCGTGGTGTTTTCCGCGTTCCTGCCAGGTGAAAGGCTGAAGGCGCATCACGTCGTCGGCACGCTGCTCGGGCTTGCCGGCGCGGCGCTGCTCGTCACCCGCGGGACGGGGCTGTCACTCGACCCGGGACAGGTGCCGGGTTATCTGGCGGCCTGCGCCTCGGCGCTCTTCTGGTCCAGCTATTCCGTCCTGTCGCGGCGGCTGGGCGCGGTGCCGACGGAAGCGGTTGCCGGTTTCTGTCTGGGGACCTCCGTCCTGTCGCTTGCCGCTCATCTCGCCTTCGAGACGACGGTCTGGCCGCAAGGCGCCGGCGAATGGGGCGCGGTCCTGGGGCTCGCGGCCTTCCCCGTCGGGCTTGCCTTCTTCGTCTGGGACCACGGGGTCAAACGCGGCGACATCCAGGTTCTGGGTGCCGGCGCCTATGCGGCTCCGATCCTGTCGACGCTGCTCCTCATTGCTTTCGGTTTCGGCGAATTCACGCTCATCGTCGCCATTGCCTGCGGGCTCGTCACCGTCGGCGCGCTTGTCGCTGCCCGGGACATGATTTTCATGCGCGCAAGCAAAAGACGACTGGTCGAAGACAGGACGAGCCCTTAGACGATAGCGGAGGCGCTGCGCGTCACCGCTCTCGCGAGCCATGGCGGAGCGGCCAGGGCGAACAGCACCGGACAGCGCCTGACAAAAGCGAAGGAGCCGAGGCCGAATGACACGAGAAGCCACCATCCGCCCCCGCCGCAGCGTGCTCTACATGCCGGGCTCCAATGCCCGCGCCCTGGAAAAGGCCAGGACGCTGGATGTCGACGCGCTCATCCTCGACCTCGAGGACGCCGTTGCCCCCGATGCAAAGGACACGGCCCGCGAGCAGGTCAGGGAGGCGCTCGCCGCCGGCGGCTACGGATCGCGCGAACTGGTCATCCGGGTCAACGGGCCCGCCACCCCCTGGGGGGCCGCCGATCTCGACATGGCGATCGCCGCGAGGCCGGATGCGATCCTGCTGCCCAAAGTGTCCTCGCCGGCGGATCTGGAGCGCGTCGCCCACAAGCTCAACGCCGCCCGGGTGCCGGCCCGCACCGCGCTCTGGGCGATGATGGAAACGCCGCTCGCCATGCTCAATGCCGCCACGATCGCCGCCTCCGCCGCCAATCCGGAGACACGGCTTTCCTGCTTCGTCATGGGCACCAACGACCTTGCCAAGGAAACGCGCGCCGCGCTCGTGCCGGGCCGGGCCCCGATGCACCCCTGGCTGATGACCTGCGTCGCCGCGGCCCGCGCCTACGGGATCGACATTGTCGACGGCGTCTACAACACGCTCGACGACGAAGCGGGTTTTGCCGCCGAGTGCCAGGAAGGCGTGGAGATGGGCATGGACGGCAAGACGCTGATCCACCCCCGGCAGGTCGCCCCCTGCAACGCCGCCTTCTCGCCGGCGGACGAGGACATCGCCTGGGCGCGGCGCATCATCGCCGAATTCGAAAAGCCGGAAAACGCCTCGAAAGGCGCCATTCAGGTCGAGGGCCGGATGGTCGAGCGGCTGCATGCGCAGATGGGCGCAAGGCTTGTCGCCATCGCCGATGCGATCGCCGCCCGGGGTCAGTGACACCACGCCCGAACAATCGAACGGAAGATCAGATCATGAAACTCTACCGCTTCATCACCGGACCCGACGACAGCGCCTTCTGCCACCGGGTCACCGCCGCGCTCAACAAGGGCTGGATGTTGCAGGGCTCGCCGCAGCTGTCCTTCGATGCCGTGCGCGGCGTCACGGTTTGCGGCCAGGCCGTCGTCAAGGAAGTCGAGGGCGTCGACTACACGCCCGACATCAAGCTCGGCGATTACTGAGGCGTCCACAGCAAGGATATCTTTGCAAATCCAGTGTACCGATGAGGCGCCCATCAGGGGCGTCATCGGGGACCGGATATCATGCAGCTTGCCCGTCTGTTGCCCTGTCGCGCAGTCGCCGTCCTGGCGTTCCTGCTCGGCAGTGCCCTTGCCGCGCCCGGCGCCGGCGCCCAGCAATCCGCCACCGCGCCGGCCGCTCCGCTCGAACCTCCCGTGGAGGTCAGCTCCACTGTCAGCTACCAGTTGGTCGGACGGCTCGACACGGACGCGCTCAACCGGATCCTGGCGGTCGACACGCCGAAATTCTTCGGTGTCGAGGTCGCGTACACGCCCGCAACCAACGCGGTGCGCCTCTACCGGGTCACCTATGCGTCCCTGATCCCCGAGCAGAACAACCGGCCGACGCTCGCCAGCGGATTGCTCGCGGTGCCGGATATTGAGGGGACACGCTTTCCGCTGGTCTCCTATCAGCACGGCACTGTCTACGAAAAGCAGCAGGTGCCCTCCTTCGCCGACCAGTCACCGGAAACGCTGCTGATGATCGCGCAGTTCGCCGGGCAGGGTTATCTGCTGATCGGGGCGGACTATTTCGGTCTGGGCACGTCGCGCGAGCCGGAAGGCTACATGGTCAAGGCGAGCCACCAGCAGGCGACGCAGGACATGCTGACGGCCGCCCGCGCGGTCATCGCGCATATGGGACTTGCCGATGACGGGCTCTATCTCGGCGGCTGGTCGCAGGGCGGCTTTGTCACGCTCGCCATGCTGGAGCGGCTGGAACAATCCGGTACGCCCGTCCGGGCGACCGCGACCGCCAGCGCCCCGATCGACGTGTTCGCCGCGCTCAACGGTTTCCTCGGCTATCCGCGCAAGAACGACGCCGACTGGGTCAACAGCCTGTTCATCCTCTCTGCCTTCTCCTTCGAGAACTATTACGGCGTTCCGGGCCTCGCCCGTTCCTTGATCAGGGACGAGCACTACGAGGCGGCGCGCAAGGCCTATGCCCGCGAGCCGGTCGACCCCGCCAGTATCCCGGCGGACCTGCGCGAGCTTTTGAATGCCGACTATTTCGATGCCCGCTTCTTCGCCGCCTCTGCCTATGGCCGGCTGGTGGCGGACACGGAGGTCTATCGCTGGCTCTATGCAACGCCCGTGCGGACCTATTACGGCGAGGCGGACGAGGCCATCGCCACGGGTCTCGGCCGGCTGGCGATGACCTACCAGCAGGCGATCGGCAACGGCAACCCGAACGTCCAGGCGATCACCACCGGCCCCACGTCGCATCGCGGCACCTTCGCCAGCGCCGTGCCGGACTGGAAGATCTGGTTCGACGCAACGCGCTGATACCCGGAACAGGCGCGCCGCCGGCAGGATCCGGCGGTCGCCTCGCCGGAGGGACCCGGTTGGCGCGATCTCAGTCGGCGCTGCCCTTGTCGCCGTCGAGCGTATGGCGCTGGATCAGCGGCAGCTGCGACAGGGTGAAGGCGATGGTGATCGGCATCACCCCGAACACCTTGAACGACACCCAGAAGTCGGTCGAGAAGCTGCGCCAGACCACTTCATTGACGAGCGCCAGGAAGAAGAAGAACACGCCCCAGCGGAATGTCAGCTTGCGCCATCCCTCGTCATCGAGCCGGAAGACGCTGTCGAAGACATAGCCGAGCAGCGATTTGCCGAACGCCAGCCCGCCAAGCAGCACCGCTCCGAACAGGACGTTGACGATGGTCGGCTTCAGCTTGATGAACAGCTCGTCATGCAGCCAGAGCGTCAGCGCGCCGAAGACGAGGACCACCACCCCGGAGACCACCGGCATCACCGGCAGCCGGCGCGTCAACGCATAGGAGACGATCAGCGACACGCTGATCGCCACCATGAAGACGGCGGTTGCCAGGAAGATCGGATCGCCGACCGAGGCCAGAACCGGAAACCGTTCGGCCAGCGCCTCCCCGCGGGCGTTGGCGAAGAAGAACAGGACCAGCGGCCCCAGTTCCAGCACCAGCTTCAGGAGCGGTGCCAGTTCCTTGCGGTCGGCGGCGTTGGGGCCGTGCTCGAATTCCATCAGTTGCCTGCTCCCTTGCCGGCGATTGCGGTGGCGAAGTCCTCGGCGGTGAAGGGTTCGAGATCCTCGACCCCCTCGCCGACGCCGATGAAATGCACCGGCAGCTTGTGCTTGGCGGCGATGGCGACAAGGATACCGCCGCGCGCGGTGCCGTCGAGCTTGGTCATGACGAGGCCGGTGACGCCCGCCGTGCGGCCGAAGATCTCGACCTGGTTCATGGCATTCTGTCCGGTCGTCGCATCGAGCGTCAGAAGCACGCTGTGCGGGGCGGACGGGTCATGCTTGCGGATGACGCGCACGACCTTCTCGAGCTCCGCCATCAGTTCGGCCCGGTTCTGCAGCCGTCCGGCCGTGTCGATCATCAGCACGTCGCATTTCGCCTCGCGCGCCGCCTGCATCGCGTCGAACACGAGACCGGCGGCATCCGCGCCGGTGTCGCGCGCGATCACCTCGGCTCCGGTGCGCGCGCCCCAGATCTTCAGCTGCTCGACGGCGGCGGCGCGGAACGTGTCGCCGGCCGCCAGCATCACCTTGCGCCCCTCGGCCGCGAACTTGGCGGAGAGCTTGCCGATGGTGGTGGTCTTGCCGGTGCCGTTGACGCCGACGACCAGAACCACATGCGGCGAGAGCGAGGCATCGATCGCGAGCGGCAGGGCGACGGGCGCCAGCACCCTGGCCACCTCTTCTGCCAGGATTCGCCGGACCTCCTCCGGTGCGATCTGCTTGTCGAAGCGACCTTCGGCGATCCGCTCGGTGATCGTCATCGCGGTCTCGACACCGAGATCCGACTGGATCAAGAGGTCCTCGAGCTCTTCCAATGTCGCCGCGTCAAGCTTGCGCTTGGTGAATAGCGAGGTGATGCCGCCGGTCAGGGAGGATGAGGACCGCGACAGTCCGGCGGTCAGGCGCGACAGCCAGGAGCCGCGCGGCGCGTCCCCTGCGGCAGCGCCTGCCGGAACGTCGGCGGGTTGTTCGCTCCGTTCCGGTTCCGGTGACGGATCCTCCCGCGTCAGATCCTCCTGCGGGTCCGTCGCCGACGCCGCTTCGCCTTCCGCGTCATGCCCTGCGCGCAAGGTCGCCCCGTCTGGCGCGGCAGCCGGGCCGGTCTCGTTCGCCGCCTCGTCGGATGCGGCAACGGGGGCGTCGGCGGGCGCCTCGCCCGCATCCGCCGCGTCCGGTGCCGTCTTCGCGGCCTCGTCATGCGTTTCGGGGCGCGAGGGCTCGTCCCGTCCGCCGAAAAGGCGTCCGAGGAAGCCGCGCTTTTGCTCGCTCATGCCGTCATGCCGCCTGTCGATTGGTGATTTCGCCCAAGAGATGCCGCCCGGTATGACCGGCAATGCGCAGCGTGACAAGATCGCCCGCGCCCTTGTCCGGGAACCGCTCGGCGGCGAACTCGACCTGGGTGAACTGTTCGCTGCGCCCGAGCCCGTCACGCTCGATCAGCACGCGCCGGGTCAGCCCGACCTCCGCCTCGAGATGGGCAAGAAGGGCGGCCTCGCCCTTGTCGCGCAGCCGTGCCGCCCGCTCCTTGACCAGTTGCCGGGGCAGTTGCGGCATGCGCGCCGCCGGCGTTCCCTTGCGCGGCGAGAAGGGAAAGACATGCAGATGCGTCAGCCCGCACTCGTCGACGATGGCGAGGCTGTTGGCGAACATCTCCTCCGTCTCGGTCGGGAAGCCGGCAATGATGTCGGCGCCGAAGACGACGTCGGGCCTGAGGCTGCGGACCTCCTGGCAGAAGCGGATCGTGTCGGCGCGCAGGTGCCGCCGCTTCATCCGCTTGAGGATCATGTCGTCGCCCGCCTGCAGGGAAAGATGCAGATGCGGCATCAGGCGCTCCTCGTCGGCGATGGCCCGCATCAAGGCCGGATCGGCCTCGATCGAATCGATCGAGGAAAGCCGCAGCCGGTCGAGACCCGGCACCCGCTTGAGGATCTTGGCGACGAGGTCGCCGAGCTTCGGCGTGCCCGGCAGGTCGGAACCGTAGCTGGTGATGTCGACCCCGGTCAGCACCACTTCCCGGTAGCCGTTGTCGACGAGCCGGGCGATCTGGTCGACGACGACGCCCATCGGCACCGAGCGGGAATTGCCGCGCCCGAAGGGAATGATGCAGAAGGTGCAGCGATGGTCGCAGCCGTTCTGCACCTGGACGAAGGCGCGCGCCCGCCCCTCGAGCCCGTCGATCAGGTGCGACGCCGTCTCGCGCACGCTCATGATGTCGTTGACGCGGACCTTCTCGCTGTCCTCGATGCCGAATTGCGCGACACGGCCATAGGAGGCCCGCTCCAGCTTTTCGGAATTGCCAAGGACGAGATCGACCTCCTCCATGCCGGCGAAGGTCTCCGCCTCCGTCTGCGCCGCGCAGCCGGTGACGATGATACGCGCCCCCGGATTGTCCCTCCGTGCCTTGCGGATCGACTGGCGCGCCTGGCGAACGGCCTCCGCCGTCACCGCGCAGGTGTTGATCAGGATGGCGTCCTTGAGGCCGGCCTCCTCCGCCTCGCGCTTCATCACCTCGGATTCGTAGGCATTGAGGCGGCAGCCGAATGTGACGACGTCGACGCTCACTTGACCACCTCGAGGATCGGACGGTCGCCGGGCGCCGTCTTTTCGAAGGCGAGCGTGTCGGGATCGAGCACGCCCTCGTATTCCACTTCCGTGTCGCCGGTCATCAGGATGTGGTTGTCGCTCTCGCGCCACTCGATGAGAAGCGGTCCGCCGGGAAGCCGCACGGTCACCTTGCGGCCCGTGCGCCGGTCGCGCGCAGCGGCAACGCCAACGGCGCAGGCCGCCGTGCCGCAGGCCTGCGTCAGCCCGACGCCGCGCTCCCAGACCCGCACCTCGATCTCCTCGTCGGAGAGCACATGGGCGATCGAGATATTGGCGCGTTCGGGAAACATCGGGTGGTTTTCCAGCATCGGCCCGATACGCGTCATGTCATAGGCATCAAGGTCGCGCACCCAGAAGACCGCATGCGGATTGCCGACATTGACCACCGAGGGCGTGTGCAGGATCGGCGCGTCGATCGGCCCGATCTGCAATTCGATGGCGCGCGTGTCGTGAAACTCCTCGGCAAGCGGGATCTCGTGCCAGGCAAAGCGCGGCTCGCCCATGTCGACGGTGACGCGCCGCGCCGTCCCGGTCGCCGCCGCCTTGAGCAGGCCGGCATTGGTCTCGATGGTGGCCGCGGCGAGCCCGCTCTCCTCCATCAGGAGCCGGCCGATGCAGCGCGTCGCGTTGCCGCAGGCGTCGACCTCGCTGCCGTCGCGATTGTGGATGCGCATGAAGGCGTCCGCCCCGGCCGGGCTCTTCTCGACCGTGATCATCTGGTCGAAACCGATGCCGGTCTCGCGGTCGCCGATCCTGCGGATCGCCTCGGCGGCAAGGCGCACGGGTGCCGTCCGGGCATCCCAGACAACGAAATCATTGCCGAGCCCGTTCATCTTCAGAAAGGGTATGTTGCGCTCGCTCATAGCGAAATTCGTCCATCTCGCCTGTCCGCGCGGCATCCGCGCACGGACGGCCATTCGCAGGCGCGTCCCGCGCGCCCCGCCGTTTCCCGACTATATGGCGGAAAAGCGCGCGCGGTTCCAGTGCCGCGCACGCAATGCCGTCAGTCAGGGACGGTCGGAACCGTCTCGCAGCGCCTCAGCGGGTGCACCTTCCCGGATGCCCGCCCGGCATCCTAGGTCCGGGCGCCTTCGCGAATAAACGTGCCGTTCTGAAGTTCGCTCACCGCCTGGATCAGCTCCTGACGGGTGTTCATCACGATCGGCCCGTGCCAGGCGACGGGTTCGCGGATCGGCGCACCGGAAATCAGCAGGAAACGGATGCCAAGCGGCCCGGCGGTCACCGTCACCTCGTCGCCCGTCCCGAAACGCACCAGCGTCCGGTCGCCGCTCTCGTCGCGGATATGCACCTCCTCGCCGTCGACTTCCTTCTCCAGCAGCACGCCGGAAGGCTGCGAGGCATCGCGGAACGTCCCCGATCCCTCGAAGATATAGGCGAAGGCCTTGCGGTAGGTGTCGACCTTGAAACGCTTCGTGCGCCCGGCCGGCACGAAGATGTCGAGATAGCTCGGATCTGCGGCGATGCCGTCGACGGGCCCGCGCCTGCCCCAGAACTCCCCGCACACGACCCGCACATGGGTGCCGTCGTCATCGGTGATCTCCGGGATTTCGGCCGAGGGCACGTCCTGGTAGCGCGGGCTGGTCATCTTCAGCGAGGACGGCAGGTTCGCCCAGAGCTGGAAGCCATGCATGCGGCCCGCAGCATCGCCCTGCGGCATCTCCTGGTGCATGATGCCGCTGCCGGCCGTCATCCACTGGATGTCGCCGGCGCCAAGCGATCCCCGGTTGCCCAGACTGTCGCCGTGATCGACGGTGCCGGCGAGCACATAGGTGATCGTCTCGATGCCGCGATGCGGGTGCCAGGGAAACCCGGCCTCGTAGTCCTGGGGCCGCTCGTTGCGGAAATCGTCGAACAGCAGGAACGGGTCGAGCGCGGTCGGATCGCCGAACCCGAAGGCGCGGTGCAGATGCACGCCGGCCCCTTCCAGGGTCGGCTTGGCGGTATCGAGATGGGTAACGGGTCTGACGGACATCTGTCTGCCTTTCTCTCGCGCAAGGCGCGAGCCTTCTTCAACATCCTGCTCCCAAGATAGGCACGCTCGCGCGAGCGACCAGACACCGCACGCTGGACGCAGTGTTCAGCCGGTGATGAACAATCGGATCGCGGGTTTTCGCTGGTCGAACAGTTCGGCTCAGCCGATCCGCATCGCGCTTCCCGGGCGGCAGCGGGCCAGCACGCTCTCCATGTCGCGCCGCGCCAGCGCGACGCAGCCCTCCGTCGGCGTGTAGCCGGGACGCGCCAGGTGAAAGAAGATGGCGCTGCCCTTCCCCCTCACCGCCGGAAAGAGGTTGCAGTCGAGCACGACGACGATGTCATAGAGAGGGTCGTCCCGCCACAGGCATTCGTGCGAGGCACCGAAGGGCAGCGGCACCATGCGGTTGTAGCGTGCATGGCCGGGATCGTCGCACCAGCCTGCGGCCGGCAGGGGAGAGACCGGCAGGGCGGTGCGCGGCCGTCCGACCCGGTCGGGGCGATAATAGACATGCAGGAGCCGGAACGTTCCCGCCGGCGTCGCGCCGTCACCCTCGCGCTTGGCGTACGAAATTCCGCCGCGGCCCAGCGCGCACGCAAACGTGAGCGCCCCGGATCGCAGCCAGCCGGCGGTCCGGCGCGCGGAAAGGGCGCCGACTTCCAGTTCCGGCGCCCTTTCGCGCCCCTGGTCCGACAGAGCGGCAAGACGGGGGGCGAAAAGGTCAAGGGACATCTAGGGTCTGGCCCCATTGAATTGGCGGACATGGTCGGAGCGAATTTGTGCGGAGGCAAGGAGCAAGGCCGCAGGAAGGCTGAAGCCTTTCAAGGGTTTGCGACGCTGACGCCCGTGCAAATTCGCCCGATCCGAAGGACGTTCGATCTGACGGCGATCTGCCGCGTCAAAGCTCCCGACCGGGGCACCAACCCCGCTCTTCGAGCTTTTCCTGGCATCTCTTGTCATATCAAACGCCATCTTCGTCAATTCAATGGGTCCTGACCCTTGGGCGCTCCATCACCCGCGCATCAAGCGCGCGTGAGCAGATGTGTTGCCGGATTGGCGCAAACACGTCAATGCGCGCTCGCGCAATCGTGTTTGCTTGCTTAAGTGAGGGAAAATCGATTTGATTCCGAAGCAGTATAGAGGAGAGGACCGGCCATGAGCGCACGCAAGATCCTGATCGTGGATGATGACGACGATCTGCGGGAGGCCCTGGTGGAGCAGCTTTCGCTCTATGACGAGTTCGAGACCCAGCAGGCGGCGACCGCCGCGAGCGGCATCCAGGCGGCCGAAAGCGGCCATGTCGACCTGTTGCTGATGGATGTCGGCCTGCCCGACATCGACGGGCGCGAAGCCGTCAAGCTGCTGCGCAAGAAGGGCTTCAAGGCCCCGATCATCATGCTGACCGGCCATGACACGGACAGCGACACGATCCTTGGCCTGGAGGCCGGCGCCAACGACTATGTCGCAAAGCCGTTCAAGTTCGCGGTGCTGCTCGCCCGGCTGCGCGCCCATCTGCGCAGCCACGAACAGAGCGAGGACGCGGTCTTCACGATCGGCCGTTTCTCCTTCCGTCCGGCCCAGAAGCTGATGACCGACGACAAGGGCGGCAAGATCCGCCTGACCGAGAAGGAAACCTCGATCCTGAAGTTCCTCTATCGGGCGGGCGAAAAGCCCGTGACCCGCGACGTGCTGCTGACCAAGGTCTGGGGCTACAATTCCGGCGTCACCACGCATACGCTGGAGACCCACATCTACCGCCTGAGGCAGAAGGTCGAGCGCGATCCGTCCAACGCCGAACTGCTGGTGACGGAGGCCGGCGGCTACAAGCTTGTCCCCTGACCAGAACGTCCGCCCGAGGCCTCGGGTCGTTTCGGGACTTGTGCAAATCGGCGGCTTCGGCGTAATGCTCAAGGCATGAGTCTTGCCCGGGACATGGATCTTCTGCGACAGGTGCCGCTGCTCTCCGAATTCCCGGACGAGCAGATGCGGCTTCTTGCCTTCTCGGCGGAGAACGTCTCCTATCGCGACGGAGAGGTGCTGTTCATCTCCGGCGAACGGGCCGATGCAGGCCTGGTGATCGCCTCCGGCTCGGTCGCGCTCGAAAGCGACGGAGAGGAACGCGAGGACCTTGGCACCTATGGTCCCGGCAGCCTGATCGGCGAGACCGCGCTGCTGGTCGAGACACGCCGGCCGGCCCGCGCCGTGGCCGTCGGCCCGACGGAAGTGATCCGCATCCGCCGGGCCCTGTTCAAGCGCATGCTGCAGGAATTTCCCGACATCGCCCAACGCCTGTTCGAGGCGCGGGCCGCGCATTTCCGCACCACCGCCGGGGCGCTGGCCCGGGTGGGCACGGTGCTCGAACAGATCGAGCGCGAGCACCAGGCCTTCCGCGAGGAGCGCCGCCGGGCCGGTGGCATCGGCGACGAAGGCAACTAGGACGTGGACTTATAATTGTGCCGGAAACGGCGCCCGGTCCGGCAATGATCCGCCAGAAAGGCCGCGATGGCCGGGGCGGGACCCCGGTCAAGCGGTCTGACGCCGCGGATCGAAGCCGGACGGGCGCCCTCCGGGTAAGAGGGAACGGGCTGGCAACGGCGTCGCACCCCCTTGAAAACCGGGCGGTTTCCTGCGGGTTTGCTCCTGGTATCCAGTCCCGTTCCCCCATACCGTTTCTCGCCAGAATTATGAGTTCACGTCCTAAGCCCGCCTCAGGCGACGTTCAGCGTCACCGGAATGTTGCCCCGCGTTGCGTGCGAGTAGGGGCACACGACATGCGCCTTGTCGACAAGGGCCTGCGCCTCGGCCTTGTCCAGCCCCGGAACCGTGATGTTCAGCGTCACCGCGATACCGAAACCCGTTCCGTCGTCGCGCGGACCGATGCCGACATCGGCGGCGACGCGGGTGTCTTCCGGCAGCTTCAGCTTCTGCTGGCCGGCGACGAACTTCATCGCTCCCAGGAAACAGGCCGAATAGCCGGCGGCAAAAAGCTGTTCGGGATTGGTGCCCTGACCGCCGTCGCCGCCAAGCTCCTTGGGTGTCGACAGGGTGATTTCCAGCCGGCCGTCGTCGGACTTGGCCGCGCCGGTGCGTCCGCCGGTCGCCGATCCGTGTGCGGTGTAGAGAATGGGCATCGCTGTATCCTTCCTCGATGACGGCGCCGTCCGGCGTCCGCTTCGTTGACTGTCGCGGCCATCGCCGCTCCGATTTACATAATGCACAATTAAATTGTGCGCAATATGTTTATGGGCAATACTGCTTGACAGAAGCCGCCCTGCCCGCGAAGCAGGCCGGCACCGCGCATGACATGAACGGACCGCCCATGGACGAGACCCCGGCCCCGCAAGACCGAACCGGCACCGACAGCTCGCAGGACCTGCTCCTGTCGCGCCAGCTCTGCTTCGCGCTGCACTCGACGACGCTGGCCCTTGGCCGCGTCTACCAGAAGGTGCTCGCCCCGCTCGGCCTCACCTACACGCAATATCTGGCCATGCTGGTCCTGTGGGAGCGCGGTCGCCTGTCGGTCGGCGACCTCGGCGCGGCCCTGCTCCTCGACAGCGGCACCCTGACACCGCTGCTCAAGCGCCTTGAACAGGCCGGCCATGTTCGCCGCGCGCGCGATCCGCGCGACGAGCGGCGGGTGCTGGTCGAACCGACGCCGGCGGGCCTTGCCTTGCGCGAGGAGGCGGCCGGCATCCCGGCGGCCATTCACGCCGCCTGCGGCAGTTCGGGGGTCGCCCTTGACGCACTCCAGTCCGACCTGGAAGCACTCAGGTCCGCGCTGACGAAAAGCGGGGCGGAGGCTCCCTGAACCGCGTTGACGCGGTGCGCGCAAGCGGCAGGAGCAGCCATCGCGCAGCCCGAAAAGCGCAAAAGAAAAGGCCGGCGAAACCGCCGGCCTTCTTTGTCTTGTCCGAGGGTATTACGACCAGGGGCGGCTTTCCGCCGTGACCTTCTCGAAACGGTCGATCGACGGCGCCTTTTCCATGGTCAGGCCGATGTCGTCGAGACCGTTCAGCAGACAGTGCTTGCGGAACGGATCGATGTCGAAGGTGATCGTGCCGCCGTCGGGGCCCTTGATCTCCTGCGTCTCGAGATCGACCGTCAGCGTCGCATTGGCGCCGCGCCGCGCGTCGTCCATCAGCTTCTCCAGATCGTCCTCGGACACGACGATCGGCAGGATGCCGTTCTTGAAGCAGTTATTGTAGAAAATGTCGGCGAAGCTGGTCGAGATCACGCAGCGGACGCCGAAGTCGAGCAGCGCCCAGGGCGCATGTTCGCGGCTCGAGCCACAACCGAAATTGTCGCCGGCCACGAGAATGCTGGCGCCCTTGTAGGCCGGCTGGTTGAGCACGAAATCCGGATTCTCCGACCCGTCGTCATTGGTGCGCATCTCGTGGAACAGGGCCGTGCCGAGGCCGGTGCGCTTGATCGTCTTCAGGAACTGCTTGGGGATGATCATGTCCGTGTCGATGTTGATGATCGGCAGCGGCGCGGCGACACCCGTCAGCTTGTCGAATTTTTCCATGGTCTCTTCGGTCTCCTGCGAAAACGGGCGTGATCAGGCGGCGAGGCTGGTGGCAGCGTCGACGCCGATCATCAGGTTGAGATTCTGCACGGCGGCGCCGGACGCGCCCTTGCCGAGATTGTCGTAGACGGCCATCAGCACGGCCTGGGCCCGCGCGTCGCTGGCAAAGACATGCAGGCGCATGTGGTTGCTGCCGTTGAAGGTCTCCGGATCGAGATCCGGCGCCTTGTCGGCATCCGACAGCGGCGCCACATCGACGAAGGACCCCGAAAGCGCGCGGAAATGCGCATCGAGAACCGCATGGATCTCGGCGCCGGTCGGAACCCGGGCAAGCCCCTCCAGCCGAAGCGGCACCGCCGTCACCATGCCTTGCGCGAAATTGCCGACCGCCGGCACGAAGACCGGTGTCGAGGCAAGGCCGGCATAGCGGGTCATCTCCGGCAGGTGCTTGTGGTTGAGGCTCAGCGCATAGGGCAGGAAGGGCGGTTTTTGCGCGCCCGCCGCCTCGTAGGATTCCATCATCTGCCGGCCGCCGCCGGAATAGCCGGAAATGGCGTTCACGGTCACCGGATAATCCGCCGGCAACAGCCCGGCATCGATGAGCGGGCGCAGGCAGGCGATCACCCCTTGCGGATAGCAGCCGGGATTGGCGACGCGCTTCGAGGCGGCGATCGCCGCACCCTGCGCACTCGTCATCTCGGCAAAGCCGTAGTCCCAGCCCTCGGCGACACGATGCGCGGTGGAGGCGTCGATCACCCGCGTCGTGTCGTTCTCGATCAGCGCCACGCTTTCGCGCGCCGCGTCGTCCGGGAGGCACAGGATCGCGACATCGGCGCTGTTGAGCAGCTCGGCCCGCGCACCAAGGTCCTTGCGCCGCTCGGGCGCGATCGACAGGAGTTCGATGTCGCGGCGACGGGCGAGGCGCTCGCGGATCTGCAGACCCGTCGTGCCGGCTTCGCCGTCGATGAACACTTTCGCGACCATGGCTCCAACTCCAGATAGGGATGGCAACCGGGAAATTCCCCGGCAAGGGGGGCTTTCTACACCACGCAAGGGGCCCTTGTCATGCCCCTGCGGGCCGGCGGCGGGCCCCGGCCCGCACCCCGCTCAACGCGCCATCGCGTGATACTCGGGATTGGGGCGCATGTCGGTTGCCGCCGCCACCCGGTTCGACATGTTGAAGAAGGCCGCGACGGAGGCGATGTCCCAGATATCGCGGTCCGTGAAGCCGGCATCGCGCAGGCCCTGGCGATCGGCCTCGACGATCTCCTGCGGCATTTCCGTCAGCTTGACCGAGAAATCCAGCATCGCCCGGTGGCGGTCCGACAGGTCGGCGACGCGGTAGTTCATCACCATCAACTCGCCGAGTTCGGGATCGCCGGAAATCTGGCGCACGGCCGCGCCATGCGCGGTCAGGCAGTAATAGCAACGGTTCACCGCCGACACCGCCACAGCGATCATCTCGCGCTCGAGCTTGGAAAGCCCGCTGTCCGCGAGCATCAGGTCGTTGTACATCTGCGTGAAGGCGGAAAGCTTCGCCTCGTTGAAGGCGTAGGCGGCCAGAACGTTCGGCACCATGCCGAGTTTTTCCCGGCACTTGTCGAAATAGGCAAGCGTCGCATCGCCAAGCGGCGTCTCGTCCGCGATGTCGAGTGCGATCGGCCGTTTCGTATCGCTCATGTCATGCTCCTCCCTTAAGGGTTGCCAGCGCGCATCACTCCCGCACGGACCAACCCGAATACCGTGTATCCCGCCTCGGAAAGGATTCCATCCGTTGCCATCTCGCTCTAGCATGCCGTGTTACCGACGGCGACCGCGAGACGGTTCGCGGAAAAAGCGCGGCGGAAACAACGGAACCGGGCGGATTGCGCTTGAGAACGATCGCTGATCGACAGACCCGGATGATGGGGGACCAATGCCCGAAGCACGTGAGCACGCAAAAGCCCGACTGATCGAAACGGTGGTCGCGGGGCTCGAGCCCGATATCGGCGCCTTCGCGCGCGACCTGTTCGCGCGCGGCGCGGCGGAAGATCTCGTCAGCTACACGGAGGCGGATCTTGTCGCGATCGCACGAACCGCCTGGTCGGAGATGGCAACCCACCCGCTCGGCACGCACCGGGTCCACATCTACAATCCGCAACCGACGGGCGAGGGCAGCCGCGCCGACGACGTGACGGTCGTCGAGATCGTCAACGACAACATGCCCTTCCTGGTCGATTCGGTGATGGGCGAGCTGCAGGCGAGCGGCTTCGAGGCGCGCCTGGTGCTGCATCCGATCCTCGCCGTCGAGCGCGACGACGCCGGCAAGCTCGTCGCCTTCCATGGCACCAGCAAGGCCCGCGAGGCCGGCATCCGCCGCGAAAGTCTCATCCACATCCACGTGGCGCGGATCGACACCAGCCTCGAGCGCGAGCAGCTGGCCGAACGTCTCGAACTGGTGATGAAGGATGTCGGCTCGGCCGTGCGCGACTGGGAGCCGATGCGCGACCGTCTCGCCGCCGCCATCGGCACCTACAAGAACACCCCTCCGCCGGTTTCCGTCGACGAACTCGGCGAGGCGATCCAGTTCCTGGAGTGGATCGCCGCCGACAACTTCATCCTGCTCGGCATGCGCGAGTATTATTTCGAGGGTGGCGTCGCCAAGGGCGAACTGTCGCACCGCAAGGGCACCGGCCTCGGCCTGCTCGCCGATCCGGAGGTGCGCGTGTTGCGGCGTGGCTCGGAATTCGTCGTGATCACGCCGGAGATCCGCGAATTCCTGATGAAGCCGGAGCCGCTGATCGTCTCCAAGGCGAACGTCAAGAGCCGTGTCCACCGCCGCGTGCACATGGATTATGTCGGCATCAAGCTGTTCGACGACAATGGCGAACTGGCCGGCGAACTGCGCGTTGTCGGCCTCCTGACCGCGACGGCCTACACCCTCTCGACACGCAGCATCCCGTTCCTGCGGCGCAAGGTCGACAGCGTTCTGGCCCGCGCCGGTTACGATCCCGAGAGCCATTCCGGCCGGGCGCTGACCAACGTGCTGGAAAGCTACCCGCGCGACGAACTGTTCCAGATCGATCCCGATCTCCTGTACCATTTCTCCACCGCGATCCTGCAGCTTGACGAGCGCCCGCGCATCCGCGTGCTCGCCCGCCGCGACCGCTTCGACCGGTTCGTGTCGATCCTCTGCTACGTGCCGCGCGATCGCTACACGACGGAGGTGCGCCTCCGCATCGGCGCCTATCTGGCCAAGGTCTATGACGGCCGCCTCTCGGCCTGGTACGTGTCCTATCCGGAAGGCCCGCTCGCCCGCGTCCATTTCATCGTTGGCCGCGACCAGGGCGAGACGCCCGATCCGGCGCAGGAAGACATGGAACAGGCCGTCTCCGGCATCGTGCGCACCTGGGCCGACGGCCTGCGCGAGGCGCTGCGCGCCGCCTATGGCGGCAACAAGGCGCTGGAACAGGCGACCCGCTACGGGGATGCGTTCCAGGCCGGCTATCGCGAGGTCTATGGGGGCGAGACCGCGCTGGAGGACATTCGCATCGTCGAGAAGCTCGACGACAGCGCCGACACCGCGCTCACCTTCTCCAGACGCCAGCAGGACGCGCCCAACCGCGTCGTTCTCAAGGTCTACCACCACCTGGTGCCGATCCCGCTCTCCGCACGCGTGCCGATCCTCGAGAACATGGGCTTCCGGGTGATCAACGAGCGCACCTACCGGATCACTCCGGCCGACCGGCCGCTCGCCTATCTGCACGAACTGTCGCTGGAACCGGCCGGCGCCAACGACATCGACCTGACGGACGACCTGAGGAACCGGCTGGAAAGCCTGTTCCTGGCCATCTGGCGCGGCCGGGCCGAATCCGACGGCTACAATGCCCTGGTGCTCAATGCGGGCCTTGCCTGGCGGGACATCGCCATGCTCCGGGCCCTGTCGCGCTACCTGCGCCAGGCCGGCATCCGCTTTTCCGAGGACTACATGTGGCGGACACTCAACCGCTACAGCGACATCGCCGCCAGGCTCGTCGAACTCTTCCACCTGCGCTTCGATCCTTCGCTGGAAGGGTCCGACCGCTCGCTTGGCGCGGCACGCGTCGAGCAGGAGATTTCCGACTCGCTCGACCATGTCGACAGCCTCGACGACGACCGCATCCTGCGCCGCTTCGGCAACATCATCGCGGCGATGCTGAGGACCAATTTCTTCCAGCTCGACGCCCACGGCCTGCCCAAGCAGACCTTCGCCTTCAAGCTTGACCCGCACCGCGTGGAGGATCTGCCCCTGCCGCGTCCGTTCCGCGAGATCTTCGTCTACAGCCCGCGGGTCGAGGGCGTCCACCTGCGCTTCGGCAAGGTCGCGCGCGGCGGACTGCGCTGGTCGGACCGCGCCCAGGACTTCCGCACCGAGGTGCTGGGCCTGGTCAAGGCCCAGCAGGTGAAGAACGCCGTCATCGTGCCTGTCGGTGCCAAGGGCGGCTTCGTGCCCAAGAACCTGCCGGCCGGCGGCAGCCGGGACGAGATCTTCGCCGAAGGCACCAAGGCCTACAAGATCTTCATCTCCTCGCTGCTCGACGTCACCGACAACCTGTCCGGCGACGATGTCTGGCCGCCCGAGAGGGTCGTGCGACACGACGATGACGACCCGTACCTGGTCGTCGCCGCCGACAAGGGCACGGCAACCTTCTCCGACACCGCCAACGGCATTTCCGAAAGCCGCAACTTCTGGCTCGGCGATGCCTTCGCCTCCGGCGGCTCGGCCGGCTACGACCACAAGAAGATGGGCATCACCGCGCGCGGCGGCTGGGAGGCCGTGAAGCGTCACTTCCGCGAGATGAACCGCGACATCCAGAACGAACCGTTCACGGTCGCCGGCGTCGGCGACATGTCCGGCGACGTCTTCGGCAACGGCATGCTGCTGTCGAAGGCGATCCGCCTCGTTGCCGCGTTCGACCATCGCGACATCTTCATCGACCCCGATCCGGACCCGGAGACGACCTGGGAGGAGCGCAAGCGCGTCTTCGACCTCGGCCGCTCGTCCTGGAACGACTACAACACCGCGCTGATCTCGGAAGGCGGCGGCGTCTTCTCGCGCCAGTCCAAGTCGATCCCGCTGAGCCCCCAGATACAGGCCCTGCTCAACCTGCCCAAGGCGAAGGCAACCCCCCAGGAGGTCATGAACGCCATCCTCAGGGCACAGGTCGACCTGCTGTGGTTCGGCGGCATCGGAACCTATATCCGCGCCGCCTCGGAAAGCGACGCCGATGTCGGCGACCGCGCCAATGACGCGATCCGCATCACCGCCGCCGAAGTCGGCGCCAAGGTGATCGGCGAAGGCGCCAATCTGGGCATGACGCAACTCGCACGCATCGCCTTCAACCGGCGCGGCGGGCGCAGCAATTCGGACGCCATCGACAACTCGGCCGGCGTCAATTCCTCCGACATGGAGGTCAACATCAAGATCGCGCTCGGCGCGGCCGTGCGCGGCAACCGGCTGTCGCTCGCCGACCGCAACATCCTGCTGGCCGAGATGACCGAGGAAGTCGCCGCCCTCGTGCTGCGCAACAACTACCTGCAGACGCTGGCGATCAGCCTGACCGAAGCCCGCGGCATGGAGGATTTCGGTTACCAGCGCCGCATGATGCGCCAGCTCGAGCAGGAAGGCCTGCTCGACCGGAGCGTCGAACAGCTTCCCGACGAGGCGGCGCTCGACGAACTGGCGGCGGCGGATACGGGCCTCACCCGTGCCGAGATCGGCGTGCTGCTTGCCTATGCCAAGATCACGCTGTTCGACAGGCTGCTCGACAGCACCGTGCCCGACGACAGCTATCTGGCGCGGGAGCTGTTCCGCTACTTCCCCAGGCAGATGCAGGAAAGCTATTCAGGGGAGGTCGAGGGGCACCGGCTGCGGCGTGAAATCATCTCGACGATGCTCGCCAACTCGATGATCAACCGCGGCGGCCCGACCTTCCTGACACGCATCGCCGACCAGACGGGCGCCGATCCGGCCCAGGTCGCACAGGCTTTCGCGGCCGTGCGCGATGCCTACGGACTGACCGCCCTCAACAGCGAGATCGACGCACTCGACACGTCCGTTGACGGCCAGTTGCAGCTCGACCTCTATCGCGCGGTCCAGGACCTGGTGCTCGAACAGACCGTCTGGTTCCTGCGCAACGTCACCTTCGAGACCGGTCTGGAGGCCGTTATCGCGCGCTTCGGCGCGGGCATCGACGCGCTTGCCCCCATACTGCCCGGCCTCGTCCAGCCCACGCTCAAGGCGGAGATCGAGGCCGAGGCCACCCGTCTTTGCGAGGCAAATGTGCCCGAACCGCTGGCCGCGCGCATCGCCCGGCTGCCGGTGGAAGCCGAACTGCCCGACATCGTCCTGATCGCCGAAGAGACGGACCGCGACCTTGCCGAGGTGGCGGAGGTGTTCTTCAAGGTCGCCGGCCATTTCCGGCTTGGCGCGATGGACGCCAAGGCCCGCGGCCTGCGCATCTCCGATTATTACGACGGTCTGGCGCTCGATCGCGCCAGGGCGACGCTGGCCGGCGCCCATCGCGACGTTACCGCCGAGGCGCTTACCGCGGGCGGCTTCGACGCCTGGCTGGCGGCCAACGAGGCGCGGGTCGGCCGCACGGCGCGCGCCGCCGGCGAGATCATCGAGGGTGACCTGTCCGTGTCGAAATTCTCGGTCGCGGCAGGTCTGCTCGCCGAACTCGCGCGATGAACGACCTGGCAGCCGCCGCAAGGCGGAGCGGGCAGGATACCGGCGCCGGGCAACCGGCGCCGGTCGGGGGCCGTGCGGTCGCAAGCTGGCTGTTCTTCGATTGGGCGGCGCAGCCCTTCTTCACGCTGGTGACGACATTCGTCTTCGCCCCCTATTTCGCCTCCGCGCTGGCAGATACGCCAGCCCGGGGGCAGGCGCTGTGGGGCTATGCGACGGCCGCCGCCGGCCTTGCCATCGCCCTCATGGCTCCCGTTCTGGGCGCGATCGCCGACCGGACGGGCGCGCGCAAGCCGTGGATCGCCGGTTTCTCGCTGCCGCTGGTCGTCGGCTCGCTCGCCCTGTGGCTGGCCGTGCCCGGCGAGCCCTGGAGCATTGCCATCGCGCTCTGCGGCTTCGCCCTCGCCACGCTCGGCGTCGAGTTCGCCACTGTCTTCACCAACGCGATGATGCCCGATCTGGTGCCGCGCGCGCGCCTTGGCCGGCTGTCCGGCAACGGCTGGGCGCTCGGCTATGCCGGCGGGCTCCTCTCGCTGGTCATCGCGCTCGGCCTGATGGCGGCCAATCCGGCAACCGGTCTCACCCTTCTGGGTCTTGAGCCCGTCCTCGGTCTCGATCCCGCGACACGCGCCGGCGACCGGGCGTCCGGGCCTTTCTCGGCACTCTGGTATCTGATCTTCGTGCTGCCGCTGTTCCTGTTCGTTCCGGACGTTCCGCGCCGGGCCGTTCCGCTTTCCGGCGCGGTGCGGCAAGGCCTGCACGATCTTGCCGCCACCCTTCGCCAGGCGCGGGCGAACCGGCAGGTGATGACCTTCCTGATCGCCAACATGGTCTACAAGGACGGCCTTGTGGCGCTTTTCGCCTTTGGCGGCATCTATGCCGGCGGCGTGCTCGGCTGGTCGTCGATCGAGATCGGCACCTTCGGCATCCTGCTCACCGTCACCGGCACGCTCGGCGCCGTCATCGGCGGCCGGCTCGACGACCGGCTCGGGTCCAGGCGTGTCATCTCCGGCGCTCTCGTGGTGCTGATCGCCTGCGGCCTCGGCCTCGTGTCCGTCGATCGCGACACGGTGCTCTTTGTCATCGACACGGCAGCGCCCGCGCCCGGCGCCGGCCTGTTCTCGACCCTGCCCGAGCAGGTCTTCCTGGTTCTCGGCGGGTTTCTCGGAGCCGCCGCCGGCCCGCTTCAGGCGGCCTCCCGCACGCTGCTGGTGCATCTGTCGCCGCAAGCCGGCCTGACCCAGTATTTCGGCCTTTTCGCCCTCTCTGGAAAGGTGACGAGCTTCCTCGCGCCGCTGACCGTCGGCCTCGTCACCGCCGCCACCGCCAGCCAGGCGGCAGGCATGGCGGTGATCCTTGTCTTCTTCGCCGCCGGCCTGCTGCTTCTGTCCCGCATCGAGGACACTCGAAAGCCCCTCTGAAACGCAAAACGGGCGGGGTTTCCCCCGCCCGTTCGAATGTGATGACCGGCCAGGCGCCGAATGTGTCAGGCGCTCTGCTTGGTCGAGGCGCGCTCGGCCCGCTTGCGGTCATTCGGATCGAGCAGCGCCTTGCGCAGGCGAATGTTCTTCGGCGTCACCTCGACGAGCTCGTCGTCGTTGATGTAGGAGAGCGCGGCCTCCAGCGACAGCCGGATCGGCGTCGTCAGGCGCACGGCCTCGTCCTTGCCGGACGCGCGCACGTTGGTGAGCTGCTTGCCCTTCAGGACGTTGACCTCGAGGTCGTTGCCGCGCATGTGCTCGCCGATCAGCATGCCCCGATAGACCTTGACGCCCGGATCGATCAGCATCGGTCCCCGGTCTTCCAGGTTGAACAGCGCATAAGCGGCCGCCTCGCCGTCGCCATTGGAGATCAGCACGCCCGTGTGGCGGCCGGGGATCTCGCCCTTGTAGGGCGCATAGGCATGGAACAGGCGGTTGAAGATCGCCGTGCCGCGTGTGTCCGACAGAAGCTCCGACTGGTAGCCGATGAGCCCGCGCGTCGGCGCATGGAAGACGAGCCGGGTGCGGCCCGCGCCGGACGGACGCATTTCCAGAAGGTCGGCCTTCCGCTCGGAGAGCTTCTGCACGACGATGCCGGAATGCTCCTCGTCGACGTCGATGATCACTTCCTCGATCGGCTCCAGCCGCTCGCCGTTCTCGCCCGTCTGGAAGACGACGCGCGGACGCCCGACGCAAAGCTCGAAACCCTCGCGGCGCATGTTCTCGATCAGGATGGCGAGCTGCAGCTCGCCGCGACCCGCCACGATGAAGGCATCGGCCTCGGCGCTGTCCTCGATCTTCAGCGCGACATTGCCCTCGGCCTCGTCCATCAGCCGCTTGCGAATGACGCGCGACTGCACCTTGTCGCCTTCCGTTCCGGCAAGCGGCCCGTCATTGACGCGGAAGGTCATCGACAGCGTCGGCGGATCGATCGGCTGGGCGGGAAGCGCATCGGGCACTTCCGGAGCGCAGATCGTGTCGGAAACGGTCGCCTCGGAGAGGCCCGCGACGGAGATGATGTCACCCGCCACGGCCTTGTCGATCGGCTGGCGCTCGAGCCCGCGGAATGCGAGCACCTTGGAGATGCGGCCGGTCTCGACGACCTTGCCGTCGCGCGACAGGGCCTTGACCGCCATGTTCGGCACCGCCTCGCCCGAAACGATGCGCCCGGTGAGGATGCGGCCGAGGAACGGATTGGCCTGCACGGTCGTCGCCAGCATGCGGAACGCGCCCGGCTCCGCCTCAGGCGCACGCACATGGGCACGCACCAGCTCGAACAGCGGATCCATGGAATCCTGCGGGCCCGACGGATCGGAGGCCATCCAGCCCTGTTTCGCCGAACCGTAGAGAACCGGGAAGTCGAGCTGTTCCTCGTTGGCGTCGAGCGCGGCGAACAGGTCGAACACCTCGTCGAGAACTTCCTCGGCGCGCTGGTCCGGCTTGTCGATCTTGTTGATCGCCACGATCGGTCGCAGGCCGAGCTTCAGCGCCTTGCCGAGCACGAACTTGGTCTGCGGCATCGGCCCTTCGGCCGCGTCAACCAGCAGCACGACGCCGTCGACCATGTGCAGGATACGCTCCACCTCGCCGCCGAAATCGGCGTGGCCCGGCGTGTCGACGATGTTGATCCGCGTGTCGCCGTGGTTCAGCGAGGTGACCTTGGCGAGAATGGTGATGCCACGCTCGCGCTCCAGGTCGTTGGAATCCATCATCCGCTCTTCCGTGCGCTGGTTGTCGCGGAAGGAGCCTGACTGCTTCAGGAGCACGTCGATCAGCGTCGTCTTGCCATGATCGACGTGGGCAATAATGGCGATATTACGCAGGTCCATGTGTACGGTGCTCCGGAAATGAGAACGCGGGCCCCTCGGACCCGCGTATTTTCGCGCCCTCTATAAACCTCGGACCCGATTCTTGCAACGCAGCAAACGCAGGTCAGCCTTGACATTCGGACGGGGCACGCGCAGTTAATAAGGAAGCCATATTATATGGAACACTTATGGATACCGATCTCCCCACAAGGCCGCTCGGCTTTCTGGTCGGCGATATCGCGCGTTTGCTGCGCCGCCGCTTCGAGCGTGCGCTGGCCGCCGCCGACACCGGACTGACCGCCGCCGAGGCCCGCGCACTCGCCTTCATCGAACATTATCCCGACCAGCGCCAGGGCGCGCTCGCCGAACGCCTCGGCGTCGAGCCGATGACGCTGTGCGGCTTTCTCGACCGGCTCGAGACCGCCGGCCTGATCGAGCGGCGCCCGGATCCGAGCGACCGTCGCGCCAAGCTGGTGGCCCTGTCGCCGACCGCCGAGCCCGTTCTCGAGCGCATCCACGACGAGGCGATCGCCATCCGCCGCGCTGCGCTCAAGGGAATGAGCCGGGCGGAAATGGAGGCCGCCTACAGTCTCCTGGAACGCATGCGCGCCAATCTGGGCGCGCTGGCGGAGGCCGAGCGATGACCGACACGTCCGCCGGCACGACGTCCCCTGCCCAGCCAACCGCGCTTCAGGCGCAATCCGCACCGAGCCCCGCCCCCGACATGACGTCCTCTCCGGTCTCCGCAGCCCCCATGACGCTCGCCGGCAGCGGCACGCCGCCCGCAGCGTCCCCGCCGATGACCCAGTTCCGCACCTCCGCCCTTGGCGCCGCGCTGGTCGCCATCGGCCCCATCACCATGGCGCTCTACACGCCCGCCATGCCGGTTCTGGCCGATGTCTTCGGCACCTCGCAGTCGCTGGTCAAGCTGACGCTGACGGCCTATTTCGCCGGTTTCGCGCTGACCCAGCTCGTCTGCGGCCCGCTCACCGACGCATTCGGCCGCCGGCCGGTGACGATCGTCTTCCTGGTGCTCTATCTGGCCTCGACCATCGTCGCCACCTATGCCCCCACCATCGAATGGATGCTGGTCGCGCGCACCTTGCAGGGCATTGGCGCGTCCGTCGGCGTCGCCGTCTCGCGTGCCATCGTGCGCGACCAGTTCACCGGCCAGACCTCGGCGCGGATCATGAACACCATCGCCATGATGCTGGCCATCGGCCCGGCCGTCGCGCCCACCATCGGCGGCGTCACACTGGAGCTGTTCGGCTGGCGCGAGATCTTCTGGGCGATGCTGGTCTACGGGCTTGTCCTCCTGATTGCCATCGCGTCGGGCCTGAAGGAGACGAATGCCTATATCGACCGTGCCAACCTGCGGCCGCGCACACTCCTGAGGAACTATGCCACCCTGCTCTCGGACCCGCGCTACATGCAGCCGAGCCTGCTTGTGGGCCTCGGCATCGGCACCATCTACACGCTCGCCTCGGTCCTGCCTTTCGTGCTCATCGACCGGGTCGGCCTGACGGCGACCCAGTTCGGCTTCGGCATGATGATCCAGTCGGGCTCCTTCATCTCCGGCACCATCGTCACCGGGCAGATGATGCGGCGCATGGATGCCGAGCGCCTGCTGCCGTTCGGCATGGGCGGCATGGTCGTCGCCGGCCTTGCCATGCTCTGCGCGCTCTCCCTGTTCCCGCCAAGCTTCCTCGGCACCATGCTGCCTGTGGGGATTTTTGCATTCAGCCTCGCCGTCTCGCTGCCCGCCGTCTCGACCGCCGCCCTTCAGGGTTTCCCGCGCATGGCCGGCGCCGCCTCGGCGATGATGGGCTTCCTGCAGTTCGGGGCCGGCCTGCTCGGCAGCCTGGTGATCGCTGCAATCGGCGATCCGCTCACCGGCATCATCCTGGTCCCGCCGGCGATGCTGTTTTCCGGGGTCGCGGCCTATCTCTGGCTCGGCCGGGTCAACGCCCGCCGGGCCGATGCCCCGGGCACCGCGTGAGAGCCACCGCCTGAGACGAAGGCAAGGCCGTCTTTCTGCCTTGACGCGGCCGCGGGAACGTCGCTAGACCCGGCATGAGGGCAACCCCGGCCGATCGAGCCGCGGGAGCCGGATTCCAGCGCCGGGACACGCGCATGACATCATCCGGAAGAGAAGACGCCAGGTCGCGGAAGCCTGAAAGGCCGCCGCGTCTTGCCTGGAATGGCGGCGCGGTGCCCCTCGACCGGCCGCGCGTGATGGGCATTCTCAACGTCACCCCGGACTCCTTTTCCGACGGCGGCCGCTTCATGGCCCGCGAAGACGCGCTCGCCAGCGCCCGCAAGATGATCGCTCATGGCGCGGACGTCATCGATGTCGGCGCCGAAAGCACCCGCCCCGACGCCGTTCCGGTAGACCTTGACGAGGAATGGCAGCGGCTCGAGCCGGTGATCGGCGAACTCGCCGCGTTCGGCACGCCCGTTTCCATCGACACCTACAAGGCCGGGATTGCCGCGCGGGCCTGCGCGGCCGGTGCCGTCATCGTCAATGATGTCTGGGGCCTGCAGAAGGACCCGGCGATGGCCGACACGGTGGCCGCCGCCGGCGCCGCCGTGATCATGATGCACAACCGCAAGGGCGCCGATCCGGATATCGACATTCTCGCCGACATGGATCGCTTCTTCGAACGCTCGATGGAACTTGCCGCACGCGCCGGCATTCCCCCCGAGCGGCAGATGCTCGATCCGGGTATCGGCTTCGGCAAGACGCTCGACCAGAACTACATGGTCGTCAACCGGCTCGACCATTTCGCCCGCCACGGGTTGCCGCTGCTCGTCGGCGCCTCGCGCAAGCGGCTGATCGGTGCCGTTCTCGACGTCGACACGGACGACCGGCTGTACGGCTCGCTCGCCCTGCACACGATCGCATTTGTGAAGGGAGCGGCAATGGTCCGCGTGCACAATGTCCAGCCGCATGTCGATGCCGCGCGCATCGCCCATGCCACCTTGTGCGAGCATGTCGAATGAGCGAAACCCGGAACGGGGACCTGGTCCGCGCCGCTCTCGGCCTCGGCTCCAACATCGGCGACACCCGCGCCCATCTCGACGCCGCGCTGGCCGCGCTCGCGGCGACGCCCGGCATCGTCGTCGTCGCCCGCTCGTCCGACTACCGCACCCCGCCCTGGGGGCCAGTGCCGCAGGATGACTATCGCAATGCCTGCGTGGTCATCGAGACGCGTCTGTCGCCCCTGGCGTTGCTCGAGCGCTGTCTTGCGGTCGAACGGGAGCTGGGCCGCGTCCGGGACATTCGCTGGGGACCGCGCATCATCGATATCGACGTGCTCGTCTACGGCCAGGAGGCGGTCGAGCAGGACGGGCTGTCGATCCCGCACCCGCGCATGAGTGAACGTGCCTTCGTGCTGGTGCCGCTTGCCGAGATCTGGCCGGACGCCCCTCTTGGCGACGGGCGCACGGCCAGCCAGGCGCTCGCCAACTGCCCCGGGCAGGACGAGGTCCGCAAGATCTGAAGCGCCGGATCAGCCTTCGGACAGCCCCTGTCCGGGCATGGCTTGTTCGACCGGACCGGACTTTGCCGCGTCGCGGCCGAAATTCGGACTGTCCGTGTCCTGTCCCGCCTCGACGATCGAGCGGCGAATGCCGCGGGTGCGGGTGAAGAGCTCGAACAGCGCCTCGCCATCGCCCCAGCGCACCGCCCGCTGCAGGGCGGCAAGATCCTCGGAAAACCGCGCCAGCATCTCCAGGATCGCGTCCTTGTTGTGCAGGCACACGTCCCGCCACATGGTCGGATCGGAGGCCGCAAGGCGCGTGAAGTCGCGGAAACCCGATGCGGAATACTTGATCACCTCGGATTTGGTCACCGCCTCCAGGTCATCCGCCGTACCGACGATGTTGTAGGCGATGATATGCGGCAGGTGCGAGACGATGGCCAGCACCAGGTCGTGATGCTCGGCATCCATCGTGTCGACCATGGACCCGCAGGCGGTCCAGAAGGCGGTCAGCCGGGCAAGCGCTGCCGGATCGGTATCCGGTTGCGGCGTCAGGATGCACCAGCGGTTGCGGAACAGTTCGGCGAAACCGGCATCGGGACCGGACTCCTCCGTGCCCGCGATCGGGTGTCCGGGGATGAAATGCACATGCCCGGGCAGGTGGGGCGCCATCTGGCGCACCACCGAGGCCTTGGTCGAGCCCACATCGGTGACGATGGCGCCCGGCGCCAGCACCGGCGCGATCCATTTCGCCACCGCCTCGCTGGCTCCCACCGGAACGCAGAGAATGACGAGGTCGGCGCCGCTCGCCGCATCGGCGGCGTCGAGGTGATAGCTGTCGCCGAGACCGAGTTCCTCGGCCCGCTGCAGGGTCTGCGCGGAGCGGGAGGAAATGGCGATCTCCCCGACAAGCCCCTCGCGCCGCGCCACATGGGCGAGGGAGGAGCCGATCAGGCCGATGCCGATCAGGGCGAGACGACGAAATTTCGGTTCGGGCATGAAACAGGCTTGCTGTTGCGGGCGGCCGAATGCGGAGCCGCCCGTCAGGTCTGGCAATCAGGCCGCGAGGAATTCCTTCAGCACGGCAACGACCTCGCGATTGGCTTCTTCCGAGCCGATCGACATGCGCAGGGCATTCGGCAGGCCATAGGCATTCACCGCACGCAGCACGCAACCCCGGTCGCTGAGATAGAGGTCGGCATCGGCCGCCGTCTTGCCGGGCATTTCCGGAAAATGCATCAGCACGAAATTGCCGACGCTCGGCGTCACCGTCAGGCCGAGCGCTTCCAGCTCCCGCGTCACCCACGGCAGCCAGGTCTCGTTATGCGCCACCGCGCTCTCGATAAAGGCGCGGTCGCGTACCGCGGCAACGCCGGCGGCCTGGGCCGCGGCCGAGACATTGAACGGTCCGCGGATCCGGTTCAGCGCGTCGATCACATGCGCCGGCCCGTAACCCCAGCCGATCCGCAGCGCGGCAAGGCCGTAGATCTTCGAGAAGGTGCGCGTCATCAGCACGTTCTCGGCCGTCGCCGCCAGTTCAACGCCCGCCTCGTAGTCGTTGCGGCGCACATATTCGGCATAGGCCGCATCGAGCACCAGCAGCACATGCGGCGGCAGGCCCGCATGCAGCCGGCGGATCTCGTCGAAGGAGATGTATGTGCCGGTCGGGTTGTTCGGATTGGCCAGGAACACGACCTTGGTGCGCGGCGTGACGCGCTCCAGAAGCGCATCGACATCGGTCGTCAGGTCGCTCTCGGGCGCGATCACCGGCGTGCCGCCGGCGGCCAGCACCGCGATCTTGTAGACGAGGAAGCCGTGCTCGGTGAACAGACCCTCGTCGCCCGGCCCGATATAGGCCCGCGCCACCAGCTCCAGGATCTCGTCCGAGCCGTTGCCGCAGATCATCCGCTCCGCGTTGAGACCGTAGACGTCGGCGATCGCCTCGCGCAGGGCCGTCGAGCCGCCGTCGGGATAGAGCTCCAGTTGCCCGCTGCACGCGCCGTAGGCCTCGATCGCGCGGGGGCTGGCCCCCAGCGGCGTCTCGTTGGAAGACAGCTTGTGCAGCTTGCCGCCGCCGGTCGACTTGGTGCGACCGGGCACGTAAGGGGCAATGTCGAGGACGCCAGGGCGGGGGGTGGGACGGCTCTCGGCAGGCTGGAGCATGGAAAAACTCTCTGGTTGCACCTTCTTCTCCGGTTCCCGGAAAAGACGTATTGTTACTGGGTCGGCGAGCAGGGCCTGCAGCCCGGAAACCCGGTCGTTGGACGCGCCGCGCACCCGCGCCTACTCATAGGCAGAGCGGAATGGGAAGGCAAAAGAAAACATTGACGGCGCCCGGACGGGCTCCTACCTCTCGTTGGCTCCGAAGCCCGGTACCGGCCCTCGGCCGGCGATCGCGGCCGACGGCGGGACGGGCCCGCGCGGTCAGGAGGGTACCCGGCGTATCATGACGAACAAGACGACCGTCGAGCCTGGCGCAGGCACGAGCGAGCCGCTTTCCGCGCCGGCGAACGAGGCCGACACTCCGTCCAGCAAGGTCGAACGGTTTGGCGGCGACAGGGCCCTGCAGCTCGACTGCGGCACCCTTCTCGATCCCTGGCAGATCGCCTACGAGACCTATGGCACGCTCAATGCCGAGCGCAGCAACGCCGTGCTTGTGTGTCACGCCCTGACCGGCGACCAGTATGTCGCCTCCCCCAATCCGCTGACCGGCAAGCCCGGCTGGTGGTCGATGCTTGTCGGCCCCGGCAGGCCGGTCGACACGGACCGCTATTTCGTCATCTGCGCCAATGTGCTCGGCGGTTGTCTCGGCACCACCGGACCGGCCTCCACCAACCCGCAGACCGGCCGTCGCTGGGGCCTCGACCTGCCGCTGGTCACCATCCGCGACATGGTCCGCGCCCAGGCGGTGCTGCTCGACCATCTCGGCATCGACACGCTGTTCGCCGTCGTTGGCGGCTCGATGGGCGGCATGCAGGTGCTGCAATGGGCGGTGAGCTATCCCGACCGGGTGTTCTCGGCCCTGCCGATCGCCGCCGCCGCCCGCCATTCCTCGCAGAACATCGCCTTCCACGAGGTCGGCCGGCAGGCTGTCATGGCCGACCCGAACTGGTGCGGCGGACGCTATTTCGAACGCGGCGTGCGCCCCTCGAAGGGGCTTGCGGTGGCGCGCATGGCGGCTCACATCACCTATCTCTCGGACCCGGCGCTGCATCGCAAGTTCGGGCGCAACCTGCAGGACCGCGACGCCATCACCTTCGGCTTCGACGCGGATTTCCAGATCGAGAGCTACCTGCGCCACCAGGGCATGACCTTCGTCGACCGTTTCGATCCCAACTCCTATCTCTATGTCACGCGGGCGATGGACTATTTCGACCTCGGCGCCGATTTCGGCGGCTCGCTCGCGCGCGCCTTCCTGCATTCGCCGACCCGGTTCTGCGTGATGTCCTTCACCTCTGACTGGCTGTTCCCCACGGCCGAAAGCAAGGCCGTCGTGCGTGCCCTGAACGCGGCCGCCGCCAACGTCTCCTTCGTCGAGGTGGAGAGCGATCGCGGCCATGACGCCTTCCTGCTCGACGAGCCGGAAATGTTCCGCACCGTGACCGGCTTCCTGACCGGCGCCGCCCATGCACGCGGCATCGCCCCGCCGGCGGGAGGCCTCGCATGAACCTGCAGCCCGCTCCCCACGGAACCGTACGCGGCGACCACCGGCTCGTTGCCGACCTCGTCACGCCCCGGGCCCGTGTCCTTGACATCGGTTGCGGCGACGGCGAGTTGCTCGATCTTCTGGTGCGCGAGAAACAGGTCGACGGACGCGGCATCGAACTGTCGCAGGCGGGCGTCAATGCCTGCGTCGCAAGGGGCCTGTCGGTGGTCCAGGGCGACGCCGACCGCGACCTTTCCGACTATCCGGACGATGCCTTCGATTTCGTGATTCTCAGCCAGACGCTGCAGGCAACCCACGCCCCGCGCCAGGTGCTCCAGGAATTGCTGCGCATCGGCTCCAACGTGATCGTCTCGTTTCCGAATTTCGGTTTCTGGCGCAACCGCTTGCAGCTCATGTTCAAGGGCAGCATGCCGGTCACCGACTATCTGCCCTACTCGTGGTACGACACGCCGAACATCCACTTCTGCACGATCCGCGACTTCGTCTCCATGTGCGGCGAGGTCGATGCCCGCATGGTCCGCTCGATGGCCCTGAACGCGCGCGGCGAGCCGGTCGGCTTCACCGCGCCCTGGTGGGTCTGGAACCTGATCGGCGAACAGGCACTGTTCCTGCTGAAACGCTCCTGAGGCCCGGACTTCCCGGGCCGGAGGCGGTTGGTTCGCCGCTTCAGCCTTCCCCGTTCAGGCCGCCCCTGTTCAGTCCCTTCCTGTTCAGTCCGGGAGCTGCGCCCTCGGGCACGAACATCGGTCGCAGCGTCTTGATCAGGCGCTTCTCGCCCGCCGGCAGGCCGCGAAACACCTGCTTTTCCGCCTCGATGACCAGAAGCCCGGCGAAGGCCGGCCACGCCCGCCGGCCGATCCGCTCCCAGGCCGGCGCGCCGCGCAGCAACAGCCGCGAGCGTGGCGGCGGCTGGCAGAGCGGCTCGTCGCCCGCCGTCAGCCGGAACTGGCAGGCCCTGAGCAGCCCCTCGATCTGGCCGCGCGAGAACGGCCGGCCATAACCGAACGGGGACAATTCCGAGCGGGCCCACAATCCGCGCCGGTTCGCCACCACCACGATCATCCGCCCGCCGGGGACAAGAACCCGCCAGACCTCGCGCAGCAACGCCTCCGCGTCGCCGCAATGGTCGAGACAGTGAACCACCAGAACGTTGTCGAAGACATGATCGGGAAACGGCAGGTCGGTTTCTTCCACCAGCGTCGCCGAGTTGCGGCCCCCGCGCGGCCAGGCAACGACGCCCTGGGCCGCCGGCATCGCCGCAACGCAGCGTTCGGCTTCTTCCAGATAGGGGCGCATGTAAGGCGCGGCATAGCCGACGCCGAGCAGCCTGCGCCCGGTCAGTTCCGGCCAGCGGGCGCGGATCCGCGCGCCCACCAGCACCCGCAGCATGCGGCCGAGAGGCAGGTCGTAGAAGGTGCGCTGGTGTTGGACGTCGAGATACATGGAGATCCGCTACGACCGCCCCCGACGGGGCCTGCGGATCAATTGAACCCGCTGCGCAGACCAGATGCAACAGGCACGCGCGCCGGGCGCAGGCGGGCGACGCCCGAAATCCGGCTGCCATCAGTCAATTTCGACAAGTTCTGCGCAGAATTTGCGCAATATTGCCGGTTTTTTTATCGAGATTGTTCGATGCCTCGTCGAGGGTCAGCTCTCGGGCGCGGCCCGCTCGATCAAGAGCGTCAGGGCCCGCTTCAGCACCGCGGCCTCGCCCGGACCGATCGCATCCAGCAACCGCGCCTGGTGCCGCTCGGCGGCGGCGATGAGACCGTCCACCTCCGCCTCGCCCGTCGCCGTCAGCCGCACCCAGACCCGGCGGCGGTCGTCGCCATCGGTCTGGCGCGACAGCAATCCCCGGCTGACCAGCTTGTCGACCATCTTGGAAATGGCCGGCTGGTTGGCAAGACAGCTCCTGGCCAGATCGCCGACCGTAAGCCCGGCCGTCCCCTTCAGCGAGGCGAGGATGCGCCAGACCGTGACGGGAACGCCGCGGGCGCGGACCTCCTCGTGGAACTCGGCGCTGGCAACGCTCGAGGCCCGGGCCAGCAGGTAGAGCAGATAGGTGTCGACGAACCGCGCCCCGCCCGCCGCGCCGGCATCCGCGCCGGCATCCGGGCCGCTGGGCACGCCTGCCCGTTTTTCCGAGGTTCCGCTCATCGCGGCGCGGGCAGGTAGTCCGGCGTCGCGTAGCGGCCGGAATGATAGATCAGCGGTTCCTTGTCGAAATGGTCGAACGCCTCGACCCGGCCGAGGAAGACGAGATGGTCGCCCCCTTCCATCCGCGTGTCGTTGACGCATTCGAAAACGGCGGTGACGCCGTCGAGAACCGGCACCCCGCACCGGCCGGCCTTCCAGGAAACGCCGGCGAAACGGTCGGCAACGGGACGGGCGAACCGGTCGGACAGCCCGTGCTGGTCGGAGGCCAGGATGTTGACCGCATAGTGCCGGGCGGCCTCGAAGACCGGCCTGTTCCGCGAGCGCAGCGCCAGGCTCCACAACACCATCGGCGGGTCGAGCGAGACCGAGTTGAAGGAATTGGCGGTCAGCCCCACCGGGCGCCCCGCCTCGTCCAGCGTGGTGACGATCGTGACGCCGGTGACGAAACGCCCCAGCGCGTTCCGGAAGCTGCGGTGATCGCTCATCATGGCTGGTCCTCGCGTTAGGGCTCCGGCCGAACACCGGACACTAAGTTTATGCCTAAAAATATGCCTTTTCATACAATAACGAAGTTGCTAGGTTCCTCCAAGTTCTTTTCGCTTGCTGCGAAAAACCGGACCGGCGCGCAACATATGCATGCCCGTCCGCCTCGCCGCATGCGGTTGCATCCGGCCCGGAAGGGGCCAGGGCCGACGCGGGATCAGGAGGGGTCGCATGCTCGCCGACAGGATCGAGGAAAAGTGGATCGACGCCTTCGCGGCTGTCTTTTCGCTGTGCAAGGTGGCGCAAGGCGAAACCGTCGCCATCCTCTCCGAAACCCAGTCCCGCACGCTCAACGTCCATATCGCCGAGCTTGCCCTGCTGCGCCTTGGCGCCAACGCGTTCCACGTGGTGGTGCCGACGCCCCGGCAAGATGCGCCGGTGCCGGTGCGCTCGACCGGAGCCAGTGCCGCGCTGACCGGCCAGGACGCGGCCATCGCGGCGCTGGCCGCCAGCGGCATGGTCGTCGACCTGACGGTGGAAGGCCTGCTGCACGCACCCGAACTGCCCCGCGTCATCGGCAATGGCGCCCGCGTGCTGATGATTTCCAACGAGCACCCGGACGCGCTGGAACGGCTGCTGCCGGCCGAGCGCGACAAGACCCGCGTCCGCGACGCCGTCGCACGGCTCCGCGCCGCCAGCGAGATGACGGTGACCTCGGCGGCCGGCACCGACCTCAGGGTTGCCATGGCCGGCGCCTCCACCGTCGGCGTCTGGGGCTGGTGCGACCGACCGGGATCGGTCGCGCACTGGCCGGCCGGCCTCGTCGTCTCCTTCCCCGCCGCCCACAGCGTCAACGGCACGCTCGTGCTCGACGCCGGCGACATCAACCTGACCTTCAAGCGCTATCTGGAACGCCCCGTGCGGCTCACCATCGTCGACGACTACGTGACGCAGATCGAGGGCGAGGGCACCGACGCGGAGCTGACCCGGCGCTACCTTGCCGCCTGGGGCGATCGCGAGGCCTATGCGGTGGCGCATGTCGGCTTCGGCATGAACCGGGCCGCGCGCTACGAAGCTCTTGCCATGTATGACCAGCGCGACACCAACGGCACGGAAGTGCGGGCCTATTCCGGCAATTTCCTGTTTTCCACCGGTGCCAACGAGTTCGCCGGCCGCTTCACCAAGGGCCATTTCGACATTCCGGTGCGCGGTTGCACCATCGCGCTCGACGGCGAGCCCGTGGTGATCGACGGCGAACTGATCGAGGCGTTGCAATGAGCCGGCCCGGCCACGTCCGCAAGACCGGTGGCAGCCGAGCCATCGTCCTGCTGCACGGCATCGGTGCCGGCGCCGAGATGTTCGCCCCCGTGATCGACGCGCTTGGCCGCGACCATGACGTCATCGGCTGGAACCTTCCCGGTTATGGCGGCACCCCGCTGCTGGCGCCGATGACCTTCCCGGGGCTTTCGGCAACGCTCCTTGCCTTTCTCGACGGGCTCGGCCTGGAGAGGGTCGCCCTGCTCGGCCATTCGATCGGCGGCATGCTGGCGCAGGACTTCGTCGCCCGCCATCCCGGCCGGGTCCGCACACTGGTGCTGTCCGCCACCACCGCCGCCTTCGGCAGCCGGGACGGCGAGTTCCAGAAGCGCTTCGTCACGGAGCGGCTGGCCCCGCTCGACAGGGGGCGCACCGTGCCCGAGCTGGCCCGCGAATTCGTGCCGGACCTCGTCGGCCCGGCTGCCGCAGCCGATGCCGTGCCGACAGCCATCGCCGCGATGAGCAAGGTGCCGGAGGAGACCTATCGCGAGGCGATCCGCTGCCTTGCCACGTTCGACGCCCGCGAGACGCTCGGCCAGATCGCCGCGCCGACGCTGCTCGTCGCCGGCGAGGTCGACAGCAACGCGCCCGCCCCGACCATGCGGCGGATGGCGGAGAAGATGCAGGACGCCCGCTATGTCGAGCTTGCCGGCACCGGCCACCTGGCGCCGCTCGAATGCCCGGACGCCTATGTGGCCACCTTGCGCGATTTCCTGACCAGAACCGACGGCGCGAAGACGCCGCAAGAGGGAGCAGTCCGATGACCGTCGCCGATCCCGATACGCTCGATATCGACCGCCCGATCTTCGATCCGGCCGCCTTTCGCCTGAGCGACCAGGAGGCCGAACTGACCGCGCTCGCCCGCAAGGTGGCGAAGTCGCGTTTCGCCCCGCGCGCCGAGGCGATCGACCGCGACGCGGTGTTCCCGACGCAGAATTACCGCGACATGCACGAGGCCGGCCTGCTCGGCATCTGCGTGCCGAAGGAGGACGGCGGCCACGGCGCTCCGTTCCGCGCCTACATGATGACGGCGGCCGAGATCGGCCGCTATTGCGGCGCCACCGCGCTGACCTGGAACATGCATGTCTGCTCGTGCCTGTGGACCGGCGCGCTGACCGACGACCTGGACATGAGCGAGGGTGACCGGAAAACCCATCTGGACCGCCGCTCGAAGCACTATCAGCGCATCCTCAAGGACGGCGCGATCTACTCGCAGCCCTTCTCCGAAGGTGGCGCGGCCGCGGCCGGCGCGGCACCGTTCTCGACCGAGGCGCGCAAGGTCGACGGCGGTTGGCTGATCAACGGCAAGAAGATCTTCGCCTCGCTCTCCGGCCATGCCGACTATTACGGCATCCTGTGCGGCGAGATGAAGGAGGGGACACGACCCTCGCGCCGCGACACGATGTATATCGCGGTGCCGGCAAACGCCGACGGCGTCGAGGTCGTCGGACCCTGGGACCCGCTCGGCATGCGCGGCACGGTCTCGCGCACGCTGCTGTTCAAGGATGTCTTCGTTCCCGACGACGAGGAACTGATGCCGCGCGGCGTCTACTACCAGGCCGCCAGCCGCTGGCCGCACATGTTCATGACCCTGTCGCCGACCTATATGGGCATCGCCCAGGCGGCCTTCGACTTCACGGTCAAATACCTGCGCGGCGAATGGCCCGGCCTGCCGCCGGTCAAGCGCCGCATGTTCCCGACCAAGCAGATGGGCGTTGCCCAGATGCAGCTGATGCTGGAACAGACCAAGGCGCTGTGGTTCCAGGCGATCACCGAAGCCGGCCCCGACCCGACGCGCGAGCAGATGCTGCGCGCCTGGGCGGCCCACTACACGGTGATGGAAAACGCCAACGAGATCTGCCAGCTTGCGATTCGCACCTGCGGCGGCCAGTCGATGCTGAAATCGCTGCCGCTGGAGCGGCTCTTCCGCGACAGCCGGTGCGGCGCGCTGATGTTGCCCTGGACGGCCGAGATCTGCCTCGACAGGATCGGCCGGGAGAGCCTCTACCTGCCCGGAGAGACGGACGAGTGACGTCGATCGACCACTGGATCGAGGCGCATGCGCGCTTCACGCCGAACAGGCCGGCGCTCGTCTTCGGCGGCGCAACGCTGACCTATGGCGACATGGCCGGCGCGATCGGCCGGGTCGCCGCTTGGCTGAGGCACACGCGCGGCGTCCGCCACGGCGATCGGGTCGCGTATCTGGGCCTGAATGCCCCGGACCAATTGCTGCTGCTCTTCGCCGCCGCCCGGATCGGCGCGGTGCTGGTGCCGCTCAACTGGCGCCTTGCCCCGCCGGAACTCGCCCATGCGGTCACCGACAGCGGCGCATCGCTGGTCATCCACCAGCCGGCCTTTGCCGCCACCTTCTCGCAAATGGCTGCGGTCGCGGCGATGCCGCCCGCCCATCTCTGCGATCCCGCGACCGGCGGGCTTTCGACGAGCACCGCCGACAGCCTCCCGGTCGTCGCCGGGGCCACCGGCGGCGGGCGCGCCAGCGACCCGCTGCTGATCGTCTACACCTCCGGCACCACCGGTCGCCCGAAAGGCGCGGTGCTGACGCAGAAGGCCCTCGAGACGAACGCGCTCAACGCGGTGCACATGCAGGAGATCACCGCCACCGACACGATCCTGACGGTGCTGCCGATGTTCCATGTCGGCGGGCTCAACATCCAGACGACACCGGCCCTCTACACCGGTGCACGCGTCATCCTGCATGACCGCTTCACGCCGGCGACGACCCTTGCCGCGATCCGCGACGAGCGGCCCGACCTCACCGTGCTGGTGCCCGCCACCCTGTCCGCGATGATCGCCCATCCCGACTGGGAAAGAACCGACCTGTCGTCGCTGCGCGCCGTGGCGACCGGGTCCTCCGATGTGCCGCACATGCTGATGCGCGCCTTCATCCGGCGCGGCGTGCCGGTGCTGCAGGTCTATGGCGCGACCGAGACCGGACCTGTCGCCATCTATCAGCGACGCGGCGACAGCGAGGAGGAATTCGGCGCGATCGGCCGTGCCGGGCTGCACACGCGCGCCCGCATCATGGTCGGCGACCGCCGGGCCGAGCCGGGCGAGATCGGCGAGATCGAACTCAGGGGCGGCAACATCACCACAGGCTACTGGAACCGGCCCGACGCCGATGCCGACACCTTCCGGGACGGCTGGTTCCGCACCGGCGACCTGGCGCTCGCCGACGAGGGCGGCGTCTTCTGGTTCAAGGACCGGTTGAAGAACGTCATCATCTCCGGCGGCGAGAACATCTATCCGGCCGAGCTGGAGCGGGTGCTGGGCGAGATCGAGGGACTGAAGGAGGCCGCCGTCGTCGGCGTTGCCGACTTGCGCTGGGGCGAGAGCCCGGTCGCCGTCGTGGTGCGGGAGGATCAGGCATTGATCAGCGCGGAAACGGTGCTGAAAGGATTCGACGGACATCTGGCGCGCTACAAGCACCCGAAATCCGTCGTGTTCGTGGAAGCCTTGCCGCGCAACGCGCTCGGCAAGATCCAACTGGATAAGGTCAGGAAAATGGCTGAGGATGTCCTCGGCAACGATAGTGAAAAACAACGAGCCTGACCGAACCGAACCAGAAGACAGAGGGGACTAGCATGCGCAAATTCATCGGGATGCTGACCGCCGTCGCGGCGCTGGGACTTGCCACCGCCGCATCCGCCGAGACCACGCTCAGGGTCTCCAACTGGCTGCCGCCCTCCCATCCGATCGTCAAGGACATCCTCGTGCCCTGGGGCGAGCAGGTGGCGACCGCGACGGACGGCCGCGTCAAGGTCGAGATCATGGCCGCGCCGATCGGCAAGCCGCCGGCACAGTTCGACCTGATCAAGAGCGGCGCGGCCGATGTCGGCTATGGCGTGCACGGTTACACGCCGGGCCGCTTCAAGCTGACGCCGCTGGTCGAGGGACCGTTCCTGGCAGACAGCGCCGAGGCGCTCTCCGTCGCCTACTGGAAGGTGCAGGAGGAGATGCTCTCCAAGGCCGGCGAGCATGACGGCGTCAAGCTCCTGACCGTTTTCACCCACGGCCCCGGCATGATCTACACGACCGGCAAGACGGTCGCCTCGGTCGACGACCTTGCGGGCCTGAAGATGCGCATCGGCGGCGGCATCGTCGCCGAGATCGCCTCGCGGCTCGGCATGGTCGGCGTCCAGGCGCCTTCGCCGCAGGTCTACGAGATCCTCTCCAACGGCGTCGCCGACGGCATCCTGTTCCCGGCAGAATCCGTGCCCTTCTTCCGCATTGACGAGGTCATCCGCAACGGCGTCTCGGTGCCTGGCGGGCTCTACAACACCTCGTTCTTCGTCGTCATGAACCAGGCCAGCTGGGACGGTCTCTCCGACGCCGACAAGGCGGCGATCGACGGGGTCTCCGGCGAGGCGATGGCCCGCATGGCCGGCAAGGCATGGGACGCGGCGGACGCGGCCGGCACCAAGGTGATGACCGACAAGGGCGTCGCCCTGACGGAGGCCGACGCGGCGATGACCGCGGCGATCACCGAGAAGCTCGCCGGCGTCGAGAACGGCTTCCTCGAGGCGGCCAAGGCCGGCGGCATCGACGGCGCGGCCGCGATGGAGATGCTCAAGGCCGAGATCGCCGCGGCGAAATGAGCCAAGAGAAGCCCGACAGCGCCACGGCCGGGCGGGAGACCTCCCTCCCCGCCCGGCTGGTTACCGGTCTTCCTGGTGCGGGAACCCGTGTGTTGCAGCTGGTGGCAGCCGTTCTGCTCCTGGTGATGATGACGGTGACCTTCATCGACGTCATCGGCCGCTACCTGTTCAACGCGCCGCTTCCCGGTGCCTTCGAGCTGACCGAGGTGCTGCTGGCGCTGGTCGTCTTCGTCGGCCTGCCGATCGTCACCGCGCGGCGCGAGCATGTCACGGTCGACCTTCTGACCGGCAGGTTGCCGGGCGGCCTGAGAGCGGCACTTGCCTGGCTGGCGACACTGGCGACCGGATTGGTGCTGGCGCTGCTCGCCTGGCGGCTGGCGACCAGCGCGCGCGACTTTTCCGCCTATGGCGATGCCACCGTCTATCTCGGCATTCCGCTGGGACCGGTGGCGGGCATCATGGCCGGCCTCACCGGGCTCGCGGCCCTGGTCGCCGGCGTCCTGCTGTTCCGCCGGAACTAGGACGGACCGGACAGGCGCCGCCTACGCATTGTGTTCCGGGGGCGGCACCGCCGCCCCCTTTCCCCCACCCCGCGCGACCGGAACCTGCAAGACCATGGAAACCTGGCTTCCCGGCCTCGTCATACTCGTCGTCGTGATGTTCGCCGGCGTGCCGATCGCCGTCGCCATGGCCGCCGTCGGCGGTCTCGGCCTGACGATGATTCTCGGCTTCACGCCCGCCATGGCGATCGTCGGCCAGACCACGTTCGACACCGGCCTGTCCTATTCGCTCTCCGTGGTGCCGCTCTTCGTGCTGATGGGAAATCTCGTCACCCGGGCGGGCCTCTCGGACGAGCTCTACGCCGCCTGCCATGCCTGGCTCGGCCACCGCAGGGGCGGGCTCGCCATGGCCACTGCCGTCGCCTGTGGCGGTTTTTCGGCCGTCTGCGGCTCCTCTCTCGCCACCGCCGCGACCATGGGCAAGGTCGCCCTGCCGCAGATGCGCCGCTACAAGTACGATGACGGGCTGGCAAGCGGCGTCATCGCCGCCGGCGGCACGCTCGGCATTCTCATTCCGCCCTCCGTCATCCTGGTGCTCTACGGCGTCACCGCCCAGCAGGACATTGCCAGGCTCTTCATCGCCGGCATCGTGCCGGGCATTCTCGGCATCCTCGGTTACATGGCCGCCGTGCGCCTCGTCTGCTGGCACCGTCCGGAGGCCGGCCCGCCGGCCGAACGCCTGCCCTATCGCGAGCGTTTCCGCGCCCTGTCCGGCGTCGCCGGCATCACCGCGCTCTTCGTCCTCGTCATCGGCGGCATCTATGCCGGCATCTTCACCGCGACCGAGGCCGCCGGCATCGGCGCCAGCGGCGCCTTCGCCATCGCCCTCTTCCGCCGCCGGCTGACCTTCGCCAACCTGCTGGAAACGCTTGCCGACACGGCCGCCACGACGACGATGATGTTCATGGTGCTGATCGGCGCGCTGATCTTCTCCAACTTCGTCAACATTGCCGGCCTGCCCTCGGCACTGTCCGGCATGGCCAACGCCTCCGAGCTGCCGGCCTGGGCCATCCTGCTGGCCGTGCTCGGCGTCTATCTGTGCCTCGGCATGGTGCTCGAAAGCCTCTCCATGGTGCTGCTCACCGTGCCGATCTTCGCGCCGATGATGGCGGCGCTCGGCTACGATCTCGTCTGGTTCGGCATCGTCGTCGTGGTGGTGACGGAGATCAGCCTGATCACCCCGCCGGTCGGGCTCAACGTCTTCGTGCTGAAGACGGTGATGCCGGACGTGCCGCTCGGCCGGATCTTCCGCGGCATCGTGCCCTTCATCCTCGCCGACATCGTCCGCCTGGCGGTGATCGTCGCCTTCCCGGCGCTGGTCCTTGCACTGCCGAACCTGATGCGCTGATGCGGCCCGCGCGGCGATTCCGGTCTTGACCCGGGCCGTCATTGCGCGCAAATGAAAGAAACGGGCACGCTGCGCTCCCTTTCAGGGCGCGGGCACGATGCTTGTGCCCGTTTCGGACAAAGGGCCGGCCCGCCCGCCATGTTCAGGACGCGGGCGGCACGGCCGGAAGCTGGAGCCCATGCAGGTCGCCACGGCAGCAACCCCGACGAATGCCCGCACCGCGATGGCGGATCGCACCCGCGCGCGCCGCTGGTGCCGCGTCGAGATCTGTGATCGCCACAGGCTCCCCTCGCGCTTCCATGCCCGCTTCGCCGCCGTCTACGGCCTCGCGCGCGCTTAACCGCACGCCCGCATCCGACCGTTTCGCCGCCCGACCGCATCACCGTCATGGCGGCATCCGGGGCCAAGGCTCCAGCAAGCCCCCGACACATCCTTCAGGAGAGACAGATGAGCAGCCCGCGCAGCCTTTACGACAAGATCTGGGACGACCATGTGGTCGAGACGCAGGAGGACGGCACCTCGCTCCTCTATATCGACCGCCACCTCGTCCATGAGGTGACGAGCCCGCAGGCCTTCGAGGGGCTGCGCATGACGGGGCGCAAGGTGCGCCAGCCCGGCAAGACGCTGGCCGTGGTCGACCACAACGTGCCGACCACCGACCGCAGCCACGGCATCGACGATCCGGAATCGGCCCTGCAGGTGGACACGCTGGCGAACAACGCCGCCGAGTTCGGCGTCGAGTATTACAGCGAGACCGACGCCCGCCAGGGCATCGTCCACATCGTCGGCCCCGAGCAGGGCTTCACCCTGCCCGGCATGACCATCGTGTGCGGCGACAGCCATACCTCCACCCATGGCGCCTTCGGTGCGCTCGCCCACGGCATCGGCACCTCGGAGGTCGAGCATGTGCTCGCCACCCAGACGCTGATCCAGAAGAAGGCGAAGAACATGCGGGTGACGGTCGACGGCACCCTGCCCGACGGCGTCACGGCCAAGGACATCATCCTTGCCATCATCGGCGAGATCGGCACGGCGGGCGGCACCGGTCATGTGATCGAATATGCCGGCGAGGCGATCCGCGCCCTGTCGATGGAAGGCCGCATGACCGTCTGCAACATGTCGATCGAAGGCGGCGCCCGTGCCGGCCTGATCGCGCCGGACGAGAAGACCTTCGCCTATATCAAGGACACCCCCAAGGCGCCGAAGGGCGCCGCGTGGGACCAGGCCGTCGCCTACTGGAAGACGCTGTTCACCGACGAGGGCGCGCATTTCGACAAGGAGATCCGCCTCGACGCGGCCAACCTGCCGCCGATCGTGACGTGGGGCTCGAGCCCGGAAGACGTCATCGCCGTCACCGGCCGCGTGCCCGATCCGGAAGAAATCGCCGACGAGAACCGCCGCGCCTCGAAGCGCCGTGCGCTGCAATACATGGGCCTGACCGCCGGAACGCCGATCACCGAGATCGCCGTCGACCGCGTCTTCATCGGCTCCTGCACCAACGGCCGCATCGAGGACCTGCGGGCCGCCGCCGCCGTCATCGGCGGGCGTCAGGTCGCCGGCACCGTCAACGCCATGGTCGTCCCGGGTTCGGGCCTTGTGAAGGCGCAGGCGGAAGCCGAGGGCCTCGACAAGGTGTTCAAGGCGGCCGGTTTCGACTGGCGCGAGCCGGGCTGTTCGATGTGCCTTGCCATGAACGCCGACAAGCTGTCTCCCGGCGAGCGCTGTGCCTCGACCTCGAACCGCAATTTCGAGGGACGCCAGGGCTTCAAGGGCCGCACCCATCTCGTCTCTCCGGCCATGGCCGCGGCAGCCGCGATCGCCGGACATTTCGTCGACATCCGCGAGTGGCCGAAGGCCTGAACCGGGCGACGGCGTCCCGCAGCATGCATTGACCGAAGGGCGCGGCGCGAGCTGCGCCCTTTCCGCATGGCGCGGCCCTGTCGCGCCATTTGTCGGGCTTCACAAGACTGTCACTGTCGCTCTACACTATCGCCGTGTCGGGTTTGCCTGATCCAGGTGATTCCGGCCAAGCAGGCATGAGGAGCGAAGGTGTGAATGTCGCCATCTCTCCAGGTGCTCACCCGGCCCTGGTGCTCAACGCTGACTATCGACCGCTGGCCTACTACCCCCTTTCGCTGTGGGCGTGGCAGGATGCCGTGAAGGCCGTGTTTCTCGACCGGGTCAACATCGTCTCCGAATATGACGTCACGGTCCGAAGTCCGAGCAGCGAATTCCGCCTGCCCAGCGTCGTCTCGCTGAAGAGCTACATCAAGCCGAGCCGGCACCCCGCCTTCACCCGTTTCAACGTCTTCCTTCGCGACCGCTTCCAGTGCCAGTATTGCGGCTCCCGCGAGGAACTCACCTTCGATCATCTCATTCCCCGGTCCCGGGGCGGGCAGACCACCTGGGACAATGTCATCACCGCCTGCTCGCCCTGCAACCTGCGCAAGGCCAACAAGGCCTGCTCCGACATCGGCATGTGGCCGATGCACATGCCCTTCCCGCCGTCGGTCCAGGACCTGCACAACAACGGCCGGATGTTCCCGCCCAACTACCTGCACGACAGCTGGCTCGACTTTCTCTACTGGGACACCGAGCTGGAGCCGTAGACCGCGCCCCGAAAACGCCCTCCGCTGTCGCCGTTCCCGTTCACGGTTTCTCAACCCAGTCGCCGAAAGGCCCGGGTTTCGGAGATCGGTTTAACCAACCGGTCGCTTCTTGCTGCCATTTTCAACCCCAAGGACGTCGCCGGAAGCCGGCAACGGGAGTGGGACGACAGATGAACGCGCGCGACAAGCATCCGATCCTGAAGCGGGCCTCCGGCCTTCTCGATGCCTTCCGGCAGGACCGCAGGGGCGCGATCCTTCCGTTCCTTGCAATCGTCATCGTCGTGATCATCGTCGCGGCCGGCGCCGGGCTCGACTTCGGCCGCGCCATCAACCAGCGCCAGGCGGTCGCGCGCGGCCTTGACGCGGCGATGCTCGCGGTGGCCCGCGAACTCTCGGTGCGCAACATGTCCTCCGCCGAGATCAAGGCCTATCTCGACAGCAATTACGAGGCGTATTTCGGCGCCAACGCGGCAGGCTCCGGCATCAAGGACGCGACGATCGTCATCGACGATCCGAAAATCGACACCGAAACGCGGAAGATCGAAGTTTCGGCAAGCTCCCAGATACCGACCTATTTCATCCATCTCGCCGGCATCGGACCGGATGTGCTCAATGTCAGCGTCAACGCGCAGGCCGTCTACCCCAAGAGCGTCGAGGCCGTGCTGGTCCTGGACGTCACCGGCTCGATGGGCGGCAGCAAGATCAAGGCGTTGCGCGAGGCCGCGACAACCTTCGTCAACACCCTGATTCCCCCCGATGCCGTGGCAAGCAACGAGAAGGTCAAGATCGCCGTCGTGCCCTATGCCTCCGGCGTCAATATCGGCACGACGCGGGCAACGCTCGCCACCAAGGGCGCCAACCTGAGCCGGACCTCCTACACGGGTTGCGTCACCGAGCGCGACGGCGCGCAGGCCTATACCGATGCCGGCTACATCACCGCGTCCGTCGGACCGGGCCCCCAGCAGGCGTCGAACAAGAAGGGCTACTACCGCAACTCATCAGGGGACATCAGTGACAGCGCGGGCTACGTCTGCCCCAGTGTCGAGCTCGTCCCCTTGACCCTCGACCCCGGCTCGGCCACCAAGTCCGGCACACCGCTGCACACGATCGCCAACCTGCCGGCCAGCGGCAACACCGCCGGACAGACCGGCGTCGCCTGGGGCTGGTACACGCTGTCCAGTTCCTGGTCCGCCCTGTGGCCGGCAAGCAGCAAGCCCGCCCCCTATACCGACGAGCGCGTGCTGAAATACATGCTGCTGATGACGGATGGCGAGTTCAACACATGGTTCGACGGCCCGACCAAGGTGAAGGGCAAGACCTATGACTGGATCGCCGAGCAAAGCAGCTCGGAATCCACCAACCGGGCCATCAAGCTCTGCGCGGCTGCCAAGAGTTCCGGCATCAAGATCATCACCGTCGGCTTCCAGATCGGCAGTCTGGCCAACGCCAAGAAGGTGATGAGCCAGTGCGCTTCCTCGCCGGCGGACTACTACCTCGCCGACAACGACGAGGAACTGAAAACCCGTTTCTCGGCCATCGCCAACCAGATCAAGACCACCTATCTGTCGCGCTGAGGCAGACGGGCGGCGGGCGCTGTTTCCGCTCGCGGCGGATGACGTGTAGCGGTCGGGCAGCTGCTTGAGCCGGTCTCGGCCTCTGCCTGCCGCGACCGATGAGAGCCTTCACGCCTGCCGGGGTTGCCGATGGATCCCGGCTCTGCGCTGACGCTTGGCCGGGATGACGGCCCGGGGGAAGGTCGCGCCCCGCGTCCCGCCCCGGCGCAACAGCCGCGCCGGGGACAGGCCCGCAAGTATGGCCCGTGCATGGCAGGCAAGCACCATGCCCGCGCGCGCTCCTCTCCTGGTCAGGAAAGGAGCGCGCGTCGACCCTGTCAGGCGCCGCGATTCTGCCGGTTCTGGATCAGGTCGTCGACGACCGCCGGATCGGCGAGCGTCGAGGTGTCGCCGAGATTGTCGAAGCTGTCCTCGGCGATCTTGCGCAGGATGCGGCGCATGATCTTGCCCGACCGGGTCTTCGGCAGGCCCGGTGCGAACTGGATCAGGTCCGGCGAGGCGATCGGACCGATCTCCTGCCGCACCCAGCCGCGCAGCTCCCTGGCGAGCTCCTCGCTCGGCTCCTCGCCCGCCATCAGCGTCACATAGACATAGATGCCCTGCCCCTTGAGGTCGTGCGGATAGCCGACCACGGCCGCCTCCGACACCTTGGGATGGGCAACCAGCGCCGATTCCACCTCGGCCGTGCCCATGCGATGGCCGGAAACATTGAGAACATCGTCGACGCGGCCGGTGATCCAGTAATAGCCGTCCTCGTCGCGCCGGCAGCCGTCACCGGTGAAATACATGCCCTTGTAGGTGGAGAAATAGGTCTGCACGAAGCGCTCGTGATCGCCGTAGACCGTGCGCATCTGCCCCGGCCAGCTGTCGGTGATCACAAGATTGCCCTCGCCGGCCCCTTCCAGGATCGTGCCTTCCGCGTCGACCAGCGCCGGCTGGATGCCGAAGAAGGGCCGCGTCGCGGAACCCGGCTTCAGCGCCGTCGCGCCGGGCAGAGGGGTGATCAGGATGCCGCCGGTCTCGGTCTGCCACCAGGTGTCGACGATGGGGCAGCGCTTGTCGCCGACCTGCTCGTGATACCAGACCCAGGCTTCCGGATTGATCGGCTCGCCGACCGACCCGAGGATCCTGAGCGAGGAGCGGTCGGTCGACTTCACATGCTCGGCACCGGCTCCCATCAGCGCGCGGATCGCCGTCGGCGCGGTGTAGAAGATCGTCACCTTGTGCTTGTCGACCACCTCCCAGAACCGGGCCGGAGACGGATGGGTCGGGATGCCCTCGAACATCAGCGTCGTGGCGCCGTTGGCGAGCGGGCCATAGACGATGTAGGAATGCCCGGTCACCCAGCCCACGTCGGCGGTGCACCAGTAGATGTCCTCGTCCTTGCAGTCGAAGACATACTGATGCGTCATCGAGGCATAGACCAGATAGCCGCCCGACGTGTGCAAGACGCCCTTCGGCTGGCCGGTGGAGCCGGAGGTGTAGAGGATGAACAGCGGGTCCTCGGCATTCACCTCGACCGGCTCGCAATGGGCCGCGACCCCGGCCGCCGCCTCGTGATACCACACGTCCCGGCCGTCCTTCATGGCGACGTCGCCGCCGGTGCGGCGCACCACCAGCACCTTGTCGACGGCGAGCTTCTCCACCGCCTTGTCGACATTGGCCTTGAGCGGCACCTTGCGTCCGCCGCGCAGGCCCTCGTCTGCGGTGATCACCACCTTGCTGTCGCAACCGGTGATGCGCTGCGACAGGCTGTCGGGAGAAAAGCCGCCGAAGACGATCGAATGAACCGCGCCGAGACGGGCGCAGGCGAGCATCGCATAGGCCGCTTCCGGGATCATCGGCAGGTAGAGCGTCACCCGGTCGCCCTTCGAGACACCGAGATCCTTCAGCACGTTGGCGAAGCGGTTCACCTCGTCGTGGAGCTGGCGATAGGTGATGACCTTGTGCTCGGACGGGTCGTCGCCCTCCCAGATGATCGCCGGCTTGTCGCCGCGGCTCGCCACATGCCGGTCGACGCAGTTGGCCGAGACGTTGAGCGTGCCGTTCTCGAACCACTTGATCGAGACGTTGTGCGGGTCATAGGAGGTGTTCTTGACCCTGGAATAGGGCTTGATCCAGTCGATCCGCTTGCCATGTTCGCCCCAGAACGCGTCGGGATCCGAGACGGATGCCGCATACATCTCCTGGTACTTGTCGTGGTCGGCATAGGCGGCGGCGGCGATTTCCGCCGGGACCGGATAGAGATTTTCGGACATACGGACCCTCCCGAGGTGTTTTCCGGGGGCGCTGGCTGGCCATCCGCGCCCCTTGTGATCGCCGCGCATTATGAGGATCGCGGCCCGGGCCGTCCACTTCGCTGAAATCGTTCTTTCGTAGGCTCGCAGGAACCCGTACCCGCCCCCGCGTAAACTCCGGCGCGTGCGCCGGACGCCGTCAGCCGAACAGGCCGATCACGCAGCCCTGGACGATGAGCACGGCAAGCCAGTGGCCGCCGTCGATGACCGTCAGCGCCCAGGACTGGCCCTGAAAACGGTGGTTGACGATGAGGCTGGTGGCGAGCAGGCCGACCCACACGAGAACCGCTGAAAGGAACCCGTTGCCAAGCGTCACCGGCCCGGCGTGATAGATGATGCCGGCGAAGACGAAGGCCATGACCAGCTGGCAGGCGAAAGTACCGGCATACAAAAGCGGATTTGGTTTGAAATGCTCCTCGCCGAGCCGTGCGGCGCGCATCCAGGCCCTGCCGAGAACGCCGTACCAGAGCGCTCCGACCGCAAAGGACGCGACAGCCGCAGCCAGCACCGCGACCAGATTGATCCCGTCGAACATCATCCCGGACACCTCCCGTGAAAAACCTGTTTCCGTCCGCTATCGCCGCCCGTTGTTGCGGTCAGCCGAAGAGAACCCGCGTGGCGCCGTCCTCGAACGCGGCCACCAGATCCTCCAGCACCTGGCGACGCTCGGCCGAGCGCCCGGCAAGCAGATGGACCAGCGCCTCGCGCCCGCGCAGCTCTGCCGCCGACAGGGGCGGTCCGCGCCGCGTCCCGTAGCGGTCGAGCTCGCCGATCCACACGGTGCGCGGCTGGTCCTGGCCGCCCGTCCCCGACCCGTCCGGCTTGCCCCGACGGCGGCGCGGGCCGAGCTCGATCAGCACAACCGCGTTACGGAAATCCTCGAGCGCGTCGGTCGGCACGAGGGAAAAGAGATAGCGGGTCCCGGAGGCGCCGGCCAGATAACGGTAGCGGTCGCCAAGCCCGAGATCTTCCGCCGCCCGCGGCGCCTCGACGGCGCGTCCCTGCCCTGCCACAGGCGCGGCATCGTCCGGCGCCCGCGCCGGAGAGGCCGAAGACGGCGTATCGTCGGCCAAAGCCGTATCGGCGGCGCGGTGCGCCCCGCCTTCGCCGGGAGCCTGCCGCGCCGGTGAGGCCGGTTGTTTCATGTCGGCAATCTAGAACGTATCGTGAACTCTCGCCAGTGTAAAAAATCGAAAACAGCCTGAGCGCGGTGCCGCCGACACGAAAAGGCCGCCGGCGAAAATCCGCCGGCGGCCTGCCAGTCGGTCACCCTGTTCCGCCAGTCGCGGATCAGGAGGTGACGAGGTTCCTGAGGACGTAATGCAGGATGCCGCCGGCGCGGACATATTCCAGCTCGTCCTCGGTATCGATGCGGCAAAGCAGCTCGATCACCTTCTTCGTGCCGTCGGCATATTCCACCTCGACATCGACCATCTGGCGCGGCTTCAGGTCGGCGACGCCCTTGATCGTCACCTTCTCGGTGCCGGCGATGTTGTGCGACTGCCAGCTTTCCCCGTCCTTGAAGGTGAAGGGCAGGACGCCCATGCCGACCAGGTTGGAGCGGTGGATGCGCTCGAAGGACTGCGCGATCACCGCGCGCACGCCGAGCAGGCGCGTGCCCTTCGCCGCCCAGTCGCGCGACGAACCGGTGCCGTATTCCTTGCCCGCGAAGATGACCAGCGGCGTGCCCGTCTCCTGGTACTCCATCGCCGCGTCATAGATCCACTTCTGCTCGCCGTCCTTCATGGTGACGCCGCCCTCGACGCCCGGCACCATCTGGTTCTTGATGCGGATATTGGCGAAGGTGCCGCGCATCATGACCTGGTGGTTGCCGCGTCGCGCGCCGTAGGAGTTGAAGTCCTTGCGGGCGACCTGGTGCTCCTGCAGGTAGGTGCCCGCCGGCGCCTCGGCCTTGATCGAACCGGCCGGGGAGATGTGGTCGGTGGTGATCGAATCGAGGAAGAGACCCAGAACCGCCGCGCCCTCGATGTCCTCGAGCGGCTTCGGCTCCATGGTCATGCCCTCGAAATAGGGCGGGTTCTGCACATAGGTCGAGCCACCCGGCCAGCCATAGGTCATGCCACCCTCGACCTTGATCCCCTGCCAGTGCTCGTCGCCCTTGAAGACGTCGGAATAGCGGGTGCGGAACATCTCCTCGGTGATCGACGAGCGGATCAGGTCGGTGATCTCCTCGTTGGTCGGCCAGATGTCCTTGAGATAGACCGGGTTGCCATCCTGATCCTCGCCAAGCGGGTCCTCGGCGACGTTGATGTGCATCGAACCGGCAAGCGCGTAGGCGACGACAAGCGGCGGCGAGGCGAGGTAGTTCGCCCGGACGTCCGGATTGACGCGGCCCTCGAAGTTGCGGTTGCCCGACAGCACCGAACAGGCGACCAGATCGTTGTCGTTGATCGTCTGCGAGATGGCCGGGTCGAGCGGACCCGAATTGCCGATACAGGTGGTGCAGCCGTAGCCCGTCAGGTTGAAGCCCAGCGCATCGAGATCGGCCTGCACGCCGGCCTTTTCCAGATAGTCGGTGACCACCTGCGAGCCGGGCGCCAGCGAGGTCTTCACCCACGGCTTGACCTTGAGCCCCTTCCTCAGCGCATTGCGGGCGACGAGGCCGGCGCCGATCAGCACGCTCGGGTTCGAGGTGTTGGTGCAGGAGGTGATCGCGGCGATCACCACGTCACCGTCGGCAAGTCCGTGATCGCGGCCGTTGACGTCGTAACGCTGGCGCGCCTTGTCGACGACGCCGGTGGCGCCCTCGCCGACAAAGCGCGACTCGCCGCGCGATTCCGGCGTCGCCGCCGGGTCCTTGCCGCCGCCCTTGATCTCCTTCAGCGCCTCGGCGAACTTCACCGCTGCCTCGTCCAGCGCGACACGGTCCTGCGGACGCTTCGGGCCGGCAAGCGAGGGCACAACTGTCGAGATGTCGAGTTCGAGCGTGTCGGTGAAGACCGGCTCCTCGCCGCCCGAGCGGTACATGCCCTGCGCCTTCGAATAGGCCTCGACCAGCGCGACGCGCTCCGCATCGCGGCCGGTGGAGCGCAGGTATTGGAGCGTGTCGCCATCGACCGGGAAGAAGCCGCAAGTGGCGCCGTATTCCGGCGCCATGTTGGCGATCGTCGCCGCATCCTCGAGGCTCAGGTTGTCGAGGCCCGGGCCGAAGAACTCGACGAACTTGCCGACCACACCCTTCTTGCGCAGCATCTCGACGACGCGCAGCACCAGATCGGTGGCGGTGATGCCCTCGTTCAATTCGCCGGTCAGCTTGAAGCCGACGACCTCGGGAATGAGCATGGAAATCGGCTGGCCGAGCATCGCGGCCTCGGCCTCGATGCCGCCGACGCCCCAACCCAGAACGGCAAGGCCGTTGACCATGGTCGTGTGGCTGTCGGTGCCCACCAGCGTGTCGGGATAGGCAACCGTCTCGCCGTCCTCGTCCTTGGTCCAGACGGTCTGGGCGAGATACTCCAGGTTAACCTGGTGACAGATGCCGGTTCCCGGCGGCACGGCGCGGAAATTGTCGAAGGCGGACTGGCCCCAGCGCAGGAACTCGTAGCGCTCGCTGTTGCGCTCGTATTCAAGCTCGACATTGCGCTTGAAGGCGCCAGCGGTGCCGAAATAGTCGACCATGACCGAGTGGTCGATGACCAGGTCGACCGGCACCAGCGGGTTGACCTTCTTCGGGTCGCCGCCGAGCTTGACGGCCGCATCGCGCATGGCCGCAAGGTCGACCACGGCCGGAACGCCGGTGAAGTCCTGCATCAGGACGCGCGCCGGGCGGTAGGAGATCTCGTGGCTGGACTTGCGGGTCTTCAGCCATTCGGCACAGGCCAGGATGTCCTGCTTGGTGACCGTCCGCCCGTCCTCGAAGCGCAGCAGGTTCTCCAGCACCACCTTGAGCGAGTAGGGGAGCCTGGAAACGCCTTCCAGCCCGTTCTTCTCCGCCTCGGGGATGGAGAAATAGGTGTAGGTCTTGTCTCCGACCTGAAGCGTCTTCCTGGCCTTGAAACTGTCGAGCGATTTGGTCACGGCTGGCGGTCCCCTTGTTGTCTCGGGCGCGGCTGACCCCATGGCCGCGTCGCGCCCAACGAATGCGTTCGCCCGCCTTGCGGTCGTCGTCCTGGAAAAACGCCGAAAGCCGGGCTCGCCGTCTCGCGCGCGCGGACTTGGGCATCCGCGCACGGGTCGGCGCCCGTATAGCGAATTTCAGCGCCGGGGGCCAGTGGATAGCGCCGCCGCCGACATTCTCAATATGGTCAGGTCCGATCACGGGGAAAACCGGCGCCCTGCCGTGGCGCTTTGCGCCTTGATCGCCCTGCCTCCCCATGCGATGGCTCGACTCCGCGGGCGGGCATTTTCGCACCGTTCGCCGCCCTCGAAACCGGAACGCCATGCGTCTGATCGCCGAAAATCTTGCCTGCGACCGGGGCGGCCGTCGTGTCTTTGCCGGTGTCGGGCTGTCCCTCGAAAGCGGCACGGCCCTCGTCGTCACCGGTCCCAACGGCGTCGGCAAGTCGAGCCTGCTGCGCGTGCTGGCCGGCCTCGTCCAGCCGGCAGAGGGACGTGTCGCCATCGAGAACGGCGACAGCGAGGCGACAGCGGGCGAGCACTGCCACTATTCCGGCCATCTCGATGCGCTGAAGCCCGCCTTGAGCGTTGCCGAGAACCTTCTCTTCTGGCGTGCTTTCCTGTCCGCGCCCGCCCAACCGGCATTCCTCGGCCTTGCCCCGTGCGATCCGGACGCGGCGCTGGAACGGGTCGGCATCGGCCATGTCGCCGACCTGCCCGCCGCCTATCTGTCCGCCGGCCAGCGCCGGCGGCTGGCGCTGGCGCGGCTTCTCGTCACCCCCCGACCGGTGTGGCTGCTCGACGAACCGACCGCCGCCCTCGATGCGGCGTCCGAGGAAACCCTGACGGGGCTGATGCGCACCCATGTCGAAGCCGGCGGCATGATCGTCGCCGCCACCCACCAGCCGCTCGATCTCGGCACCGGCCCCCGAAGGGTCGCAACGCTGCATCTGGAGGCTGCCACATGAGCGGGTCGGCGTCTGACAGCGGCGTCACCGGCACCTGGGTCGGCGCGCTGTTCGCGCGCGAGCTGCGCCTTTCCGTCCGCGTCGGCGGCGGCGCGCTGATCGGCGTGCTGTTCTTCCTGGCGGTGATCACCGTCATCCCCTTCGGCGTCGGACCGGACCTCAACCTTCTGGCCCGCATCGGCCCGGCAGTGTTGTGGATCGGCGCGCTGCTCGCCACGCTGCTCGGCCTCGACCGGCTGTTCCAGGCCGACCGCGACGACGGCTCGCTCGACCTGATGCTGATGGCGGGCCGGCCGCTGGAACTCGTCGTGCTGGTCAAGTGCCTGGCCCACTGGGCCGGAACCGGACTGCCGCTGGTGATCGCCGCCCCGGTGCTTGCGATCTTTCTCAACCTGGAGCCGCTGGCGACCGGCGCGGTGACCCTGACGCTGGCCGTCGGCACACCGGCCTTGACGCTGATCGGCGCGATCGGCGCGGCGCTCACCGTCTCCCTGCGCCGCGGCGGGTTGCTGCTCGCGGTGCTCGTCATTCCCTTCAGCATTCCGGTGCTGATCTTCGGCGTCAGCGCCGCCGACGGCGCGATCACCGACCCTGCCCCGTTCCTGGCGCCGTTTCTCTTTCTCTGTGCGCTGACGCTGGTCGCATCCGTCGTCGGCCCCTTCGCCGCCGCCATGGCTCTGCGGTTTTCCTCCGACTGAACGGCACGTGTCTCGCGCCGGCTTGACCCGGATTGGCACGAATGTGCACCGCATGCCGCATTGAAAGCGGACCGCCCCGACATTAGAACAGTTCGATGGCAATCGCAGACCTCGCCAACCCGACCCGTTTCATGGCCCTGTCCGGCCGGCTTTTGCCGTGGCTGGGCGCGGCCTGCGCGCTTGCTTTCGCCGCCGGCCTCTACATGACCTTCTTCGTCGCCCCCGACGACTACCAGCAGGGCGCGACGGTGAAGATCATGTTCCTGCACGTGCCCGCCGCATGGCTTGCCATGATGTGCTACTCGGTGATGGCGGTCTCCGCCCTCGGCACCCTGATCTGGAAGCATCCGCTCGCCGATGTCTCGGCCCGCGCGGCGGCCCCGATCGGCGCCGCCTTCACCTTCCTGTCGCTGATCACCGGCTCTCTCTGGGGCAAGCCGATGTGGGGCACTTACTGGGTGTGGGACGCGCGGCTGACCTCCGTGCTGGTGCTGTTCATCATGTATCTCGGCCTGATCGCGCTGTGGCGCACGGTCGAGGACCCGATCCGCGCCGGCAAGGCAACCGCCGTGCTGACGCTGGTCGGCGCGATCAACCTGCCGATCATCAAGTTCTCCGTCGACTGGTGGAACACGCTGCATCAGCCGGCAAGCGTCGTGCGCCTCGACGGGCCGGCCATCCATCCCACGATCCTGTGGCCGCTGCTGGTGATGGCGCTCGCCTTCACCCTGCTGTTCTTCACCATGCACATGATGGCGATGCGCAACGAGGTGCTGCGCCGCCGGCTGCGCACCCTGCAGCTCGGCGCGGCCAGCGCCCGCACCGCCACAGCCCGCCCGCAGGCCGCCGAATGACCGTCCTTTCCGACCTAGGCCCCCATGCGGGCTTCATCCTCGCCTGCTACGCGATCACGCTGGCAACCGTTGCCGGCCTCTTCCTCTGGCTGCGCTCTGACCGGGCCCGGCTTGTCGCCGCGCTCGCACGGCTGGAGGCCCAGGGCGTGCGCCGGCGATCAGGGCAGGCAGCGGCCGGCGACGGCACGGAACCCAGGAAAACCGCGACGGGAGCCGGGCGATGAGCAAGGTGGAGACGACCGGCGATCCGGCAGGCAATGTTTCGCCAGACGGCAAGGGCGCCGCGCCGCGCCGCCGCATCCCGCTGCTGGCGCTGTTGCCGCTGATCGTCTTCTCGCTGCTGGCGGCGCTCTTTCTGGTGCAGTTGCTCAGCGGCAAGGACGCCTCCCAGGTGCCCTCCGCGCTGATCGACAAGCCGGCCCCGGAATTCACCCTGCCGCCGGTCGACGGGCTCACGCGGGAGGGAGCCGGCGTTGCAGGCGTCGCGCGCGCCGACCTTCTCGGCAAGGTCAGCGTCGTCAACATCTTTGCCTCCTGGTGCGCGCCCTGCCGGCAGGAACACCCGCTGCTGGAGGACCTCGCCCGCTCCGGCAAGGCGCAGATGATCGGCATCAACTACAAGGACAAGGCGGAAAACGCCCGCCGTTTCCTCGGCACGCTGGGCAATCCCTACGATCTGGTCGGCGCCGACGAGAACGGCCGCGCCGCCATCGACTGGGGCGTCTACGGCGTACCGGAAACCTTCATCGTCGATGCGCGCGGCACCATCCGCTACAAGTTCATAGGTCCGCTTTCGCCGCAGACCTACGAGGGCGCCTTCCTGCCGGAGCTGGAAAAGGTTCTCGCCACTCCGCAAGGATAGGCCCCGCGCGAGCGGGGCTGGCGACAGGTTCCGCAAGCACCCCTCGACGGAACAAGGGTTCGCGCGCGATCTTCCCGTTTGCGTGATCTCAAGTCCTCGTGAGTGGCCTTCCCCGGCAACGCAACCTATTGTCCGCAGCGAGGGCGGCGCACCGGCACGGGGCCGGCGCCGAAGGTCAACCGGACGACACGGCCGTTCACGGCATCGTGGCGCCGGACAACAGTGCGACAGGCGCAATGCGGACAGTGTCCCGGTTCCTTGCTTTCATGCTTCTGCTTCTGGCCATGGAGGCCGGCACCGCCCGTGCCGGCGACCAGCGCGCCGTGGTGGAGCTGTTCACCAGCCAGGGCTGCTCCTCCTGCCCGCCCGCCGACAAGCTGATGGGCGAACTGGCCGGGCGCCGCGATCTCGTCGCGCTCTCCTATCCCGTCGACTACTGGGACTATCTCGGCTGGCGCGACACGCTCGCCTCGCGCGACAACAGCGCCCGTCAGCGTGCCTATGCCGAGGCCCGTGGCGACCGCTCCGTCTACACGCCGCAGATCATCGTCAACGGCCCGGCCCATGTCATCGGCAGCGACCGCGCGGCGCTGAAGCGCGAGCTCTCCCGCCGGCCGTCGCTGCCTGTCACGGTCGACCTGCGCATGGCCGGCGACCTGCTGGAAGCACGCGTCGACGGGGCGTTGCCGCCGCGCCGGAAGATGGCCACCGTCTATTTCGTCTTCGTTGCCGAACCCGTCACCGTCGACATCGGCCGCGGCGAGAATGGCGGCCGCGCGGTGACCTATCACCATGTCGTGCGCGGCATTCGCGCCGTCGGCATGTGGGAAGGCGGGCCGGCCACCTACCGCCTGCCGAAAAGCGAGATGGCCAAGATGAAGGCCGGCCATTGCGCCGTGCTCGTCCAGATCGAGGACGGCGGGCGTCCGGGGGCGATCCTCGGCGCCGCGATTCACTGAAGTCCGCCGACATGCGCGGGTTTGTCATTCCCGGGAAAACAGGGTAGGCCTTTGCCGCCGCCGGCCTGCCGGGGGACAGTTCCCGACGCCCGCGCCTTCCGGCAGGCCGGCGTCTCCGGTTTCGTGCTGAAGGCCGCCCGCCATGTCACTTCGCCTGCGCGTCGCGCTTGCCAGCATCCTTGTCGGCCTGATCGTGCTCGGGCTGAAATTCCTGGCCTATTGGTGGACCGGCTCGGTCGCGCTCTATTCCGACGCGCTCGAATCCGTGGTCAACGTCGCCTCCGCGATCGCCGCCTTCCTGGCGGTCTGGTTCGCCGCCAAGCCCGCCGACAGCAATCATCCCTACGGCCACCACAAGGCCGAATACATGGCCGCCGTGCTCGTCGGCGTGATGATCGTGCTCGCCGCGCTGTCGATCGCCCGCGAGGCCTGGCTGGCCTATCAGGATCCGCCGCCGGTCGCCTTCACGCCCGAGGGTCTTAGCATGAACGCGCTGGCCAGCGTGATCAACGGCGCCTGGGCCTTCGTGCTGATCCGCGTCGGGCGAAGCCACCGCTCGATGGCGCTCGTCGCCGACGGCAAGCACCTGACCACCGATGTCGTTTCCTCGCTCGCCGTGCTTTTCGGCGTGCTGCTCGTCTTCGCGACCGGCATCCAGGCGCTCGATTCGCTGCTTGCCGGCCTCGTCGCCCTCAACATCCTGTGGTCGGGCTGGGGCTTGATGAAGGAATCGCTCGGCGGGCTGATGGACGAGGCCGTCGCCCCGGCGCTGCAGGACCGCATCCGCGACGTGATCTCCTCGGCCGGCGACGGCGCCATCGAGGCGCACGATCTCAGAACCCGCTCGGCCGGACACGTGATCTTCGTGGATTTCCACCTGGTGGTGCCCGCCGACATGACGGTCGAACGCGCCCACGAGATCTGCGACCGGATCGAGGAGGCCATCTCCGCGGATGTGCCGGGCGCCCGCAGCACCATCCATGTGGAGCCGGAGCACAAGGCCAAGCACACCGGCATCGTCGTCATCTGAACGACAGACAGGACCGCCCGTCAGCCGGCGGCGCGACCGAGGATCGCCCGGTCGAGCGCGGAAAACAGCATCGCCGGCAGCACCGGCTTTTCCATGAGCGCGTCGAAGCCCGCGGTTTCCAGTCCGGGACGGTCGGCGAGCGCCGCCGCGGTGATCCCGATCACCGGAAGCCGGGCGGTGGCAGCGCGCGAGCGGATGCCGGCCAGCGTCGCGACACCGTCCATTCCCGGCATGTTGATGTCGAGCAGCACCGCGTCGAAAGGTTCCGCGTCAAGCCGCTCGAGCGCCGCCTCGCCGCTCTCGGCCAGCACCGTGTCGCATCCGAACGCGCCGAGCATCGCCTCCATCATCCGCCGGTTTGCCTCGTTGTCGTCGACGACAAGCAGGCGGCGCCGGGCGATCTTGCGGACATTCCCGCGCGCCGGAACGCCGGCCGCCCCCGCGAATGCCGGACGCTCCCCCTCGTCCGCATCGCCGGCCCCGGGCCGGGTCGCCGCCGGCGCGAGGAGCGGCAGGCGCAACTCGAAGCAGCTGCCTTGCGGAGAACTTTCAAAAAGCGTCAGCCCTCCGCCCTGCGCGGCGGCAAGCCGCGCCGCGCTCCACAGGCCGAGCCCCGAGCCCGAGGCGGTGCCACGGGCCAGTTCGCCGCGCCGGCGGGCCCTGAACAGCCACGGCTGTTCCTCGTCCGGAATGCCGATCCCGGTATCGGCCAGCCGGATCGCCACGACCGGGCGGGCCCCGCCAGGCTCCAGACTGGCGGTGAGCGCGATGCCCCCTTCGCCGGTGTATTTCAGCGCATTGTCGTAGAGCACGGACAGCACGCGCCTGAGCGCCAGCGGGTCGGCGACGCGGTAGGCGTCGAGCTCCGCGGCGATGTCGCACCGGCTGGACAGCCCCCTGGCCCGGGCATCGGCGGCAAACAGATCGGTGACCGACCGGATGATCCCGACCAGATCGCGCGTATCGTCGGCGCGCGGCATTTCCACCCCCGAGAGCCCTTCCGCCGTCATCGACAGAAGCGCGTCGATCGCCATTTCCAGCGTGCGGATCGCCGAGGTCTGACGCGGTGTCGTCGGCTCGGTGTCGATGATCTCGACCGCCGTGCGCATGGCCGAAAGCGGCGTGCGCAGGTCATGCAGCAGGATCGAGATGCGCGCGTCCTGGGCAGCCTCCCCGCCCGCAAGCGCCGACCCGTCCGCGGCGCCGTCGAGAAGACCTGACGGGCCCTCGTGCGATCCCGCCGCGCGCCGTTCGTCCTCTCCTCCGGTCGTTGCGGACATGCCGTCTCCTTCCGTGATGCGGGCGCGCCCGCGCCCGCACGATATGCCGGGCACTGTGACCGAGCCGCCAGCCGAATCAAGCCTACATCTTGTCGTCGGGGCGGACCCATGCGAAAGACCCATCATGGTTGACCAGATCCTTGCCATCGTCCTGCCGGTTTTCGCGCTGATCGCGATCGGCTACATCGCCGCCCGCATCAAGCTGCTCGACGCCCGTGTCGGCGATGCGCTCGGCCAGTTCGTCTATGTGATCGCGATCCCGGTGCTGATCTTCCGGATCCTGGCGACAAGCTCGCTCGACGGCGTGTCGCCCTGGGGCTTCTGGATTTCCTACTTCACCGGCGTGGCGGTGGTGTGGACGGCCGGCACGCTGATCATCCGCAAGGTCTTCAAGCGCGAGGCACGCGCCGGCGTCATCGGCGGCATCAATGCCGGTTTCGCCAACACCGTGCTGGTCGGTATCCCGCTGATCACCGCGCTTCACGGCGAGGCCGGCCTCGTGCCGCTCTTCGTGCTGATCTCCATCCACCTGCCCGTGCTGACCATCGTCTGCGCCGTCCTGATGGAGCGCGCCGCCGTTCTCGACGGCACCCAGGAGGCCAAGCCGCTGGGCGAGTTGCTCGCCGGCATCGCCCGCAACCTTGCGACCAACCCGATCGTCATCGCCATCCTGGCCGGCGGCATCTGGCGCATTACCGGACTGCCGGTCGAGGGCATCTTCGCCGACGTGCTCGGCCGCATCGCCGGCGCGGCGATCCCGATCGCCCTGTTCTCGCTCGGCATGAGCATGGTCGCCTACGGCATTCGCGGCAATCTCGCCCCCGGCCTCGTCCTCGGCGTGCTGAAGATCGTGGTGATGCCGGCCGTCGTCTATGTGATGGCCGCACATGTGGTGTACCTGCCACCGCTGTGGATCTCGGTGGCGACACTGACCGCGGCCTGCCCGACCGGCATCAACGCCTTCCTGTTCGCCAACCGCTACGGCACCGGGCACGCCATGTCGGCCAATTCGATCACCCTGACAACGGCCCTCGCCGTGGTCGCCACCGGTGCCTGGATGGCGTTTCTGGGGCTCTGACGCCGGACGCCTGCACGGCGATCAGGCGAGCCCGACCATGGCGCGGATGTCCGCCGGCCCCGCCCCTTGCGCCCTGAGCTCCGCCAGCGCCGTGTCTCCCCGGGACTTCGACAGTTTGCGCCCGTCCCCGTCCAGCACCAGGCGGTGATGGCGGTAGACGGGTTCGCCCAGCCCCAGCAGCATCTGAAGCAGCCTGTGAACGGCAGTCGCCTCGAAGAGATCGCGTCCGCGCACCACATGGGTGACGCCCTGCAGCGCATCGTCGAGAACAACGGAAAGATGATAGCTCGTCGGCGTGTCCTTGCGGGCCAGCACCACATCGCCCCAACGGGCCGGATCGGCGGCAATCTCCGCGACGCGCCCATCCTCGCCCAGTTCCTTCCAGGCGAGCGGCGCGGCAAGACGGGCAAGCGCGGCGTTCATGTCGAGCCTGAGCGCAAAAGGCGCGCCCGCCGCCGCCCGCGCCCCGATCTCCTCCTCAGGCAGCACGGCGGCATCGCCCGGATAGAGCGGCGCGCCATCGGGATCGCGGGGAAAAGGCGTGCCCTCGCGCGCTTCGAAATCGGCAACCGCCTGGCGGATCTCGCCGCGCGTCAGGTAGCCGCGATAGAGAAGGCCCATCGCCTCGAGCCGGGCAAGAGCCGCCGCGTAGTCGGAAAAATGCTCGGACTGCCGGCGCACCGGCGCTTCCCACGAGACGCCAAGCCAGGCGAGGTCGGCCAGCATCGCCGCCTCGAGCTCCGGCGTGCAGCGCGCGCGGTCAATATCCTCGATCCTGACCAGAAGGCGTCCGCCCGCCCGCCGCGCCATGTCGGCGTTGAGCAGGGCGGACAGGGCATGGCCGAGATGCAGGCGGCCGTTTGGCGAGGGAGCGAAACGAAAAACCGGGCGTGTCATGTCGCCCCTGTTGTCCGGCACTGGCAGGTTCCGGTCAATGCCGGTCGGCCCGACGATCAGCGGTCGGCGTCGTCCATGTCGCTGCAGGTCTTCAGGTAGACACCCTTCGGCAGTTTCGTCGTCGGATCTCCGCAGGCCCCGACCATGCGCGCGGCGTCAAGCCCGCGCACACCGGTCAGGTCCGCGCCCACCAGTCGCGTCCGCCGCATCAGGACCTCGTCCAGATTGGCGCCGGACAGATCGGCGCCCGTCAGGTCGGCGCTGGAGAAACGCGCTCCGGACAGATCCGCCCCGCGAAAGTTCGCGCCGATCGCCTTAACCCGGTCAAAATCGACAAAGGAAAGCCGGGCGTCCGACAGGTCGGCATTCGTCAGATCGCCGCGTTCCAGATTGGCGCCAGTCATCTTGGCGCCCTGAAAACTGGCGCCCGCCGCCTCGACGCGGATCAACATCGCCAGCCGCAGGTCCGCACCGGCAAGGCTCGCGCCGGTAAGTGTCGCCCCGCTCAGGTCGGCGTTGCGCAGGTCGGCCCCATCGAGCCGGGCCCCGTCCAGTACCGCCTTTTCCATATCGACGCCGCGCATCGAGGCGTCTGTCAGGTCGGAGCCCGAAAGATCGGAGCGCTCGACTTCGGCACGCCGCAAGTCGGCTCCGCGCAGGTCGGCACCGACAAGCGAAGCTTCCTTGAGGTCGGCCTCGCGCAGGATGACACGCGAAAGCCTTGCCTTCTCCAGCTTGAGACCGCGCAGCTCCGACAGGCGCAGGTCGCAGCGCGCGCATTCGCCGGTGCGCTTCAGACGTTCGACATCACTCTCCGCCGCCGCCATGCCGGCGAGCACTGTGCCCATGAACCCGGCAAGCGCCATCGCCAAGGCCAAGCGGCCAAGACGGCCAACACGTGAACCCAAAGCCATCCCGGACAGTCCTCCCGTACGTCCGGCCGCCCCAAACCGGAACACATCATCCTCGATATATATCTCTCAGGTAGGCACCCACCACGGCCATTTTAAGGGCGGGACACCTGCACATCGGGTTAACCGCGCGGAGCCCTTGCAGTTGCAGCCTTGTGGAAGAAGCCGGGGACTCTCTGCGGTCAACTTGTTAGTATCCTGTGAATATTGTCAGGAGAACCGGGGTGGCTGCAATGAAGAACCCTCTGAAATTCCCCAAGGCCGGACAGGGGGCCGGAACCGGCCCGCGCGGACGGGCATCGCGCCTCGCCGGTCTCCTTGCCGCTGCCCTGCTTGCGGTCGCGGCAATGGGAGAGGCCCCGGCCCGGGCTGCGGAAATCGTCGCCCGCATCGACCTGTCCGACCAGCGCATGCGCGTTTATGTCGACGGCCGGCGAGCCTATTCCTGGCCGGTCTCCACCGCCCGTCGCGGCTACCGCACGCCTGTGGGAACCTTTCGTCCCGGGCGCATGTACAAGCGCTACTTCTCGAAGAAATACAACGGCGCGCCGATGCCCCACTCGGTGTTCTTTCATGGCGGCTACGCCATCCACGGCACCGACCAGATCCGCCGGCTCGGGCAACCGGCCTCGCATGGCTGCATCCGCCTGCATCCCGGCAATGCAAGGAAACTCTTCTCGATGATCCGCCAGTCGGGAAAACGCAATGCGCGAATCGTTATCACCCGGTAACCTTTACCGGCGATCGCGTGCCTGCCCCCTTTTCGGAACGGCACGGGGCGCATAAAGTGAAGCGATCGGTCTCCCGCCGCGCAAGCGGGAGGAGGCTGGCGGGACGAAGGAAGACAGCGGGGTCGCATTTGCCGCCTTCCCTCGTCCGCCAATCGCTGACGACGCACTACCTACTATCAGCGTGCCAATGATGGAGCAAAACCCTTGCCAAATCGTTGGCACGCCGATCCCACAGGATCTGCGCGCGCGACCCTCCCTTTCCACAACATGTTGAGGCTGTTAGGGCTTTGCTAACCTCTCCTGCGACGCATTTCGCAAGGCGGGATGCGAGCGGTGGTAAAGGCGCGTTAACGAAGCCGCTCAAAAGGCCCCCGGGAAGCGGGATTCACATGAATTCCTCGCGCAGATCGACGCTGGAGCGGGTGCCGACCGAATCATAATGCGCGCCCGCCCATTGCTCGGCCGCCTGACGGCCGATGTCGCGCAAATGGGTGAGAAAGCGCCATTCCGCGTTGACCTTCGAGGAGGCCTGCAACGGCTTGAGTCCTTCCGCCGAGATCCGGTGGATATGGACCTTCTGGTAGTCCTTGCGGTCGAGCTTGCCGTCCTCGATCAGCCGCGTGACGAACTCGATGGCGCGCATCTCGCGCAAGAGTGTCGAGTTGAAGGTGATCTCGTTCAGCCGGTTGAGGATCTCGCGCGCCGTGCGCGGCGTCTCGCGGCGCTCCACCGGGTTGATCTGCACCAGCACCGTGTCCGGCGTTCCGGTGGTGCCGAACAGCGGAAACAGGGGCGGGTTGCCCATGTAGCCGCCGTCCCAGTAGGGCACCCCGTCGATCTCCACCGCCTGGAAGAGATGCGGCAGGCAGGCCGACGCCATCACCGCATCAAGCGTGATCTCCTCGCCGGAAAAGACCTTGATCTTGCCGCTATGGACATTGGTCGCGCTGATGAAGACCCGGATCGCCTGGCAGGCATTGACCGCGTCGAAATCGACGGTTTCCTCCACCACCTCGCGCAAGGGGTTGATGTTGAGCGGATTGAACTCGTAAGGGGAAGCGAAGCGCGAGGCGATGTCGAAGGCGAGGAAGCTCGGCGACATGTCGAGGCTCCACTGGCCCATGATCACGTCAAGCGGCGTGCGCCGGATCGGGCTCAGCCAGGCGCGATCGCTGACCGCCTTCCAGAAGCGGTGGAGCGCGGCGCGCGCGCCCTCCTCGCCGCCCTCGTGCATGCCGGCGGCCAGCACCACCGCGTTCATCGCCCCGGCCGAGGTGCCGCTGACGCCCTCGATGGTGAACAGCTCGCGTTCCAGCAGCCAGTCCAGTACGCCCCAGGTGAAGGCGCCATGGGCGCCGCCACCCTGCAGGGCAAGGTTGATCGGCTTGGGCGCGCCGTCCATCTCCGTCTCCCGGCCCGTGCCGGCCGTCACTGGGCGACCCAGCCGCCGTCCATCTGCAGCATCGTGCCGGTGATCGCCGAGGCCTGGTCACCCGTCAGATAAAGCGCCAGTGCCGCAACCTGGTCGACGGTGACGAATTCCTTGGTCGGCTGGGCGGCGAGAAGCACGTCGCGCTTCACCTCTTCCTCGGTCATCCCGCGCGCCTTCATCGTATCGGGGATCTGGGCTTCCACCAGCGGCGTCCAGACATAGCCCGGGCAGATGGCGTTGACGGTGACGCCGGACTGCGCCACTTCCAGCGCGATGGTCTTGGTGAAGCCGGCGATGCCGTGCTTGGCCGCCACATAGGCGCTCTTGAACGGCGAGGCGACCAGCGCGTGGGCCGAGGCGGTGTTGATGATCCGCCCCCAGCCCTTCTTCTTCATGCCCGGCACGGCGGCCCGCGTCGTGTGAAAGGCCGAGGACAGGTTGATGGCGATGATCGCATCCCATTTCGCGACCGGAAAATCCTCGACCGGCGCGACATGCTGGATGCCCGCATTGTTGACGAGGATGTCGACGCCGCCAAAGACGTCCTCCGCCTCCGCCATCATCGCGGCGATCTCGTCCGGCTTGGTCATGTCGGCGCCCGAATAGCGGCAGGTGACGCCGAACTCGCTCTCGATCCCGGACCGTTCCTTCTCGATCGCTTCGGCGTCGCCAAAGCCGTTGATCACCACATTGGCGCCGTTGGCGGCGAAGATGCGGGCAATGGCAAGGCCGATGCCGGAGGTGGACCCGGTGACGAGGGCGGTCTTGTTGGTCAGCATGCGAAACGATCTCCTGTCCTGCCGGGCGAGGGACGCCCGGCCGGCGCCCTTGCGGCGCCTTCTGGCACGGCGGGCGCCCTTGGCAGCGCCCCTTGGAAAGCCCGCCACATAGAACATGAGATCGCGCTGCACCGCAACAAGGGGCTGGCAGCACCCGGCGGGGCCGGAAGCGCGGCTCAGTCGGCGGCCGGGGGGCCTCCCGGCTCGGCCATCTGGCGCTCGCGCAGGATGTAGTAGCCGCCGGTGAGCACACCGATCTGCAGGGCGGTCACCGCGATCTGCAGCGCCACCGACAGGATGAAGAGGGCAACGACACCGAACAGCGACCCGGTGCCGAAGAGACCGGCAAACCAGCCAAGGCCGTACTGAAGGGCACTGACGATGAGCCCGACCGCGATGCCGGCGATCGCCATCGGCAGGCCGAGGCCCTCGCTGTCGCGGAACGCCTCGGCAATGCCAAGCTTTTCATCGAGCGCTGTGGCCGGCAGGACAAGGCACATCCGCATGAAGGGCGGGGTCAGCAGCAGCGATATGAGCACCGCGGCAATCACAAACGTGACAAGTGATCCCTTGTTCGCAAACAGCACCGCGAGCATGACGAGGATTGTCGCCGGAACCACCATGATCGACAGGATCAGGACGGTCTTCAGCACGTAGGAGACCTCGCGCCGGCCGAAGGCGAGATGCATCGAGGCCGGGCTTTCCCGCAGCAGCAGGTTGCGATGCCAGGCCACAGAGATTGACGCGGAGGCGCAGAGGAAGACCAGCGCGGTGACAGCGGTGACCGCGACAGACTGGGCGGCGAACAGCCGGCCGGCGACGGAGAGCACCGCGACCAGCAGATACCAGGCCCAGACGATCCGGATGAACGCGTCGAAATCGGAAAACAATGCCTTGAACGTGCCGGTGAACAGCCGGCCGGTAACCCTTGCAAACATCCCTGCCCCCAATGGCTTTCGCCGCGCGATATCGGCGCGGCACAATTTTCAAGGGGCAAACTGCAACCGGAGAGCGGTGAAGGCAAGAAAATTGGCCCTTGAGGCGGGGCTGGCGGGACCCTCAGTCGCGCCGCGACCGGGGGCCGAGAACGGAGCGCACCGCCTGCCGCGCCTTGTCGCGATGCACCTCCTCCCGCCGCGCCGCCACCCGTTCCGCATCCGCCATGCGCAGGCCCGCCTTCTCGACGAAGCGCTCGCGCGTCAGGGCGTAGGCGGTGGCGTGCAGCGAGGCGAAAAGCCAGGTAAGGATGACCATCGCTCCCATGGGAAACAGCGCCGAGCGCAGCGGCGCCAGCGGCCCGGTGCCCGACAGGAAGAGATCGGTGAGCGCCAGAACGCCGGCAAGCGCGCCGATGCCGAGCCCGGCAAGCAGCGAGACGACGATGGCCGCCGCCGCCAGCGCCCAACCGATGCCCGAGGTCAGCCGCCAGGACTCCTTCAGCGACATCTCGTCATCGAGCGCCGCCGCCGGCAGCACCAGGGACATGCGCTGCACCAGCATCAGGGCAACGAAAGGGCTGGCCAGCATCGCCAGCGCCCCGACCGGCCCGGCAAGCGGCGTCAGCAGCCCGCCGAGCAGCAGCAGCGGCAGGAACATCAGCACGCCGAGGAGGCCGAGCACCAAGAGCTTCCAGGCGACGCGGATGTTGCGCGCCCCGAAGGCCAGCGGAAAGCCCCGTTCGCCAAGCAGCACCCGGCGCAGATAGGCAACCGCGATGGAAAAGCCGGCAAGGATATTGGCAAGCACCGCAAGGCCCCGCAGCGCCTTCTCGCGGGCCGCCGCGTCACCCGTTGCCGTCAGCGGCTCCATCATGTAGGAGCCTGTGGTGAACCCGTTTTCCGGCATCATCTGCAGGCTGATCGCAACATTCAGCGCGACGAGCACCAGCATGTAGCCCCAGCCGGCGGAAAACAGCGTGGGCAACCGGTGGCGCGCAAGATCGAGCGTGCGACTGAGGACGACAAGCAGCATGGGGCGGGGCTCCTTTGCCTCCTTCAGATGCGCTCTGGTGCCCCCCGCGTCAAGAACACACGGGCCGCCCGCCTTGCAAGGAGGCCCGGCGCGCCCTATTCAATCGGCAGTATCCCCAGTTGGCGGCGCAAGGCGATGCGCCGCGAGATCGGACGGACCGGCACCATGCAGAGCGGCACTTCCAACCCCGGAGCACTGGCCAAAAGCCCGCCGGCCGCGGAAACCACGATGAGGGAGACCCTTGCCGGTCCCGCGCCGCGCCGCGTCTCGGTGCCCGTGAAGATCGGCCCGGTGACGGTCGGCGGCGGCGCGCCCGTCGTCGTCCAGTCGATGACCAATACCGACACGGCCGATATCGATGCCACCGTCGCCCAGGTCTCGGCGCTGGCGCGCGCCGGATCGGAGATCGTGCGCATCACCGTCGACCGCGACGAGGCCGCCGCCGCCGTTCCGAAGATCCGCGACCGGCTGGCGCGCATCGGCTGCCATGTGCCGCTGGTCGGCGACTTCCACTATATCGGCCACAAGCTGCTCACCGATCATCCGGCCTGCGCCGAGGCGCTGGAGAAATACCGGATCAACCCGGGCAATGTCGGCTTCAAGGACAAGCGCGACCGGCAGTTCTCCGACATCATCGAGATCGCGCTGAAACACGACAAGCCGGTCCGGATCGGCGTCAACTGGGGCTCGCTCGACCAGGAACTCCTCACCCACCTGATGGACGAGAACGCCAGGAGCGCGGCCCCCGTCTCCGCTTCCGCCGTGATGCGCGAGGCGATCATCCGCTCGGGCCTGCTCTCCGCCGCCCGCGCCGAGGACCTCGGCATGGGCCGCGACAAGATCATCCTGTCGGCCAAGGTCAGCCAGGTGCAGGACCTGATCCAGGTCTATGCGGATCTCGCCGCGCGCTGCGACTATGCGCTGCATCTCGGCCTCACCGAGGCCGGCATGGGCACCAAGGGCATCGTCGCCTCCGCCGCCTCGATGGGCGTCCTGCTGCAGCAGGGCATCGGCGACACGATCCGCGTGTCGCTGACGCCGGAACCGGGCGGCGACCGCACCCGCGAGGTGCAGGTGGCCCAGGAACTGCTGCAGGTGATGGGTTTCCGCGCCTTCGTCCCGATCGTCGCCGCCTGCCCGGGATGCGGCCGCACCACCTCGACCGTGTTCCAGGAGCTGGCCCAGGACATCCAGGAGAACATCCGCGTCTCGATGCCCCTGTGGCGGGAAAAATATCCCGGCGTCGAGACCCTGAACGTCGCGGTGATGGGCTGCATCGTCAACGGACCGGGCGAGAGCAAGTTCGCCGATATCGGCATCTCCCTGCCGGGCACGGGCGAGAGCCCGGCCGCGCCGGTCTTCGTCGACGGCAAGAAGGTCGCCACCCTGCGCGGCCCGACCATCGCCGACGACTTCAAGGCAATGGTCGACGACTATATCGAGGCCCGCTTCGGCGGCGCCGAGCGAAACGCAGCCGAATGAGCGCGCGGCCGGGAGGCGAGATCCTCGTCATCACCTCGCAGGTCGTGCGCGGCGCCGTCGGCGGTCGCCCCTCCGTCTTCGCGCTGGAACGCCTCGGCTTTCCCGTCTGGTTCCTGCCCACCGTGCTGCTGCCCTGGCAGCCCGAGCAGGGCATCGGCCATCGCGAAGTGCCGGCCGACGCCAGCTTTGCCGCCCTTGCCGCCAATATCGCCGGCGCGGACACGCTCGCCAATGTCGGCGCGGTGATCTCCGGCTATCTCGGCAGCCCCGGCCAGGCGGACGAGGTGGCGCGACTTGTCGGCGCGGTGCGCAAGGCCAATCCGGATGTGCTCTATCTCTGCGACCCGGTGATCGGCGACCAGTCCGGCCTCTACGTGCCCGAGACAACCGCCGCCGCGATCCGCGACCGGCTTCTGCCGCTTGCCGATGTCGCCACCCCGAACCTCTTCGAACTGGAGTGGATGACCGGCGGCCGGCTGGAAAGCGAGACGCAGGCGATTGCGGCAGCCCGTGCGCTCGGCCCGGCGCGGGTGCTGGTCACCTCGTCGCCGGCCCTGCGCCGCAACTCGGTCGCCAACCTGCTGGTCACCGCGCGCGGCGCCATTGCCGCCGAGCACGGCCTGGTGCCGGATGCACCGAAAGGCACCGGCGACCTGATCGCCGCCCTCCTGACGGCCAACCTGCTCGCCGGTCTCGACGACGAGACCGCCCTGAAACGTGCCGCCGCGTCGGTGTTCGAACTGGTCGCCCGCTCCGTCAAGCATGGCGCGCGCGACCTGCTGATCGCTGCCGAACAGGCGGCCCTCGTCAACCCGATGGCGCTCGTCTCCTGCCGGCGCGTTCTCGACGCGCCGCTGCGCGCCTGAAGGACGACAGGATGCGTGCCGGCCTGCGCGTTGCCGGTGTCGACGGGTGCCGTGCGGGGTGGATCGCCGTCATTCGCGAGCGGACCGCGCGGCAACCGGATGCCGGCCCGCGCCCCACGCTCGTCATGGCCGGGCGCATCGCCGCGCTCATTGGCGATGCGACGCTGAAGGCCATCGCGGTCGACATGCC
>NZ_JBLXFR010000010.1:0-98275 GCF_048261845.1 Stappia sp. | reverse complement strand
GGCGACCACCAGCGCGATTTCGGCCGGATAGGCGGGATCGCTCGCGGCGTCGAGCAGCGCGGTCATGTTCGAGCCGCGTCCGGAAACGAGAATGGCCGTGCGCTTGCGGCCGCTTGCAACCGGTCCGCTGGTCAAAGTGCCAGTGCCCCGTCGAAGAGGACGGCCTCGTCGCCCGCGCGCGGCTCGAGCTTGCCGATGCGGGTGACCGTCTCGCCCTCGGCGGCAAGCGCCGCGATGACCGCGTCGGCTTCGTCCGCCTCGACCGCGACCACCATGCCGACGCCGCAGTTGAACGTGCGCAGCATTTCGGACTGGGCGACGCCGCCGGTTTTCGCCAGCCAGCCGAAGACCGGCGGCACGGCGATCGCCGAAAGGTCGATGCGCGCGGCGAGGGTGCCGGGCAGCACGCGCGGCAGGTTCTCCGGCAAGCCGCCGCCGGTGATATGGGCAAGCGCCTTGATGCCGGCGCCGGCCTTCAGGGCGGCCAGGAGCGGCTTCACGTAAATGCGGGTCGGCGTCATCAGTGCCTCGCCCAGCGTCGCACCCTGTGCGAAGGGGGCGGGTGCGCTCCACTCGAGGCCGGCATGCTCGACGATCCTGCGCACCAGCGAGAAGCCGTTGGAATGGACGCCGGAGGAGGCGAGCGCCAGCAGCACGTCGCCGGGTTTCGCATCGCCGCGCGGCAGCAGCGAACCGCGCTCGGCCGCCCCGACCGCGAAGCCGGCAAGATCGTAGTCGCCGGCCCGGTACATGCCCGGCATTTCCGCCGTTTCGCCGCCGATCAGGGCGCATCCGGAGATGCGGCAGCCCTCGGCAATGCCTTTGACCACATCGGCGGCAACATCGATGTCGAGTGCGCCGCAGGCGTAATAGTCGAGGAAGAACAGCGGCTCGGCGCCCTGCACGACGAGATCGTTGACGCACATGGCAACCAGGTCGATGCCGACGGTCGCATGGGCGCCGCTGTCGATGGCGATCTTCAGCTTGGTGCCGACGCCGTCATTGGCGGCGACCAGGACGGGATCGCTGAAGCCTGCGGCCTTGAGGTCGAACAGGCCGCCGAAACCGCCGATCTCGCTGTCGGCGCCCGGCCTTGCGGTGGCCTTGACGAAGGGCTTTATGCGCGTGACAAGGGCGTTGCCCGCATCGATGTCGACACCGGACTGCGCATAGGTGAGACCGTTCGATCCGGTCGGCTGGCTGGCGCTCATTGCGGCACTCCGATGCTGCGGCTTTGGGAGACTGATTGCACGCGATTACAGTCGAACGCCGCCGAACACAAGGGCGGCGCGCTTCGCCGGGTGTGACGGGCGCCCGCACCTGTGGGCGGCGCGGGACAGCGGGCACAAACCCGCGCCTTTCCGCGCTCCCCGCCTTGACGCTCGGTGGCGCGGCTGCCTATCTGCTTGCAGGACACTGCGGGTCAGGGGCGCCTAGGCAAGGGAAACATTTTCGTGACGTTGCAGCGGCATATCTATTTCTGGCTCGCCTCCTTCGCGTTCTTCGCGGGGTTTGTCTATCTTTTCAGCCCGATCCTGCTTCCCTTCGTCGCCGGCATGGCGCTCGCCTACCTGCTTGATCCGGTCGCCGACCGGCTGGAGGCTCTCGGCCTGCCGCGGCTTGGTGCGACGATTGTCATCCTGGTGCTCTTTGTCATCGGCTTCGTGCTGATCCTGCTTCTTCTTCTCCCGGTTCTCGGCAATCAGCTCGCCGCCTTCCTCAAGGCGCTGCCGGGTCTTGTCACCTCGCTGCAGCAATTGGTGAGCGATGCGCTCGGCAGCCGCCTCTTCGAACTGATCGGCATTGGCGGCGGCGACATCAAGGCGAATGTCGGAGGGTTGCTGGGCGAGGGGGCCGGTTGGGTTGCGGGCCTGCTCAAGTCGGTCTGGAACGGGGGGCAGGCGCTCTTGTCGCTCGTCTCGCTGTTCGTCGTGACGCCGGTTGTCGCCTTCTATCTTCTGCTCGACTGGGACCGGATGGTCGAGCGCATCGACGGCTGGCTGCCGCGCCAGCACCGCGATACCATTCGCGAACTCGCCGGGGAGATGGACGCCGCCGTTGCAGGTTTCGTGCGCGGTCAGGTCAGCGTCTGCTTCCTTCTGGGGGCATTCTATGCGATCGGCCTTGCATTGGCCGGCCTCAATTTCGGCCTGCTGATCGGCATCGGCGCCGGTCTCGTCAGCTTCATTCCCTATGTCGGCGCGACGCTCGGTCTCGTCGTCTCCCTCGGCGTCGCTCTGGTGCAGTTCTGGCCCGACTGGCCGATGATCGCGGTCGTGCTGGCGATCTTCGCCACTGGCCAGTTCCTTGAGGGCAACATCCTGCAACCGAAGCTGGTGGGCAACAATGTCGGCCTGCATCCGGTCTGGCTGATGTTTGCGCTCTTTGCCTTCGGCTACATGTTCGGTTTCGTCGGCATGCTGATTGCGGTTCCGGCATCGGCGATGATCGGCGTTCTGATCCGTTTCGCGCTCGGCCAGTACATGGCGAGCTCTCTTTACTACGGGGGCGCCGGCCGGGTCGCCGACACCGAAGGCGGCGAGGAGCGCGATGGTTGACATCCGCCGCCACGGGGGCGAGCAGTTGCCGCTGGTGCTGCCGCACGAGGTCGCGTTCGGGCGCGACGATTTCCTCCTTGGTGCCTCCAACCGGGCCGCCTTCTCGCTGGTCGAGAGCTGGCCGGCCTGGCCTTCGCAGACGGCGGTGCTCGCCGGGCCCGTGGGCTCGGGCAAGACCCATCTCGCCCATGTCTGGCAAGGGGTGAGCGGGGCTCCCATCCTGGCCGCGGGCGCGCTGCGCGGCGAGGACGTCACGGCGCTGGCGGCGAACCGGGCCGTGGCGATCGAGGACGCCCATTCCGGCTTCGACGAGACGGCGCTGTTCCACCTGTTCAACGCCGTGCGCGACAGCGGCGCGAGCCTGCTGATCACCTCGCGCAGCTGGCCCCAGTCCTGGGGACTGCGTCTGCCGGATCTGGCCTCGCGGCTGCGGGCGGCGACGCCGGTGGAAATCCTCGAACCGGACGACGACCTGCTGCGACGGGTTCTGGTCAAGCTCTTTGCCGATCGCCAGATCGATATCGACCCGGCCGTGGTAGACTTTCTCGTGGTGCGCATGGAGCGCTCCGTCGCCGCCGCGCAGGTCCTGGTCGAGCAGCTCGACCAGGCATCGCTGTCGGCGGCACGCAGGATCACCCGGCCGATGGCGGCAAAGGTTCTGGCATCAGCCGGGTAAGGATGCGGGCGGGTTGCGAGTGATGCAAATCCGTCAAAACAATCCGATACAGTCGCGCCCGACAGTGAGAATCGGATAGCCGGCCATGGCCGGCTCGCAGGAGGCAGGCATGAACGAGACAGGCGCGAACCCCAAGGATGCGGAAGCGGTTGAGGCGCCGGTGACAGCGACCAGAACCGGTGTCTCCGACGCCGCCGAGGCGCTTGCGGATCATCCAAGCCGGTTCATCAATCGGGAACTTTCCTGGCTTCAGTTCAACAGGCGGGTGCTGGAGGAGGCGGAGAACGCGTCGCATCCGCTTCTCGAGCGCCTGCGCTTCCTGTCGATTTCCGCCAACAATCTCGACGAGTTCTTCATGGTTCGCGTCGCCGGCCTGCGCGCCCAGCAGCGCGAGGGCATGTCGGCACGTTCCCTCGACGGCCTGACGCCGAACGAGCAGCTTGAACGGATCTCGGCGGCGATCCTGGCCTTGCAGAGCGAACAGCAGAGCGTCTGGCGCGAGATGCGCAAGCTGCTTGCCGGGGATCGCATCTCGATCATCGACGGGACGGACCTGTCGGCGCAGGACCTGCAGTGGCTGGAAGACTATTTCCTCGCCCACATCTTCCCGGTGCTGACGCCGCTGGCCATCGATCCGGCGCACCCGTTCCCCTTTATCGCCAATCTGGGCTTTTCGCTCGTTCTTGAACTTGCACCGGAAAAGGGCGGCCGGGGCATGACCGCGCTGCTGCGCATTCCCGCGCAGATCGACCGCTTCGTGCGGCTGCCGGCCGCCGACAGCGAGGGGCAGGACCGCTACATCACGATCGAGAACGCGCTGGGTCTGTTCATCACCCGGCTGTTCCCGGGCTACGAGATCCGGGGCAAGGGCGCGTTTCGCGTCATCCGCGATTCCGATCTGGAGATCGAGGAGGAGGCGGAGGACCTGGTGCGCCTCTTCGAAAGTGCGCTGAAGCGTCGCCGGCGCGGTTCGGTGATCCGCCTCGAGATCGAGGAATCGACACCTGCGTCCCTGCGCGAATTCGTCGCCGAGGCCCTCGGCGCGTCGGCGGACGAGGTGTTCATGGTTGACGGGCTTCTTGCCCTCAACAACCTGTCGCAACTGGTCTCCATCGACCGCGACGAACTCAAGTTCGAGCCCTACACGCCGCGCTTCCCCGAGCGCATTCGCGAGCATGGCGGTGACTGTTTCGCGGCGATCCAGCAGAAGGACATCATCGTCCACCACCCCTACGAATCCTTCGACGTGGTGGTCCAGTACCTGCGCCAGGCGGCCCAGGATCCGGACGTGGTGGCGATCAAGCAGACGCTCTACCGGACTTCGAACAATTCCCCCATCGTCAAGGCGCTGGTCGAGGCGGCGGAGGCCGGCAAGTCGGTGACGGCGCTGGTCGAACTCAAGGCGCGCTTCGACGAGGAGGCGAATATCCGCTGGTCACGCGACCTGGAGCGCGCCGGCGTGCAGGTCGTCTTCGGCTTCCTGGAGCTGAAGACCCATGCCAAGCTTTCCATGGTGGTTCGCCGCGAGCATGGCGAATTGCGCACCTACTGTCATATCGGCACGGGCAACTACCACCCGATCACCGCGCGCATCTACACCGACCTTTCCTATTTCACGGCCGATCCGCGCATCGGGCAGGAGGTCGCCAAGATCTTCAATTTCATCACCGGCTATGCCGAGCCGGTGGAGCTGCAGAAGATGATGGTTTCGCCGGTGACGCTGCGGCGCGACTTCATGGCGATGATCGCGGCCGAGGCGGAGCATGCCAAGGCGGGCCGGCCGGCGCAGATCTGGATGAAAATGAATTCGCTCGTTGATCCCCAGATCATTGACGCGCTCTACCAGGCCAGCCAGGCAGGCGTTCAGATCGACCTCGTGATCCGCGGCATCTGCTGTTTGCGCCCCGGAATTCCGGGATTGTCCGACAACATCCGGGCGAAATCGATCGTCGGACGTTTTCTGGAACACAGCCGGATCTTCTGCTTCGGCAACGGTCACGGGCTTCCCTCGCCGGATGCTGTCGTCTATATCGGCTCGGCGGACCTGATGCCGCGCAATATCGACAGGCGGGTGGAAACACTCGCGCCGCTGCTGACTCCGACCGTGCACGAACAGGTTCTCGATCAGATCATGGCCGCCAATTTCAAGGACAACCAGCAGAGCTGGCGGCTTCTGCCCGACGGCGGACATGAGCGGGTGCGCCTGTCGCGCGGCGAGAAACCGTTCAACGCGCATCAGTATTTCATGACGAATCCGTCGCTGTCGGGACGCGGCAAGTCGCTGCGCAGTCACAGCCCGAAACCCTTCGCGGAGCCGAGGAAGCGTGGCTGAAGATGCCCATCATTCGATCGTGCGCGGCCGGCTCAACGGGAGCGGGCCGGTCGCGGTGATCGATATCGGATCGAACTCGATCCGCCTTGTGGTCTACGAACGCCACGCCAGAACGCCAACGGTGCTGTTCAACGAGAAGGTGCTTGCCGGGCTGGGACGCGGCGTCGGGGCGACGGGTCGCCTCTCGGACGCTGCCACGGAGCAGGCGGAGCGGGCCCTCGTGCGCTTTCGCCGGCTGTGCGACCAGATCGGTGTCGGCGACCTGCATATCCTGGCCACGGCCGCGACCCGCGATGCGGCGAACGGGCAGCAGTTTCTCGATGCGGTCGAGGCGATCTGCCGGACGCCGGTGCGCCTGCTTTCCGGGCGCGACGAGGCGCGTCTGGCTGCGCTCGGCATCGTCTCCGGCATCTGGCGGCCCGACGGGATCGTCGGCGACCTGGGGGGAGGCAGCCTCGAGCTCGTCGAGCTGAAACACGACGAGATCGGGCGCGGCCAGACCCTGCCGCTCGGCGGCATCCGCCTGCAGGAGGACGCCGAGGGCAAGACCGCGAAGGCACAGAAGATCGCCGAACAGGCGCTCGACGATGTCGACTGGCTGCCGATCGGTTCCGGCAAGCCCTTTTATGCAGTGGGCGGGACGTGGCGCTCGCTCGCCCGGCTGCATCTGCACCAGAACGGCTACCCGCTGCATGTCATGCACGACTATGCAATCCCGGCCGAGGAGGCGATCGAGTTCTGTCAGCTCGTCGCCCGCCGCGATCCCGACAGCCTCGACATGATCGAGGTCGTTTCGCGGGCCCGCCGCCAGTTGCTGCCCTTCGGCGCGGTGGTCATGGAAAAGGTGCTGCGGCGAAGCAAGGCCTCGAAAGTTGTGATGTCGGCCCTCGGCCTGCGCGAGGGGCTGCTCTACGACCTGTTGCCGGAGGAGACGCGCCGGCAGGACCCCTTGGTCGAGGCGGCGCGCGAATTGTCGATCCTCCGGTCCCGCTCGCCCGCCTATGGCGAGGAACTGGTGGGCTGGACGGACAAGCTGTTTCCCGCCGTCGGCATCGACGAGACGGAATACGAGCGCCGCCTGCGCGCCGCCGGCTGCCTCCTGTCGGATATCGGCTGGCGCGCCCATCCCGACTATCGCGGCGAGCAGAGCCTCAACATCATCTCCAATGCGGGCTTTGTCGGGATCGACCACCCGGGTCGGGCCTATCTGGCGCTGTCGGTCTTCTACCGGCACCAGGGGCTGGTGGAGGACGCGCTCGGACCGCGCATCCGCGAGCTGGCCCATACCCGCCTCAAGGACCGCGCCCGTGTTCTTGGCGGCGCGCTCCGGGTTGCGTCGGTGCTCAGCGCCTCGGTCGCCGGTATCCTGCCGCGGGTGCAGGTCGCCGTCGAGGAGGGTGAAGTCGTGATGACGCTGGAGGGCGAGCTTTGCGCCCTTGCCGGCGAGCGCCTCAACAAGCGGCTGACACAGTTCGCGCGCCTGCTCGGGCTCAAGTCGCGGGTCGAGACGCGCCCCTGAAGCACGTCCCTTGAGGCATGTCCCTGAGGCTCGCGCCTCGAGACGCGCGGGACGTCGTGGCCGCGGTGTTACTCCGCGGCCGCCTTTTCCTGCTTCTGGCGGTTGCGACGGCGCTTCGAGGGCTCGGCCTTGGGGGCGACGATCGGCTCGGCCTGCTCGACCGAGACGATGCGCTTGCCGTTGAAGGCAAGGGCGATCTCGCCGCGCTTCAGCTTCAGGGCTGCCTCTCCGAAAAGTTCCCGGCGCCAGCCCTTCAGGGCGGCGACATCGGCGTCGTCGCTGGCGGCGATCTTTTCCAGGTCTTCCATCGTGGCGATCACCTTGGAGGCGACGCCATTGGCCTCGCTGACCAGCTTCAGCAACACCTTGAGAAGATCGACGGCGGCGGCGGACCCGTCGGGCGCGGAACGGCCCTTGGGAACCTGCGGCAGCTGGTCCTTGGGGATCGCCAGCGCCCGCTTGACCGCGCCGAGGATGTCCTCGGCCGTGCGCGAGCGCTCGAAACCGCGCGGAATGGTGCGCAGCGCGGCGAGCGCCTGGGTGTTGGTCGGCTGCTGGGCTGCGACCTCGTAGATCGCGTCGTCCTTGATGATGCGGTTGCGCGGCACGTCGCGTTCATGCGCCTCGCGCTCGCGCCAGGCCGCCACTTCCTGCAGCACGGCGAACTCGATCGGCTTGCGGACCCTGAGCTTGAGCCGTTTCCAGGCGTTCTCCGGATCGCTCCTGTAGGTGCTTTCCGAGGTCAGGATCTCCATCTCGTCGCCCACCCAGTGGCTGCGGCCCTGTTCGGCGAGATTGGCCTTGAGGAAGTGGTACACCTCCCGCAGATGGGTGACGTCGGCGAGCGCGTAGTCGAGCTGCTTGTCGGAGAGGGGGCGCCGCGCCCAGTCGGTGAAGCGCGACGACTTGTCGATCCGTTCCGCCGTGATGCGGTGGACGAGCTGGTCGTAGGAGATCGAATCGCCGAATCCGCAGACCATCGCCGCCACCTGGGTGTCGAACACCGGGTGAGGGATGAAGCCGCCGAGATGGTAGACGATCTCGATGTCCTGGCGCGCGGCGTGGAACACCTTGACCACGCTTTCGTCGCGCATCAGGTCGAAGAACGGGCCGAGATCCAGCTCTTCGGAGAGCGGATCGACGATCACGGCTTCCTCGACACTGGCCAACTGAATGACGCAGAGTTTCGGCCAGAAGGTGGTTTCGCGCAGGAACTCGGTGTCTACCGCGACGAAATCATGTTGGGCGAGACGCCGACAAACGTCGGTGAGGTCTTTTGTGCTTGTTACGATATGCATGTCGACCGCGAGATATATCCCAAGCCTGCCCGCTTGTCGCCACGAAATCGCCTTGAACGGACACCTTCCGCACAAGGGCCCGGAGCGGGCCCGAACGGGCGCTCTGCCTTGACTTTGTCGTCGTGCCGTTGTTTGTGCACGGCGCGCATCGGCGCCGGACTTCGGCCCGGACTTCAGCCATGCCGCAAGCCTTCAGGCTTTCTTCAAACGTCGGGTCATCGAGGACGAAATGCACCGTTATCGCAGTCACACGTGCGGGGAACTGCGCGAAACCCATGTCGGCGCAACGGCGCGCCTGTCGGGCTGGGTGCACCGCGTGCGCGATCATGGCGGCCTTCTGTTCATCGACCTGCGCGATCATTACGGCATGACGCAATGCGTCGTCGATCCCGATTCGCCGGCCTTCAAGCTGGCCGAGACGGTGCGCGCCGAATGGTGCCTGCGCATCGACGGCGACGTGAAGAAGCGCACCGACGAGACGGTCAACGAGGCGCTGCCGACCGGCGCCATCGAACTCTTCATCCGCGACATCGAGGTCCTTGGCGCGGCGCGCGAGCTGCCGCTGCCGGTCTTCAACGAGCCGGAATACCCGGAAGACATCCGGCTGACCTACCGCTTCCTCGACCTGCGCCGCGAGACGCTGCACGCCAACATCATGACGCGCACGAAGATCATCTCGTCGCTGCGCCAGCGCATGGGCGAGACCGGTTTCACCGAGTTCCAGACGCCGATCCTGACGGCGTCCTCGCCGGAAGGCGCGCGCGACTTCCTGGTGCCCTCGCGGCTGCATCCGGGCAAGTTCTATGCGCTGCCGCAGGCGCCGCAGCAGTTCAAGCAGCTCCTGATGATGTCGGGCTTCGACCGCTATTTCCAGATCGCGCCTTGTTTCCGCGACGAGGACCCGCGCGCCGACCGCCTGCCGGGCGAGTTCTACCAGCTCGACGTGGAAATGAGCTTCGTCGAGCAGGACGACGTGTTCTCGACGATGGAACCGGTGATGCGCGGCGTCTTCGAGGAGTTCGCCAAGGGCAAGCCGGTCACCGAGGTCTTCCCGCGCATTCCCTATGCCGAGGCGATCGCCAAATACGGGTCCGACAAGCCGGACCTGCGCAACCCGATCGAGATGCAGGATGTCGGCACCCACTTTGCCGGCTCGGGCTTCAAGATCTTTGCCCGCCTTCTCGAGGACGAGAAGAACGCCGTGTGGGCGATTCCCGCCCCGACCGGCGGCAGCCGCGCCTTCTGCGACCGGATGAATTCCTGGGCGCAGGGTGAGGGCCAGCCGGGCCTTGGTTACATCTTCTGGCGCGAGGAAGCCGGTGCCATCGAGGGCGCCGGGCCGCTGGCCAAGAACATCGGACCGGAGCGCACCGAGGCGATCCGCACCCAGCTCGGGCTGCAGGCGGGCGATGCCGCGTTCTTCGTCGCGGGCGACCCGAAGAAGTTCGCGGACTTTGCCGGCAAGGCCCGCACCAAGGCGGCCGAGGATCTCGACCTCGTCGACCGCGACCGTTTCGCGCTCGCCTGGATCGTCGACTTCCCGTTCTTCGAGTGGGACGAGGAGGAGAAGAAGGTCGAGTTCGCCCACAATCCCTTCTCGATGCCGCAGGGCGGGCTCGAGGCGCTCCAGACCATGGATCCGCTCGACATCAAGGCCTTCCAGTACGACCTGGTGTGCAACGGCTACGAGATCGCTTCCGGTTCGATCCGTAACCAGTCGCCGGACCTGATGGTCAAGGCGTTCGAGACGGTCGGCCTCACCAAGGCGGATGTCGAAGAGCGCTTCGGCGGTCTTTACCGGGCCTTCCAGTACGGCGCGCCGCCGCATGGCGGTATGGCGGCCGGCGTCGACCGTATCGTCATGCTTCTCGTCGGTGCTAAGAACGTGCGCGACGTGAGTCTCTTCCCGATGAACCAGCAGGCGCAGGATCTCCTGATGGGCGCACCGTCCGACGTCTATCCGAAGCAGTTGCGCGAGCTTCACATCCGTCTCAACCTGCCGGAAAAGGGCTGACGCCGACGGCGCCAGCCTCCTCAAGGCACCGCGCCGGCCTGGGGGGAGCCGCCGCGCATCAACGGACAAGGCAGACGCTTTGAAACGCATCTGGTCCTCCCTGTTTGCCGATACCGAGGGCGCTCCCTTCCTGATCCGCCGGCTGGTGCTGGAAAACGCCCGCGACTATGCGTGGCGCTATGCGCTCGCCTTCGTCTTCATGGGACTGGTCGCGGCCTGCACGGCGGCCAGCGCCTGGATCATGAAGGACGTGATCAACGAGGTGTTCCTGGAGCGCGACGCGACCACGGTCGTGCTCATCGCCGCCTTCGTCCTGTTCATCTTCACCATGAAGGGGGCAGCCACCTACGGGCAGCAGGTGGTGCTCGGACAGATCGGCAACGCGATCATCGCACGCACCCAGTCGCGGCTGTTTCACGCCATCACCCGCCAGGATGTCGGCTTCTTCGAGACTTCCGGTATTGGCGATCTGGGCACGCGCCTGTCGCACAACGCCACGGCCGCGCGGACCGCGCTCGACCTCGTCGTCACGGCAGTCGGGCGCGACCTGCTGACGGTGGTCGCCCTCGTTGCGGTGATGGTCGTCCAGGATCCCCTGATGAGCCTGATCGCGCTGGTCATCATGCCGCCGGCGATCATCATCATCGCCGGCCTTGTGCGCCGGGTGCGCCGGGTGGCCAAGACGCAGTTCGTTTCGCTGACCCGCATCCTGTCGATCGCCCAGGAGACGATCTCCGGCATCCGTGTCGTCAAGGCTTTCGCCGTCGAGGACCGGTTGCGTGCCGAGATGGATGCCGCCGTCGCCGACGTCGAGCTGCGCGCCAACAAGATCACCCGGCTTTCCGCGCGCACCTCGCCCGTCATGGAGACGCTCGGCGGTGCGGCCATCGCGCTGGTCATTCTCTATGGCGGCTACAGCGTCATCGAGCGCGGCGGCGATCCCGGCGCCTTCTTCGCCTTCATCACCGCCCTGTTGCTGGCCTATGACCCGTCGCGGCGGCTGGCACGCCTCAACGTCAACCTGTCCGCCCACATGGTCGGGATCCGCTTGATGTACGACATCCTCGACCGGGTGCCGGGCGAGACGGACGAGGCTTTGCCGTCCGCCGACGAGACCGTCACCGCGGGCGCCGTGCGGTTCGACGACGTCACCTTCCACTATGGCGAGGTGCCGGCGCTCGAAGGCCTCGACTTCACTGCCCGTGCCGGCGAGGTGACGGCGCTGGTCGGCCCGTCGGGTGCGGGCAAGTCGACGGTCTTCGCGCTGATCGAGCGCTTCTACGATCCGACCTCGGGGCGTGTCCTGGTCGACGGTGCGGACGTTCGCGACCGGCCTCTCGAGGCCCTGCGCGGCCGCATCGCCCTGGTCTCGCAGGACACGTTTCTTTTCGACATTTCGGTGCGTGACAACATCTCCATCGGCCGGCCGACCGCCAGCGACGAGGAGATTTTCCAGGCGGCGCGCGAGGCCAACGCGCATGACTTCATCCTCGCCCTGGAAGACGGCTACGACACGCGTGTGGGTGAGGGCGGCGGGCGGCTGTCCGGCGGCCAGCGCCAGCGCGTGGCGATTGCCCGCGCGATCCTGCGCGATGCGCCGCTCTTGCTGCTCGACGAGGCAACCTCGGCGCTCGATTCCGAATCCGAGGCCAAGATCCAGTCGGCCCTTGCCAACCTGATGCGCGGCCGCACCACGATTGTCATCGCCCATCGCCTTGCGACCGTGCGCGAGGCGAACCAGATTGTCGTGATGGATCGCGGACGGGTCATCGAGCGCGGCACCCATGCAGAGCTTTTCGCCCATGGCGGGCTCTACAAGCGGCTGTGCGACCTGCAGTTCGCCGAAGGCGGTTCGAGCCCCGCCTGAGGGCCTTGCCGCCTTGTCTGGTGCAATCTTCCGCGTTCCCGCCGCACCTGCCCTGGAAACCAACGGGCCCCGGGTCGCGCTTCGCTTGCCCGGGGGCGAGGGGGGGCGACACATCGGCCTTGGCCCTCTCTCAGACGTCATCCCGGACTTGATCCGGGATCCATTGGCACCCCCGGCAGGCGTGATCGGCACCGCTGGCCGCGGCAGGCACAGAAGAGCCTGCGCGGTTGGCCGGTCGAGCGCTGGAGGAGGGCAGCGTGCAGCCCTCCAGCCCGTCTTCAGCGACCCGGATTGGCGCTCACCGTCGCGTTGAGCAGTTGCGGCAGCGTGTTCGGCGTGGTGGCCAGCACCCCCATGATCTGCATCGCCGGCACCGGATTGGCAGGCTCGACGTTCAGCACCAGTTCGTCGGGCGAGACCAGGAAGGCCTTCAGAGCGCCATGCAGGCTCTGGCCGAACGGGGTGTCCTTCACCGGGCCCATTTCATTGGCGGCCTGGTCGGCAAGAGCAAGGGCCAGCGTTTCCGGCGACAGGCCGGAGCCCGCCGCCTGCTGGGCGATGAAGGCGGAGACGAGCTTGGCATCGCGCACCGTGATCCGCGCCCGGTTGACGGTCGCCGTGGCGATTGCCATCTGCGCCTGCTCCGGGCTTTCGAAGACGATGCGCGGGATGCCGCCGATCTCCATCACCATGTCGATCGATCCGCCGCCCTCGATGTTGAAGGACACCGGGTCGGCGCTCAGCACCTGCGTGTCCGGGTCCCAGCGCAGCCGCATGCGGTCCGAATAGCGCACCACGTCGAGCCCCATTGCCTCGAACAGGGAGCGCGCCTCCTCCTCCTCGATCAGCGAGACCGGGAAGACGGCGTTCTCGGTGAGGCCTTCGATCGCGGTCGGGAACGGCTGGATGAAATCGCTCATCGCCAGCCGGTAGCGATCCAGCGAGGCCGGCGCCGGAAGGTCGTCCGAGGCGACCTTGAGTCCCTCGATCTCGATCAGGCCGAGCGTCGGCACGATCGACAGGATCTCGGCAAGCGAGGGCTCGTTCCTGGCAGCGGCCAGCCCGAAATCGAGATAGGAGGCAAGCCGCGCCAGGCGCAGGTCCTGCATGGTGAAACCGGCAAGGTCGAAGACGCCGCTGTTCTCCGCGGTTGTCAACGAGACATCGGCGATGGAGAACTCGCCGAGGCCGCGATAGGAGGCATCCTTCACCGCGATCGTGCCGACAGCCCCGTTGGCCGCTTCCGAGGAGAGAGCCAATGCGTCGAGCCTGAAGCTGTCCAGGGACAGGGCTTCCAGCGCATTGAGGGCCTCGCGGCCGATTGCGGCCAGGCCCGTCTCGTCCTGGGGCAGGGTGCCGAGCACCGCCTTGTCACCGAGGGCGGCGACGTCGAAGGCGGGTGTGTCGGAAAGGACGTGCAGGCCATTGGCGGTCGCGCTCCCGATGGCGCCCGAACCGAGCGGGCCGGCATCGATCGTCATGCCGTCGATGCTGGCGGATTCGATCATCGCGTCTCCGGTCAGCCGGTCCTTCGGGAGCATGCCGAGCAGACGCAGCAACGGCTTGATGTCGGTGCCGGTGACGACCTGAAGCCCGGTTTCCTGGCGCATCGTCAAGGCCGTGCCGTTCGAACCGGGTTCGGGCTGGAATGCCGTTTCGGACACCGTCTTTTCTATGCGCTGCTCTTCCATCCGGCCGTTGGCAATGCCGGTGATGGTGAAGTTCTCGTAGCGTTCGGTGCCACTGCCGCCGTCCGGGAGTTTCGACCTGGCCTCCATGAGACGCACGGATACGCGGTCCATGCGTCCGCGGAGCGAGGCGACGATGGCCGGCACGAAGCGTGAAACGGGCCGTGCCGCGTCCTCCTCAACCTGCAGGTAGGGCTGGTAATAGTTCTCCGCGACGAGATCGTACTGCGTGGCGGTGATCTCGAAAGGCGTCCGCCGGCCTTTCTCGGTGACGCCGCCGCTGAAGGTGAACTCGTGTCCGCCCGGCTGCTCGTAGCGGTCGAGATGGACGCCGTCCGCTTCCATGCGGGCACCGATCAGCCGCGTTTCCGGGCTGTCGATGCGGATGTCGATGTCGATGTCTGTCTCGCCGAAGGAAAAGGCGAAGTCCCAGCCGAGCTTCGCCCCGCGCAGGATCGCGTCGGACGGCGCCGTCTCGGTCAGGCTCTCGTATTCGGCAATGGTCGCGCCGTTGGCCTTTGCCCAGGCGAAGAAGGCTTCGCTCGCCTCGATGGCCGGATTGGCACTGGCCGGCGCACCGAGGGCGGTCGCGGCGAGCAGGAATGCGCCAGCAGCAGGCGCGCGCAGGAATGTCTTCGGCATGATCCGTGTCCGTCGCTTGAAATGGCTGTTCGCAATGCGTCTGTCCGCCGGATGCGGAAACGGGAGGGCAATAGCCCTCCCGCCGATGCTCAGTTCTCGTTGGCGGTGATGGTCACGCCGAGAATGTCGGGCAGCGTTTGCGGCGCCATCATCGCGGTGCCGAGCACCTGGGCGAAGGGCACGGGTGCGGCCGGCATCGCCGTCGCGCTGAGCGACCTGGGATCGTTGAGGAAGGCAGTTGCTGCGGAGGCGACCTTCTTCTGGAAGCCGGGATTGTTGATCATCGACAGCATGAACGGCAGGGCGCCGGTGAGCTGCTGGACGAATTCCTCGCGCGTGGCGCCGGCTTCCTTGGCCTGGTTGTCCAGGAGCCGGTCGACGAGCGAGCCGTTGTCGATGCGCAGCGTCAGGCTTTCCACCAGAAGACCCTGCATGAGGCCCATCGCCTTTTCCGGGTTGTCCTGGGCCGCGTCGAGCTGCTGGACCACCTCGCGCGTCAGGCCGTTGATGCGCAGCGTGGCGTTGAGCGTGGCGGCGTTCTCGCCGGAGAGCGTCAGCTTCTCGATGTTGAGCGTGCCGCTTGCCGGATCCCAGTCGATCTCCATCTGCAGGCTCAGCATGACCGTGTCGTAGCCAAGGTCGGTGAGGGTCTTGCGCTCCTCCTCGTCGAGTTGGTCTGCGCTGACCTCGACGCCTTCCAGCGACAGTGATCCGGCGGTGGGCAGGTCGCCCTCCATCCTGTCGATCACGGCGCTGGCCCGTGCGATGGGGATCGTGCCCTGGTCCTCGGTCTCCACGACGATGCCGGTCAGCTCGGCGCTCGAATATCCAGGTGCGATCGCGTCGGCCGAGGCCTTCGCCCTGACGCTGGCGGCCGAGGGAAGCACCGGCTTGACGATGGCGACGCGGGCAACGCGCGCGTTCACCTTGTCCTTGCCGTCCGTGTCGTCGATGGCGACATCGGTCATCGTCATGGTGTCGGCGGACAGCTTGCCGTCGGCATCGACGCTGCCGCCCTCGATGGTCGTCTCCGCGATGGTGAGATCGGACGTCTTGCCATTGTCGTCGACATTGGCGCGCAGGCCCGTGATGACGACGTCGCCGCCGCTGCCCGAGACCCCGTCATAGCCGGAGATCGTCGCGTTGCCGGCCTCCAGGATCTCCATGAACGTGTCGGCGACCTCGTTGCCGGAGGCATCGAAGGCGAGCGCCTGGTGGCCGGGAAGGGCCGCGGCGAGAAGGAAGGGGCAGGCCAGAGCGAGCGCGCGGGCGCGGCTGCGTAGGGGAAGATAGGTCATGCAGACGTCTCCGAATTTCGTTTGCTGTTATCCGCTCCCTGCCTGCGGAGCGCTACGATGCGTCAAATATGTCCCAAGGACAAGCCATGCGGGAAGACCGTCGAGCGGGAAGCGAGGCAGCGAAAGGGGGGGGGTATGCCGGGCTAGGATGCGGATGCGAAAAGCTTTTCCGGCCATTCGGCCATCGCGTTTGCGACCATTTCAAGGCTCGGCAGGCTGGCCTCGTTGCCCAGATGCTGGATCGCGTGCGCCGAGGCCGCGCGGGCGAAGCGGAAATGCGCCTCCCAATCCTGTTCGGGGTTGGCGAGGAAAGAGTGGATATAGGCGCCGTGGAAGACATCGCCGGCGCCATTGGTGTCGAGGATCCGCTCGCGCGGCACGTCGAGGGCGGGCAGGCGCGCCGTCGGGCCGCCGTTTTCGTACCAGACGAGCCCCTCGTCGCCGAGCGTCACGCCGCCCACCCGGCAGCCCCTTGCGCGCAAAAGGTCCAGCGTTTCTTCCACGCTCGCGCCCAGCTGCTCGCAGAACCGGGCGGAGACGATGGCGATGTCGATGAAGCGCAGCAACTCGTCGGTGTTCTCGCGCACCGCGCCGCCGTCGAGCGAGGTCAGGATGCCGGCCTCGCGCGCCGCGCGCGCATAGTGAAGCGCGGCGTCCGGCATGTGCCCGTCGAGGTGCAGCGCTCGGCAGCCGGCGAGGTTCAGGACCGGGAAGGGGTGCAGGAAATCGTTGTCACGGCAGCGCACGATGGCACGCTTGCCGTCCCTGGGCATGATGAAGGAGAGGGAGGATTCGCGCACCTTGCGGCCATGCACCGAGATGCCGTACTTGGCCGCCATGTCGAGGAACATGCGCGCCAGCCAGTCGTCGGCCTGGGAGCACAGCAGGTCGGGGGCGATGCCCAGTTTGGCGCAGGCAAAACCCGCCGTCACCGCGTTGCCGCCGAAGCTGACCGCATAGTCGCGCGCGATCGTCTTTTCGTCGCCGGTCGGCAGCGCGTCGGTCAGGAAGGTGATGTCGATATAGGCCTGACCGATGAACAATGCCTGCATGCGGGGGCTCCTGTGGCGTTGGATCAACCGGCGCGGCTAAGTGGCCGTGCGCCCGGAATTATTTTGCTGCGTCCGGCCTGTCTTCAGGGGTCATTTACCAAAGCGGCGCATAGTGAAACGGTTGTTCAATCCCGGATGATCGCGTGCCGCATCGCTATACCCGTTTCCTGAAAACTCTCGTGATTGCCCTCGGACTGGCGATCGCACCCCTCATCGCGGCCAATTACATCCTCGACAACTATGCCGTAACACAGGCCGAGACCGAGATGAAGGCGGCGGCGGAGCGCTATGTGCTGCGCGCCGAGAAGGCCATTGGCGATGCCGTTTCGGTTCTCCAGGGCCTGCATCAGGGCGGCTTCGTCACCTGTTCTGCCGCCGACCGCGCCGCCTTCCATGCCGGCCTGATCGCGGCGCCTTTCGTGCAGATGATCGGCGTCGTCGATTCCGGCGGCGTGCTGATGTGCAACGTGCCGGACGAGACGGGCAACGGCGATCCGGTTCTTCCCGTCCTGCAGTCCGATTCGCCGCTGGTCGGCATCGGCATGCGCGACCGGGCCTATGAAGGGGTGCGCGTCGCGCTGGTCAGCTGGCGGATCGGCAACGGCAGCCGGCTGCTTGCGGAAATCTCGCCGGTGGCGATCTCCATCGATCCGGGCCCGGAATACCTGCGCGCCCATCGCCATGTCGAGCTGCGCCTCGGCGACGGCGTCGTCTGGCTGCGCTCGGGCGAATACGGTCGTCTCGATTCGCGCTCCGGCGAGCGCGAGCTCGTCGTCCAGATGGCCTCGGCGAAATATCCGATGCTGGCCACCGTCACCGCGCCGGCCTCGGCCGCCGACAACCTGGTGCGCGATCTCAAGGTGGTCTCGGCCATCGCCGCCGTCGGGTTCGCCATTCTCTTCATCGCCATCAGCGTGTGGTTCTCCTGGCGTCCCGAGAGCGAGGCGGAGGACGAGTTCGTCCAGTCGATCCGCCGGGGCGAGTTCGTGCCCTATTACCAGCCGGTGATGGACATCGAGACCGGCCGCCTGCGCGGCTGCGAGGTGTTGATGCGGTGGGCCCGGCCCGACGGGTCGGTGATTTCGCCCGGCGCCTTCATGACCTTCGCCGAGACCTCCGGCCACATCTTCGAGATGACCCGCCAGATCATGCGCAAGACGCGCGACGAGGTCGGCGATCTCTATTTCCAGAACCCGGAATTCAAGCTCTCGGTCAACCTCTTCGCCGGCCATTTCGAGGACCGCAAGATCGTCGAGGACATCATCGAGATCTATGGCGAATCGAAGATCGCCTTCCAGCAGATCGTCATGGAAGTGACCGAGCGCCAGCCGCTGTCGGACATGGACACGGCGCGCAAGATCATCGCCGAGATGCAGGCCGTCGGCGTGCGCGTCGCGCTCGACGACGTGGGCACCGGCCATGGCGGCTTCGCCTATCTGCAGAAGCTCGGCATCGACATCATCAAGATCGACAAGATGTTCATCGACAGCCTCGGCACCGACGACAATTCCACCACCATCGTCGACACGATGGTGGAGCTGGCCGACAACCTGGGCATGGGCATCATCGCCGAGGGCGTCGAGACGATGGAGCAGATCGAGCGCCTGCGCGAGCTTGGCGTCTCCGCCGCGCAGGGCTACATCTTCGCCCCCCCGCTGCCGGCGAAACTCTTCATCGACCTTGCCACGGCGCTCTCAGGCGGCAGGAAAGCCGGTGACGAGGACGAGACTGCCGAGACCATCGCCAACGTGGCGTGAGGGGGCTGTTGCCTCGTTGAACGGGTGGGCAGCGGCTTCCCGTGCGTTCCTGTTTCCCTGCGCCAGGGCATTTCGTTTGCGAAGCGTCCCTCGTGCGGTCCGTAATTGACCGGGATGCATGTTTCGCTGTTAACTGTCCTCGGTCCGCGGACGAAGGACAGAAAGCCGAAGCCGAATGAAAAGCCAGGACATCGTCATACTGTTGAAGCTCGCGAGCCTGCAGGAACTGGAAGGCCCTGGCGTGTCCGGGAGCTCCGATGATGTGCCGGGACGCGAAGAACCCTATTCCGTTCGCGGTCTGGGGGCATCGCTTGGCATCAGCAAGACAGAGGTGAGTGCCTCGCTCAATCGCAGCCTTGCGTCCGGCCTTGCGGTGAGGGACCCGGAGCGCGGCCGGGCAAAGCCCAGCAGGCGCAGCCTCTGCGATTTCATCATTCACGGCTTGAAATTCGTGTATCCGGCAAGACCCGGTGCACCCTTGCGCGGAATGCCCACAGCCTTTGCCGCCCCCATGCTTCAGGGCCGCCTCTTAAGCGCCGGCGACGACATTCATGTCTGGCCCGATGCGAAGGGCAGGACGCGGGGCCTGTCGGTCGAGCCTCTGTTCAGGTCCGTGCCGGAAGCGGCCGGGCAGGACGAGCGGCTGTACGAATATCTCGCGCTCGTCGACGCGATCAGGCTCGGGCGGCAGCGCGAGGCCAATCTCGCCGCGGACCTCATCAGGGAAAGACTCCTGAAGCGATGAGCGTCCGGGGCGTGCTTCTGCATATGCTGGAGACGGTCGCCGAGGCTCTCGGCGAGGACCTTCGGCAGAGACTGGTCTTTGTCGGCGGATGCACCACCGCGCTCTTCGTGACCGACCCGGTCACCCTGGAAGACGTGCGGGCGACGGATGATGTCGATCTGATCGTCGATCTGGCCGGATACGGAGAATGGGCACGGTTGCAGGACCAGTTGCGGCAGAGGGGCTTTTCCGAATCTCCGGATGACGACGTGATCTGCCGCATGCGCCTCGGCGCGCTAAAGGTCGATTTCATGCCGGACGACAAGGAAATTCTCGGTTTCACAAACCGCTGGTATGCGCGTGGGATCGAGACGGCGGTGACACGTTCTCTGCCGAGTGGACGCGATATCAGGCTTCTCACCCCCGCGCTTTTTGTCGCCACCAAGCTGGAGGCCTATCTCGGCCGTGGCCGCAATGACCCTCTTGGCAGTCATGATCTGGAGGACATCCTGATCGTCGTCGATGGACGGGAGGAGCTGGCCGCCGAGGTATGCGCAGCGGACGAAGACATTCGGGACTTCATCGCCGCCAAGCTTCGCACTCTGCAGGCTCATGACGATTTCGACAGTTTCCTCGAAGGCAATATCAGGGGCCCCGACGGTCGGACCGAGATCGTTCGCACCCGCCTCTCCGCCATGGCCGCTGGCGGCGGTGGAAGCTGACATCAGGACGGGCGCAGGCTGGCACGGTCGATGGAGAGATCATCGTACTGCGTGCTGCGGTGCCGCGTTCCATGCCAGGCGCCGGGAGCATCAATCTCGACTGCGAGGACGACGCGGTGTGAGACTGCTTGGTCGACTTCGTTACGGGAGTTTGGGCTGGTAAGGCGTCGGCTGACGAGGGTGAGTGACCTGCTCCCCTAACAGTCCTCGTCTATAGGTTGGCTCTGTTCAGGATTTGGCCGCTTTCGGCCCGGGGTGATGCTCGCGGGGCTTTGCCCGTTGAGGCTCGAACGAGGGCGGTGACGGTTGTAGTCGTCCCGCCATGTCTCCATCCACTGGCGGGCGTGGCGCAGGTTTGGAAACAGGTACTCGTTCGGACACTCTTCCTTTTCCCCAAAAACCAAAACACCCCGGCGGTGGCTCCCGGCGGGGTGTTTTGTATCTCTTGATGGCTCGCTATCGCGCGGGGGCAGCGTCGTCGCGCGGCGCCTGAGGCCCGTTCCTACTCGCCCGGTGTCCAGGGCTGGTAGTCGCCGGTCACCTGCGGTCGCTTTTCGCCGGTCAGGATCGAGCCCTTGGGGCGGTAGGCCTGATGCGTGCCGGTGCGGTTGGGGATGTGCGGGGCTTCCCAGGCGCGGGGGGCGTAGTCGGTCTCGCTCGGGGCGACATCCGTGCGGTGGTGCATCCAGCCGTGCCAGCCCGGCGGGATCGTTGATGCTTCCGCGAGGCCGTCATAGATCACCCAGCGCTTCTTCCCGCCGCGCTCGCGGTAGTAGGAATTGCCGAACTCGTCCTTGCCGACGAACTCGCCCTTGCGCCATGTGAAGAAGCGCGTGCCCCAGGTGGCGCTGTTCCACCAGGTGAAGAATTGCAGCAGGGTTTTCATCGGCTCGCCGTCTTGTTTGATACCGTTGCCCTCGCATAGCGCAAGCTTGCCCGTTGCGCAATGCGGCGGGGCGTCCCCGGTACGTTCCCGGCGGGGCCGGCCCGTCTTCTCAGGCGGCGGTCTTGTCGCGCTTGGCGCGCACGGTGGCAAATCCCGCCCGTCCGCCCTTGACGCCGGCCTTTTCGGCGGCGGCCACCTCGTGCAGCGGCGGATGCGCCGGTTCAAGCCGTGCCGGCGTGCCATGCGGCACGTCGCGGCGGGTCACGGCGGGCTTGACGGTGACCACGTTGCGGCCGTTGCCGATCTGCTGCCACTTGCGGGCCTTGGCATCGAGAGTGTCGGCGACGCCGTCGATGACATAGCGCCCGTCCTCGCCCATCACCAGCGGGCGGGCATCGCGCAGCGTCCAAGCCAGCCGGTCGTAGAGGGCGGAGGGCGACAGCGGCTTGGTCAGCACGTGCTGGGCGCCGTCGCGCAGCATCCGGTCGATCAATGTGCGGGTGCCGTGGGCGGTGCAGAACATCACCGGCAGGAAGCACAGGGGCGCCATCTTGCGCTGGCGGAGGGTGCGCAGCAGGGCAACGCCGCTCATCGGCTTCATCCGCCAGTCGGTGATGACGAAATTGGGCGGGTCGAGCCGCATCGCCTCGAGCGCGGCCTCGGCGGTGTCGAAGGTCCTGACCCGGCGGACGCGGAACGACAGCAGCGTCGAGCGCAGGATCGCCTGCATCGGCTTGGAATCGTCGACGACGACGACATCGAGATCGCTGATGTGCAGTCCGTATGCGTAATGCCGCGTCATCCGAGCCACGTTGCCATCCCGGTTGGAGATCCCCTGGGAGACATTTAGAGCACAGCCGGATTTCCCCGCGATTGAGGGGAACAGGACGATTCTCAGACAGTTTTGCTAAAATTGAATCGATATCGCTGGTATATTGACAAAATCAGCGTGATTCTGTTTTCGCCAGCGCCGTTTCGGGCCGTGTTTTGCCCGTTTTCGGGGCAAACGGGGACAGGTTTGCACTATCCCCGGTGTGTCCCGCCGGTCGCCGGTTTTGAGGTCCGAAGCCGCCAATCCCCGCAAGAGGCCGGGCAAGGGGCGCGGGCCAGGGGGCGCCCAGAGACGGCCGGGGCAGGGGACAGAGCCCCTGGCAAGGCGTATTTCGCCGCCAAGCCGGCAAAGCGTCCGTCATCCTCGTTATCCACACGTACACACTACATTTTGGGTCGCGAGGAAACGTGACCACAATAGATGGATTTGGGTGCTTGACGCTTACCGGCGATTCACCCTAACGTTCGGGTGTCGGATAAATCGCAGACAGGTTGGGGCTTCGACCCCGCGTCCTCATCAACTGCAAGCGTAGGGTTCCGGAGCTTTCCGGGTTTCGGCATGGCGACCGCGGCGGTTCGCGATGCGGGAAAATTGCGCCTTGCGTTGACGATATGTCGTGACAAAAAAGCGATGATCCACTATATCTAGTGTTCATCCTTCACACAGGACCGCGCGTTGAAGCGCGGCGACATCACAGGGCGGCGGGGACAAGGGCTTGTGCATCGGTCGATGCGCGGCCCGGCGGCGTGGCCGCCTCGCACCGGGCGCAGGCGTTTCGCCGCGTTCCGCTCCACCGGCGGCCTTGGCCGCACATGAACACCCACGGCCCGCGGGGCCGATGCACGTTAAGGGGGCTTTTGGATGAAGATCGAGCGGCGCTACACGAAGGGCGGCCAGTCGCCCTATGCCGAGATCGCGTTTCGCGTGGCCACAAGCGAAATTCGGAATCCGGACGGCTCGATCGTCTTCCGGCTTGAAAACATTGACGTTCCTGCGCAGTTCTCGCAGGTCGCTGCGGACATCCTGGCGCAGAAGTATTTCCGCAAGGCCGGTGTTCCCGCTCGCCTGAAGCCGGTCGAGGAGAACACCGTTCCCTCCTGGCTGTGGCGGCAGGAGGCCGATCTTGCGGCGCTCGAGGAACTGCCCGAGGAGGAGCGCTACGGCTCCGAGATCGATGCCCGGCAGGTTTTCGACCGGCTCGCCGGCACCTGGACCTACTGGGGCTGGAAGGGCGGATATTTCGACACCGAGGCCGACGCGCAGACCTTCTACGACGAGCTGCGCTACATGCTCGCCACCCAGAAGGTGGCGCCGAACTCGCCGCAGTGGTTCAACACCGGCCTGCACTGGGCCTATGGCATCGACGGCCCGAGCCAGGGGCATTTTTACGTTGATTTTCAGACAGGTGAGCTGACCCGCTCGGCCACGGCCTATGAGCATCCGCAGCCGCATGCCTGCTTCATCCAGTCGGTCCAGGACGATCTCGTCAACGAGAACGGCATCATGGACCTTTGGGTGCGCGAGGCGCGCCTGTTCAAGTACGGATCGGGGACAGGCTCCAACTTCTCCCGCGTGCGCGGCGAGGGCGAGAGGCTGTCGGGCGGCGGCAAGTCGTCGGGCCTGATGAGCTTCCTCAAGATCGGCGACCGGGCGGCCGGGGCCATCAAGTCGGGCGGCACGACGCGCCGCGCCGCCAAGATGGTGGTGGTCGATGTCGATCATCCCGATATCGAGGACTACATCACCTGGAAGGTCCGCGAGGAGCAGAAGGTGGCCGCGCTCGTCACCGGCTCGAAGATCTGCCAGAAGCACCTGACCGCGATCATGAAGGCCTGCGTCAATTGCGAGGCCGACAACGGGGATTGCTTCGATCCGGCGAAGAACCCGGCGTTGAAGCGCGAGATCCGCGCCGCCAAGAAGATGATGGTGCCGGAGAACTACATCCAGCGCGTCATCCAGTTCGCCCGCCAGGGTTTCACGAAGATCGAGTTCCCGACCTACAACACGGACTGGGATTCGGAAGCCTATCTGACGGTTTCGGGCCAGAACTCGAACAATTCGGTGCGCGTCACCGACGGTTTCCTGACCTCCGTGGTCGAGGATGGCGACTGGAACCTGACCGCCCGCAAGGACGGCCGCGTCACCAAGACGCTGAAGGCCCGCGAATTGTGGGAGCAGATCGGCTATGCGGCCTGGGCCTCGGCCGATCCGGGCATCCAGTACCATACGACGATCAACGACTGGCACACCTGCCCGGCCTCGGGCGAGATCCGTGCCTCCAACCCGTGCTCCGAGTACATGTTCCTCGATGACACGGCCTGCAACCTGGCGTCGCTGAACCTTCTGCAGTTCCGCGGCAAGGACGGCGTGTTCGATGTCGAGGCCTACGAGCACGGCGTGCGGCTGTGGACCATGGTGCTCGAGATCTCGGTGCTGATGGCGCAGTTCCCCTCGAAGGAAATCGCGGAGCTGTCCTACCGCTACCGCACGCTCGGCCTTGGCTATGCCAATATCGGCGGGTTGCTGATGACCTCCGGCATTCCCTATGACAGCGACGAGGGGCGGGCGATCTGCGGCGCGCTCACCGCGATCATGACCGGCGTTTCCTATGCGACCTCGGCGGAGATGGCCGGCGAGCTCGGCCCGTTCCCGGGCTATGCGGACAATGCCGGGCACATGCTGCGCGTCATCCGCAACCACCGCCGCGCCGCCCATGGCGAGACGGAAGGCTACGAGGGGCTGAGCACCAATCCGGTGCCGCTCGACCACGCCTCGTGCTCGGACAAGGTGCTTGTCGAGCGGGCAAAGGCCGCCTGGGACCTGGCGCTGGAGCTTGGCGAGAAGCACGGCTATCGCAACGCCCAGTCGACGGTGATCGCGCCGACCGGCACGATCGGCCTCGTCATGGATTGCGACACGACCGGCATCGAGCCTGACTTCGCGCTGGTGAAGTTCAAGAAGCTGGCCGGCGGCGGCTATTTCAAGATCATCAACCGGGCGGTGCCCGAGGCCCTGCGCACGCTCGGCTATTCCGAGAGCGAGATCGCCGAGATGGAGGCCTACGCGGTCGGTCACGGCACGCTCGACCAGGCTCCGGCCGTCAATCCCGGCAGCCTGCGGGCGAAGGGGTTCACGGACGCCGCGCTGGAAAAGGTGGCGGGCGCGCTGAAGTCGGCCTTCGACATCAAGTTCGTCTTCAACCGCTGGACGCTCGGCGACGAATTCCTGACCAGTGCGCTCAACGTGCCGGCCGAGAAGCTCGACGATCCGGATTTCGAGCTGCTCGCGCATCTTGGCTTCTCGCGCGCCGATATCGAGCAGGCCAACACCCATGTCTGCGGTGCGATGACGCTGGAAGGCGCGCCGTTCCTCAAGCAGGAGCATTACGCGGTCTTCGATTGCGCCAATCCGTGCGGCCGTCTGGGCAAGCGGTTCCTGTCGGTGGAGAGCCACATCCGCATGATGGCGGCCGCCCAGCCGTTCATCTCCGGCGCGATCTCCAAGACGATCAACATGCCGAACGACGCGACGGTTTCCGATTGCGCCGAAGCCTACATGTTGTCCTGGCGCCTGGCGCTGAAGGCCAACGCGCTCTACCGCGACGGCTCGAAGCTCAGCCAGCCGCTCAACTCCCAGCTTCTCGCCGACAGCGACGAGGACGAGGAGGATGCGGTCGAGACGCTGATGGCGCAGCCGCAGGCGGCACGGGCCGAGATGGTGGCGGAAAAGATCGTCGAGCGCATCGTCGAGCGGGTGGTGGAACGCACCGTGCGCGAGCGCGAGAAGATGCCGGACCGGCGCAAGGGCTACACCCAGAAGGCGCGTGTCGGCGGCCACAAGGTCTATCTCACCACGGGTGAGTATGGCGACGGCCGCCTCGGCGAGATCTTCATCGACATGCACAAGGAAGGCGCCGCCTTCCGCTCCTTGATGAACAATTTCGCCATCGCCATCTCGCTCGGCCTCCAGTACGGCGTGCCGCTCGAGGAATATGTCGACGCCTTCACCTTCACCCGGTTCGAGCCGGCCGGCATGGTGCAGGGCAACGAGGCGATCAAGAACGCGACCTCGATCCTCGACTACATCTTCCGCGAGCTGGCGGTTTCCTATCTGGACCGGCACGACCTGGCGCATGTCTCGCCGGAATCCCTGTCGACCACGTCGATCAGCGGCGGCGAGAACGAAGGCCGTCCGGCCGGCACCGCGCATAGCGGCGTCGTGTCCAAGGGGCTGGTGCGCGGCCAGACCGAGCGCTTCCGCCTCGTCGGACATCCGGGCGAGCCGGCCGGCGCGCTTGGTGGCGGAGAGAGCGGCGCGGTCAAGGGCGGCAAGGCCTCGGCGGTTGCCTCCGGCAGCATCCATGGCCGCACGACAGCGGTCGCGACCGCCTTCAAGCGGGATGTGGATGCGGCGCCGGAGACGGAAGTTGCGGTCGGTACGGCGGCGCCCGCCAAGGCAAGCCAGGCCCAGCAGATCGCCAAGGCCCGGATGCAGGGCTACGAGGGCGAGAGCTGCATGGAATGCGGCAACTTCACCATGGTGCGGAACGGCACATGCCTGAAATGCGACACCTGCGGCTCGACAAGCGGCTGCAGCTGACGGGACAGCGGGGAGGCCCGGCCTGAAGGTCGACCTTCCTGCTGCTCGGTATACGAGACACAGACCCGTCCGGCAGCAATGCCGGGCGGGTTTTGCGTTTCAGGTCAGGCGCGGGATCGGCCCGCCCGGCGTTCCATCAGGTCATTCCGGACGAGGGCGGGGGAGCCAGCCCACTGACCCGGAAATCGGTATGTCAGTGCGGGCGAAAACCTGAGCTCCGTGCAACGTGGATTGCATGGAGATGGGGATGGGCCCGCCGCTCGCGGCGGTGTCGTCGCGCAAAAGATGTGATCCGAAGCAAAATGCACTGCGTAGTTTGTCACGGAACATGTGTTCCTCGACTGAACTCCTGCACGCTTGCAGTCTTTCCAAAGCTTTCCGTGGTTCTGCCGATATGGCGAGGGTGGGAGCTGTGGTAGAGTTGGAACCCGCCCGGCTTGAGCAGACGAGTCAGTCAGACGACGGCGAGCCCGCTGGTTCTGCCTGCGGATTCTGGCCGCGGACACGTCAGGACATGTGGGGCGAACAGGAGATGACGAGATGATAACCGGTCGTTATGCCCTGGTTCTTGCGATCGCCCTGCCGCTCATGGCGGCCGGCGGCCCGGTTGGCTCCGCCATGGCGACGGAGCCCGTTCCGGGTGCGAAACTCGGCAAGGATCTCAACGAGATCATCATGAGCCTGGCGGAGGCCGGTTACGTCACCCTGCGCTATGCGAACAAGGACGGGCGTATCGAGATCGTTGCGCGCCGGGACGGGCAGCGCTTTTACCTGCTGGTGGATGACGCGAGCGGCGTGATCGTGACCGTCGTCCCGGAAGGGGGCGATCCCCTGCTGAAGAAGCCGGAAACCGTCCCTGGAGACGACAGTTCGTCGCGCGCAGCCGGGATGGAGTACCTCTCCAGGGCGATACCGCTTCGTGATCGCGGCGCGCTCCGGCCAGTCCCCCGGAAAGCGTTCCGGGCAGATGTCGTTCGTCAAGGCGAAAGCCTGGCTTGAACGCGCCTTGTCCGGCTTCCGTGCAGCGGGTGGTGGTTACAGATACTGTTCGATCAGGGCGGTGACCTCGCGGTCGCGCGCGCCTTCGCTTTCCCCGCCGAAGACCACCGCGATCACCTGCCGGCCGCCGCGCCTTGCGGAGGCGGCGAGATTGTAGCCCGACAGGCGGATATAGCCGGTCTTGATGCCGTCGACGCCGGCGACACGCCCGAGCAGGTTGTTGGTCGCCTCGAACGTGCGGCCGTTATAGGCGAAACTGCGGGCGGTGAAGGCGCGGGCACGGTCCGCGTGCCGGCTTTTCAGGGCCCGCGAAAGGATCGCCATGTCGCGCGCCGTGGTCACCTGACGCGGATCGGGGAGGCCGGAGGCGTTGACGAAATGGGTGCGCCGCATGCCCAGCGCACGGGCCTTGGAGGTCATGGAGCGCGCGAATGCGTCTTCCGAGCCGCCGAGGTTTTCGGCCACAGCGACGGCGACGTCATTCGCCGATTTCACCGCGAGTGCCTGGATTGCCTGCGAAACGGTGATCGTTCCGCCCTGCCTGAGACCGATCTTTGCCGGCGGCTGACCGGCGGCGCGGGCCGAGACCGCGAGCTCGGTATCGAGGGAGACACGGCCTTCGGAGAGAGCGTCGAACAGCAGGTAGAGCGTCATCATCTTGGTCAGCGAGGCGGGATAGCGCAGGGCATCCGCCTGTTCCTCATGCAGCACGCTGCCGCTTGCCGCGTCGATGACGATCGCCGCATGGGCGCGAGGCTCCGCCTGCCCGGGAGGCGCGAAGGCGAGCGCCGGACCGGCACTCGTCGCGGCGGTGCCAGGCAGTGCGGGCAGGGCGGCGGTCTGCACGGCGGCACCGCCAACCCGGCTGCCCGTCGACGTGCCGGCCGAATTGCCGGCTGTCTGGCAGGCGGCCAGCGCAAGGGCCAGGGACAGGACGGCCGCGACCCGCAGCCGGAAACGCGCCGGCGTTCTGCCTGCTTGCGGCGCAGATCGCAGCGATGCGCCCCCGCCGGTTGCGTTGCCAGTTGCGTTGCCAGTCACCTTGCCAACCGCCTTGCCAGTCACCTTGCCAGTCACCTTGGATGTCTCCGCTTGCCGGGAAGATCGGCAACCCTGTCGGCGCGCACCATATCGGATCGCGGCGGGGGGAAAAAGCCGGGAGAGGGCAACGCCCGCCGATTGTTCACCGCAGTAGGCGGCGGCGGCGCGCCGGCTCGTTTACGCAGCGTTTTTCTGGTATGATGTGACAATGGCAAGACGGGCTGGCTGCAGATGGAACGGTTGACGACCCTGCCGCATACGACCGCACGCAACGGCACGAGGGGCGCCGCAAGGCTCGCTGCCGTGCTCGCGTTGCTGGTTGCCTTTTCCGCCGTGCCGGGCCTTCAGGGGGCGGCCGGCATCGCCAGCGCCGGCGAGATCCGGCAGGCGGACGGGAACACGAACTGCACCTGCCGCTTCTTCGGGACCGACTACAAGCTCGGCGACACGGTCTGCCTGCGCGGGCCCGACGGCCCCAGGATGGCGCGCTGCTCCATGAACCTCAACAACACCGCCTGGAAGACGCTGGAGCGCGCCTGTCCGACGGCGCTCGCGCCGCCTGCTCCCAACCTGACGGCGTTCGCCGGGCTCCCCGCCGCGCATTGAGCGGTTTTCCCGGAAACGGTTCAGGCCTGCGGTTCTGGCGAGGCGTCTCAGGCAGCGATATCCACCCACACGGGAACATGGTCGGACGGCTTTTCCCAGCCGCGCACATGTGCGTCGATGCCGACGCTTTCCAGACTGTCGGTCGCCTCGGGCGAGAGCAGGACGTGGTCGATGCGGATGCCGTTGTTCTTCTGCCAGGCGCCGGCCTGATAGTCCCAGAACGTGTAGACGCCGTCTTCTTGGTTGGTGGCGCGCACCGCGTCGGTCAGGCCGAGCGCGAGCAGGGCCCGGTAGGCGCCGCGGCTTTCCGGCTGGAACAGGGCATCGCCCGTCCAGTTCTCCGGATGGCGGGCATCGCGCGGGTCGGGGATGACGTTGTAGTCGCCGAGGAGGATGAAACGCTCCTCCTCCTCGAGATGCATGCGGGCATGGCGGATCAGGCGGTCCATCCAGCCGAGCTTGTAGGGAAATTTCTCGGTGCCGAGCGGATTGCCGTTCGGCAGGTAGAGGCAGCCCACCCGCACGGGGCGGGCGCTGGTTTCGATGCGGGCCTCGATGTAGCGGGCCTGCTCGTCGCTGTCATCGCCCGGCAGGCCGCGCCGGATATCCGTCAGGGGGGTGCGGCTGAGCAGGGCGACGCCGTTGAAGCCCTTCTGCCCGTGCGTCTCCACCTGATAGCCCATGTCCTCGATGGCGGCGCGGGGAAAGCCCTCGTCGACGGACTTGATCTCCTGCAGGCAGGCAAGGTCGGGCTTTGCCTCGTCGAGCCAGGCAAGCACCGTCTCGAGGCGTGCCTTGACGCCGTTGATGTTCCAGGTGGCGATTTTCAACGGCGTCGGTCCTTCGGATCGATAAGGCGGGGGTCAGATCGAGAAGCTGGTGCCGCAGCCGCAACCGGCGGCGGCGAGCGGGTTCCGGATCTGGAACGACTGGCCCATCAGGTCGTCGACGAAATCGATGACCGAGCCGCTCATGTATTGCAGGGAGACGGGGTCGATGAGCACGCTCGCGCCGTCGCGGGCGATGACGAGATCGTCGCTCTCCTTCTCCCGCACCAGGTCGTACTTGTACTGGAAGCCCGAACAGCCGCCGCCCTCGACGCTGACGCGCAGGCTGGTCCCCTCCGGTTCCGCCGAGAGGATGCGGGCAATGCGCTTCACCGCCGTGTCGCTGAGGTCGACCGTCTCGGGCGTCGCGTCCGTGATGTGATCCGCCATGGTCATGCTCTTCCGTTTTGCGGGCGCTGCCGGTGCCGGCGGGGCTGTGTCTCCCCGGGCAGCGGGAGGCTCCGATGCTTGCCGTGCCGGGAGATCCGGCCGGGAAGGCTTGCGGAAGGCGGAAAATCGCGCGCGTCCCGCAAGGCCACCCTGTGCAAGGCGTTAGTGAATAGGTATGAACAGCGCGGGCATGCGTCAACAGTTTCGCTGCCCGAATGTGTGCCCGATCCTCGCGCACGCACTGTCCGGCAGACGATCAGGAGGCCTTATGACCGCACCGCTTGGCTATGGAGCCCAGCCGCGTGCCACCTACGCCACCGACCCGGACAGGAGCGCCGGGCGGCTGGTGCCGGAGGCGGAAAGCCCGACCCGCACGCCGTTCCAGCGCGACCGCGACCGAATCATCCACTCGACGGCCTTCCGGCGGCTCAAGCACAAGACACAGGTGTTTGTCTATCACGAGGGCGATCATTTCCGCACGCGCCTGACCCACACGATCGAGGTGTCGCAGATCGCCCGCTCGCTCGCCCGGGCCATGCGGCTCGACGAGGACCTCGCCGAGTGCCTGGCGCTTGCCCACGATCTCGGCCACACGCCGTTCGGGCATGAGGGGGAGGATGTCATGGACGCCGCGATGGCGCCCTTCGGCGGTTTCGACCACAACGCCCAGTCGCTGCGTGTCGTTACCGTGCTGGAGCGCCGCTATGCGGAGTTCGACGGGTTGAACCTCAGCTGGGAGACGCTGGAGGGGCTGGTCAAGCACAACGGGCCGCTTGTCGATCCGGCCGGAAAGCCGCTCGGCAAGTTCGCGGAGGCCGGACTACCCTTTGCCATCCGCCAGTATGCGCTAAAGCAGGACCTGCGCCTCGACAGCTGGCCGAGTGCCGAAGCGCAGGCCGCCGCCATCGCCGACGACATCGCCTATGACGCGCATGATCTCGACGACGGGCTGCGGGCCGGACTGCTGAGCATCGAACAGGTGCGCGAGGTGCCGTTCCTCGCCCGTATCCTGGACGAGGTCGACACGCGCTATCCGCAGCTGGAAGAGGCCCGGCGCATTCACGAAATCGTGCGACGCTCAATCACGCGGATGGTCGAGGACGTGATCGGCGAATCCCTGCGCCGGCTTGCGGCGCTGTCTCCCGGAGACGCGGAAGACATCCGCGCGGCCGGAGCGCCCGTTGTCGCCTTCTCCGACGAGATGGCGGCACGCGAACGCGAGGTGAAGGCCTTCCTCTTCGCCAATCTCTACCGGCACGAGACGATGCTTGCCGTGCGCCGGCAGGTGGCCGGGGTGGTGCGCGACCTGTTCAAGGCCTATATGGCCGAGCCGGTCGAGTTGCCCGAGGAATGGCGGCGCGGCCTCGAGCAGGACGACGACACCCGGCGGGCGCGGCGCGTCTGCGATTTCATTGCGGGAATGACCGATCGTTTCGCCATGGACGAGCACCGTCGGCTGTTTGACCATACCCCCGATTTGGGCTAGTCCGCCGCGCGGAACACATTGTCTTTCCACCGGCCCGGACGTGGCCGAACCAGACCAGACCGGATTGCGGACCACGGGACGCGATCCTCTCCACGGATGCAAAGATCGAGATGAACATCTTCAACCACTATGCCGAGCTTGTGCGGGCCGCGATCCTCGAACTCCATCCGGGAGGCGAGGTCGGAGCGGACCTGTTGCAGCGATGCGTGGTGGAGCCGCCGCGCGACAGCGCCCATGGCGATCTGGCAACCAATGCGGCGATGGTTCTGGCCAAGCCGCTGAAGACGAACCCGCGTGCGCTTGCCGAGAGCCTGGGTTCGGTGCTGGCGCGCAACGAGGATATCGTCAGCGCCGAAGTCGCCGGGCCGGGCTTCATCAACCTGCGGCTTGCCGACAGCGTCTGGGCCAGGGTGCTGAAGGCGGTGCTGCAGGGCGGCACCGACTTCGGGCGTTCGACCATGGGCGGCGGGTTGAAGGTCAATGTCGAATACGTTTCGGCCAACCCGACCGGGCCGATGCATGTCGGCCACTGCCGGGGTGCCGTTGTCGGCGATGCGCTCGCGTCGCTGCTTGATTTCGCCGGCTATGACGTCACCCGCGAATATTACATCAACGACGCGGGCTCGCAGGTCGACGTGCTCGCCAATTCGGCTTTCCTGCGTTACCGCGAGGCGCTGGGCGAGGATATCGGCGCGATCCCGGAAGGGCTCTATCCGGGCGACTATCTTGTGCCGGTCGGCCAGGCGCTTGCCGAGGAGCATGGCGATGCGCTGCTGGCCATGGGCGAGAGCGAGCGGCTGCCGCTGGTCAAGGACGCCACGATCGCCGCGATGATGGACCTGATCCGCGCCGACCTGATGCTGCTCAATGTCCATCACGAGGAGTTCTTCTCGGAGCGGACCCTGCATGCGCGCGAGGGAAGCAACGGTTCGCCCATCGACCAGATGCTGGACATCCTGCGCGAGCGCGATCTCGTCTACGAGGGCACGTTGCCGCCGCCCAAAGGGCAGCTTCCGGAGGACTGGGAAGATCGCGAACAGACGCTGTTCCGGGCCAGCGCCTTCGGCGACGACATCGACCGCCCTTTGAAGAAGTCGGACGGTTCCTATACGTATTTCGCGGCCGATGTCGCCTATTTCCTGTCAAAGTACCAGCGCGGCTTCAAGGAGATGATTTTCATCCTGGGCGCCGATCACGGCGGCTACGTGAAGCGGCTGGAGGCGGTCGGACGGGCGATTTCAGGCGGCGATGCCAAGGTGATCGTGCGCCTGTGCCAGTTGGTGAAGCTGTTCCGCGCCGGCGAGCAGGTGACCATGTCGAAGCGCTCGGGAGACTTCATCACGCTGCGTGATGTGGTCGAGGAAGTCGGCTGCGATCCGGTTCGCTTCATGATGCTCTACCGGAAGAACGACGCGCCGCTCGACTTCGATTTCAAGAAGGTGACGGAGCAGTCGAAGGACAATCCCGTCTTCTACGTGCAATATGGCCATGCACGTTGCAGCTCGGTATTGCGTCAGGCGGGAGAGGAGTTCCCGGATCTCGACCTTTCCGCCAAAGCTTTGTCGGGCATCGATTTTTCCGGTCTCACCGATTCGGGCGAGCGTGACATCGCGGCCAAGCTCGCCGCATGGCCGCGGCTTGTGGAAAGCGCGGCGGAAGCACATGAGCCTCACCGGGTGTCTTTCTACCTGCACGAACTGGCCAGCGCCCTGCATTCTCAATGGAATAAAGGCAAGGATTCGCCGCAATTACGTTTTATTAACGCTGAAGATCGACAAACAACACTGGCCCGCCTTGGTCTCGTACGTGCGGTCTCCCTTGTTCTAGCCTCCGGCCTTGGCATTCTTGGCGTGGCGGCTCCCGAGGAGATGCGGTAGGGCGGGGTGTCATGTCGGCGCGTACGCGCGCCGCAGCCAGCGGGGAAGTCCTCAGCACCATGTCCAATCGTTCGAATTACCCGGCCGGAGGTCCCGACCCGCGCGACGACCGCTATCGCGCCGATGACGGGCCTGCCGGGTTCGACGAGGATCCGCTTGTCGAGCTCGCACGCATGTCAGCAGAATGCGAAATACCGCCCTGTCGCGCTGGTGGATCCCGGAGCCGGAACCCGAAGCCGCCGGCGATGCCGCGCCGGGCCTGATCGATCACGAGGCCTGGGCGCGCGACCTGGAGGCCGGCCTTTCGGCGATTTCGGCGGCTATGCGCCGGGCCGGCTATCGGAGGAACCGGCGAGCCTATTCCGAAGAGGGCTATTTCGAGGACCCTATGCCGAGGACGCCTGCGCCTCAGGCCTATGCGGAAGAGGCCTACGCGCCGCAACGGCAGCCCCGCAGGCCATGGCCCTATGCCGGTTGCCAGTCGCGAGGACCAGGGCGGACGGATGAGCCCGGACAGCAGGCGGCCTATGATGCCGAGCCTATCCGGGCGAAGGCTTGCCGCTGAAGGCCTTCGCCGAGGTCCGTCGCGGCCGAGCCGGTCGATATGCGGAAGCTGACCCCTGCGGCACCGAAGAACACCGCCGATCCTATGCCGATTCCGTGGTGCCGACCCGCGCTACGCGGCCGATTTCAGCCCGGAACCCGCGATCCTATGCGGGCCGGTTCGGTGCAGTCGGCGTTCGCACCCGCCAGGATTTCGGACCGATTTCATGCAGGCGCCATGAACGCCTGGCCGATGACCTGACATCGCTCGAGCGAGCTGCTGGCGCATGGGCTGGCCGGCCGCCTCAGGCCAGGTGCCTAATCCAACCCAGGCTGACCTATTCGGCCGATTCGCGGCTGTCCCGGATGCAGGGCATAGCCAGGCCCCGCATTCGAACCGGCGTTCGAGACCCCCGAGGACAGCGGCTCGACGACCGCCTGCTGCTGGAGGACGATCGCCTGCCGGGGCGCCCGCCCGGCCTCATGCCTCCGCTTATGCGAGCGGGAGTTTGCGAGGCGGTCGACGACATCTTTCAGGCAGATCCGGAGGCCCGCCGCCGCCGGGCGGATACGATCTCGACGAGGTTGCCCAGGCGATGCGCGAGGGCGACCGAATGGTGGTCATGGCGTTTTGCCGCCGCATTCCCCAGGGCGGGGAAGGGCGGCACCCGAGCACGGCGCCTGAAGGTTTATGCGGGGCAGTTCTGGGCGCCGACGGCAGCAGCGCCTTCCCGTCTGGATTTCGGGGAAGGGCCAGCGGTCCGCCGCCGGTCATCGCCGCGGCAGCCAGAAGGTCTATCCGGAAACGGACGACGGCGAACGGGCAGAGCAAGCTGATCTACGATCGTGTCGGCGATAAACGCCTCGCGACGAACGTCTGGTCCTGCAGGACGAGACGCCAGTCGCCTCGCTGCCGCCGGCGGACACCGCCGGAACCTCGCAAAGGCTCTTCCGGCGGACGCGCCGTGTGCGCGCGGGCGTGCGCCCGGCGGTACGATCATTTCCAGCGACGAACCGAACCGCGGCGGCCAGCCGCGCCAGTAACCGCCGCGCAGCGCGGCCGGCAGAACAGAATGCCCGGCGAGGAGGACCGCGGTCGTGACACAGCATCAGCGGCGGCCGCGCCAGGCCGGGCAGACCCTGGCGGGCGCACAGCAGGCGCCGAGCCGCCCGTCAGGTCGCACCACGGCATCGGCGACACTGCGGCGCCACCCGGGCGATGTTGCACCGCGACCGCGACGCACCGATACGCCGTCAACGTGCCGCGCACAAGCCGGGCGGCATCGACACACTGGCCGAGCGCGCCGCGCCGCGGTGGGCGCAGGAGCACCGGCCGCATAACCTCCCCGCGCCGCTCACCTGACGGCCCAGCGGGCCTGCGCCAGAACGCCTGCCCGCCGGCGGCCCAGGCCGCCCCCCGCTCCGGCGCGGACAGCGCCTATCCCGTCCGGTGCCATATCGTGCAGGTCTCCTCGCAGCGTACGCAGGAACGGCGCAGACGGCTTCAACGACCTGCAACGCCGGTTCGGTCCTGGCGGTGTATCCGGTGATCCAGCGGGCCGATCTGGGTGATCGGGGCACCTTCTACCGGGTGCGTGGTCCGGCCCGGCTCCGCGACGATGCGATCGCTTTGCGAGCAGCTGAAACGGCGGGCGGCGACTGTTTCGTCCGCCGCAACTGGGAGCAGGGCTCGGGGCTTGCCTCGGCCGACCTGCAAAGACTTTCAAAGGGCGGACCAGGCGTTCCACTTGGCCCGAGAGGCTCGCGCGGGGCCGGCGGGAAGCAGAAAGCGTGGAACGATCATGACGAAGGCTTTCATCGCGGGCTGCGGGGCGGGGCGCGGGCGACGGCGCGCGTTCTTCGAGCAGAGCGACCCTGGGGCTGATCCTGTTCTCCGCAATTGCTGTCCGCGCAGATCCGCGCCCTGGTGGGACTTCCGGCCGTTGTCGGGGGTCCAACGCACCTGTCCTGATCGACCAGGAAGGCGGCCGGGTCCGCCGGCTGCGTCCGCCGTTGTCAGGGTATCCGGCCAGCGCAATCTGCAGACTCTTTTCGGCCCGGAGGCGGGCCGCGGGCGGCTTATCTCGGCAGCCGGCTGATCAGCGCCGACCTGCCGAAGCTTGGCATTACCGTCGACTGTGCGCCGATCCTCGATGTGCCGGCCGCGACGAGCGAGGCGATCGGCGACAGGGCCATGGAGCGACGGCGGAACGGTGGCGAGATGGTCGCGCCTCGCCGAGGGCTGATGGCGGGGTCCTGCCCATCAAGCACATGCCCAGTTACAGGCGGGCAGCCGACCGAACCATTGGACCTCCCGGTGGTGGATGCGCCGCTCCGGTGAGCCGACGCCGTGGACTTCGCGCCGTTCCGGCCTACCGACCTGCCCTGGCGATGACCGCGCTGTGGTCTTCACCGCCTGGATCCGGACTTGCGCGACCCAGTCGCCCCGGGTTCGGCGAGACCCGCGGGCGGCTCGGCTTTATGACGGGTTGCTGATGGCGACGACCTGTCGATGAAGGCGCTTGGCGGGAGATGACCGCGCACTTGGCCTTTGCGGCCGGCACGACATGCGCTTCATTGCAATGGCGACATGGGAGATGCGAGGTTGCGGCGCCCGGGTTCTGGGGAGAGGCGGGCGCCGGGCGGGACCCTCCGCGTGGCGCCGGGCCTGCCGTTCGAGGGTCGCGGCGCTAGTGAGGCTTCTGGCGGAGGCGGCCGCACTTCCCTAAAAACGGTGACGATTGCCGAGGAGCCGAGTTGGGGCAGGGGTGCAGGACACCTTTTCGAGGATCGGAACGGCACGGGCGCACGGCGGACGCCCAGCACCGATCCGGCACTGGTGGTGGATGTCGACGGGTTCGAAGGGCAGCTCGATCTGCTGACTCTTGCCCGCAAGCAGAAGGTCGATCTTGCCCGGATATCGATCCTGGCGCTGGTCGAGCAGTATCTGGGCTGTCGCGGAGGCCGCCGTTGCGGCTGGAGCTTGCCGCCGACTATCTGGTCATGGCGGCCTGGCTGGCCTACCTGAAATCGCGTCTGCTGATTCCCGAACAGGACGAGGACCAGCTTACCGGCGAGAAATGGCGGCCCTTGCCTTCCGTCTGCGCCGGCTCGAGCGATGCGGGAAGGCCGAAAAGCTGATGAACCGCAACCGCTCGGGCGCGACGTTTTGCCGCGGCAAGCCCGAAGCATCCCATCGCCCGGCGCTTCCTGGACGCACGCTCTGACCTGTTGATCGCCTATGCCGCGCAGCCAGCGGACCTCAGTGACCTCGGTCCATGTGCGCCGCACCGTCTGGTCGCTGCAGGAAGCCCGCGACCTGCTGACCGGCTGGTCGGACATATGGACTGGGCGCCGCTGGACGCCTATCTGTCGAGGTATATCGGCGAGGGCGGGCAGGCGAGCACCGTAATCGCCAGCGTTTTTCCGCGAGCCTCGAATGGTTCGCGGTGGAGTTGCGTCAGGCGGGCCTTCGCCCGCTCTACCTGAGGCGCGGTGCCGGGGAGCGGGAGAGCGGGCGAAGCCGAGGCTCGTGCAGGCGGGAGCAGACCCGCAGGACGGAATGGCGAGACTGCGGGCGACCGGAAGGCCGGCTCGACGCTGGAAAGGGCGCGGCGCTTGCCAGCGGCGTGCGCATGGTCGAGCGCTGCTGTTTGCGTCCCGGACCTGCTCAGCGCCGAATCGCCATCCGCCTGCCGGGCGGGCGGATATCCCGCGCTGGTCGCCGGAAAGCTTCGCCATTACGCGACGCGCGGGGTCAATGTGGTGGAGTGGCGGCAAATGGGCCCGCACCGCCGAGGACCTGTCACTGCTTGCCCGCGAGCAGGTCGAGGAACGCCGGCTGTCGCGCGCGGCACTGGAACCCTGGCGATCATCGCCTATCACCAGCCGGTGACACGGGCCAGATCGAGGAATCGCGGCGTCTCGACATCGAAGGGCACGGTCGACGTTCTCTCGAACGGCTGGGTCCGGATGCGCGGCCGGCGCGGACGCCGGGACGCAGTCACCTACGGAACCACCGACGCATTTCTGGGCATTTCATGCTGGCCTCTGCGTATCGGGACCGCCCGGGGAACTGAGGGAACGGGGCTGCTGGCAGCGCCGTGCCCGCCGGGTTCACCGTTCCCGTGCCGAACGATTCGGCGGGCTTGGCGCGAGGAGGATCCGATCGAGGGATGAACTGTTCGACCTGGCGACCGGCGGCGAGCAGACAGACGACAAGGCTGAACCCGCTGCCGCCACGTGGCAAGCCTGGGGGTGCGCGGAACGGCGGAAACCACCCGCGGCGCGCTGAGCAGTGAGCCATGCCTATGGGGTGCGGCGGTGCGCTCGGTCGCCTGACGTCAGGCGGGTGAGTTCTGTGCCTGCTCGGCCATTCCGGCTGCGGCAAGACCACCTTGCTCCGGATCGCGGCGGGCGTCGAACGGCAGACGCCGGCCGAGTGCTGATCAACGAGCGCGAGGTCGCCGGTCCGGGCGTTTCCAGCCGCCGGAAAGCGCGGTGTCGGTCTGATGTTCCAGGATACGCGCTGTTTCCGCATCTGACGATTGGGAGAATGTCGGGCTGACCCATGGGGAAGGCGGAGGCGCAGCGACACGCTCGGGCGCTGACGCGTTGGCCTCGTTCCTATGCCGGGACTACCCGCATGCGCTGTCGGGCGGCGGCAGCAGCGGTCGCGCTGGCCGCGCCATCGCGCCGCCCCGGCGTGCTGTTGATGGACGAGCCGTTCTCCGGCCTCGACCGGCGATTGAGGATACGGTGCGCGACGGGAACGCTGTCGGTGCTGCGCGGACGCGCGCCACCTGCATGCTGGTGACGCGACCGGAGGCGATGCGCATGGGCGACCGGTCGCCTGATGCGCCGAGGCGGCTGGTGCAGCTGGGCAGCGCCAACGCTCTACAATCATCCGGTCGACATGTTCGTCCCGTTCTTCTCAACTCAACGAACTGAACGGCGTCGCCGGGACGGCGAGGTGGGCTGCTGCGGCCGCCACCCGGCCCCGGGATCGCCGCCGGCATGGCGGTGGATGTCGTTCCGCCGCAGGAATCGTGCTGGGCGAACCGGGCGAGGGGCGACGGGCGCGTCATGCGTCGCCGTTTCATCGGCGAGGTCGACCTTGGAGGTGGCGTACGGGCTCGAACTGCCCTGCAGGCGCGTATCCGCGACGGGGGGCGGTTTGCCGTGGGCATGGATGTCGGCGTGCGGATCGACCGCGCGATGTTGCCTTTCCGTCCGGTCGATTGAGCGGGTTCGGCGGAACGGTTGGTTGCGGTCGCGACCGCTTTGTTGCAATAGTGCCGCGCCGGAGCGCGTGCACCGGAAAGACCAGGGAGTTGGCGTATGGGTATCAGCATTTGGCAGATCCTGATCATCGCGGTGATCGTTGTTCTGCTGTTCGGTCGCGGCAAGATCTCCGAGCTGATGGGAGACGTCGCAAAGGGCATCAAGAGCTTCAAGAAGGGGCTCAACGAGGACGACGACGCCACGGCGGACGGTGCCAAGACCATCGATCACAAGGCGGACGATACGGTCGTCACCAACAAGTCCGAAGACAAGTCCCAGGCGGGCTGAGCGCCTTCACGTCCGGCCGGCCGGCGCTTCGGGTCGCCGGCGGACGCGGCCTGCCCGGTTTCCGGTTCACCAGGGGGTGACGGGGCCGTGGCGTTGTGACCTCGCGAGCGCGGAAAACGGACCCAGATGTTCGATATCGGCTGGACGGAACTGCTGGTTGTCGCCGTCGTCATGATCCTTGTCGTCGGCCCGAAGGACCTGCCGCGCATGCTGCGGACCTTCGGCCAGACACTTGGCAAGGTGCGCCGCATGGCGAGCGACTTTCAGTCGACATTCAATGACGCGCTGCGCGAAGCCGAGCAACAGGCCGATATCGCCGACATGAAGTCGCAGGTCGAGAAGGCCGCGAATTTCGATCCGCTCGGCGATCTCAAGAAGTCCATCGACATCGACAAGGCAACCAAGCCCAAGGCGAAAGCGGCAGGGGCCCAGTCGGCAGGGACCCAGTCGGCCGGAAATGGCGCGACCGCCGGCACGAAGGACGCGGCGGCGGATGCCGGAAACGCGCCCGACGCTGCCGGCAAGCCGGGCGGGGCGGATGCGCAAGGCCCCGCGACTTCTGCCGCTGCGTCCGCAGGGGCGCAGGGCGACAACGACGAACAGGCGCCCAAGACGGCGGGTGACGGCAAGGCATGAGCCAGGATGATATCGACGCCTCCAAGGCGCCGCTGATCGAGCACTTGATCGAACTGCGCAGCCGACTGCTGAAGACGGTGGTCGCGGTGCTCATCGCCTTCATCGTCTGCTTCTACTTTTCGCAGACCATCTACAACATCCTGATCATCCCGTACGAGAACGCCGCCGGCCGCCAGGTGGAGATGATCTTCACCGCGCCGCAGGAGCTGTTCTTCACCCAGCTGAAGCTCGCCTTTTTCGGCGCGCTGTTCATCGCCTTCCCGGTGATCGCCTCGCAGCTCTACATGTTCGTCGCGCCCGGCCTCTACAAGCACGAGCGCGGTGCCTTCCTGCCGTTCCTGGTGGCGACCCCGATCCTGTTCAGCATCGGTGCCTCGCTGGTCTTCTTCCTGATCATGCCGCTTGCCATGGGCTTCTTCCTGTCGATGGAGCAGGACGGTACGGACGGGCAGGCCAAGATCCAGCTGATGGCGCGGGTGAGCGAGTATCTCGGGCTGATCATGACGCTGATCTTCGCCTTCGGCCTCGTCTTCCAGCTGCCGGTGCTGCTGACGCTGCTCGGCCGGGTCGGCATGGTCACGGCCGAGGGCCTGCGGGCGAAGCGCAAATACGCCATCGTCATCGGCTTCGTGCTGGCCGCGGTGCTGACGCCGCCCGACCCGATCAGCCAGATCGGCCTTGCACTTCCCACCCTGCTTCTCTACGAAGTGTCGATCATTTGCGTCCGGCTGGTCGAGAAGAAGCGGGCCGAGCGGGAGGCTGCCGAGGCGGACGCCTGAGCAGCATTTCCGGGCCGGGTTCTCCTGCCGCCTTGGCGGCGCGGCCGTACCTATCCCGGGGTTTTTCATGTTTGACATCAAGTGGATCCGCGACAATGCCGCGGCTTTCGATCATGCCATGAAGCGGCGTGGCCTCGGCCCGCAGGCCGGGGCGCTGGTCACCATCGACGACCGCCGCCGCGCGCTGATCGCCGAGCTCCAGCAGGCGCAGGAGCGCCGCAACGCCGCCTCCAAGGAAATCGGCAAGGCGAAGGCCTCGGGCAATGATGCCGCCGCGCAGGCGGTCATCGACGAGGTCGCCAAGCTCAAGGCCGCGATCCAGGACGGCGAGGAGCGCGAGCGCCAGATCACGGCGGAGCTGCAGGACGCCCTGTCGGTGCTTCCCAACATGCCGCATGACGATGTTCCCGATGGCGCCGACGAGAGCGACAACGTGGAGCTGCGCAAGGTGGGAACGCCGCCGGTCCTCGATTTCGCGCCGAAGGAGCATTTCGAGATTTCGGGCATCCAGGCCGGGCTCGCCTTCGAGCGCGCCGGGCGCATGTCCGGATCGCGTTTCGTCATGCTGCAGGGCAAGCTTGCGCGGCTGGAACGCGCGCTCGGCCAGTTCATGATGGACCTGCAGACCGACGAGAACGGCTACATGGAAGTGTCGCCGCCGCTTTTGGTGCGCGACGAGGCGCTGTTCGGCACCTCGCAGCTGCCGAAATTCGCCGAGGATCTTTTCAGGACCACCGACGGTCGCTGGCTGATCCCCACGGCCGAGGTTCCGCTGACCAACATGGTCGCCGGCGAGATCCTCGATGAGGCCGACCTGCCCTTGCGCGTCACGGCGCTGACGCCGTGCTTCCGCTCGGAAGCCGGATCGGCCGGGCGCGACGTTCGCGGCATGCTGCGCCAGCACCAGTTCTGGAAATGCGAGCTGGTGTCGGTGACGCGGCCGGAGGATTCGCTCGACGAACTGGAGCGCATGACAGGGTGCGCCGAAGAGGTGCTCAAGCGCCTCGGCCTTGCCTACCGGGTGATGGCGCTGTCCGCCGGCGACATGGGTTTCGGCGCCCGCAAGACCTATGACATCGAGGTCTGGCTGCCGGGGCAGAACGCCTATCGCGAGATTTCGAGCTGTTCGGTCTGCGACGACTTCCAGGCCCGGCGGATGAGCGCCCGCTATCGCCCGACGGGCGAGAAGGGGCTGAAGTTCGTTCACACGCTCAACGGATCGGGCATTGCCGTCGGCCGGGCGCTGATCGCCGTGCTCGAGAACTACCAGAACGCGGACGGCAGCATCACGGTGCCCGACGCCTTGCGGCCCTATATGGGCGGGCTCGAGACCATTGAGGGGCTTTGATGCGCATTCTCCTGACCAATGATGACGGCATTCATGCCGAAGGCTTCGCCGCGCTCGAAAAGATCGCCCGCGAACTCTCGGACGACGTGTGGATCGTGGCGCCGGAAAGCGACCAGAGCGGCGTCGCGCATTCGCTGACGCTGCATGATCCGCTGCGGGTGCGCAAACTCGGCGACCAGCGCTATTCGGTGCGCGGCACACCGACGGACTGCGTCATCATGGGCGTTCGCGAGATCCTTCCCGAGCGGCCCGACCTGATCCTGTCCGGTGTCAACCGGGGCCAGAACGCCGCCGACGACGTCACCTATTCGGGCACCATCGCTGGCGCGATGGAAGGCACGCTGACCGGCATCCGCTCGATCGCCCTGTCGCAGGCCGTTGCCTGGTCGCAAGGCGCGCGGGCGGACTATGCCTGCGCTGTCGCGCATGCACCGGCCTTGATCGGCAAGCTGCTGGGCTTCACCTTTCCCGCCGACACGCTGCTCAACCTGAATTTTCCGGCCTGCGCGCCGGACGAGGTCGCGGGCATCGAGGTGACACGCCAGGGCAAGCGCAAGGTCAGCGAGCTTGCCGTCGATGCACGCACAGACGGGCGCGGCGTTCCTTACTACTGGCTCGGTTTCCGCAACGCGGAGGAAAACCCGCCCCGCGACACCGATCTTTCGGCGCTGGCCAACCGGTACATCTCCGTTACGCCGTTGAAGCTCGACTTGACCGCCTTCGATGTTATCGGCGAACTGAAAGATCTTTTGGCCTGAGGGCGTGGAGGGATCGTTGAGCGAGAACGGTGACGGCCTTGGCGAGGACATGGATGCAGGCGCGCGCCAGGCCGAAGCCGACCGCGAGGCCAACGCCGCGCTGATCCTGGGCCTGCGTTCGCAGGGTATCCGCAGTCACAAGGTGCTCTCGGCCATCGAGCGCGTGCCGCGGCGGTTGTTCCTTTCGGCCGCCCTGCAGCGCCATGCCGCAATGGACAGCGCGCTGCCGATCGAGTGCGGACAGACGATTTCCCAACCCAGCCTCGTTGCGATGATGACGGACGCGCTGGACGTCCAGCCCGGGCACCGGGTTCTCGAGGTCGGCACCGGATCGGGGTATCAGGCCGCCATCCTGGGCCTGCTGGCCGGCGAGGTGCACTCGCTGGAGCGCTACCGGACGCTTGTCGATCTGGCACGCGAGCGCCTGGCAACGCTGAAGATCGGCAGCGTCACGGTCCATCACCGGGACGGGCTGGAAGGGCTGGCGGAAAAGGCGCCCTTCGACCGCATCATCGTCACCGCAGCAGGCCCGGATGTGCCCCAGGCGCTTGCCGAGCAGCTTGCCGACGGTGGCAGGCTGATCCTGCCGCTTGGCCCCAAGGGCGCCGTCCAGCAGCTTGTCATGGTCGAGAAACGGGGTGCGACGCTCGAGCGCCGCGTGCTGGCGGACGTGCGTTTCGTGCCGCTGGTCGAGGGCGTTGCGACCCGTCTCTGAAGCATGGCGGCATGTCCCGATTGCTGATGGTTTACGTAAAATGGGCGCGCTTTAAGTCTTTATAAACGTTACCGGCATTTAATCGGACATAACGAACTCAGGTGTCTTCAGTCCGAGTAGCGCCATGTCCATGCAGACTTTCCGTCCTTCATCCCGACTGCTTTCGCAGACCGCCATCGTGCTTGTGCTTGCCGCACTTGCCGGGGCATGCAGCGGAGGTGTCGAGCGCTTTGAAGACCCGATCTTCACCGGGAACACCGACAACCAGCGCGCCATGCTCGGCACGTCGCAGCCCAGCTTCGACGACATAGCCGCAGGGCCGCAGGCCAGTGCCAGGGTCGAGCGGTCGACCCTGCCGCCGGCGACCTCCGCGAATTCCCGCATCGCCACGGGCTCCATCCCGGCAAGCGCCCCGACCACGCCGACGCGTCCCGCGACATTCGCTGCCGTGCCGACGCCACGGGCCGGCACCGTGACGACGACACCGGTAACGTCGTCGCCGGTGTCGAGTGCCGGAGAGTCACGCTCCATCATGACGTCGAGCGCAACGGCCGGGGCCGCGCCCCGTACGGTCAGGGGCTGGACAACGGCCGGCGCGACGCAGGTCAGCGCGAGGTCCGGCGACACCGTCGCCAGCATGTCGCGGCGGTATGGCATTCCCCAGCACGTGCTGGCCGAGATCAACGGCGTTGACACCAACGGATCGTTCCCGGCCGGCCAGCGTGTCACCATCCCGACCTATGTGCACGGCGCGCCCAATGTGGCGGCCGCCGCGCCTTCGCAGCCGGTGCGACTGCCGCCGGCCGGCGGCGCGCCGAGCGTGACCGGGTCGATCCCGGCCGGTGCGGCATTCGCCGCAACCGCGCCGAAGCCGCATGCAAAGCCCGGAGCACCGGTGCGGGTCGCTTCGCTCACCACGCCCGTTCCCACACGCAGCGATGCGCCGTCTGTCGGGGCGCAGCCCAAGCGCAAGCCGGCAACCCTGTCGAGCCGCAGCACGGCCACCTCGGCCTCGACGAACGAACCGGTTCCCCCGCGCGTTGCCCGGGTCGAGGCAGCGCCGACGGCTCCGATCGCCGTCAACCGCGATACGGCAGCGACGTCAGGCGACGGCGAGCGCCGGTTCCGTTGGCCGGCCAAGGGACGGATCATCTCCGAGTTCGGTTCGAAGCCGGGCGGCGCGCGCAATGACGGCATCAACCTGGCGCTGCCGGAAGGCACGGAGATCAAGTCCGTCGAGGACGGTACGGTGATCTATTCGGGCAACGAGCTGAAGGGCTACGGCAGCCTGGTGCTGGTCCGACATGACGACGGCTGGGTCTCGGCTTATGCCCATAACAGCGAATTGCTGGTCAAGCGCGGCGACACCGTGCAGCGCGGACAGACTGTCGCCAAGGCCGGCTCGACCGGCTCGGTGACACAGCCGCAGCTTCACTTCGAACTGCGCCGCGGCAACAAGCCGGTCGACCCGATGCTGTATCTGGCGCGGCTCTGACAAGGACCCTGACCCCTTGCGGTGATGACGAATTTCGAAACGGGCGCGCCATGACGGCGCGCCCGTTTCGCGTTGCGCTGTGGCTCATGTCGTCGTTTTCCACAGATGGCGGGGCAGGGCGGGCATGGCGCTTTGCAGAAACGTCACAATGGGCGGCCGCTTGCGCTTGACTTGACGCGCGGCTCGCCGTACATCACCGCCACTCCCGGCGGCCAAGTGTCGCCAAGAGGTGAGCGGGTGTAGCTCAGTTGGTTAGAGTGCCGGCCTGTCACGCCGGAGGTCGCGGGTTCGAGCCCCGTCACTCGCGCCACTCGCCCCATGTTTCCCCGATACGGTCATGAACAGCTCCCCCCTGCCGGGGTCCCCGCGTTTGACGCCGGCATCGCGTCCCGCATCACACTTTCGCAACATCCTTCCGGTTCCAATGGCGGCCACCGACGATGTTTGTCGCGAAAGGACCGAGCGTGATCTCCAAACCGATTCTGGCATTTGCCGCGACAGTTGCAGTCGCCGCTGTCCCGACACTCCTTGCCGGTGGCGCGCGTGCGGAGGCAAGAATCGTCTGCACCCTTGTCATTGATTCGGATGGCGGCGCGCCGTTGCTGGAATCGGGCGACTGCGACAGCCGGGTAACCCCGGCCTCCACGTTCAAGGTTGCGCTCGCCGCCATCGGTTTCGAGGAGGGCATCCTGACGGGACCGCACGCGCCGGTCTGGACCCACGCCAGGGGCGAGGTCGACTGGGGCGGGGAGCCGTGGCGCGGCGATGTCGATCCCGCCTGGTGGATGACATATTCGGTGGTCTGGTATTCGCAGCGCATGGCGCGGCAATTGGGCACGGCGAGGCTGGAGGGACACGCCCGGGCACTCGGCTACGGCAATGCGGACTTCTCCGGCGACCCGGGCAAGGACAACGGGCTGGAGCGCGCCTGGATCGCCTCTTCGCTGAAGATCTCGCCCCGGGAGCAGGTGCGCTTTCTCCAGGGCCTCCTGAACCGGACCCTGCCGCTGTCAGGCGCGGCGATGGCGCAGGCCGAGGGTATCGTGCAGGGCGCCGGGACGGGCGCAGGTTGGCGCATCCGGGGCAAGACGGGCGGCGCCTATCCGCGCCGCGCCGACGGCAGTTTCGACCGCGCGCGCGGGCATGGCTGGTTCGTTGGCTGGGCGCAAAAGGGGACACGCAGGGTGGTCTTTGCAAGGCTTGCCCGGGACGAGGGACGCGAGCGCGGCTCGCCGGGTATCCGTGCCTGAAATGCGCTTGTCGCGCAGCGGCCCGAACTGGCGGCGCGCTTCGCGCGTTGAAGTGCGCGGGCTTTGCCTTCGAGTTGACGTCAACGTCATTTCGCGCTTGCGAAAATGCCCTTTCGATTACACCGTCGTCGGGCTTGCGTTGCGGTGGAGCGTGGGCTAAGCGTGCCCCTATGGGCACTGGCGGTCGCGCCTCTCCACGCGCACTGCCACAATCGCCGGGATTAGGCTCGGTCGCGTCCGCGCGGCCTGTAAGCGCACTTCGGTGCTGAGGGCCTGGCGCAAGGACACGTTTGAACATGGAAGAGCTCCTGAGAGACTATGTTCCGATCCTCGTCTTCATCGGGGTATCGCTCGTCATCGGTCTCGCGCTTCTGATTTCGCCGTTCATTCTCGCTTACCAGAACCCCGATTCGGAAAAGCTGTCGGCCTATGAGTGCGGCTTCAACGCATTCGACGACGCGCGGATGAAGTTCGACATCCGGTTCTATCTGGTGGCGCTGCTGTTCATCATCTTCGACCTGGAAGTGGCGTTCCTGTTTCCCTGGGCCGTCGCGTTCGGCGATCTCGGCTGGTACGGGTTCGGATCGATGATGACCTTTCTCGGCGTGCTGACCATCGGCTTCATCTACGAATGGAAAAAGGGAGCACTGGAATGGGACTGACGTCGCGCGAGCCGCTCGTTGCCCAGGCTCCGAAGGGCATTCTCGATCCGGCCACCGGCAAGCCGGTCGGAGCCAGCGATCCGTTCTTCCTCGAGATCAACGACGAACTGGCCGACAAGGGCTTTGTCGTCACCGCCACCGACAACCTGATCCAGTGGGCGCGCACCGGCTCGCTCATGTGGATGACGTTCGGCCTGGCGTGCTGCGCGGTCGAGATGATGCAGATGTCGATGCCGCGCTACGACGCCGAGCGCTTCGGCTTCGCGCCGCGCGCCTCACCGCGCCAGTCGGACGTGATGATCGTTGCCGGCACGCTGACCAACAAGATGGCGCCGGCTCTGCGCAAGGTCTACGACCAGATGCCCGAGCCGCGCTACGTCATCTCCATGGGCTCCTGCGCCAATGGCGGCGGCTACTATCACTATTCCTATTCGGTGGTGCGCGGCTGCGACCGGGTGGTCCCGGTCGACATCTATGTCCCCGGCTGTCCCCCGACCGCCGAGGCGCTGCTTTACGGCGTTCTTCTTCTGCAGAAGAAGATCCGCCGCACCGGTACGATCGAACGCTGAACCTGCGCCACCGCGGGCCCGGACGGGTCCGCAATCCCCGGCGCGACAAGACGGGTCAGGATCATGGACGAGACGCTCGCCGAACTTGGCGAACACATTCAGGCGCATCTGGGCGATGCCCTCGACGGCTTCGCCGTTGCCCACGGAGAGCTGACGCTCGCCGCGCGGGCCTCGGAGATCGTCCAGGTGGTGCGCTTCCTGCGCGATGATTCCAGCTGCCTGTTCGTCAACCTTGTCGACATCTGCGGTGTCGACTGGCCGCAGCGCGACCGGCGCTTCGAGGTGGTCTACCATTTCCTCTCGCCGGTGCAGAACCTGCGGGTGCGGGTCAAGGTGACGGCCGACGAGGAAACGCCGGTGCCCTCGATCATCGACGTCTTCGCCGGCGCGGAATGGTTCGAGCGCGAAACCTACGACATGTACGGCGTGCTGTTCTCCGGTCATCCCGACCTGCGGCGCATTCTCACCGACTACGGTTTCGACGGTTATCCGCTGCGCAAGGACTTCCCGCTCACGGGCTATGTCGAGGTTCGCTACGACGACGAGAAGAAGCGGGTGGTCTACGAGCCGGTGCGGCTCAACCAGGAATTCCGCGACTTCGACTTCATGTCTCCGTGGGAGGGCGTGGATTACGTGCTCCCGGGCGACGAGAAGGCAAGTTGAGGGATCGCGGGATGGCTGACCGGCTGAATGGCGGATGTCTTTGCGGAGCGGTGCGCTTCTCGGCGCAGCCGAAGGACCGCAGCATGGGCGTCTGCCATTGCTCCATGTGCCGCCGCTGGAGCGGCGGCGTCTACATGGCCGTGGAGTGCGCGGGCGAGGTCGCCATCGGGGACGAGACGGCGCTCGGCATCTACCGGTCGTCCGGGTATGGCGAACGGGTGTTCTGCAAGACCTGCGGGTCGTCGCTGATGTGGCGGATGCAGGACGGTTCGCACAGCGTGGTTTCCGCCCAGGCTTTCGACGATCCGTCGGTCTTCGCGTTCAATTCGGAAATCTTCATTGACGAGAAGCCCGGCAACTACACGTTTTCCAACGAGACACGCAAAATGACGGGCGCGGAAGTGTTCGAGCTCTACGCACCAAAGCAGGATCCTCAACATGGCTGAGGCCCAGGTCCGGAACTTCAACATCAATTTCGGTCCGCAGCATCCGGCTGCGCACGGCGTGCTGCGTCTCGTGCTGGAGCTGGACGGCGAGGTGGTGACGCGCGTCGATCCGCATATCGGCCTGTTGCATCGCGGCACCGAGAAGCTGATCGAGCACAAGACCTATCTCCAGGCGGTGCCCTATTTCGACCGGCTCGACTATGTCGCGCCGATGAACCAGGAGCATGCCTTCGCGCTGGCGGTGGAAAAGCTCGTCGGTGTCGAGGTTCCAAGGCGCGGCCAGCTCATCCGGGTGCTCTATTCGGAAATCGGCCGGATCCTGTCGCATCTGCTCAACGTGACCACCCAGGCCATGGATGTCGGCGCGTTGACGCCGCCGCTGTGGGGCTTCGAGCCGCGCGAGGAGCTGATGGTGTTCTACGAGCGGGCCTGTGGCGCGCGCATGCATGCCGCCTTCGTGCGGCCGGGCGGCGTGCACCAGGACCTGCCGAGCGACCTTCTCGACGACATCTGGGATTTCTGCGACCCGTTCCTGCAGACGCTCGACGACATCGAGGGCCTGCTGACCGACAACCGCATCTTCAAGCAGCGCAATGTCGACATCGCCGTGGTCTCGCTGGAGGATGCCTGGGCGCGCGGCTTCTCGGGCGTGATGGTGCGCGGTTCGGGCGCGGCCTGGGACCTGCGCAAGTCGCAGCCCTATGAATGCTATTCCGAGCTCGAGTTCGACATTCCGATCGGCAAGAACGGCGACTGCTACGACCGCTACCTGATCCGCATGGAAGAGATGCGCCAGTCGGTGCGGCTGATGAAGCAGTGCCTGGAGAAGCTGACGGTGGAAAAGGGGCCTGTCTCGTCGATCGACGGCAAGATCGTGCCGCCCAAGCGGGGCGAGATGAAGAAGTCGATGGAAGCGCTTATCCATCACTTCAAGCTCTACACCGAAGGTTACCGGGTGCCGGAAGGCGAGGTCTATGCGGCTGTCGAGGCGCCGAAGGGCGAGTTCGGCGTCTATCTCGTTTCCGACGGCACCAACAAGCCCTATCGCTGCAAGATCAAGGCGCCCGGTTTCGCGCATTTGCAGGCGATGGATTTCCTGTGCCAGGGGCACATGCTGGCGGACGTGTCGGCGATCCTTGGTTCCCTCGATATCGTGTTCGGAGAGGTTGACCGGTAATGGCCGTTCGTCGCCTTCACCCTGAGCAGCCCGAGAGCTTCGCCTTCACGGCGGCCAATCTGGACTGGGCCAAGAAAGTCATCGCGCGCTATCCGGAGGGGCGTCAGGCCTCTGCCGTGATCCCGCTCCTGTGGCGGGCGCAGGAACAGCACGAGGGCTGGTTGCCGGAACCGGCGATCCGCTACGTGGCCGAGATGCTGTCCATGCCGGATATCCGCGTGCTGGAGGTCGCGACCTTCTACACGATGTTCCAGCTCGCCCCGGTCGGCAAGAAGGCGCATATCCAGGTCTGCGGCACGACACCGTGCCAGCTGCGCGGTTCCGAGGACCTGATCCGGGTCTGCAAGTCCAGGATCGCGGCCCATGCGCACGAGCTTTCGGGCGATGGCGATTTTTCCTGGGAAGAGGTCGAGTGCCTTGGCGCCTGCGTCAACGCGCCGATGGTGCAGATCTTCAAGGACACCTACGAGGACCTGACGGCGGAAAGCCTCGAGGCGCTGATCGACGATATCGCGGCGGGCCGCGAGGTCACGCCGGGGCCGCAGAACGGTCGCCGCTTCGGCGCGCCGGAAGGCGGGGCGACGACGCTGACCGGTCTTTCGGACAAGACCAAAGGCGCCGATCCGCTGCCGCATGTGATCAACGGCGCGGAAGCGGCCTCGCACGCCTTTGCCGGCGCCTCGATCAATGGCGGCGGCACCGACTTCAACGGCGTCCCGGGTGCGTCCGCCGGCAAGACGCCGGCGAAGAAGGCGGCCGCTGCGGCAAAGCCCAAGGCGCCTGCCGCCGAAGCTCGCAAGGCCGAGACGCCCAAGGCGGACGCCGCCACGCCGAAAAAGCCGGCCGTCAAGGACGCGCTCGCCGCCCAGACAAGCCTCGACCTTGCCTCCGGCGAGGAGAAGGAGCCCGAGCTGCTGAAGGGCGCGCGCGGCGGCAAGGCCGACGACCTGAAGCGGATCAAGGGCGTCGGCCCGAAGATCGAGGGCATCCTCAACGAGCTTGGCATCTATCATTTCGACCAGATCGCGGTCTGGACCGAGGAGAACAAGGCCTGGGTCGATACCCGGCTGAAGTTCAAGGGCCGGATCGACCGCGAGGACTGGATCGCGCAGGCCAAGGTGCTTGCCGCGGGCGATGAAACCGAATTCTCGAAGCGCGTCGACGGTGGCGACGTTCCTTCGAGCAAGGCGTAAGGGAAGGGGGTCTAGATGCTCAAGGATCAGGACCGGATCTTCACCAATATCTACGGCCTGCACGATTGGGGTCTCGACGGTGCGCGTCAGCGTGGCCATTGGGACGGCACCAAGGCGCTGCTGGAAAAAGGCCGTGACTGGATCGTCAACGAGATGAAGTCCTCGGGCCTGCGCGGCCGCGGCGGCGCCGGTTTTCCGACCGGGCTGAAGTGGTCGTTCATGCCGAAGGAGAGCGACGGCCGGCCGGCCTATCTCGTCGTCAATGCCGACGAGTCGGAGCCTGGCACCTGCAAGGACCGCGAGATCCTGCGACACGATCCGCACACGCTGGTCGAGGGGTGCCTGATCGCCGGTTTCGCGATGGGTGCGATTGCCGCCTACATCTATGTGCGCGGCGAGTTCATCCGCGAGCGCGAGCGCCTGCAGGCGGCCATCGACCAGGCCTATGAGGCCGGGCTGATCGGCAAGAACAACAAGAACGGCTACGATTTCGACATCTACGTCCATCACGGCGCCGGCGCCTATATCTGCGGCGAGGAAACCGCGCTGCTCGAAAGCCTCGAGGGCAAGAAGGGCCAGCCGCGCCTGAAGCCGCCGTTCCCGGCAAATGTCGGTCTCTACGGCTGCCCGACAACGGTGAACAATGTCGAGTCCATCGCCGTTGCGCCCACCATCCTGCGCCGCACGGGTGCCTGGTTCGCAGGCCTCGGCAAGCCGAACAACACCGGCACCAAGCTCTTCTGCATCTCGGGGCATGTGAACCAGCCCTGCACGGTCGAGGAAGAGATGGGCATTCCCTTCCGCGAGCTGATCGACCGTCATTGCGGCGGCATTCGCGGCGGCTGGGACAACCTGCTCGCGGTGATCCCGGGTGGCTCGTCCGTGCCTTGCGTGACGGCGGAAAACATCACCGACTGCTCGATGGATTTCGACAGCCTGCGCGGTCTCGGCTCCGGTCTCGGCACGGCGGCGGTGATCGTCATGGACCGCTCCACCGACATCATCAAGGCGATTGCCCGGCTCTCCTATTTCTACAAGCACGAGAGCTGCGGACAGTGCACGCCGTGCCGCGAGGGAACGGGCTGGATGTGGCGCGTGATGGAGCGCATGGTCGCCGGCAACGCGGCCAAGGAAGAGATCGACATGCTCTTCGACGTCACCAAGCAGGTGGAAGGTCACACGATCTGCGCGCTTGGCGATGCCGCTGCCTGGCCGATCCAGGGCTTGATCCGCAACTTCCGCCCCTTGATCGAGGAGCGCATCGACCAGTACACGGCCAAGAGCCGCAAGCCGGCGCATGTGCTGGCGGCGGCGCAGTAAGGCAGCCTGATCCATGAAGATCGACGGCGAGAAACACAGGCTGGACGTGGAAAAAAGCTGCCTTTCGGGCTCCCGCTTCCACAATGTCGACATGTCCGGAAGTGCGTTCGATGACGTCAATCTGTCGGGTGGGCGGTATACGAATGTGAATCTGTCGGGTTGCGAGTTTCGCAACCTGAACATGTCGGGCTGGACGGTGTCCGACGCGAATCTGGCCGGCCTGCGGATCGACGATGTCGATCTTGCCGGGACGGCCATCACGAACAGTCGATTGCAGGGCATGACAATCGACGGCATAGACGTTTCGAATCTCCTCGAACTGTGGTTCGAGACGCAGAAAAGCCGCGAGGGCAGCACAGCATGAACAAGACGATCTTTGTCGACGGCAAGGAGATCGAGGTTCCGCAGGACTACACGCTGCTGCAGGCTTGCGAGGCGGCGGGTGCCGAGGTGCCGCGTTTCTGTTTCCATGACCGGTTGTCGATCGCCGGCAACTGCCGCATGTGCCTTGTCGAGGTGAAGGGCGGACCGCCGAAGCCGGTTGCGTCCTGCGCGATGAACGTGCGCGACCTGCGTCCGGGCCCGAATGGCGAAGCGCCGGAGGTGTTCACCAAGACGCCGATGGTGAAGAAGGCCCGCGAGGGCGTGATGGAGTTCCTGCTGATCAACCATCCGCTCGACTGCCCGATCTGCGATCAGGGCGGCGAGTGCGACCTGCAGGACCAGGCGATGGCCTATGGCGTCGACGCCTCGCGCTACGCGGAGAACAAGCGCGCCGTCGAGGACAAGTATATCGGCCCGCTGGTCAAGACGATCATGACCCGCTGCATCCACTGCACGCGCTGCGTCCGCTTCACCACGGAAGTGTGCGGCGTTGCCGATCTCGGCCTGATCGGGCGCGGCGAGGATGCGGAGATCACCTCCTATCTGGAAAACGCGCTGTCCTCGGAGATGCAGGGCAATGTCGTCGACCTGTGCCCGGTCGGCGCCCTGACGCACAAGCCCTACGCCTTCCAGGCACGGCCCTGGGAGCTGAAGAAGACCGAGTCCATCGACGTGATGGATGCGGTCGGCTCGGCGATTCGTGTCGATACGCGCAGCCGCGAGGTCATGCGCGTGCTGCCGCGTCTCAACGAGGCGGTCAACGAGGAGTGGATCTCCGACAAGACCCGTTACATCTGGGACGGGCTGCGGACACAGCGTCTCGACCGCCCCTATGTGAAGTCCGGCGGCCGGCTTGCCGCGGTCAGCTGGGGCGAGGCGTTTGCCGCCATCGCCGACAAGGTCGCCGCCTCGAAGCCGGAGCGGATCGCGGCGATTGCCGGTGATCTTGCCAGCGTCGAGGAAATGTTCGCGCTGAAGGCGCTGATGGACGGGCTCGGCTCCGCCAATATCGATTGCCGGCAGGACGGAACGGCGCTCGATCCCGCGCTTGGCCGCTCCTCCTATCTGTTCAACGCCACCATCGAGGGCATCGAGGATGCGGATGCGGTCCTGATCATCGGGTCCAATCCGCGCATCGAGGCGCCGGTGCTCAATGCGCGTATCCGCAAGCGCATGCGCATGGGCGAGCTGCCCGTCGGCGTCATCGGCCAGCAGGCCGACCTGACCTACCCGACCACCTATCTGGGCGCGGGTCCGGACACGCTCTCCGAGCTCGTCGCCGGCAAGCATGCCTTCGCCAAGGTCCTGAAGCAGGCGCAGCGCCCGCTTGTCATCGTCGGCCAGGGCGCCCTGTCGCGTCCCGACGGTGCCGCCGTGCTGGCTGCCGCTGCCGAACTGGCAAGCTCGGTCGGCGCGGTCACCGAGGAGTGGAACGGCTTTTCGGTGTTGCACACGGCTGCGGCCCGCGTCGGCGGTCTCGACATCGGTTTCGTGCCGGGCGAGGGCGGCAAGGGCACGGCCGGGATCCAGCAGGCGGCCGCCGCCGGCGAGATCGACGTGGTCTTCCTGCTCGGTGCCGACGAGATCGACATGGCCGCCTTCGGCGACGCCTTTGTCGTTTATCTGGGCACCCATGGCGATCGCGGCGCCCACCGGGCCGACGTGATCCTGGCGGGTGCGACCTATACCGAGAAGTCGGGCACCTGGGTCAACACGGAAGGCCGTGTCCAGCTTGGCGAGCGCGCCGGCTTCCCGCCGGGCGAGGCCCGCGAGGACTGGGCGATCCTGCGGGCGCTGTCGGCAAGGCTCGGCAAGGCGCTGGCCTTCGATTCCCTCGACGAGCTGCGCGCGGCGCTCTACGCGGCGCATCCGCACATGGCGGCGATCGACGCGATCGCCGGCGATGACGGGGCCGGTGTTGCCAATGCCGCCGCACGCGGCGGCAAGATGACCGGCGAGGCGTTCCATCCGGCGATCGCCGATTTCTATCTGACCAATCCGATCGCGCGGGCCTCCGCGACGATGGCCGAGTGTTCGGCCCTCGCCAAGGCACGCGCGGCAGAGGCCGCGGAGTAAACGGGGGCAATGATGGCGGACTTCTGGGCGGATTACCTTTTCCCCTTGATCATCATGCTGGCACAGAGCGTCCTGATGCTCGTCGTGCTGCTGGTGATCGTGGCCTATATTCTCTATGCCGACCGCAAGATCTGGGCGGCGGTGCAGATCCGTCGCGGCCCCAACGTGGTCGGTCCCTGGGGGCTGCTGCAGTCCTTCGCCGATCTCTTGAAGTTCGTGCTGAAGGAACCCGTGATCCCGGCCGGTGCCAACAAGGGCCTGTTCCTGCTGGCACCGCTGGTCACCGTGACGCTGTCGCTGGCCGCCTGGTCGGTGGTGCCGGTGGCCGAGGGATGGGTGATTGCCGACATCAATGTGGGCATCCTGTTCATCTTCGCGATTTCCTCGCTCGGCGTTTACGGCATCATCATCGGCGGCTGGGCCTCGAACTCGAAATACCCGTTCCTGTCGGCACTGCGTTCGGCGGCGCAGATGGTGTCCTACGAGGTGTCCATCGGCTTCGTTATCGTCACCGTGCTCCTGTGCGTCGGCTCGCTGAACCTGTCGGACATCGTCCTGGCACAGAAAACGGGCCTTGCGACGGCGCTTGGCGTGCCGTGGCTTGCCTTCCTGAACTGGTTCTGGCTGCCGCTGTTCCCGATGTTCGTGATCTTCTTCATCTCGGCGCTGGCGGAAACCAACCGGCCGCCCTTCGACCTGGCCGAGGCGGAGTCCGAGCTGGTCGCCGGCTTCATGGTCGAATACGGCTCCACGCCCTACATGATGTTCATGCTGGGCGAGTATGTTGCCATCGCGCTGATGTGCTCGCTGACGACCATCCTTTTCATGGGCGGATGGCTGCCGCCGTTCGACTTTGCGCCCTTCACCTGGGTGCCGGGCATCGTCTGGTTCCTGCTGAAGTCGCTGCTCGTGTTCTTCATGTTCGCGATGGTCAAGGCGATGGTCCCGCGCTACCGCTACGACCAGCTGATGCGACTCGGCTGGAAGGTGTTCCTGCCGCTGTCGCTGGCGATGGTGTTCATCGTGGCGGCGGTGCTGATGGCTATGGGATGGGCCCCGACCGGGACCTGATGCCAGGCCGGGGAGGGTGCTGACATGTCGATCTCGATTGCCGGTCTGATCGGCGCGGCCATCGGCCTCTATGTGGGGTGGATCGACTACAAGATCGTCGTCGGCGTTCTGAAGGGCGCGGCGGAACGCCAGCGGCAGAGGACCGGACGCGAGGGTCTGCTTGGCCGCTACATGGGTGCGATCAGGATGGTGGTCCTGGGTTTCGCCCTGGTCGGCTTTCCGGCGGTCGGCTACTTCGCCGGCAGCGCGCTTGCCGGGTAGGGCGGCGAGCACGGTAGCCAGACAGGGTGGCCGGACAGGGTCGCCCGGAACATTTCGACGGCTCCTCGCACGGGGCCGCAAACCAGACTGAAGGACCGCCGGTCCGGCGCCGCTCGCAACACGGGACGGCAACGGGCGGTCCGAAGGGAAACGAGAGAACGAGGCTGAACGCCATGGCACTGCAACAGGCTGCCAAATCGCTCTTGCTGAAGGAGTTCGTATCCGCCTTCTTCCTGGCGATGCGCTACTTCTTCAAGCCGAAGCCGACGATCAACTATCCCTTCGAGAAGGGGCCGGTCAGTCCGCGCTTCCGCGGCGAACACGCGCTGCGCCGTTATCCCAACGGCGAGGAGCGCTGCATTGCCTGCAAGCTGTGCGAGGCGATCTGCCCGGCACAGGCGATCACCATCGAGGCCGGTCCGCGCCGCAATGACGGCACGCGCCGCACGACGCGCTACGACATCGACATGGTGAAGTGCATCTATTGCGGCTTCTGCCAGGAGGCCTGCCCGGTCGACGCCATCGTCGAGGGGCCGAATTTCGAGTTCGCCACCGAAACCCGCGAGGAACTCTATTACGACAAGGAAAAGCTCCTTGCGAACGGAGACCGCTGGGAACGGGAAATCGCCAGCAACATCGCCATCGACGCGCCCTATCGCTAGGCGCGCGGGGAGTGGACGCCGCGCGGCGGCTGGTCTAAGACGAGGCCGTTCCGCAAGGGGACACGCCCAACCAATCTGAAGCCGCATCGGCGGTTTCGCACCAATCGGGGACGGGGGCACATCGCGAAATGGTCCTGCAAGCCATCTTCTTCTATCTCTTCGCCGCGACCGCCGTGGCGTCGGCCTTCATGGTCATCGCCTCGCGCAATCCCGTGCATTCGGTTCTGTTCCTGATTCTCGCCTTCTTCAACGCGGCGGGTCTCTTCATCCTGCTGGGCGCCGAATTCCTGGCGATGCTGCTGGTCGTCGTCTATGTCGGCGCGGTGATGGTGCTGTTCCTGTTCGTGGTGATGATGCTCGATGTCGACTTCGTCGAGATGCGCCAGGGGTTCCTCCAGTACCTGCCGGCCGGCGCGCTTGTCGGCATCATCCTCCTGGTCGAGCTGCTGCTGGTGCTCGGTGCCTGGGTGATTTCTCCGGAGATCGCCGGACACACGGCCGCGCCGGCTCCGCCGCCCTCGGACATGTCCAACATCCGGGCGCTCGGCGAGCTGATCTACACCCGCTACATCCTCTACTTCCAGACGGCCGGGCTGGTGCTGCTGGTGGCGATGATCGGCGCCATCGTGCTGACCCTTCGTCACAAGGAAGGGGTCAAGCGGCAGGATATTTCCGCACAGGTCGGGCGCACGCGCGAGGCGTCGATCGAGGTGCGCAAGGTCGAAACCGGCAAGGGGATCTGAGGATCCTCGCCTAGTCTTTCCGGCCGCGCCGTCACCCCGGCGCCCGGGTCCGTCTTAATCGGGGAGCATCACGAGGCGCCCATGGAAATCGGTCTGTCCCACTATCTGGCGGTTGCAGCGATCCTGTTCACGATCGGGATCTTCGGGATCTTCCTGAACAGAAAGAACGTGATCGTCATCCTGATGTCGGTCGAGCTCTTGCTGCTGTCGGTCAATCTCAACCTGGTCGCCTTCTCCTCGTTCCTCGGCGATCTGGTCGGACAGGTCTTCGCGCTGCTGGTGCTGACCGTCGCGGCCGCGGAAGCTGCCATCGGCCTTGCGATCCTCGTCGTCTTCTATCGCAACCGCGGCTCGATCGCGGTCGAAGACGTCAACATGATGAAGGGGTGAGGGCAGGATGTACCAGCTAATCGTCTTTCTGCCCCTTGTCGGCTTCCTGATCGCCGGCCTCTTCGGCCGGTTCATCGGCGCCAAGGCGAGCGAATATGTCACCTCCGGCCTCCTGATCGTCGCGGCGCTCTTGTCGTGGGTGGCGTTCTTCTCGGTCGGCTACGGCGAGACGCCGGTCGTGCGCGAGACCGTGATGCGCTGGATGTCGTCCGGCGCCTTCAATGTCGACTGGATGATCCGCGTCGACACGCTGACGGCGGTCATGCTGGTGGTGGTCAACACCGTGTCGGCCCTCGTGCATGTCTATTCCATCGGCTACATGCACCACGATCCGCACCGGCCGCGCTTCTTCGCCTACCTGTCGCTGTTCACCTTCGCCATGCTGATGCTGGTGACCTCCGACAACCTGCTGCAGATGTTCTTCGGCTGGGAGGGCGTCGGTCTGGCGTCGTACCTGCTGATCGGCTTCTGGTTCAAGAAGCCCTCCGCGAACGCTGCCGCCATGAAGGCCTTCGTCGTCAACCGCGTCGGCGACTTCGGCTTCATCCTGGGTATCTTCGGCGTCTTCTACCTGTTCAATTCCACCGACTACGACACGATCTTCGCCAATGCGCAGTCCTTTGCCGCGGCCGAACCGGCCACGGTGATGAACTTCCTCGGCTACGAGCTCGACCAGCATGCCGCGCTGACCGTCGTGTGCCTGCTGCTGTTCATGGGTGCCATGGGCAAGTCGGCGCAATTCCTGCTGCACACCTGGCTGCCGGACGCGATGGAAGGCCCGACGCCGGTCTCCGCGCTGATCCACGCCGCAACCATGGTGACGGCGGGCGTCTTCATGGTGGCGCGCCTGTCGCCGATCTTCGAGCTGTCGCACACCGCGCTCACCGTGGTGACGCTGTTCGGCGCGACGACGGCCTTCTTCGCCGCCACGGTCGGTCTGGTGCAGAACGACATCAAGCGCGTGATCGCCTATTCGACCTGCTCGCAGCTCGGCTACATGTTCGTCGCGCTTGGCGTCGGCGGCTACTCGATCGCGATCTTCCACCTGTTCACGCACGCCTTCTTCAAGGCGCTGCTGTTCCTTGGCGCGGGCTCGGTGATCCATGCCGTCTCCAACGAGCAGGACATGCGCAAGATGGGCGGGCTGAGGAAGCACATCCCCATCACCTACTGGATGATGGTGATCGGCACGCTGGCGCTGACCGGCTTCCCGCTGACCGCCGGCTTCTTCTCGAAGGACGGCATCATCGAGGCGGCCTTTGTCGGTCACAACGCCTTTGCCATGTACGGTTTCTGGCTGACCGTCGCCGCCGCCGCGCTGACCTCCTTCTACTCCTGGCGCCTGGCGTTCATGACCTTCCATGGCAAGCCGCGCGCCTCGGTCGACGTGATGAAGCACGTGCATGAAAGCCCGCTGGTGATGACCGTGCCGTTGATGATCCTGGCCGTCGGGGCGCTCTTTGCCGGTCTCGTCTTCTCCGGCGTGTTCATGGGCCACGGCTACGAGGCCTTCTGGAAGGGCGCGCTCTTCACCTCAGAGGAGAACCACATCCTGCACGACATCCACGAGGTGCCGCTGTGGGTGAAGGCCTCGCCCTTCGTGATGATGCTTGGCGGCTTCGCCGTTGCCTGGCTGTTCTACATCAAGTCGCCCGACATTCCGCGCCGGCTCGCCGAGCGGCATGACGGCCTGTACCGGTTCCTGCTCAACAAGTGGTATTTCGACGAGCTCTATGATGCGATCTTCGTGCGTCCCGCCATGTGGATCGGCCGCCAGCTCTGGAAGAAGGGCGACGGGGCGGTGATCGACGGGCTGGGCCCCGACGGCATCGCGGCGCGGGTGCAGACTGTCAGCACCTGGGCCGTCCGGTTGCAGACCGGCTATCTCTACCACTACGCATTCGCCATGCTGATCGGTGTCGCGGCGCTGATCACCTGGTCCATGTTCTCCGTCGGGGGCGCTCACTGATGAGCAACTGGCCGCTTCTTTCCATCACCACCTTCCTTCCGCTGGTCGGTGTCTTCTTCATCCTGCTCGTTCGCGGCGAGGACGACGGGGCGAAGGAGAACATGCGCCGTGTGGCCTTGATCACCACGGTGTTCACCTTCGTCATTTCCCTGTTCATCTGGGGCGGGTTCGACCCGAACAACCCGGGTTTCCAGTTCCAGGAAAGCGAGGAGTGGCTCGGCGGCAGCATCGGCTACCGGATGGGCGTCGACGGCATCTCGATGCTGTTCGTCATCCTCACCACCTTCCTGATGCCGTTCTGCATCCTGGCCAGCTGGAAGAGCGTCCAGATCCGGGTGAAGGAGTACATGATCGCCTTCCTCGTGCTGGAGACGCTGATGATCGGCGTGTTCTGCGCGCTCGACCTGGTCATGTTCTACGTCTTCTTCGAGGCCGGCCTGATCCCGATGTTCCTGATCATCGGCGTGTGGGGCGGCAAGCGGCGCGTCTATGCGAGCTACAAGTTCTTCCTCTATACGCTGCTCGGCTCGGTGCTGATGCTGATCGCGCTGATGGCGATGTACTGGGATGCCGGCACGTCCGATATCCCGACGCTGATGGCGCACGGCTTCCCGTCCGGCATGCAGACCTGGCTGTGGCTCGCCTTCTTCGCAAGCTTTGCCGTGAAGATGCCGATGTGGCCGGTGCACACCTGGCTGCCGGATGCCCACGTGGAAGCGCCGACGGCCGGTTCCGTCATCCTGGCGGCGATCCTTCTGAAGATGGGCGGCTACGGCTTCCTGCGCTTCTCGCTGCCGATGTTCCCGCTGGCGAGCGAGATGTTCGCTCCCTTCGTCTTCACGCTGTCGGTGATCGCCATCGTCTACACCTCGCTGGTGGCGCTCGCCCAGGAGGACATCAAGAAGCTGATCGCCTATTCGTCGGTCGCCCACATGGGCTACGTGACCATGGGCATCTTCACGATGACCGAGCAGGGCGTCCAGGGCGCGCTGTTCCAGATGCTCTCGCACGGCATCGTCTCGGGCGCGCTGTTCCTGTGCGTCGGGGTGATCTACGACCGGATCCACACGCGCGACATTGCCGCCTATGGCGGGCTTGTGAACCGCATGCCGTTCTACGCGGTCGCCTTCCTGATCTTCACCATGGCGAATGTCGGCCTGCCGGGCACGAGCGGCTTTGTCGGCGAGTTCCTGACGCTGATGGGGGCGTTCCAGGTCAACACCTGGGTGGCGCTGATCGCAACGTCCGGCGTCATCCTGTCGGCGGCCTATGCGCTCTTCCTCTACAAGCGGGTCGTGTTCGGCGCGCTCGACAAGGAGAGCCTGAAGTCGATCCTGGATCTCAGCCTGCGCGAGCGCGTCATCATCGTTCCGCTGATCGTGCTGACGATCCTGTTCGGCTTCTATCCGGCGCCGATCCTCGACGCCACGGCCGCGTCGGTCGGGGCGCTTGTCACCAATTATCAGGCCGCGATCGAGGCGGCACCGTCGACCGCCTTGCTGGCGACGCATTAAGGTCCGAGGACGAGAGACGCCATGAACGCCTATTCCCAACTCCCGGATCTCTCGCCCGCGCTGCCGGAGCTGTTTCTGGCCGGTGGTGCGTTGGCGCTGCTGATGCTCGGCGTCTTCGGCGGGCGCAAGATCACGCCCTATGTGACGGCGCTTTCCGTGGCCCTTCTGGCGGTGGCGGCCTTGCCGCTGCTGTTGCCCGCGCAGTTCGGCATCACCGAAGCCAGCACCACCAGTTTCCACGGCGCCTTCATTCTCGACGGGTTCGCCCGTTACCTGAAGCTCCTGACGCTGCTTGGATCGGGCTTCGCCATCGCCATGTCGGTTGCCTATGCGCGCAACGAGAATTTCGAGCGTTTCGAATATCCGGTGCTGATCGTGCTCTCCACGCTCGGCATGCTCCTGATGCTCTCGGCGAACGACTTGATCACGCTCTATCTCGGGCTCGAGCTGCAGTCGCTGGCGCTCTATGTCATCGCCGCCTTCAACCGCGACAGCGTGCGCTCGACCGAGGCCGGCCTGAAATATTTCGTCCTCGGTTCGGTGTCCTCCGGCATGCTGCTCTACGGCATGTCGCTGGTCTACGGCTTCACCGGCCAGACGGGCTTTGCGCCGATCGCAGCTGCGATCGCGCATGAGGGCGGTTCCTCGCTCGGCCTTGTCTTCGGCCTCGTGTTCATTCTGGCGGGCCTTGCCTTCAAGATCTCGGCGGTGCCGTTCCACATGTGGACGCCGGACGTCTACGAAGGCGCGCCGACGCCGGTGACCGCCTTCTTCGCCGCCGCGCCCAAGATCGCCGCCATGGGCCTCCTGACCCGCGTCGTGATCGAGGCATTCGAGCCGGTGACCCACGACTGGCAGCAGATCATCGTCTTCGTCTCCATTGCCTCGATGGCGCTCGGCGCCTTCGCCGCGATCGGCCAGAAGAACATCAAGCGGCTGATGGCCTATTCCTCGATCGGCCACATGGGCTTTGCGCTGGTGGGTCTTGCGGCAGGTTCCAAGGCCGGCGTCGAGGGCGTGATGATCTACATGACCGCCTATCTGGCGATGACGCTCGGCGCCTTTGCCTGCATCCTGTCGATGCGGCGCAAGGACGGCATGGTCGAGGAGATTTCCGATCTCTCCGGCCTGTCGCGCACCAACCTGCCGATGGCGGTGCTGCTTGGAGTGATCCTGTTCTCGCTGGCCGGCATTCCGCCCTTTGTCGGCTTCTTCGCCAAGTTCTATGTGTTCCTGGCGGCGGTCGAGGCCGGGCTCTATCCGCTGGCGGTGATCGGCGTTCTGGCCTCGGTGGTCGGCGCCTACTACTATCTGCGGATCGTCAAGGTGATGTTCTTCGACGAGCCGGTTCGCGCCTTCCTGCCGATGCCGGTCGAGCTGAAATTCACCCTCGGCCTGTCGACGGCCTTCGTGGTGTTGTTCGTCGTGTTTGCCGGCTCCGTCGTGGAGATGGCGAGCGCGGCGGCGGGGACCTTGTTCTGAGCTCGCTTGTTTTCGACGGACGTGTTCGCGAGGTCGCGGACGTCGCGGGATACCGCGTCGTCGCCCACGCGGAACTGGGCTCGACAAACAGCGCTGGCCTTGCCCTGGCGGGCGAGGGCGATCCGGGCAACCTGTGGGTCGTCGCCAGGCGCCAGGTCGCCGGCCGTGGCCGGCGGGCACGGCCCTGGGTGTCGGAACCCGGCAATCTCTACGCCTCGCTCCTGCTGATCGATCCGGGCGCGGGCGAGCGGGTCGGCCAGTTGCCGCTGGTGGCGGCGCTGGCGCTCGCCGAAGCGGTCGATGCGATGACCGGCAGCTACGGGCTTGCCCGGCTGAAATGGCCGAACGATCTCCTGGTCGACGGGGCCAAGATTTCCGGGATCCTGCTCGAGGCGACGGTGCTGGCCGACGGCCGGCGTGCCGTCGTTTGCGGTTTCGGCCTCAACCTTGCGCATCATCCGGACCTTGCCGGATATGCGGCGACCGACCTTGCCGGACTTGGCTTTGCCGTTGCGCCGGAGCGCGCGTTCCGGGCGCTTGCCGAGAGCGCTTCGAAACAGCTGGCGCGTTGGCATGACGCGCCGTTTTCGGGGATTCTGGAGGATTGGCGTGCCCGCGCGGTGGGAATCGGTGCACCGATCCGGGTGCGGCTGGAAACCCGCGAGCTGGCCGGCGTGTTCGCCGGGCTCGACAGCGACGGGCGGCTTGTTCTCGATCAGGGAGATGGTCGGCACACGACAGTGTCGGCCGGTGATGTGTTTTTCGAACCGTCGGCGATATCCGGCGGCGCGGCCGGGAGCGGCGGCCAGGGAATGTGAGACGGGGCAGGGCCGGGCAGGAGCACCGGTCCTGAATGTCCCCGCATGGATGTTTGAGAAGAGAAGCGGTGGCCCGTCCGATGGACGCATGGCTGCCTGATGACACATGGAAGAGCGTTGCCGTGGCCGCCCTTGCGAGGGTGCGCCGCCGCGCGGTCCAGACAGGAGTTTGAGAATGGCGGGCAAAGAAGAGCTCGTGTTTGTCGCGCTTGGCGGCCTTGGCGAGATTGGCATGAACATGGCGCTTTACGGCTACGGGCCGGCGCGTGACCGTCGCTGGCTGATGGTCGATTGCGGCGTGACATTTGCCGGTCCCGAGCTTCCGGGCGTCGATATCGTCGTTCCCGATACGCGTTTCATCGAGGACAATCTCGACCGGCTCGACGGCATCGTCATCACCCATGCGCACGAGGATCACTACGGCGCCATCGTGCACCTGTGGCCGAAGCTGAAGGCGCCGCTCTACATGACGGCGTTCACGGCGGGCCTGCTCGAAGCCAAGGCCTCGAGCGAGCCGGGCGTCGGCAAGATCCCGGTCACCGTGGTGAAGCAGGGCGGGCGCATCAATGCCGGTCCCTTCGAGGTCGAGTTCGTGGCGATGTCGCACTCGATCCCGGAGCCCTGCGCCCTGGCGATCCGCACCCCGGCGGGCACCGTCGTCCATTCGGGCGACTGGAAGATCGACCCGACGCCCGGCGTCGGCAAGCCGATCGACACCGAGCGCCTGGCCGAGATCGGCCGGGAAGGGGTGCAGGCCCTGATCTGCGACAGCACCAATGCGGTGCGCGACGGCGTCAGCCCGAGCGAAATGGATGTCGCCGCCGACCTTTCCAAGGTGATCCGCAAGGCCAAGCGCCGCGTCGCGGTGACGACCTTCGCCTCGAACGTGGCACGCATCCGCTCCATCGCGATTGCCGCCAAGGCGGCCGACCGCGATGTCGTCGTGATGGGCCGCTCGATGCATCGGGCCATCGAAGTGTCCCGCGAGCTGGGCTATCTCGACGACCTGCCGGCGTTTCTGTCGGAGGACGCCTATGGCTACCTGCCGCCCGAGCGTGTGGTGTTGCTGCTGACGGGCAGCCAGGGCGAGGACCGCGCCGCGTTGGCGCGGATCGCGTCGGGCGACCATCGCAACGTGGCCCTGTCGAAGGGCGACATGGTCATCTTCTCCTCGCGCACGATTCCGGGCAACGAGAAGGCCGTCGGCGCCATTCTCAACAAGCTGGCCGAGGCCGAGGTCGAGATCGTCACCGACCGCGACGCATTGGTGCATGTCTCCGGCCATCCGCGCCGGGGTGAACTGACGCAGCTCTACGACCTCCTGAAGCCGCAGGGGCTGATCCCCGCGCATGGCGAGGCGGTGCACCTGAAGGCGCATCGCGATCTCGCCCTGCAATACGGCATCAAGAACACGCTGATCGCCCGCAATGGCGACGTTGTCCGGCTTGCGCCGGGCAAGCTTGCGGTGATCGACGACCTGCCGACCGGCATCGCCGTCAAGGACGGTCTGATCTTCGGCGATCCGGAGGAAACGGGTGTTCACGAACGCCGCAAGCTGTCCTTCGCCGGGGCGATCGTCGTGTCCGTGGTGATCGACGCCAAGGGCACGGTGATCGGCGAACCCCAGGCCGCGCTTTTCGGGCTTCCGGATGTCGACGAGAACGGCGACGATCTGGAAGACATCGTCATCGACGAGGTCGTGGCGGCGCTGGACAGCATCCCGAAGAACCGTCGCAAGGATGCCGATCTGGTGGCGGAGGCCGCGCGCCGGGCGGCCCGCGCCGCCATTCGGGACTGCTGGGGCAAGAAGCCCCTGACCGAGGCGCTTGTCGTGCGTGTGTGACCATTTGCCGGGTGGCGCGGTGGCCCGGAAACGGCAATCGTGCCGGCCGCCAGTCGCCACGGCCCCTGCAGCCCGGGCCGTGTCGCAAGGCCTGTTGAGGAGGATTTGAGATGATCGGACGTCTGAACCATGTCGCCATCGCCGTGCCGGACCTTGAGGCAGCGACGGCGATGTATCGCGACACGCTCGGAGCCAAGGTGTCGCAGCCCCAGGCGGAACCGGATCACGGCGTGACGGTGGTGTTCATCGAACTGCCCAACACCAAGGTCGAGCTGCTCGAGGCGCTTGGCGAGAACTCGCCGATCAAGGCCTTCATGGAGCGCAATCCGTCGGGCGGCGTTCATCATGTGTGCTACGAGGTGGAAGACATCCTGGCGGCCAGGGACAGGCTGATCGAGAAGGGCGCGCGGGTGCTGGGCACCGGCGAGCCGAAGATCGGCGCCCATGGCAAGCCGGTGCTCTTCCTGCACCCCAAGGACTTCAACGGAACGCTGGTCGAGCTCGAGCAGGTCTGACCGGGCGGCGTCCCAAGAGAAGAAAGCGAATCCGGTGTCGTTGGTATCCGCGCTGGCAATCTATTTCATCATCTGGTGGATGGTGCTCTTCGCCATCCTGCCGATCGGGGTCGTGACGCAGGAGGAGGCCGGCGAGGTAACGCCCGGCACCGAGTCGAGCGCACCCGGACGTCCGCAACTGCTGAAAAAGGCGCTGCTGACGACGCTTGTCGCAGGCGTATTGTTTGCGGGCATCTACTGGCTTCGGGTCCATTCCGGCCTGACGCTGGACGACCTGCCGTTCAAGCCTCCCAGCGCTCGCTAGAGGGCAGCCGCCAGCGGGCGCTTGCCGACGGTCCCCCGCAGGTGCGACCCTCAGGACGGCTTCGGCCCCCGTTGCCTTTGGCCCTTGTCCGACATCGTGACCGCGAGTTCCCTCTCGCAGTCGATGACGAGCATCGCCTTTTGCTGTCGTGTCAGCAGCGACAGCTCGCTCGTTCCGAAACGGTAGCGGGCAAGCCGCACAAGCAGCGGCATCAGGTCCTGGCGCTTCAGTTTCATCAGCAACTGGTGGAAACGCCAGTCGACGGACCAGCCGCTGTCCGCCGGTCCCTTGTCGTGGGGATCACCAAGCAACATCAATAGGTCCTCCGGCTTCCGGCCGTCATCGTTCCTTGTGACAGGTTGAATCTTGGGCAACAGCCGGAGACGGCGCGGGCAATGTCCGCAGGGCTCGGGCGCGCGACGGATCGAGGACTGAACGCCTTGCACCGTTTCGTGCCGAAGAGTGTGCCGGCGATGGCGTGATTAATCCGTTATGCTGCCGTTTGAGCGTATCGGATGGTTGCGGCGCTTGTCCCGCTTGTCAGGCGGGCCGGACACCGCTAAGGAACCGGGACTATGATCACAACGGCGCGTCCGGCCCGGACGGGTGGCGCCGGAGAGGCACGACGGGATCCGCACGCCCGACACATGGCAGGCGTGCCGGAAACGGCAAAGGAAGAGGCGCGCGATGGGCGACTACGAGCAGGTTCGCACCCACATGGTGGACAACCAGCTGCGAACCAACGACGTTACCGACCTGCGGGTTCTCGACGCGATGGAGGCGGTGCCTCGCGAGCGTTTCGTGCCGGCCTCCAGGCGCTGCATCGCCTATAGCGACCAGGATATCGCGCTGACCTCCGGCGCGAGCCCGCGCTATCTCATGAAGCCGCATATCTTTGCCAAGCTTGTTCAGCTCGCGGCGGTCCGCCCCGGCGAGGTCGCTCTTTGCGTGGGATGCGGCACGGGATACGGCGTCGCGGTCCTGGCGCAGCTCGCCGGCTCGGTCGTCGGTCTGGACAACGACCCTGAGACGGTTGCCGCCGCGTCGGAACTGCTTGTTGACCTCGGCATCGAGAATGCCGCGGTGATCGACGGCGACCTGGTCACCGGCGCCGCATCCGAGGGCCCCTATGACGTGATCCTGATCGACGGCGCGGTGGAACGGCTTCCCGAAGCGCTGACGGCGCAGCTCAAGGATGGCGGGCGACTGGTCGTCATTCGCGGTCGCGGCGGCTCGGGAACCGCCGAGCTGCATGTGCGCTCCGGCGATGTCGTCTCGGGACGGTTTGCGTTCAACGCTTCGGCGCAGGTGCTGCCGGGCTTCGAGCAGCCGAAAGAATTCGTCTTCTGACGAAAGTGACGCAGGGGATGCAAGGAGGCCGCCGCGCTGTTCAGCGCCGGCGGCTTTTTTTGTGGTCCGGCAATGTTGCAACGGGTGTTGCCCAGAGGTCGCAGCGGTGCGCGAATGCATTGCCGCAGTGCTTTCAAAGGTTGTCACCCGACCGGACGGAGATAACAGTATCGGCGCGGCAGCCTGCCCGGATCACGGGCCGGAGTGTTGCCGCCGGACATTGCCACTCCCGCACGGAGCCGACCGGCGCAAGACGTCGCAAGATCGGCGCGGACGGGAAGGGGTATCGGCAGGTTGCCACGCGGCGACCGGCCGGGCGGAAGGATCGAAAAGCGGTGGACGCCGGCTGGCGGACCGACAAGCCGTGGATCCGGTACGGACAGGAAATCGGATCGCAGGGATCCGCGTCAAAGTGATGACGGCGAGTGTGCACGGCCGTGCGCGCCGCTGAATTCCGGAGTTGTACAGGGGTGTTCAAGGTGAATCGGACGGGTTCTTGGCTCATTGCAGCCGCCATTTCCGTGGCGGGGGCGGGCGTGCCCGCGACGGCACGGTCTCAATCGATCGGCGAGGCACTTGGCCAGGCCTATTCGGCAAACCCGACGTTGAACGCGGCGCGTGCGGCACTGCGTTCCGTCAACGAATCGGTGCCGCAGGCCCTTTCCGGCTGGCGGCCCCAGATTTTCGGCCGTGTGGACGTCGGCTCGCAATACTCGAAATCCGATCCCGGACGTCATCGCTACGGCAATACGGCATCGGTCGGCCTGTCGCTGTCACAGGCGCTGTTTCGCGGCTTCCGAACGGTGAACTCGGTCCGCCAGGCCGAGGCTGTCGTGCGGTCCGAGCGCGAAAGCCTTCGCGCGACGGAACAGTCGGTGCTGCTTCAGGCGGCGACGGCCTACATGGATGTCATCAGCAACACGGCCATCGTCTCGCTGCGGCGCAGCAGCCTGACATTCCTGGCCGAGCAGGTCCGCGCCGCCGAAGACCGTTTCGAGGTCGGCGAAGGCACCCGGACGGACGTGTCGCAGGCGCGCGCCCGTTTTTCCGAGGCGCAATCGGAACTCAACCTGGCGCTGGCCAACGTCAACAGCAGCCGCGCCGTCTATCGCCAGATCATCGGCTCGGATCCCAAGTCGCTGTCCGCGCGCACGACGATTTACCGGCAGTTGCCCAAGACGCTCGACGCGGCGCTCAAGGCGGGCGCCAGCGACCATCCCTCCATCCTCTCCGCACAGCATCTGGTGGATGCCGGCACGTTCGGCGTGAAGACGGTCGAGGGCGAACTGCTGCCGACAGTGACGCTTGAAGCGGACATGCAGCGCCAGTGGAGCCCGCTGAACTCGCCGAACACAGACACGGTCGACAGCGCCAGCATTTTCGGCCGGGTCTCGATTCCCCTGTATCAGGGCGGGGCGGTTTCCTCTCGCGTGCGCCAGGCCAAGGAAGATCTCGGGCAGACCCGGATCCAGCTCGATGTCGCGCGCGATCAGATCCGCGCTTCGATCGTTTCCGCCTGGGGGCAGTACCAGGCGGCCGAGGCCTCGATCCAGGCAGCGCAGGATGCCGTGGCGGCCAACCAGCTGGCGCTCGAGGGCGTGATCGAAGAGCAGCGGGTCGGCCAGCGCACCACGCTCGACGTGCTGAACGCCCAGTTCGAACTGGTCGACAGCCGGGTCAGCCTGATCAGCTCGCAGCGCAATCGCACGGTGGCGGCCTACGCGCTGCTGTCGACGACGGGCGCACTGACGGCGGACCGCATCGGTCTGGGTGTCACCCTTCACGACGAGAAGGCGCACTACAAGAAGGTCCGCAACAGCTGGTACGGCATTCGCACGCCCGACGGTCGTTGAGCCGAGGTCGCTGCGACCGTTTTCGGGGAGGCTGTGCACGGCCCGGTGGCTCCGGCCATCGGGTTTCACGTGCAAAAGCGGCCGAATCGGGGAATTGTTGCGCTTGACAAGGCCGCCGGGCCGGTTCGTGGCGTTGTCACGCTTTTCCCCCGGCGGGTTAACGCGTTATATTCTGCAAGATCGAGTCGGCATGCCAGTTGGCGCAGCCGGCGCGATGCCACGGTCCTTCAGCCGGGCCGTCGGGCGCAGAGTAGTCGAGTGCGGGGATCGGTATGGCTAACGCCAATCAGGCTCAAGAACCTTCCATGGAAGAAATCCTGGCGTCCATTCGCCGGATCATCTCCGATGAGGATACGCCGTCCGATGGCAAGGCCGAGGCAGCATCCGGGGTCGAAGCGGTTGACGATGCACTGGCCGACGCCGGCGAGGAGATGTCGCAGGACGATCTCGACAAGCTGTTTGATTCCGCCGGCGATGACGACGTGGAGGTCGAACCGGATCCCGAACCCGAGCCGGAGCCCGAGGCGGTCATCGATGATGTTCTCGAGCTGACCGAGGACCAGGCCGTCGACACCGACGACTTCGATCTCGTTGAAGGGCTTGCGACCGCGGAAGAAGACATCGGTGACGTGGCGTTCGTCGACGAAACCGCCGAAGCGGATGCGCCGAAGTCGACGGAATGGGCACGCGCTCCGCGCGAAAGCACGACCGAGGAGCTGTTGTCTCCTTCGGCCGACCAGGCCGTGCAGGCCGCGTTCCACAACCTCGCCGGCACGATCCTTTCCAACAATGCCCGCACGCTGGAGGATCTCGTCAAGGAGATGCTCAGGCCGATGCTGAAAGGCTGGCTCGACGAAAATCTTCCCCCGCTCGTCGAGCGGCTCGTACGCCAGGAGATCGAGCGGGTATCGCGCGGACGCTGATCCGCGCCGAGATGTCCGCTCGCCACGCCGCCCTCCGGGCGGCGTTTTCGTTTCCAGACCGCATGCGCGCGACGGTTGACTTGGCGACATGCCAGCGAGTAACCACGCGTTCAGTCCACAGTTCCCCGGGAAAACCGATGCTCGACAAGTCCTATGATGCCGCCACAGTCGAACCCAGGATCGCGAAGGCCTGGGAAGATGCAGATGCCTTCAGGGCCGGCGCCGGCGCCGAGCCGGGGGCGGCGTCCTTCTCGATCGTGATCCCGCCGCCGAATGTCACCGGCTCCCTGCACATGGGCCATGCGCTCAACAACACCCTGCAGGACGTGCTGGTGCGGTTCGAGCGCATGCGCGGGCGCGATGTGCTCTGGCAGCCGGGCATGGACCATGCGGGCATCGCGACGCAGATGGTGGTGGAGCGGCAGCTGGCCGAGCGCAAGGAGCCAGGGCGCCGCGACATGGGGCGCGAGGCGTTTGTCGAGCGCATCTGGGAGTGGAAGGCCGAGTCCGGCGGCATGATCTTCAACCAGTTGAAGCGTCTGGGGGCGTCCTGCGACTGGTCGCGCGAGCGGTTCACCATGGACGAGGGCCTGTCCAGGGCCGTGCTCGAGGTGTTTGTCGGGCTTTATCGCGACAACCTGATCTACAAGGACAAGCGGCTGGTCAACTGGGACCCGAAGCTTCTGACCGCCATCTCGGATCTCGAGGTCGAGCAGGTCGAGGTGAAGGGCAACCTCTGGCACTTCCGTTATCCGCTGGAGAACGGCGAGACCTTCGAGGCGCCTGTCGCCTTCGACGAGGACGGCAAGCCGACCGAGTTCGAAACGCGCGACTACATCACCGTTGCGACGACGCGCCCTGAAACGATGCTCGGCGACACCGCCGTCGCCGTCAATCCGGAAGACCCGCGCTACAAGGGGCTGATCGGCAAGCATGTCGTGCTGCCACTGGTCGGCCGGCGCATTCCGATCGTCGCCGACGACTATGCCGACCCGGATGCGGGATCGGGCGCGGTGAAGATCACCCCGGCGCATGACTTCAACGATTTCGAGGTCGGCAAGCGCCACGATCTGCCGATGATCTCGGTGCTCGACCGCGAGGCGAAGGTCCGCCTTGCCGAGAACGCGGAGTTCCTCGACGGTGTTGCCGAGAGCGCGGAGCTGACCGCGACGATCGCGGCCTTCGAGGGCTGCGACCGGTTCGACGTGCGCAAGCGGCTGGTCGCAAAGATGGAGGAGGCCGGCCTTCTCGAACAGATCGAGCCGCACACGCACGCGGTCCCGCATGGCGACCGCGGCGGGGTGCCGATCGAGCCGCTGCTGACAGACCAGTGGTATGTCGACGCCAAGACGCTGGCCCAGCCGGCGATCGCCAGCGTGCGCGAGGGGCGGACCAATTTCGTCCCGCGCAACTGGGACAAGACCTATTACGAGTGGATGGAGAACATCCAGCCCTGGTGCATCTCGCGCCAGCTGTGGTGGGGGCACCGCATCCCGGCCTGGTACGGACCGGACGGCCGGATCTTCGTCGAGCGCAGCGAGGAAGAGGCTTGCGCGGCGGCGGCGGAACATTACGGCAAGGCCGTCGAGGTCGTTGACATGGAGACCGCTCTGGCCCGTTGGGAGAGCGGCGAGGACGGGTCCGGCATCGCGCTCTACCGCGACGAGGACGTGCTCGACACGTGGTTCTCCTCGGCGCTGTGGCCGTTCTCGACGCTCGGCTGGCCGGACAAGACGCCGGAGCTTGCCAACTACTATCCCACGAGCGTGCTGATCACCGGTTTCGACATCATTTTCTTCTGGGTCGCCCGGATGATGATGTTGGGCGATCACTACATGAAGACCGAGCCCTTCCACACGGTCTATATCCATGCCCTGGTCCGCGACGAGAAGGGCCAGAAGATGTCGAAGTCGAAGGGCAACGTCATCGATCCGCTGGCCCTGATCGACGAATATGGCGCCGACGCGCTCCGCTTCACGCTGGCGGCGATGGCCGCCCAGGGGCGCGACATCAAGCTGGCGACGGGCCGCGTCGCGGGCTATCGCAACTTCGTCACGAAACTCTGGAACGCGGCGCGTTTCGTCGAGATGAACGGCGGCGTCCGGCCGGAAGGGTTCGATCCGTCCGCCGTCCGCGAGACCGTCAACCGCTGGATCGTCACCGAGACCGGGCGGTGTGTCACCGAGGTCACCGAGGCGCTTGAGGGCTTCCGCTTCAACGAGGCGGCGGGCGCGGCCTATCGCTTCGTGTGGAACAGCTACTGCGACTGGTATCTGGAATTCGCCAAGCCGATCTTCAATGAAGGCAGCGAGGCTGCCCAGGCGGAAACCCGTGCGACCGCGGCCTGGGTTCTCGACGAGATCCTCAAGCTTTTGCATCCGTTCATGCCGTTCATGACCGAAGAGCTCTGGGCACGCGCGGTCGAGGAGGACGCGGCCGCGAGCCGGGCCAACCTGCTCGTCCATACGCGCTGGCCACGGTCCGTCGGCGGCGACCAGGATGCGGCGGCGGAGATCAACTGGGTGGTCGACCTGATTTCCTCGATCCGGTCCGTGCGCGCCGAGATGAACGTTCCCGCCGGCGCCAAGGTGCCGCTGGTGGTGACCGGCGCCAACGAGGTGACGCGCCAGCGGCTCAATGTGCATGAGGCCGCGATCCTGCGCCTTGCCAGGGTGGAGGCGATCTCGCATGCCGACGGGCCGCCGCGCGGGTCGGTGCAGATTGTCAGTGGAGAAGCGGTTTTCTGCCTTCCTCTTGCCGACTTCATCGATCTTGGTGCGGAAGCGGCGCGCCTTGCCAAGGAAGAAGGCAAGCTCGACGACGAGATCGCACGCATCGACAAGAAGCTCGGAAATGCCGCTTTCGTGGCCAAGGCGCCGGAAGAGATCGTGGCGGCCGAGCAGGAGAAGCGGGTTGAACTGGTCGAGCGACGCGACCGGGTTGTCGAGGCGCGCAAGCGGCTCGCGGACCTGTCACATGCGTGACCAGGCGATCTGTACGGGGAAGTAGCGGATGATGCGTTTTGCGGGATTGCGGAATGGGCGCGCCGGTGTCGTGCGGGGGCCGGGCGTGCTCGCCGCCACCCTGATCGCGCTCGGGGCATCGGCCGGTGTTTCCTCGCCGGCCCTGGCCGAGAAGATCGTCAATCCTGTTGCGGTCTTCTCCGGGCTCGACAAGATCACCGGCCGCATCATCGCGTTCGACGTCTATGTCGGAGAAACGGTGCAGTTCGGCGCGCTGCAGGTGACCCCGCGCGAGTGCAACACCCGGCCGCAGACCGAGGCACCGCAGACGACGGCCTTTGTCGAGGTCGACGAGATCACGCTGAACAACGAGGTGCGGCGGATCTTCACCGGGTGGATGTTCGCGGCGAGCCCCGGCCTGCATGCCGTGGAGCATGCCGTCTATGACGTCTGGCTGACCGACTGCAAGCAGTCCTCGAGCGTCGCCCCGCCGGCAAATTACAGCGGCCCGCCGATTTCCGAGCAGGCCGCCGCCGGCGAGGATCCGCTGGCCGGAACCGCGCCGAAGCTCGGGCCGGAACAGGTCGTTCCGCGCATCAAGCCGCCGCGCTGAGGCAAGGCCGGCACGGGATCACCGTGCCGGGAGCTCGCGGATCCAGTCGACGATCGTCGCGATTGCACCCTCGGCATAGGCGTACCGGCCGAGAAGGACGAAGGCGGCACGGGCCCACCAGGGCATGTCCTGCGGAAGTTGGTAGTTGAAAAGCCGGGCCCGCAGCAGGCCGTGGGTCGCGTCCGGGATCAGCACGACCCGGTTGGCCGGATTGTTGGGGCGCAGGAGCTGCTCATAGTCGCGGGCATTGGTTCGCGCATCGACATTCAGGTCGTCCTTGCCCCAGATCGCCATGAACGGCGCTCCGGCCCGCTGCAGGTCGGCGCTGGCGTCGGCATCCCGGTTGCGCAGGATGAACCTGGCGCGCTCGCGAGGCACGCCGAAAAGGGCTGCGGCGGCGGCATCGCGGGCCGCGCCTTCCGCCACATCCGCAAGGGCCGCCTCGGCCGCGTTCTGCCGGGCGATCTCGGCCGCGATCCGCGCGTCCGATGTGCCGTCCTGTCGCATCCTGCTGCGCGTCAGATGGTCGCCCTGGCGCTGCCAGTTCACCGCGCCGCCGACAAGAACGAAGAACGTTTCGTCCCCGGCTCGCGCGGCGATCCGTGGCAGCACCCAGCCGGCCTGGGAGAAACCGAGGAAGCCGATGAGGCCGGCCCGGTTGCCGGCGTTCCGCCTTACGGCGTCCCGCGCGGCCTCGGCCTCGGCGGCGCGGCCGGCCATGGACTGGTCGCGCCAGTCGCCTTCGCTTCCGCCGATACCGGGCTTGTCCCAGCTGAAAACGCCGATCCCCGCATCCAGCAGCGCATTGAAGAGCGGCAGGTAGCCTTCGGCCGAGTAGCGGTCCTGCGGGCCGTCGCCGTGCACGACGATGACGACCGGCGGTCGTGTCTCGCCGGAGGCGGGAAGCAGCAGGGTTCCTGACAGGTTCCCGGCCGGAGAGGCGAAGACGAGCTGCCGGCTGTCGCGACCCGAAACATCGAAATCGGATAGCCCGCTCGCCAGAACAGCCGCGACCAGGACAATTGCAAGGAGCGCGATTGCCGCCGAAACCGTTTTCCTGCCGGGCATCAGTTGGGATTCTCCGCCATGTCCTGAACCCGCGAGGTGGGAATCCGGCAGCGAAAAATCAATTCCTGGTTGAAAGGAGCGTTCAGCCCTGCAGGCTTCGGCCCAGACGGCCGGCGAGGTCCTGGATGAACTGGAAGGCGACACGGCCCGAACGGCTGCCGCGCGTCGTTGCCCATTCCAGCGCCTCGGCTCGCAGCGTTTCGGCGTCATGGTCGAGGCCGTAATGCTCCACATAGGCCTCGATCATCGCCAGGAACTCGTCCTGGCTGCATTTGTGGAAGCCCAGCCACAGGCCGAAACGGTCGGACAGCGACACCTTTTCCTCGACGGCCTCGCCGGGATTGATCGCGGTGGAGCGCTCGTTCTCGATCATGTCGCGCGGCAGCAGGTGGCGCCGGTTGGAGGTCGCGTAGAACAGCACGGTCTCGGGACGCCCCTCGATGCCGCCGTCGAGCGCGGCCTTCAGCGACTTGTAGGAGGCATCGCCGCTGTCGAAGCTGAGATCGTCGCAATAGACGATGGTGCGGTGACCGCCGGCCTTGACCAGCTTCATCAGCGCCGGCAGGCTCTCGATGTCTTCCCGGTGGATCTCGATCAGCTTGAGGCGGGCATCCTTGCCGTCCCGTGCGAGCATCGCGTTGACATGGGCATGGGTCGCCTTGACCAGCGAGGACTTGCCCATGCCGCGCGCACCCCACAGCAGCACGTTGTTGGCGGCAAAGCCGCTGGCGAAGCGCATCGTGTTGTCGACCAGCTGGTCGCGGGCCCGGTCGACGCCCTGAAGCAGCGTGATGTCGATCCTGTTGACACGCTCGACCGGTTCGAGCGTGGCTTCGCCCGCGTGCCAGACAAAGGCGTCGGCTGCCGAAAAATCCGGCGCGGCGTGCTCCGGCGGCACCGCGCGTGCGATGAGGCCGATCAATGTGTCCAGCCGCGATGCGATTGCGGCGATTTCGGACTTGTCGTGTTGCTGGGGATCCATATCTGTGCCGTGGGTCTTTGTTCTGGTTGTCTGGTGGCGGCCGGGGGACGGCCGCGGGGAGGACGCCGTTTCCGGCACAATTATGAGTCCACGTCCTAGCATGGTGACGGCCATGCCCCAAGACCGGGAACGGCCGTGCGGAGCTTTCCGCGCTTCCACGGGTTCGCCTTGCAAAGCCGGGCGCGACTTGTATAGTCCGCGCGACTTTTGGTTCAGTTGCCGGTGACTTGCCGTGCCTGCGCTCGGACGCAGGGGCAGGGCCGGCCAGGGAGACACATATGCTGATTTCGCCCGCCTACGCACAGGGTGCCGGGGGTTCGACCCCCGACCTTTTGATGTCGATCCTTCCGTTCGTGCTGATCTTCGTGATCATGTACTTCCTCATCATCCGCCCGCAGCGCCAGCGGATGAAGCAGCACCAGGAACTGGTCGCCAACCTGCGCCGTGGCGATACGGTGGTGACCGCCGGCGGTCTCATCGGCAAGGTCTCGAAGGTCGTCGACGAAAGCGAAGTCCAGCTCGAGCTGGCCGAAGGCCTCAAGGTTCGCGCCGTGCGCAGCATGATCACGGAAGTGCGGTCCAAGTCCGAACCGGTCAAGGACAACGGCTGACACCGGCCTTGATGCCATTTTTTCCCGGCGCGGCCTGACGGGTCGCGCCGACGGCACAGCAGAAACGGCAACGCCATGCTCTATTTCGCGCGCTGGAAGATCGTCCTGATCGTCCTCGTCATTCTCGTCGGGGCGATCACGACCCTCCCGAACTTCCTGTCTCCCGCGGCCCTGAGGGCCATGCCCGACTGGCTTCCCAAGAGCCGGATCGTGCTGGGGCTCGACCTGCAGGGCGGTGCCTATCTGCTTTATGAAGTCGACCGGACCGACTACATCCAGAAGCGGCTGAAGACGCTGGAAGGCGACATTCGCCAGACCCTGCGCGAGGAGCCGCGCATCGGCTATACGGGTCTTGGCGTGCAGGGCAACGGCACGCAGGTGCGCATCCGCGACCTGACGCGCCTCGACGAGGCGCGCACGCGTCTGTCCGGACTCACCAACCCGCTCGTCACCAACGTGTTCGGCGGCCAGGCTGTCGACGAGTTCGAGATGACCGTGGCCGACGACGGTCTCGTGCGCTTCTCCTATACCGAACAAGGCCTGGCACAGCGCATCAGCTCCATCGTGCAGCAGTCCATCGAGGTGATTCGACTGCGCCTCGACGAATTCGGAACCACCGAGCCCAGCATCCAGCGCCAGGGCGAGGACCGCATCCTTGTCGAGGCTCCGGGCGAGGGCGATCCGCAGCGGCTCAAGGAACTCGTCGGCCAGACCGCCCAGCTCACTTTCCACATGGTCGACCAGTCCATGTCGGCCGAACAGGCGATGCAGTCCCGTCCGCCGGTCGGGACGGTCGTGATGTATTCGGCCGAGGATCCGCCATTCCCCTACCTGCTCGAGGAAGCACCGCTCCTGTCGGGCGAGGACCTGATCGATGCGCAGGTCGCCTTCGACCAGCAGTCCAACGAGCCGGTGGTCAACTTCCGCTTCAACACGTCGGGCGCACGCACCTTCTCGGTCGTCACCCAGCGCAATGTCGGACGTCCCTTCGCCATCGTCCTCGACCAGGAAGTGATTTCCGCGCCGGTCATCCGCGAGCCGATCACCGGCGGCTCCGGGCAGATTTCCGGCAGCTTCACTGTCGAAAGCGCCAATGACCTTGCCGTTCTGCTGCGCGCCGGCGCGCTGCCGGCCAAGCTGACGGTCGTCGAGGAACGCTCGATCGGCCCGGGTCTGGGACAGGATTCGGTCGATGCCGGCCGCATCGCCTCGATCATCGGCGCGGGGCTGGTCGTTGTCTTCATGGTGATGGCCTACGGGCGCTTCGGCATCATCGCCGATCTGGCGCTGGCCACCAACATCATCCTGATCTTCGGCGCGCTCACCTTCCTGCAGGCGACGCTGACCCTGCCGGGCATTGCCGGCATCGTGCTGACCATCGGCATGGCGGTCGATGCCAACGTGCTCATCTTCGAGCGCATCCGCGAGGAGGCGAGGGCAGGGCGCTCCGCCATCAGCGCCATCGATGCCGGTTATTCGCGCGCGCTCGGCACCATCCTTGATGCCAACATCACGACGCTGATCGCCGCGCTGATCCTGTTCCAGCTCGGTTCCGGTCCGATCCGGGGCTTTGCCGTGACGCTGGCGATCGGCATCTTCACCACGGTGTTCTCGGCCTTCACCGTTTCGCGTCTTCTGGTGGCCCTGTGGGTGCGCTGGAAGCGCCCCAGCCACCTGCCGATCTGACCTCCGGGGACCCGTACCATGCTATTGAGAATGATCCCGGACAACACGCGCATCCGCTTCATGTGGCTGCGCAGCGTTTCCTTCCCGCTGTCGGCGGTGATGTTCCTCGCGTCCATCGCGCTGTTCTTTTCCGTCGGGCTGAATTTCGGCATCGACTTCAAGGGCGGCACGGTCTTCGAGATGAAGACGATGGAATCGCCGGCGGACATTTCCGCGATCCGCACGCAACTCGGCACGCTCAACCTGGGCGACGTGCAGGTGCAGCAGTTCGGCGGCGACGACGAGGTGCTGGTGCGCGTGCAGCAGCCGGAAGGCGGCGAGCTTGCCCAGCAGGCGGTGGTCTCGCAGGTGCGCGAGATGTTCGGCGAGAGCGTCGAGTTCCGCCGTGTCGAGGTGGTCGGCCCGCGCGTCTCCGGCGAACTTGCCCAGGCCGGCATGATCGCCGTCATCGCCTCGCTGGTGGTGATCCTGTTCTACATCTGGTTCCGTTTCGAATGGCACTTCGCCGTCGGGGCGATCCTGACGACGATCAATGACATCGTCGTCACCGTCGGCCTGTTCGTCGTCCTGCAGCTCGAGTTCTCGCTGTCGAGCATCGCCGCGATCCTGACGATCATCGGCTATTCGCTGAACGATACGGTCGTCGTGTATGACCGGATCCGCGAGAACCTGCGGCGCTACAAGAAGATGGCGCTGCCGGAACTGCTCGACCGCTCGATCAACGAGATGCTGTCGCGCACCGTGATGACCTCGGTGACGACGCTGCTGGCGCTGATCGCGCTCTACGCGTTTGGCGGCGAGGTGATCCGCTCGTTCACGCTGGCGATGATTTTCGGCGTGGTCATCGGCACCTATTCGTCGATCTTCCTTGCCGCGCCGTTCCTCATCCTCCTCAAGCTGCGCCCGTCGAGCGTCACCGGCGGTGACGGCGGGGCGGATGCCGACAAGGCGGACGAGGGCTCTTCCGGCTCCGCCGCCTCCGCCTGAGCGGGCGCACGTGATGGCAGGACGCGGACAGGGCATTGTCATCCGGGATGCTCATTTCCCCGGGCGCGCACCGATCGAGGCCTATGGCGATGGCGGCTTCCGGTTCGCCGGAATGTCGCATCGCGGCTCGATCCTGTGCGTGCCGAGCGGCATCTACGGGTTCCAGGCGACGTCCGCGTCGGAACTGGACGTCGCCGCGCTTGAGAAAGTGTTCGAGGAAGCGGCCGATATCGAGGTGTTGCTGGTCGGGACCGGCACGGATCTCGTGCCCCTGCAGCGGGAGCTGCGCGAGGCCGCCCGCGCCGCCGCCATCATGGCCGATCCGATGTCGACCGGTGCGGCCGTGCGCACCTACAATGTGCTCCTGTCCGAGGACCGGGCCGTCGCCGCCGTCCTGCTGGCGGTTTGATGATGCAAGCACCGGTGCACGACTGCTCTCCACTTTTCCCGTCGCTGCGCTAGGTGTCGTTCGATGACAGCCGATGACACGGCGGGGGGCGATCACTGCCTCGCGCTCGTCCGACAACATGATTTCGACCGTTACCTCTCCCTGCTCCATGCGGGAGAGCCCGCGCGTTCGGCCCTTGCCGCGCTCTATGCGTTCAACATGGAGATTGCACGGGCGCGGGAGACCGTCTCCGATCCTATGCCGGGCGAAATCCGCTTCCAGTGGTGGCGCGATGCGCTTGACGCACCGCCCGGCTCCGATGTCGACCAGCATCCGGTCGCCGGCAGGATACGGGCGGTGATCGCGGCCTACGGGCTGCCGCTTTCCGCGTTTCACGACCTGATCGATGCCCGGGTCTTCGATCTCTATGACGATCCGATGCCCAGTCTCGGGGATCTGGAGGGCTATGCCGGGGAGACCTCTTCGGCGCTGATCCAGCTGGCGGCGATCATCCTGGCCGGCGGCAAGGATCCGGGAACCGGGACGGTTGCCGGCCATGCCGGCGTTGCCTATGCGATCACCGGCCTGCTGCGGGCCCTGCCGTGGCATGCCCGCCGGCGGCAGCTCTACCTGCCTGCCGACCTGCTCGATGCGCACGGGGTCGATCCGGAAGACATCTTCGCGGCAAAGTGCACTCCTCAACTGAAAGAGGCGGTCGCGACGCTTGCCGGCATCGCGCGCGGGCATCTTGCGCAGACGCGCGCCGGAATCGACTGCGTCTCCCGCGAGATCGTGCCGGCCTTCCTGCCGGTGTGCCTTGTCGAGCCGCTGCTTGCGCGGATCGAGCGGCCGGGCTTCGATCCCCTGAGCGACCGGGCGGAGTTGTCCGCCCTGCGGCGCAACTGGATCCTCTGGCGGTCATCGCGGAAGGCGGCCCGCAGGACGTCACAAACTTAACGGGCGTTTCAAGTTTACCCTCTATGGCTTCCGGACAGCGTAACGGATGATCCGGAAGGGGCAGGCATGTTTTTCTCAACTTATCGGGCAGCCAGGCGATACGGACGCGTCCTCGGCGTTGCCGGGTGCCTCGCGATTGCTGCGCTAAGTGGCTTCTCCGGATCCTTGACCGTTCCGGCCGCGGCCCAGTCCGCCGTTGGCGGGCTCGTCCAGCCAAGCGTCCTGCGCGGTGGCATGGCGGACAGATCGAAGCAGGTGGAAGAGGACATCCGCAGCCGGGTGCCCGACTTGCAGCGGCTTTTCCGGGAATACCCGATTGCTCCCCCCGACACGTCCAGCCCGCGGGCCTCCCTGGAAAGCTTCCTGGTTCTCCTGTTCGAGGCGAACCGGATCTGGCGGGGCGTTCGCGACGAATATCAGGACAGCGGCAATGTTTTCCTCAGCGCCGACCAGGAACGCCGCCTCGACGTGGTGCGGTTGCTGATTGCCAAGGCCCGGCAGGTCTTCGATCTCGACGACATTCCGCAGACAGCGCGCGATGGCGCGGGCACCGAGATCGTGCTGCAGTTCCAGGAAATCCTGGACCGGATCTACATGCCCGACCTCGACTCGGTGCCGGGTCAGGAGGCGGGCGCCTTCATTCATGCCCGGGAAGCCGCCGACCTGCCCGACCGCTGGACGATCCCCGGCACGAGCATCGTTTTCGCGCGGGTGGGCAAGGACAGGGGCGAAGTCCGTTATCTTGTCTCCAAGGAGACGGTCTCCCGCATCCCCGATGACTACGAGGCCGTCAAGCTCTTCCCCTCGCGTTCGGATACCGGCGAGGACCTTTACGCCTATTACATCTACACACCGGGCAACCTTGTCGCCCCGCGCTGGTACGACCTGGTTCTTGCCGGGCCGGACTGGTTGCGCAAGGAGTTCAAAAACCAGGCCGTCTGGCAGTGGATCTCGCTGGGCCTGCTCTCCGTCCTGGCCTTCTGCCTGCCGATCGGCCTGCAGCGCTGGAACCGCTGGCGGGCCGTTCCCCTGTCGGATGTGCGGCGGCGGCTGAGGCGCATGCAGCAGCCGATCCTTCTGTTCTCGACGATCCTCGCCTTCCGCTATCTCGCCGATCATCAGGTCAACATCACCGGCGTGCCGATGATTGTCGTTGGAACCGTGTCGGAGGCGATCATGTGGGCCGGCATTGCCTGGCTTGCGTACCAGGCCGTCGATTTCCTCGCGAGCTGGGTCACCAAGAATCCGGCGGTTCCCACCGGAAGTCTCGATTCCAGCCTGCTCCTTTCGGCCTTCCGCCTTGCGGGGCTGGCGCTCGCGGTTGTCCTGCTGGGATACGGAGCCACCCGCATCGGCATTCCCGTCTATGGCGTGATCGCCGGTCTCGGCGTCGGCGGCCTGGCGGTGGCGCTTGCCGCCCAGCCGACGCTGGAAAACCTGATCGGCGGCGTGATCCTCTATGCCGACCGCATGGTGCGTGTTGGCGAGTATTGCGAGTTCGACGGACTGTCGGGAACCGTGGAGGCGATCGGCATCCGCTCGACGCGCATCCGCGCCCTCGACCGCACCATCATCACGGTGTCCAACTCGGATCTCGCCAAGCGCAAGATCGTCAATTTCAGCCGGCGCGACCGCTTCCTGCTTCGCCACATGATCGGCCTGCGCTACGAGACCGATCCGGGCGCGCTGCTGGCGATCATCACCGCCGTGCGGGAGTATCTTGTCGCGCACCCCAAGGTGGCGGACCAGGTGGCGCTGCGCGTGTCCTTTGTCGGCTACGGGGACTATTCGCTCGACCTGGAGCTCTTCACCTATATCGCGACCGCCGACCGCACGGAATTTCTTGCCGTGCAGGAACAGATCCTGCTTGAGATCGGCCGGATCGTGCGGGCGCACGGATCGGATTTCGCCTTCCCCTCAAGCATCACCTATCTCGGCCGGGACGACGGGCTTCCGGAAGCCGAGGAGGGCGACGGCAATGGCGAAACCGCTGCCACCAGCGGTCCTGCCGCCGCCCGGCCTGCGCCTGCCACCTGAGGCGGGACAGGCAGGGCCTGTTATTCCGCCGCGAGGGGATGCGGCGCCGAGGCGGAGATCCAGCCGGCGAAGTCGGCCCGTGCACGGCGCGTCATCGCCAGCTTCTTGGCCTTGGTCTTGTCCTTGCCTTTCAGCCGCTTGCCCTCGTCGTCGACCTTCGGCGCCTCGACCGGCGGGAACAGTCCGAAGTTCACGTTCATCGGCTGGAACGAGCGCGGGCCCGGCTCGTCGCGCAGGATGTGACCGCCGGTGATGTGGCCGAGCAGCGCGCCCATGGCGGTCGTCGCCGGTGGCGGCGGGCAGGGCAGGCCGAGACGCTCTGCGGCAGCGAAGAGGCCGGCCATGCAGCCGACGCTTGCCGATTCCACATAGCCCTCGCAGCCGGTGATCTGGCCGGCGAAACGCAGCGCCGGACGCGCCTTCAGGCGCAGCGTCCCGTCGAGCAGTTTCGGCGAATTCAGGAACGTGTTGCGGTGCAGACCGCCGAGGCGGGCGAAGACAGCCTCCTCAAGCCCGGGGATCATGCGGAACACTTCGAGCTGGCCGCCATGCTTCAGCTTGGTCTGGAAACCGACCATGTTGTAGAGCGTGCCGAGCGCGTTGTCCTGGCGCAGCTGCACGACCGCATAGGGCTTTTCCGTCGGCTTGTGCGCGTTGGTCAGGCCCATCGGCTTCATCGGTCCGTGGCGCAGGGTCTCGCGGCCGCGCTCGGCCATCACCTCGATCGGCAGGCAGCCGTCGAAATAGGGGGTGTTCTCCTCCCATTCCTTGAACTCGGCCTTGGGCGCGGCGATCAGCGCGTCGATGAAGGCGTCGTACTGGGCCTTGTCCATCGGGCAGTTGATATAGTCCTTGCCGGTGCCTCCCGGTCCGACCTTGTCGTAGCGCGACTGGAACCAGCAGGTGTCGAGGTCGACGCTGTCGAAATGCAGGATCGGCGCGATGGCGTCGAAGAAGGCAAGCGCGTCCTCGCCGGTTGCCGACAGGATGGCTTCCGACAGGGCGGGGGAGGTCAGCGGACCGGTCGCGACGATGACGCTGTCCCAGTCCTCCGGCGGCAGGGCGGTCAGTTCGCCGCGCTCGACGGTGATGAGGGGGTGAGATTCCAGCGCCCGGGTCACCGCCGCGGCGAATCCCTCGCGGTCGACGGCAAGCGCGCCGCCGGCCGGCACCTGGTGGGCATCGGCGCTGGCCATGATCAGCGATCCGGCCGCGCGCAGCTCCGCGTGCAGCAGGCCGACGGCGTTGTAGTCCGCATCGTCCGAGCGGAACGAGTTGGAGCACACCAGCTCGGCCAGGTCCTGGGTCTTGTGCGCATCGGTCGCGCGGGTCGGGCGCATCTCGTGAAGGATCACGGGAACGCCGCGCCGGGCGAGTTGCCAGGCCGCCTCGGATCCGGCCAGACCGCCGCCGACAACATGAACTGGCTGCATGAACGATGTCCTTCGCATTGTTGACGTCCGGCGGATCGGCCGGCACCTCGGTCACTTTGCCGGTGACTTAGCGCGTCCCCTTCCATCAGGCAATCGGAGGGGCGATAAGAAGGCAGGACACGCTGGGGGAACAGCCATGATTCGATACGGGGCCGCCGGGGCCGTTGTCAGGCGCGCGGCGGGGCTCGCCGGGGCGCTTGCCTGCGCGGCACTGGTCGCGGGCTGCGCCGGGCAGTCGGCGGGATCCGCGCGGGCCTGGTACGGCGCACATGACGGCGTCGCGCCGAAGCAGCAGCGGATCTATGTCTGCCACGCGTTCGGATGTGCCCGGAAGACGCCCGTCGACCTGTCGGGGCGCCAGCTTGCGCGGCTGAAGTCGATCCTTGCCAGGGGCCGTGCCTCGCCGGAGGCCGAGCGGCGCGCGATCGCGGAGGCCGTCGCCTGGTCGGAACGCACCATCGGTCCGATCGTCGGCTCGGACAGGGATGTCGGCGGCTACGATCTGCACAATGCCGGCGTGCCCGGTCAGATGGACTGTATCGACGAGGCGACCAACACCACGAGCGTCCTGCTGGTCGTGGCGGGGAAAGGCTATCTCCGGCATCACAGCGTGTCCGGACCGGTGGCGCGTGGCTTCTTTCTCGACGGGCGGTATCCCCATGCCACCGCTGTCATCCGGGATACGGCGAGCGGGACATCCTACGCGGTCGATTCATGGCCGGACGCCAACGGCAAGCTGCCGACCGTCATGTCGCTGGAGCGCTGGTTCGCGGAGCGCGGCTAGGGTCAGGGCCCTGGATACTGGCCCCAAGTCTGGACCTCAAGTCTTGGCCCGGATACTGGCCCCGGCGTGGGTCCATGACCGCGTCGGAAACGCGCCCAACGGGCAATGACAAACCGGGAGACAACCGGCGGCGACGAACCCTGCGTGGAAAGTAGTTTGCGTCACGCACTTTCGGTTTTTCATAACCGAAGATGTGGTGCCGGCGGGCTATCCCAAGCAACGGGTCAAATAAAACGCGAGCCTGAAAAGAAAAAGCAAGGCACAAGGCCTTGCTTTTTAGGTTTCGCGTATCGCACCTTCATGCGCCAAAGGCAAATATAAATCTGTTCGGCGGGCAGCGATCTATAAAGACGCGCCAGAAGGCTCTTCCTCCCAAGACTCAGACCGCGATGTCTGTTTATTTGGCTGAGTAAGCCTTGCGACTTCTTGCCTTGTTATGAGGAGGGACAATAGCGCATCGTTATCCGCCTGTCACCATTTTGTGCAGAAGAAGCCCATTTTTTTTGCTGGGCAGGTCTTGAAGTCCCGGGTGGCCGGAAGCAGGGGCTGTTTTCGTCTCGCCGGCGGGCCTATCGGCACGGCGGGGCTTGTGTTTTGGCGGCGCATGCGGTTTCACTGCCGAAACTTCGGGCGCCGCTTCCGGTGCCGTTCCCTCGCATACAAGAGCCCGAGATCCAGTCGATGCGTCTTTCCCGTTATTTTCTTCCGATCCTGAAGGAAACACCCAAGGAGGCGGAGATCGTCTCGCATCGCCTGATGCTGCGGGCCGGCCTGATCCGGCAGGAGGCCGCCGGTATCTATGCCTGGCTGCCGATGGGGCTGCGGGTGCTGCGCAAGATCGAGCAGATCGTGCGCGAGGAGCAGAACCGGGCGGGCGCACACGAACTGCTGATGCCGACCATCCAGCCGGCCGACCTGTGGCGCGAAAGCGGCCGCTATGACGCCTACGGCAAGGAGATGCTGCGTATTCAGGACCGCCACGAGCGCGACATGCTGTTCGGCCCGACCAACGAGGAGATGATCACCGACATCTTCCGTGCCTCGGTCAGGAGCTATCGCGACCTGCCGCTGAACATGTACCACATCCAGTGGAAGTTCCGTGACGAGGTGCGCCCGCGATTCGGCATCATGCGCGGCCGCGAGTTCCTGATGAAGGACGCCTATTCCTTCGACCTGGACAAGGAAGGCGCGCGCCATTCGTACAACCGCATGTTCGTCGCCTATCTGCGGACCTTCGACCGGATGGGGCTGCAGGCCATCCCGATGCGCGCCGACACCGGCCCGATCGGCGGCGACATGAGCCACGAATTCATCATTCTCGCTTCCACCGGCGAGAGCGAGGTGTTCTGCGACAAGGCAATCCTCGATCTGCCGATCCCGGGCCAGGAAACGGACTTCGATGCCGACCTGACGCCGGTCATCGATGCGTGGACCGCTCCTTACGCCGCGACCGACGAGATGCATGACGAGGCCGCCTATGCCGCGGTCGCCGAGGATGATCGCATGTCGGCGCGCGGCATCGAGGTCGGCCACATCTTCTATTTCGGCACCAAGTATTCCGAGCCGATGGGCGCGAAGGTCACCGGTCCCGACGGCGTCGACGTGCCCGTCCACATGGGCTCCTACGGGGTCGGCGTGTCGCGCCTGCTGGGCGCCATCATCGAGGCGCATCACGACGATGACGGGATCATCTGGCCGGCATCGGTCGCGCCGTTCCATGTCGGGCTGGTCAATCTCAAGCCGGGCGACGAGGCAGCGGACGCGGCTTGCGACGATCTGGAGCGGCAGCTGGAGGCGGCCGGGATCGAGGTGCTTGTGGATGACGTCGACACGCGGGCAGGTGCGAAGTTCGCCACCATGGACCTCATCGGCCTGCCGTGGCAGCTTATCGTCGGTCCGCGCGGCCTGAAGGATGGCGTGGTGGAGCTGAAGAATCGCGCCAGCGGCGAGCGGGTCACCATTTCGCCGCAAGAGGCGGTCAATCGACTGGTCGACGAACTCGTCGGCTGACCCTTCAGGGCTGACGGTACGGTTCCGGTGGTCGCCGTATCGTTCCGACTGTGCCCGGGCAGATGCCGGACGCCGGGAGGCACCATCGAATACCTGTTTCCGGTGGCGGGTTTGAATTCGCTCCATCCGGGCCGGCAGGGCCCGGGTCCGGCGATACGAGGCAGGTGGCACGGGGAACGGGAATGAAGGCAGCCGCAAAGGCGACGGCCAAACCGGCAAGATCGGGCGAGACACCGATGTTTGCCGGCTTCGAGTGGATGCTGGCCGGACGATACCTGAGGTCTCGCCGCAGGGAGGCGTTCATCTCGGTCATCGCCGGCTTCTCGTTTGTCGGCATCATGCTCGGCGTTGCGACGCTGATCATCGTGATGGCCGTCATGAACGGGTTCCGCGGCGAACTGCTTTCCAAGATCCTGGGCATCAACGGTCATCTCCTGATCCAGCCGATTGGCAGCGAGCTGGACGACTACGATGCCGTGGCGGCGCGAATCGAGAATCTCGAAGGCGTCACCTTCACCCTGCCGTTCGTCGAGGGGCAGGCACTGGTCTCGGGTCCCTCCGGCGCCTTCGGGGCGCTGGTGCGCGGTGTGCGCGAGACCGATCTCCGGCGGTTGCCGCTTGTGTCCGACACCGTCACCTCCGGCACGTTCGAGGACTTCGACAGCAGCACCGGGCTTGCCATCGGCACGCGCATGGCCCGCCAGCTCGGGGTTTCCGTCGGCGACACCATCACCCTGGTCAGCCCGCGCGGCAATGTTACCGCGCTCGGCGTGACGCCGCGGGTCAAGGGCTACCCGATCAAGGCGATCTTCGAGATCGGCATGTCGGAATATGACGGCACGATCGCCTTCATGCCGCTGTCCGAGGCGCAACTCTATTTCAACCAGGAAGGCATCGTCACCGGCATCGAGGTCTTTACCGAGGATCCGGACAGCGTCGGGCGGATGCGCGAACTCGTGGAGGAGGGGGCCGGTCGTCCGGCCTTCGTCAGCGACTGGCGCTCGCGCAACATGACGTTCTTCTCGGCGCTCGAGGTGGAGCGCAACGTGATGTTCCTGATCCTGACGCTGATCGTGCTGGTGGCCGCGCTCAACATCATTTCCGGCATGACCATGCTGGTGAAGGACAAGGGGCGGGATATCGCCATCCTGCGCACGATGGGCGCCACGCGCGGCGCGGTGATGCGCATTTTCGTCATCACCGGGGCAAGCATCGGCATTGTCGGCACGCTCGCCGGTTTCGTGCTCGGCCTTGTCGTCTGTCTCAATGTGGAGAGCATCCGCCAGGGCATTTCCTGGCTGACCAGCACCGAGCTGTTCTCGCCCGAACTCTATTTCCTCAGCCGGCTGCCCGCCGACATGGACACGGGCGAGACCATGACGGTCGTGATCATGGCAATGGTGCTGTCCCTGCTGGCCACCCTCTATCCGGCCTGGCGCGCGGCACGGCTCGATCCCGTCGAGGCGCTCAGGTACGAATGACGATGACGATGGACCAGGACGACATCGAGGGCATGGGCGGACTGCCGCTGGTGCTTGCCGGAATCAACCGGAGCTTCCGGGAAGGCGAGGGCAGGCTCGACATCCTGCGCGACGCCAATCTGGCCCTGCATCCGGGGGAACTGGTCGCGCTGGTGGCGCCGTCTGGCGCGGGCAAGTCGACGCTGCTTCACATCGCCGGCTTGCTGGAGCGCCCGGACAGCGGCGAGATCTATATCGGCGGGCGCGCCTGCGGCACCATGGACGATGCCGACCGCACCCGCATTCGCCGCACCGAAGTCGGTTTCGTCTACCAGTTCCACCATCTGCTGCCGGAATTCACGGCGCTCGAGAACCTGATGATGCCGCAGCTCATTCGCGGGCTCGACAAGCGCGAGGCGAAGGAGCGGGCGCGCCAGTTGCTGGACTATATGCGGCTCGGCCAGCGCGCGGATCACCGGCCGGCCGAACTGTCCGGCGGCGAGCAGCAGCGTGTCGCCATCGCCCGGGCCGTTGCCAACGCACCGCGCGTGCTGCTGGCCGACGAGCCGACCGGCAATCTCGATCCGGTCACCTCCGCCTATGTGTTCGATGCGCTTGTCGCGCTGGTGCGGGCCTCGGGGCTGGCCGCCCTGATCGCCACCCACAACATGGAGCTCGCCGGCAAGATGGACCGGCGGATCACGCTCAAGGATCAGCAGATCGTCGAGCTCTGACGGCGGGCTGTTCCGGCTTTCGGGCGGCCCCGATCTTCCTGCCTGCGATGCCGGTGCGACATCTCCCGGATGACAGCCGGGCCGACCGTGCCTGCCGGTGCGTGCATGGCGCCTGGAACAGGGCCCGGGAAGCGGGCCCCGACTAGCGGAGCCTGAACGGACTGGGCCCGGCTTCCGCATTTCCTTCCCTCACATGAACGATCATCACCTCGCCGGCCCACGGGATGCGGCCACGGCGTGCGCGCGCCCGTTGCAGGTCCGTGCCCGCGTTTGGCTCCGTGACCGGATCCCCACGCGCACCGGCTGGCGGTCCGTCTGGCCGCCGGAACCTGCCCGCCCGTCCGCCGAACCATCCGCCGGCCGGAATCCGCCGGTTTAACCTTCCGATAACCATGGACGCATGCGCCATTGAGGCAGGGTTGCAAAAAGAACAAAACATGAACATACTACGGAAATCGAGAGTTTGGAACGCGGGAGGGCACCATGTTCAACGACATTCGGGAAACGTTCCAGGACCTGATGGCGCTCGGCGCCCTGATGCTGTTCGGGGTGACGATGCTGCTGTGGAGCGATGCCTTGGCGGAGCTCTTCCTGGCCTGAGCGCGGCCGGTCCGCGCGCGTACGGCCGTCCTTGCCTGGGGACGGCCCTGCGGCAACTGGGGATGTTTCGCGGCCCGGCCTCGACATCGGCCGGGCGAGACCCGACACTGACCGCCTGGCATCCGGCCGCCTGGCATCTGGCCACCTGACAACCGGCCACCTGACATCCGGATGCCATCACGCGCGCATCGCCTTGCCGGCATGCGGGTGCTCCGGCCATGCGGCTGTGCGGGCGCCTGCAACGTCGGGGGCGGGCGGGCCGAGCCACGCGGTGGTGCAGGTACATGAACGGTCCGGGTTTCATTCATCTCAGGGTTCACTCCGGCTATTCCCTGCTTGAAGGCGCCCTGCCGATCGCCAGGCTGATCGATCTGGTCAAGGCCGACGAGCAGCCGGCGATCGCGATCACGGACACCTCCAACCTGTTCGGCGCGCTGGAATTCTCCGAGAAGGCCTGGGGGGCGGGCATCCAGCCCATTCCGGGCGTGCAGATCGCGGTCGATTTCGGCGATGGCGGGATCAAGCGCGGGCGCGCGACCGAGCATCTCAGCGATGTCGTGCTGCTTGCCGCCGACGCCGAGGGCTATGCCAACCTGATGGACGTGGTCAGCCGCGCCTATCTCGACACCGACCCCTCGATGCGCGCCCATGTGCCGCTGTCGCGCATCCTGGAAAAGTCGGCCGGCGTGATCCTGTTGACCGGCGGTGTCGGCGGGCCGGTCGGCCAGGCGATCTGCGCAGGCGAGGAGGCCCGCGCGCGGTCGCGTCTGGAGGCGTTGGCCGCCGTGTTCGGCGACCGGCTCTATGTGGAAATACAGCGCCACGGCATGCCGGAGGAGATCGCGAGCGAGCCCGCGACGCTGGCGCTTGCCTACGATCTCGGCCTGCCGCTGGTCGCCACCAACGAACCGTTCTTCGCCAGCCGCGACGATTACGAGGCGCATGACGCGCTGATCGCGATCGCCGAAGGGCGGGTGATCGCCGAGGACGACCGCCGCCGGCTCACCCCGGACCATTGCTTCAAGACCCGGGCCGAGATGCTGGAGCTGTTCTCCGATCTGCCCGAGGCAACCGCCAACACGGTCGAGATCGCCCTGCGCTGCCATGCAAGGCCGTTGAAGCGGGCGCCGATCCTGCCGCAATTCGCCGGCGCGTCGGCGGATCCGGATGCCGCTTTCACGGCCGAGGTCGAGGAATTGCGACGCCAGTCGCGCGAGGGCCTGGCGGCGCGTCTTGCGGCGCACGGGCTGGCGCCGGGCGTTGCGGAGGAGGACTACTGGAGCCGGCTCGACTACGAGCTTGGCGTCATCGAGGGAATGCGCTTTCCCGGCTACTTCCTGATCGTTGCCGACTTCATCAAATGGGCCAAGGCGCAGGACATTCCGGTGGGGCCGGGGCGTGGCTCGGGTGCGGGCTCGCTGGTTGCCTGGTCGTTGACCATTACCGACCTTGATCCAATGCGTTATGCGCTTCTGTTCGAGCGGTTTCTCAATCCCGAGCGCGTGTCGATGCCGGATTTCGACATCGACTTCTGCCAGAACCGCCGCGAGGAGGTGATCCGCTACGTCCAGGGCAAGTACGGACGCGAGCAGGTCGCCCAGATCATCACCTTCGGAACCCTGCAGGCCCGCGCCGTGCTGCGCGATGTGGGCCGCGTGCTGCAGATGCCCTACGGCCAGGTCGACCGGCTGTCGAAGATGGTGCCGGCCGCGCCCGGCCAGCAGGTGACGCTGGAGCAGGCGATCCGCGACGAGCCGCGCCTGCAGGAGGCGCAGCGCGAGGAGGAGAACGTCGCCCGCCTTCTGGCAATGGCGCAAAAGCTCGAGGGGCTTTACCGGCACGCCTCGACCCATGCCGCCGGCGTCGTCATCGGCGACAGGCCGCTGGAGCAGCTGGTTCCGCTCTACCGCGATCCGCGCTCCGACATGCCGGTCGCCCAGTTCAACATGAAATGGGTGGAGCAGGCGGGGCTGGTGAAGTTCGACTTCCTCGGCCTGAAGACGCTGACGGTGATCGATGTCGCGGTGAAGCTGATCGCCGACAAGGGCATCGCCGTCGACATGGCCTCGCTGCCGATGGACGATCCGGCGACCTACCGCCTGCTTGCCGCCGGCGAGACGGTCGGCGTGTTCCAGCTGGAAAGCCAGGGCATGCGCCGCGCCATCGCCGGCATGAAGCCGGACCGGTTCGAGGACATCATCGCGCTGGTGGCGCTGTACCGTCCCGGCCCGATGGACAACATTCCCGTCTACAACGCCGTCAAGCACGGCGAGCAGGAGCCGGACTACCTGCATCCCTTGCTGGAACCGATCCTGAAGGAGACGAACGGCATCATCGTCTACCAGGAGCAGGTGATGCAGATCGCCCAGGTTCTGTCGGGCTACTCGCTCGGCGAAGCCGACCTGCTGCGCCGCGCCATGGGCAAGAAGATCGCGGCGGAAATGGAGGTCCAGCGGGCCCGTTTCGTCAACGGCGCGGTCGAGCGCGGCGTCGACAAGGGGCAGGCCGGCACGATCTTCGACCTGGTGGCGAAATTCGCCAATTACGGTTTCAACAAGTCCCATGCCGCCGCCTATGCGCTGGTCTCCTACCAGACGGCCTGGCTGAAGGCGAACCACCCGGTCGAGTTCATGGCCGCGTCGATGACGCTGGATCTGGGCAACACCGACAAGCTCAGCGACTTCTGCGTCGAGGCGCGGCGGATGCGGATCGAGGTGCTGCCCCCGTCCGTCAACCGCTCGGGCGTCCAGTTCAGCGTCGAGGGCGAGAAGATCCGCTATGCCATGGGCGCCATCAAGGGCGTCGGCGAGGGCGCGGTCGAGCATGTCATCGCCATGCGCAAGGACCGGCCGTTCTCGTCGATCGGCGATTTCGCCGGCCGCATCAGCGCCCGGCAACTCAACAAGCGGACGCTGGAAAGCCTCATCAACGCGGGCGCCTTTGACGCGCTGGAGGCCAACCGGGCGCGGCTGGTTGCCGGCATCGACCGGATCGTCGGCGTCGCGCAGCGGACGGACGAGGAAAAGCAGAGCGGCCAGAACGACATGTTCGGCGGCGGCGAGGAGGGCGAGACGGTCCACCTGCCGGATACCGCGCCCTGGCTGCCGGACGACCAGCTGCAGCGCGAGCAGGCGGCGATCGGCTTCTATCTCTCCGCCCATCCCCTCGACAGCTACCGCCCGCTGCTGGAGCGGATGCGGGTGCAGATGTGGAGCGATTTCGCGCAGGCCGTGAAACAGGGGGCAACCGCCGGACGGCTCGCGGGAACGGTGCTGGGGCGGCAGGAGCGCAAGACGCGCTCGGGCAACCGGATGGGCATCGTCCGGCTGTCGGACCCGACCGGCCAGTACGAGGCGCTGCTGTTCTCCGAGAGCCTGCAGCAGTATCGCGACGCGGTCGAACCGGGCAAATCCGTGGTCCTTCTCGTTGGCGCCGACATGCGCGATGACGAACCGAGCCTCCGGATCCAGTCCGTCCGCCCGCTGGAGGAGGAAGCCTCCCGGGTGCAGAAGAGCCTGACGGTGTTCCTGCGGGACGAGCAGGCGGCGCGACGTCTTGCCCGCCACCTGGGAGACCGCGGCGATGGCGAGGTCAGCGTCGTCGTGCTGTGCGGGAGCGGCGAGCGGGAGGTGGAGGTGAAGCTTCCCGGCCGTTACCGGCTGACGCCGCAAATGGCGGGCGCCATGAAGACGATTCCCGGCGTCATCGAGGTGCAGCTGGCCTGAGGCGGGAAGGGGCGGCCGCGAGCCCTCCCGCCGGGCGGGTTCCAGACACCGCCGCGCCTCGCCGTTCGCCCCGCGCAGGCCCGTGCCCCTTCGCCATCGGCATCTTTCTGCGGCGGGCGCGGCAAAAGGCGGGACGGCGGGGCTTGTCTTGGCGGGCAACGCCCTTTATAACGCGCGCATTCCACACGCAGGGTCGGTTTTCGTCACGGACGGGGTCCATCCGGTGTCGGCGCATGAGCGCTGTCACACCCTGCGGAGGTACAACCGGAAAATCAAGGAGTTGCACGGCCATGGCCCTGCCCGATTTCACTATGCGTCAATTGCTGGAGGCCGGTGTTCACTTCGGTCACCAGAAGCACCGCTGGAACCCGAAGATGGGTCCCTACATTTTCGGCGTGCGCAACAACATCCACATTCTGGATCTGGCGCAGACCGTTCCGCTTCTGCACCAGGCGCTGAAGACCGTGTCCGACACGGTTGCCGCCGGTGGCCGCGTGCTGCTCGTCGGCACCAAGCGTCAGGCGCAGGAATCTGTTGCCGACAGCGCCCGCCGCTCGGCCCAGTACCATGTCAACGCCCGCTGGCTCGGCGGCATGCTGACCAACTGGAAGACCATCTCCCAGTCGATCCAGCGCCTGCGCAAGCTTGAGGAGACGCTCAGCAACCCGAGCGGCCTCACCAAGAAGGAGCGTCTGTTCATGGACCGCGAGCGCGAGAAGCTCGAGCGGAACCTGGGCGGCATCAAGGACATGGGCGGCCTGCCCGACCTGATCTTCGTGATCGACACGAATCGCGAGGCGATCGCGATCCAGGAAGCCAAGCGCCTTGGCATTCCGGTCGCGGCGATCGTCGACAGCAATTGCGATCCCGTCGGCATCGACTTCCCGGTCCCGGGCAATGACGACGCCGGCCGCGCGATCTCGCTCTATTGCGACCTGATCGCACGCGCCGCCATTGACGGCATCTCGCGTGCCCAGGGCGGCATGGGCGTCGATGTCGGCGCTGCCGAGGAGGCTCCGGTGGAGCCGGCTCTCGAAGCAGAGGCCGAAGTCGAGGCTGTGGCCGAGACCGCGGACGCTGGCGAGCAGCCGGCGGCGGAAACGGTCGCCGAGGAAGCTCCGGCCCAGGCCGGCTGACGGTGTAAGCGATGGCCGGCGGACCCTGTTTCGCCGGCTGCCGCCGTCACGGCGGCTCCTGTCATCAATCTTAAGCAAGGCCTCGGCTAAACGTGCCGGGGTAAACACCCGTCAACGAGGCGATCTATGAGCATTACCGCAGCTATGGTGAAAGAGCTCCGCGAGAAGACCGGCGTGGGCATGATGGACTGCAAGACAGCCCTCACCGAGAACAACGGCGACATGGAAGCGGCGATCGACTGGCTGCGGACCAAGGGTCTGGCGAAGGCGGCCAAGAAGGCCGACCGCGTCGCGGCCGAAGGTCTGGTCGGCGTTGCATCCGAGGGCACCAAGGCCGCCGTCGTGGAGCTGAACTCCGAAACCGATTTCGTCGCCCGCAACGAGGCCTTCCAGGCGCTGATCGCCGGCACCTCCAAGGCCGCTCTTGCCGTCGACGGCGATGTCGAGGCGCTTGCCTCCTCGACGTTCCCGGGCTCCTCCAAGACCGTGTCCGACACGATCAAGGACGCGATCGCGACCATCGGCGAGAACATGTCGCTGCGCCGTTCGGCAGCTCTCTCCGTTTCCAGCGGTGCGGTTGCCACCTATGTGCACAGCGCGATTGCCGACAACATGGGCAAGATCGGTGTGCTCGTGGCGCTCGAGTCGGAAGGCGATGCCGGCGAAGTGGCCGCGTTCGGCCGCAAGATCGCGATGCATGTCGCCGCGACCAACCCGCTGTCCCTCGGTGTCGAGGATCTCGATCCGGACGTCGTCGAGCGTGAGCGCCAGATCTTCTCCGAGCAGGCACGCGAGTCGGGCAAGCCGGAAAACATCATCGAGAAGATGGTCGAAGGCCGTCTGCGCAAGTTCTACGAGGAAGTGACGCTGACCAAGCAGGCCTTCGTCATCGACCCGGACAACACGGTCGAGCAGGCCGTCGAGGCGTTCGCCAAGACCCTCGGCAAGCCGGTGAAGCTCACGGGCTTCGTGCGCTATGCGCTCGGCGAAGGCATCGAAAAAGAAGAGACCGATTTCGCCGCGGAAGTCGCGGCGGCCGTCGGCAGCTAAGCCTATAACGGGGCGCCGGTCATTCCGGCGCCCTTCTTCTATGCGCAGCGCAAGCGGACGGGGTGTCCTGTCCGCTTGCGTTCGTGCGAGTGTCCAAGACAAACTGCTTCTCTGAAACGGCGAGAAAAATATGACGGGAAAACTTCGCTGGCGGCGCGTGCTCGTGAAACTGTCGGGTGAGGCGCTGATGGGATCGCAGGATTTCGGCATCGATCCGCAGACGGTGGACCGGGTCGCGAAGGAGATTGCCGAGGCCGTGTCCCTCGGTGCCCAGGTGGGTGTCGTCGTCGGCGGCGGCAACATCTTCCGCGGTGTCGCGATCGCGGCGAAGGGCGGCAACCGGGTCACCGGCGACCACATGGGCATGCTGGCCACGGTGATGAACTCTCTGACGCTGGCCGACGCGCTGCGCCGGCTCGGTGTGCCGGCCCGCGTGCTTTCGGCCGTGCCGGTGCCTTCGATCTGCGAGACCTTCACCCAGCGCAGCGCCGAGCGTTACATGGAGGACGGCGACGTGATCGTCTTCGCCGGCGGCACGGGCAATCCGTTCTTCACCACCGACAGCGGTGCCGCCCTGCGGGCCGCCGAAATGCGCTGCGATGCCTTCCTCAAGGGAACCAGTGTCGACGGCGTCTACTCGGACGATCCCAAGAAGGTGCCTGACGCGGAGCGTTACGATACGCTGACGCCGGGCGAGGTGCTCGGACGCGACCTGAAGGTGATGGACGCCACCGCCATCGCGCTGGCGCGCGACAATGCCATTCCGGTGATCGTCTTCTCGATTCGCACGCCCGGCGCGCTTGTCGATGTGATGAATGGCGCCGGCCGTTACACGGTGATCGCCGACTGACGCGATACCCGCCGGGCACGGGACTTCGGCCGGACCTGCGGCGCGGAGCTGCCGCCGACAGCGGTTTCCGGCATCCCCGTCCCCGCAAAAGAGGGCCGGGGGCCTTGCCTTTGCCGCCCGCGTCATGGAAATAAGACGCGAAGATTTCGATCGTTCCGGTCCTCCTGGACGGACGCTTCAACAAAAGAGGACAAGATGGCGGACCAGGATATCGATTTTGGCGATCTGGAACGGCGCATGAACGGCGCTCTCGGCGTTCTGAAGACCGATCTGGCGGGACTGCGCACCGGTCGTGCGTCGGCGAACATGCTCGACCCGGTTTCCGTCTCCGCCTACGGTTCGGAGATGCCGCTCAACCAGGTGGCGACCGTCAGCGTTCCCGAGCCGCGGATGATTTCGGTCCAGGTCTGGGACAAGTCGATGGTGTCCGCCGTGGAGCGCGCGATCCGCGAATCCAATCTCGGCCTCAACCCGGTCGTCGACGGCACCAACCTGCGGCTGCCGATTCCCGAACTCAACGAGGAACGCCGCAAGGACCTGATCAAGCTGGCGCACAAATATGCCGAGCAGTCGAAGGTCGCCGTGCGCCATGTGCGCCGCGATGGCATGGACACGCTGAAGAAGCTCGAGAAGGACGGCGACATCAGCGAGGACGACAGCCGCGTGCAGGCTGACCGGGTCCAGAAGATGACCGACGAGATGATCACGGAAATCGACGCCATGCTGGCGAAGAAAGAACAGGAAATCTCCCAGATCTGATCGCACAGTCGCGGTCCGGTCGGCGGATCAAGGAGTTCGGGATGACGGTCACGGCAGACCTTGGCGTTTCCGCGCAGGTTGACGCGGGGGAGCGTATCGGGGTGCCCAGACACGTGGCCGTGATCATGGACGGAAACGGCCGGTGGGCGATCGGGCGCGGGTTGCCGCGCACCGAGGGCCATCGGGCCGGCGTCGCGGCCTTGCGCAGGATCGTGAAGCACAGCGCCAAGCGCGGCGTCGAGATCCTGACGCTGTTCTCCTTCTCCTCGGAAAACTGGAACCGGCCGCCGGCCGAAGTCGGCTTCCTGATGGGACTGCTTGAGCGGTTCGTGCGCCGGGACCTTGCCGAGATCCACCGCCAGAACGTCCGCGTGACGATGATCGGCGAGCGCGAGGGACTTGATCCCTCGATCCTCGGCCTGATCGAGGAAGGCGAGGCGCTCACCCGCGAGAACACCGGCATGACGCT
>NZ_JBLXFR010000009.1:0-99887 GCF_048261845.1 Stappia sp. | reverse complement strand
GTCGCAGGACCAGGCTAGACCGCCGACCAGCCGACACCGGCCCATCTACACCATTTCCTGCCAGCAGGCGGTCGGCGCCGCGATCAATATGATCCTGCAGATGCCGTTCGCGCCCGGCGCTGCCGACCGGGTCCGCGAGGCGGTATCGCAGGTCATCGCCGGCAACGACTGCTTCCACCTCCGGTTCCGTCCGGGCGCCGAGGGCCTGCGCCAGTATTTCCTGCCGACGCGGTGCGGGCCAGAGGATTTCGAGGAGGTCGAGGCGCGGGAAGCGGAGTTCGACCGGCTGGCGACAACCTTCACGGAGCGGGCCTTCGACATCGAGACCGAACGCCCCTTTCGCCTGCTGCTGCTGACCGCGCCCTCCGGTGCCGGGCGTCTCGTCCTGTCGATGCATCACCTGATCAGTGACGGCATGTCGCGCGAATACATCCGCCGCGACATCGAGGACCAGCTGAAAGGCATGGCCGTCGCCCCGCGCACGCCCTTCAGCTCGGTGCTTGCGCTCCAGTGCGGCGGCGAGAAGTCCCGCTCGGCCGCCCACTGGCTGAGGCATATCCAGGACGCGCCGCCGATGAAGCGTTTCATCGCCGGGCCCGACAGGCACGACATGTCCGGCCGCTCGCTGAGCGTGGCGCTGGGCTGCGATCACGAAGCCCTTCTCGCCGCGACCAAGGAGATGAACACCGGCGTCTTCCCCTATCTCATGTCGCATTTCTATCGCGCGCTGGCCGGACATGTCGGCATGGATGATCTGATCATCCGCGTCACCACGCACGGTCGCTACCGGCCGGAACTGCTCGACACGCTCGGGCTGCTTTTCAGTGCCGTGCCGGTGCGCCTCGATTGCGCGGCAGCGCCGACGCGCGAGATCGTCGCGTATCTTGACCGGCTGCTCGAAGAGGCGCGGGAGCATCAGGATGTCGGCTTCGAGGATCTGGCGCGGCTCATCGGGGAGCCGCCCGACGAGCGCATCCACCCGGTTACCGGCGTCAGCTTCGCCCTTGACGGCTATGACGTCACCGAGCGCATGCCCGCCGGTCTGGCGCTGGCGCCGAGGGGCGGGGCGCTTCGTGCCTCATTGCCGCACGAGATGCTGGCCTTTGCCCGGCCCTATGCCGACGGCTGCGCCCTGCGGTTTCTCTATCGCACCAGGGCATTTTCGGACGACGATATCCTCGCCATCGTGTCGCGGATGAGAAGGGCGATCGAGGGTGAACTTGCCGCCCGCCAGTAACAATGTCGGCGCCGCCGCGGCCTGGCGCTCCTGGCCCGCCGAAAATCCGGCACGCCGCGGTCTGTCGGTCTGGCTCTGCCGCGACGCGGAGCCGGAGGCCGCCGCCGCGATTGCGGGCTGCCAAGACTGCCTGAGCGACAGTGAACTGGCGCGCATGGCCCGCTTTCGCTTCCCCGCCCTGCGCCGGCAGTTTGCCCTGGCCCACGGTCTCGTCCGCCAGGTGCTGTCGCTTTTCCATCCGCAGGTCGCGCCGCGTGACTGGCGCTTCGATGCCGGACCGCAGGGCAAGCCGGAAATCGCCGCCGGCCTGCCGCGCATCGCCTTCAACCTGTCGCATGCGACCGGACTTGTCGCGCTGGCGGTCGCTGCAGGCGAGGAGGAGGGGCCGGTCGGCGTCGATGTCGAGCAGGCCACCCGCAACATCGGCCCCGGCATCGCGCGGCGCTATTTCGCGCCCGAGGAGGTGGCGGATCTGGAGGCCTTGCCCGAAGCGCAGCAGCGTGACCGCTTCTTCACGCTCTGGAGCCTGAAGGAGAGCTACATCAAGGCGACCGGCTTCGGCCTGTCGCTGCCGCTCGACAGCTTTTCCTTCGCCTTCCCGGCGCCGGGCCGCATCGCCTTCCGGCGCCATCCCGACCGGGTGCCGCCGCATTTCGCAGGTGACGGTTTTTCCCCGGCCTTCTCTGCTCCGGCCTTTCGGCAGGCGATGCTGACCTCGCCGGCGGGCGAGCGCCATTCGCTGGCGCTGTGTGGCGGAGAGCCTGCCCGTCCAGGCCGTGAAATCCCGGTGTTCGAGAGCGTGCCGGGACGCGCCGTGCGCCGCCTCGATTTCGTCTGGGACAGGTGTTCGAGCGCGACGTGAAGACACGCGTGCAAGGCACAAGGGGCCCGGCTGTGCCGCCGGGCCCCTTGCAGTCTTTCAGGTGTATCGAAGCTCAGAACGCCGGTTCGACGCTGTCGACATTCTCGCTCGTCACCACCGTCAGCGGGATCGGGCGGCGGGCTTCCACCTCCTTGCCGTCGAGGATCTCGGCCATCGTCTCGATCGCCAGCTTGCCGTCCTCGACCGGCGACTGGACGATGGTCGAATGCATCTCGCCGGACTTGATCGACGCGAAGGCGTCCTTCTGGCCATTGATGCCGACGATCGGCGGCGTCTGCTTGCCCGGATTGGCTTCCTTCCAGGCATCGATGAAGCCGCGCGCCATCGTGTCGTCATTGGCGTAGACGCCGTTGATCTTGTCGCCGAAGCGGGTGATCAGGTCGCGGCTCACGACCAGCGCCTTCTGCTGGTCGAAATCGGCGTTGACCGTGTCCAGCACCTCGATCTTGCTGCCGATCTCCGCGAGCCGGTCAACGAAACCGCCGACGCGGCCGATGGTCGTGCCGTTGCCCGCCTGTCCGGCGATGACGATGACGGAGCCTTCGCCGCCGAGCACGCTGTTCAGCGAGTCCGCCGCCATCTCGCCTTCCTCGTAGACGTCCGGCCCGGTGAACGACTTGATGAACTGGTTGGCCTGTTCGTCCATCGGCGAGTTGATCAGGATCGCCGGGATTCCCGCCTGCTGGGCGCGGGCAAGGCCGGGGATATACGCCTGCGGGTCGAGCGGCCAGAGAATGATCCCGTCGACGCTGCGCGCGATGCAGGTGCCGAGCTGCTCCGTGCCGGTCTGCACATCGAAGTTCTGGCTGAGCGTGATCATCTCGATGCCCAGTTCCTTGGCGCGTGCCTCCAGCGCCTCGTTGGCCGGCGTCGCATAGGCGTGCGCGTCGGCGGCCGTCACGTAGCAGACGGTCTTGGCCTGCGCCCAACTGGCGGAAGCCAGAAGTGCGAGTGTCCCGAGAAGCAGTCCACGTTTCCAGTTCGCCATCGTCTCCTCCTTCGAATGGCTGTAAAATCAGTGCACACCGCCTGCCGCGGCATGGTTGCGGGGCCCCGGCCGCACGGTGCGGTCCAGAACGACAAGCAGGATCAGGATGCATCCGGCGACGACCTGCTGGACGTAGGCGGGCACCGACTGGAACTCCATCGCGGTGGTCAGCGAGGCTATGGTCAGCACGCCTCCCAGCGTGCCGAGTGCCGAGCCGCGTCCTCCCTCGATGCGGGTGCCGCCGACGACGACGGCCGCGATCACGGCGACGAGCAGCTCCGACCCGAAGACCGGCGAGCCCGTGTTGGTGGTCAGGCTCTGCAGCACGCCGGCGAGACCCGCGAGCAGGCCGGCGAAGACGAAGCTCAGGAACACGGTCCGCCCGGGCGAGATGCCGCTCGCCTTCGCGGCATCGGCATTCGAGCCCACGGCGAAAAGGTTGCGCCCGGCCACCGTGCGGGTCAGCCACACATGCAGCAGCAGCACGGCGCCGATGAACAGCGCGCTGCGCAGGGTGAAGACGTCCAGGTAGATCTTCGACAGCGACACAGACAGCATGATGTCGGTGCCCGGAACCGGCTGGCTGTCCGTGAGCCAGTGGGCGGCCGAGCGGAAGATCAGCATGGTGGCGAGGGGCGCCACCAGCGGGGTCACCCGCAAGGCGACGACGAGCAGGCCGTTGACCGCACCGGCGGCGGCGCCCGCGATGAGCCCGGCCATCGCCGCCGGCCAGATGCCGAGGCTGGGCTGCAGCATCACCGCGACGATGCCGGCCAGCGCGAATGTCGAGCCGACGGAAAGGTCGATCTGCCGGGCGATGAGCAGCACCGTCATGCCGATGGCGATGAGGCCGACCGTCGCGCCCCGGTCGAGGCCGAGGCTCAGCGTGGTCGCCCCGAGGAACCCCGGCACCAGCAGCGAGGCGAAGACAAGCGTCAGCCCGAGGATGACGGCGACGCGGAACCGGACGATGGTTGCAAAGAGGTTCATCAGGCGCCTCCCCGGCGGCGAAGGGCGACATCGAGAGCCACCGCGCCCGCAATGAGCAGGCCGAGCACGAGGCCCTGGACCGGGGTGCGCACCCCTTGCAGCACCATCACGTTGGTCAGCAACTGCACGAAGACGAGGCCGGCGATGGCCCGTGGCACGGATCCCGCCCCGCCCATGATCGAGACGCCGCCGACCACGACGGCGGTGATCGCGCTGAACTCGTAGCCGGTGCCGACCAGCGGCCGCGCGCTTTGCAGGGTCAGGCCGAGCAGGGCCCCGCTCAGGCCCGAGCAGAGCCCGGTGATGACGAAGGCGCCCGCCTTGACCGCCCGGACCGGCACGGCGGCGGCCTCCGCGGCCTTCTGGTTGCCGCCCGTGGCGAAGGTCCAGCGTCCCCACCAGGAGCGCGCCAGCAGGAAGTTTCCGGCAATCGCGACGGCGAGAAAGATCAGCACGATGGCGGGAATGCCGAACAGGCGGCTCTTCACCAGCATCGCCGTTTCGGGGTTGGTGCCGTAGACGATCACGCCGCCGACGGCAGCCTGGACAATGCCGAGCACGATGGTGCCGATGCCGAGGGTTGCGATGATCGGATTGATGCCGACATAGCCGATCAGGACGCCGCTCACGAGGCCGCAAAGCCCGGCCAGGCCGATGGCCGCGACGAAGGCGGGCACCGGGCCGATCACCGGCTGCAGCGCCAGAGAGAGAATGGCGCCGCAGGCGATCGTCGCGGGCACGGAGAGGTCGGCCAGCCCGCCGACCACCAGCACGAAGGTCATGCCGACGACGACGATGCCGATGATCGCCATCGAGGTCATCACGTTGATCAGGTTGCCGGTGGTGAAGAATACCGGGCTGACGGCGCTGCCATAGGCGATCACCGCCAGGATGGCGATGCCGAGCCCGGCCCGGGCGAGCAGTGCGGCAAGTCTGCCGTCCTTGCTGAAGCGTGCGCTGCCGGCCTCCTGCCGCATGGTTGCAGATGCGTCCGTCATGCCGCTTCCTCTCCCGTGGCAAGCGCCATGATCCGTTCCTCGCTGAGTGCCTCGCGCTCGACCGGCGGCGCGGCGCGGCCGTCGCGCATGACCACCACCCGGTCGCAGACGCCCAGCACTTCCGGCAGTTCCGACGAGATCATCACGACGGCCATGCCGCCTGCGACGAGCTCGCCGATGATGCGGTGTATCTCCGCCTTGGCGCCGACATCGACGCCGCGCGTCGGCTCGTCGAGGATCAGCACCGAGGGGCCCGTCGACAGCCAGCGCGAGATCACCGCCTTTTGCTGGTTGCCGCCGGAAAGCTGTTCGATGCGGCGCTCCGGGTCGGGCGGGGCGATGGCAAAATCGCGCGTGTATTTCGCCGCGAGCCTGCGGTCGGCGCTCATGCTGACGCGCCCGAGGTGCGACAACCGTCGCAGCACCGGCAGGCTGATGTTTTCCCGGACGCTCATCGAGGGGATGATGCCGCTGTCCTTGCGGTCTTCGGGCACATAGGCAATGCCGGCCTTCACGGCGGCGGCGGGCGAGGTGATCGTGGTTGCCACGCCATTGATCTCGATCCGGCCCCGGCTCACCGGCGCAAGGCCGAAGATCGCCCGCGCCAGTTCCGTGCGGCCGGCACCGACAAGGCCGGTCAGGCCGAGGATCTCGCCGGCCCGGACCTCGAAGCTGATGTCGTGGAAGTCGTGCCCGTCGGAAAGGCCGACGACCTTCAGAACCGGGTCGCCGATTTCCGATGGTGTTTTCGGGAAGACATTGGTCACCTCCCGCCCGACCATGAGACGGATCATCTCCGCGGCTGTGATGCCGGCGGCGGGCCGCGTGTCGATCAGCTGGCCGTCGCGCAGCACGGTCACGTCGTCGGCGATCTCCAGCACTTCCTTGAGCCGGTGGCTGATATAGATGATCGCGATCCCGGCCGCCTTCATCGTCCGCAGGATGCGGAACAGCGCGGCGGTCTCGTGTTCGCTGAGGCTGGACGTCGGTTCGTCCAGCACGATGATGCGCGGGCCGGCCGAATAGGCCTTGGCGATCTCGACGAGCTGCTGCTGGCTGATCGACAGGTCGCCCAGCCGCGCCTTCGGGTCGATGGCCGCGCCCAGTTCCTCCAGGATGGCTTTCGTGTCGCGCAGCATCGCCGCCCGGTCGACGAAGCCCCGGCGCCGGGGCATCCGGCCGAGATAGACGTTCTCCGCGACGCTCAGGTCCGGCACCAGGTTCAGCTCCTGGTGCACCATGCGGATGCCCAGCTTCTGGGCGTCCGCCGGCTTGCGCATGCGGACCTCCACGCCATCGACTTCCGTCGTTCCGGCGCTTGGCAGGTAGGTGCCGCTCAGGATTTTCATCAAGGTGGACTTGCCGGCGCCGTTCTCGCCGACAATGGCGTGGACCCGGCCGTACTCGGCGCTGAGGCTGACGTCGGAGAGCGCCTTCACGCCCGGAAACGTCTTGCTGATCCCCCGCATGCGCAGGGCGCTGCCGGATGCGGCCATGTCCTCCCTCCCGGTTCCGTGTCCCCGCGCCGCCGGTCTGTCGCCGTGTTCGCCGGGTGGATGACAGTCTATTACACTAATATAACAATGCGTGCAAGGCCGGATCTCCGGCCATTCTTGCGGCTCTCCCTATCCGCAAAGCCCGTAGAAGCGCGCGGCATTGGCGCCATAGACCCCGGCACGCTCGTCGGCGGAGAGTTTCCCGTCGAGCACCGTGCGCAGGGCGTTGAGCACCTCGGCATAGCTGCCCGCCAGCAGGCAGACCGGCCAGTCGCTTCCGAACATCAGCCGCCCCGGGCCGAAGGCCGACAGCACATGGTCGACATAGGGTTCGAGGTCGGCCGGCCGCCAGGAAGCGTGGTCGGCCTCCGTGATCATCCCGGAGAGCTTGCAATGGACGTTGGGCAGGGCCGCGAGACGCGAGATCCCGGCGGCCCAGCCGTCGAACTCCCGCGCGGCGATTGCCGGCTTCGACAGGTGGTCGACGACGGCCCTGAGCTGGGGAACCGCTTCCAGCGCGCTCGTGACATTGGCAAGGTGCCGGGGGAAACCCAGCACGTCGAAGGCGACCCCGCGCTCGGCCATGCGGGCGAGATTGTCACGCACGCCCGGCCGCAGGATATAGGCATCGTCGTCGAGGTCCTGCAGCATGGGGCGCAGGCCGACGAATTTCGGCCGCGCCAGGAGCCGGTCCAGCTTGCCGGCGAAGCCTGCATCTTCCATGTCCAGCCAGCCGACCACCCCGGCGACGAAACCGGCCCCGTCGGCAAGGTCGAGAAGGAACTCCGTCTCGGCCTCGCTTTGCGCCGCCTGCACGACCACCGTCCTGTCGACACCGGCCTTGCGCAGGAGCGGGGCGAGGTCTTCGGGCAGGTAGTCGCGGCGGAGCGGGAGACCCGTCTCCGCCGTCATCCAGTGATAGTCGCCGCGCGCCACCTTCCAGAAGTGATGGTGGGCATCGATGACCGGGACCGGCTTTCGGTTCGGACTGGCGGACATGGGGAGACCTCAGGCGTCGGCGCGCACGGATTGTTTCTGCGAACCCAGGCCCTCGATCTCGAGCTCCACAATATCGCCCGCCTTGAGGTAGCGCGGCGGCTTCATGCCCATGCCGACGCCCGGAGGCGTGCCGGTGGAGATGATGTCGCCGGGCTGCAGCGACATGAACTGCGACAGGTAGGAGACGAGGAAGGCGACGCCGTAGACCATCGTCTTCGTCGAGCCGTTCTGCATCGTCTCGCCGTTGACGCTGAGCCGCATGGCGAGGTTCTGCGGGTCGGCGATCTCGTCGCGCGTCACCAGCCAGGGTCCGATGGGGCCGAACGTGTCGCAGCTCTTGCCCTTGGTCCACTGGCCCTGGCGCTCCGCCTGGAAGGCGCGCTCCGAAACGTCATGGGCAACGCAATAGCCGGCGACGTGATCGAGCGCGTCGGCCTCGCTCACATATTTCGCCGTCTTGCCGATGACGACGCCGAGCTCGACCTCCCAGTCGGTCTTGATCGAGCCGCGCGGGATCAGAACGTCGTCATTGGGGCCGGTGATGGCCGAGGTCGCCTTCATGAAGACGACCGGCTCGCTCGGAACGGCCATGCCCGATTCCGCCGCGTGGTCCGCGTAGTTGAGACCGATGCAGATGAACTTGCCGGTGCCGCTGACACAAGGCCCGAGCCGCGGATTGCCGCTGACCAGCGGCAGCGTTGCCGTGTCGAGCGCCGCCAGTTTCGCCAGCGCGTCGGGGTGGATATGCTCGCCGCCGACATCGCCGATCACGCCGGAAAGATCGCGGATCTTGCCGTCCGCATCGAGGATGCCGGGCTTTTCATTGCCTGCTTCGCCATGGCGCAGAAGCTTCATGTCATGTCTCCGAAAGAAGTTGGGGAAGGGAAAGGCAGCGGGAAGGGCGGTCAGTAGGTGGCGCGCCCGCCGGACAGGTCGAACACGGCGCCGGTGGTGAAGCTGTTCTCCTTCGAACAGAGCCAGGCGACCATGTTGGCGGCCTCGTCCACCTCCAGGAAGCGTCCGCGCGGGATCTTTGAGAGCATGTAGTCGATATGCTCCTGGCTCATCTGGTCGAAGATCGGCGTGCGCGCGGCCGCCGGCGTCACGCAGTTGACGGCGATGTCCTGGCCGGCGAGTTCCTTGCCCAGCGACTTGGTCAGGCCGATCACCGCCGCCTTCGAGGCGGAATAGGCGGAGGCGTTGGGGTTGCCCTCCTTGCCGGCGATCGAGGCCACGTTGACGATGCGGCCGTAGCCCCTGGCCTTCATCGAGGGGACGACGGCGCGGTTGACGTGAAAGGTGCCGTTCAGGTTGATGTCGATGACGCGCCGCCAATCCTCCAGCGGATAGTCCTCCAGCCGGTGGTTGGGACCCGCGATGCCGGCGGAGTTGACGAGGATCGACACCGGACCGAGGCGCTGTTCGGTTTCGCGATGCGCGGCGACCACCGCCTCCGCGTCCGTGATGTCGACGGTGATGCCTTCGACACCGCCGCCCAGCTCCTCGCGGGCGGCAGCAAGGCGCTCGCCGTTCATGTCCCACAGGGCGACTTTGGCACCCGATGCCAGGATGCGCCGGGCGAAGGCCAGTCCGAGCCCTTGCGCGCCGCCTGTGATGACAGCCGACTGGCCGCCCAGATCAATCGTATTCACCTTGGAATTTCCTCCTGTTGCAGGACCGCGCCGCCGCCGGCCGCCTCCTCGCGGGCCGTTCGCATTGCGGATTGCCCTTTCATGTTACACTAGTATAATAATAGAGTGAACAAGGATGACCCCGCGATTTGATTGACGCATGCTGTTTTTCGCGACAATCCGAGGTCAATCGGTCGAGACGGCCGCGGACAAAGTGGGGTTCTGGAACATGGCTGCGAAAATGCGGGAAGAGGCGGACAAGCTCAAGCTCTCGGGGTTCCTTGATGGCGTGACGCTCAACCGGACCATTCCGCTGCGCGATCAGGTCTACGCCCTTGTGCGCAAGGCGATCGTCATCGGCAAGCTGGAGCCGGGCGCGCCGATCAACGAGATCGAGATCGCCAACAAGCTCGGCATTTCGCGCACGCCCGTGCGCGAGGCGGTGAAGAAGGTCAGCGACGAGGGCCTGATCGAGGTTTTCGCCCAGCATGGCACATTCGTCTCCGCCATCAGCCGCAAGCAGGTCGAGGAGGCCTATATCATCCGCATCGCGCTGGAGCTGGAGAGCATCAGGCGGGCGGCGCTGGTCATCGAGCCGTCCCAGATCCACGACCTCGAGGACATCATCCACGCCCAGGAAGTCGCGGTGAAGCGCGAGCGCTACGACGAGGCGATCGCGCGCGACGACGACCTGCACCGCTACATCGCGGAGGTGAACGGGCTCAGCATGCTGTGGAAGGCGGTCGATGTCTCGAAGGCCCAGATGGACCGTTGCCGGCTGCGCACCATTCCCTCGCCGGGCGCCGCGCAGGAGACCATCGCCCAGCATCGCGCCATCCTGGCGGCGCTGGCAAACCGCGACCAGGAGGGCGCCATGACCGCCCTGCGCGATCATCTGGAGACCTCCCTGCGCAACACGCTGGCCTATCTCGACACCGAGCCCGACAGCCAGGCCGTTCCGTCGGACGACTGATCGCCGTCTCGCCCGCCTGCTTGCCTATCCGTCTGCCTGGCGCGGACCGCGCCATGGCGGGCGCCGCGACCATCCGCACCACGAGACCAGAGGAGAGAGCCAAACCGTGAAGGTATCCGACCGCAGGACGTTGAAAAGAGCCGGCCTGGACGTGACCGCGCTCGGTCTGGGATGCGCCGCCTTTGGCGGTCTCTACAGGTCCGCCGACGCGTCTGAGGCGCTTGCCGCGCTCGCCGCCGCCTGGGCGGCGGGCATTCGCCATTTCGACGTCGCGCCCATGTACGGGCTCGGCCGGGCCGAGCATCTTCTCGGCCATTTTCTGCGCGAAGAGGCGGGCGACAACGACGAGGCGGTGGTCAGCACCAAGGCGGGTCGGCTGATGGCGCGCCCCCGTCCTGGCCGCCACCTGCCGCCGCCGGCGCCGGCCAATCCCTTCGATTCCGGCTGGCGCAACGGCCTGCGCTTCCAGGAAATCTTCGACTACGGCTATGACGGCATCATGCGCAGCTTCGACGACAGCCAGCAGCGCATGGGACGGCCGGAGATCGATCTTCTTTTCGTCCATGACATTGGCCGGGTCACCCATGGCGAGCGGCACGAACGCCACTGGAACGCACTTGTATCCGGCGGGTTCAGGGCGCTTTCGGAACTGCGTGCAGCCGGCCTCATCAAGGGCTTCGGGCTCGGTGTCAACGAGGCGGAGGTCATCGACGCGGCCATGAACGAGGCCGATCTCGACTGCTGCCTGCTGGCCGGGCGCTACACGCTGCTCGACCGCAGCGGGGCGGCGCTCCTCGACAAGGCGAAGGCCCGCGATGTCGCGATCATCATGGGCGGTGTCTACAATTCGGGAATTCTGGCGTCGGCAACCGGCGGCGACCGCAAGTTCAACTATGCCGACGCCCCGCCCGAAATCCTGCGCAAGGTCGACAGGCTGGCCGGCATCTGCGCCCGCCATGAGGTTCCGCTCGGCGCGGCGGCGATCCGCTTTCCTCTTCGCAACGCCGCCGTTGCCTCCGTCCTCGTGGGCGCGCGAAGCCCGCAGGACGTCACGACCAGCATCGACTGGTTCGAGCGCGACATTCCCGATGAACTCTGGAACGCCCTCGAGGCGGTGGAATAGCCGGCGCGGAGGAAACCAGGGCCCCCCGGAACCGGTCGGGCCGCGTTTCGCGAAACGGCGGGACTACATCGTCGCGCCGACCTGCCAGGGCACGAATTCGCTGTCGCCATAGCCAAGCGCCTCCGACTTGGTCCGCTCCCCGGATGCGACGGCGAGGACCCGTTGCAGGATCTCCTCGCCCTTGTCGGCGAGCGTGACGCCGTCGAGGATGTCACCGCAATTGATGTCCATGTCCTCGTTCATCTGCCCGTAGATATAGGAGTTCGAGGCAAGCTTGATCGAGGGTGTCGGCTTGCAGCCGAAGGCGGAGCCGCGCCCGGTGGTGAAGCACAGGATGTTGGCGCCGCCGGCGACCTGGCCGGTGGCCGAGACCGGGTCGTAGCCGGGCGTGTCCATGAAGACGAGACCCTTGGCATCGACCGCCTCGGCATAGTCGAAGACGCCGGTCAGGTTGGTCGAGCCGCCCTTGGCCGCCGCGCCCAGCGATTTTTCAAGGATGGTGGTCAGCCCGCCCGCCTTGTTGCCCGGAGACGGGTTGTTGTTCATCTCCATGTTGTGGCGGGCGGTGTACTCCTCCCACCAGCGGATCCGTCCGGCCAGCTTCTCGCCGATGGCGGCCTGTTCGGCGCGGCGCATCAGGAGGTGCTCGGCGCCGTAGATCTCCGGCGTCTCGGACAGGATCGCCGTGCCGCCTTCCGCGACCAGCAGGTCGACGGCCATGCCGAGCGCCGGGTTGGCGGTAATGCCGGAATAGCCGTCCGAGCCACCGCATTGCAGCGCCAGCATCAGCTCGGAGGCGGGCGCCTCGCTGCGTGTCGCCGCATTGGCGATCGGCAGCATTTCCAGCACCGCCTTGACGCCGGCCTCGACCGTCTTGCGGGTGCCGCCCACCTCCTGGATGGTCAGCGTGCGGAAAGCGGCGTCTTCCTTGATGCCGTAGGTGTTCATCCAGCGCGGGATCTGGAAGGCCTCGCAGCCGAGGCCGACCATCAGCACGCCGCCGATATTGGGATTGGTGGCGAAGCCCCACTGGGTCCGCTTGAGCAGCTCGTACGCCTCGCCATCGACATCGAGACCGCAGCCGGTGCCATGCACCAGCGAGATGACCCCGTCCACATTGGGATAGTCGTCGAGCACGCCGGAGCGGGTCACCTGGTCGGCGATGAAGCGCGAGGCGCTGGCCGAGCAGTTCACCGAGGTCAGGATGGCGATGTAGTTGCGGGTGCCGTACTTGCCGTTGGCGCGCCGGAAGCCCTGGAAGCTGCGCCGCTTTTCCGGCGTCACATAGGCGGTCGGGCGGGCGTCGCGGCCGAAATCGTAGTCCCGGTCGAACGCGTGCAGGTAGACATTGTGCTCGTGAACCCAGTCGCCCGGCGCGATGTCGTCCCTGGCGAAGCCGATCACCTGCCCGTATTTGACGATGGCCGCATCCCGGCCGATCGGCTCGATCGCCATCTTGTGACCGCGCGGCACGCGTTGCGCGGCGCTGATCCCGCCCGCTGTCTCGCCGGGGCTGATGGCCTCGATCGCCACGACGATGTTGTCGGCATCGGTAAGTCTGAGAGCGCGCGTCATTGGGCCGTCGATGTTTTCGGGGTGAGCGGGGTCAGGTTGCGAAACCATGCTGATCTGTATAGGAATACTAATATAACAATAGGAAATGTCAAGGTGAAAGCTTTCGCCATTCCGTTTGTTTCCTTGACGTTTTTCCCGAGCGAGGAGGGTCCTGATGACCAGGATGGGCATGTGCATAGGTCTGAAGCCGGACGTCGTGGCGCGGTACCGCGAACTTCACGCGGCTGTCTGGCCCCAGGTCCTGGCGGCGATTTCGGCGGCGGGCATCCGCAACTATTCGATCTTCCTGAAGGAGCCGGAGAACCTGCTCTTCGCCTATTGGGAATATGTCGGCGAGGACTTCGCGCAGGACATGGAGCGGATGAAGCTCGATCCCGCGATGCGCGAATGGTGGAAGATCTGCGACCCGCTGCAGGAGCCGCTTGCAACCCGCCTTGAGGGCGAATGGTGGGCGGCGATGGAGCCGGTGTTTCATCATCCCTGAACACGGTGCCTGAAGAAGGGCGCCGCGCGGCCCCGGCGGGTGGTCTGCCGGGGCCGCGCGCGCTGGGACATGCGCCGGGATCGCACGTGCCTCAGCGGTAGAGCAGGGTCGGCAGCCACATCGTCACGGCCGGCACGAAGGTCACCAGCACGAGCACCAGGAACAGCGGCACCAGGAACGGCAGGGTTGCCGAGACGCAGCGTTCGAAGGGCAGCTTGGCGACCCGCGACAGGACGTAGAGCACCATGCCGATCGGCGGCGTCAGCAGTCCGATCATCAGGTTCAGCACGACGATCACGCCGAAATGCACCGGGTCGATGTTCATCTTCAGCGCGATCGGCAGCAGCACCGGCACCAGGATCGTGATCGCCGCGACCGTCTCCATGAAGCAGCCGACGATCAGCAGGATCAGGTTGATCAGCAGCAGCACGATGATCGGGTTGTCGGAGATCGTCAGGATCAGCGCGGCGAAATGTTCGGGCGCGCGCTGCGAGGTGAGGATCCACGCGAACACCGATGCGGCGCCGACGATGAACAGCACCACGGCGGTCGTCTCGATCGTGTCGAACGACACCCTGAGGAAGCGTCGCAGCGTCAGCGTCCGGTAGACGAAGAGCCCCAGCACCAGCGCCCAGGCACAGGCGGCGATGGCCGCTTCCGTGGGCGTGAAGGCACCCGACAGGATGCCGCCGACGATGATCACCGGCGTCATCAGCGAGAGCGCCGCGCGCGACAGCGAGGTGCCGAGCACGGAGATGCTGAAAGCCTGGTCGCGCGGATAGCCGCGCCGCCGCGCATAGATCGCGATCATGATCATCAGCGCCACGGCCATGATCAGGCCGGGGATGAAGCCGGCTGCGAACAGCTGGCCGATCGAGGCGCCGGCGACGACGCCGTAGATCACCATCGGCAGCGATGGCGGGATGATCGGCCCGATGGTCGAGGAGGCGGCGGTGACGCCGACGGCAAAGCCCGGGTCGTAATTGGCGTCGCGCATCGCCTTGATCTCGATGGCGCCGAGGCCGCCGGCATCGGCGACGGCCGCGCCCGACATGCCCGCGAAGATCACCGAGGCGCCGACATTGACATGGCCGAGACCCCCTCGCATCCAGCCGACCAGGGCCTTGGCGAAGTCGAAGATCCTTGCCGTGATGCCGGCGGTGTTCATCAGGTTGCCGGCGAGAATGAAGAAGGGAACCGCCAGCAGCGGAAACGAGTCGACGCCGTTGATCATCCGGTGGATGACGATGACGTCGGGCACCCGGCCGTCGAGCAGGATGAAGACGGCCGACGAGCCGGCCAGCGCGATGGCGACGGGAGCGCCCATGGCGATGAGCAGGAACAGGAGCACGAAGAGCAGCGCGAGCAGCATGCAGGGCCTCTCAGAGATTGGGGCCGGGAACGGCGGCCTCGTCGGGGTCGACGAGGCGGCTTGTGCCGGAACGCCAGTGGCGCGCGAGCACTTGCAGCGCGTAGAGGGACATCGCGGCGAAGCAGGCGGCGACGATCCAGTAGACCGAGGATTTCGGCACGTCGATCGAGACCATCATCTGCTGCGTGTTGCCGGCGAGTTGCACGCACAGCCAGCCGGCGACGACGTAGAAGACGAGGCAGATGACGTCGACCGTGATCTGCAGCGCGAAGCGGGCGCTGCGGCTCAAATAGCGGTAGCAGAACTCGACGGCGATATGGCTTTCCTTGCGCACCGCCATGAACGACCCGAGGAACGTCACGCCGATCAGCAGGAAGCGCGCGATCTCCTCCGTCCAGCCGAGGGAATCGTTGAGGACGTAGCGCGTGAAGAACTGCAGGAAGACGACGAAGGCAAGGATCCAGAAGACGGCGAGAACGATGCTGTCGCCCCAGGAGATGTCGGAAAGGTTTTCGGACGCGGCGTCGGCCTCGTCGTCCGGCAGCTGTTTGGTGTTCATGATGGCCTCCTCCCATGCCGCCGCGCGGGAGCCCGGTCGGGCGGCCGCGCGGCGGTCCGGTAGCAAACGGATGCGGACGGGATGAGACCTACTTGATGGCCTGGAGCTTGTCGTAGGTGGCCTGGTCCCAGGTCGCGTCGTCGCCGTTATGCAGCTTCATCGTCGCCTCGCGGAACGGCCCGCGATCCACTTCGCGCACGTCGACGCCCTGGTCCTTGAACCACTGCACCAGGCTCTTTTCCTTGTCGATGATCTGCTGGGTGGCGCAGTCGGCCGCCTCGTCGAGCACCGTGCCGAGCGCGGCCCGGTCGGCCTCGTCCATCTGCTGCCAGGTCGGGTCGCCGACAATGGTCAGCAGCGCGTCGGTGATATGGCCGGTCAGGTTGATGTGCTTCTGCACCTCGTAGAACTTCTTCGCCTGGATGGTGGGAAGCGGGTTCTCCTGGGCATCGACCGTGCCCTGCTGCAGGGCAAGGTAGACCTCGGCGAAGGCGATCGGCGTCGGATTGGCGCCCACCGCCCGCGGGAACATCATGTAGAGCGGCGCGTTCGGCACGCGGATCTTGAGGCCGGACATGTCCTCCGGCTTGTCGACCGGCACGTTCGAGGTGACATGACGCTCGCCGTAATAGGTCACCGACGTGATGTGGTTCTTGGTGGCGTCCTGGTAGCCCTTGGACAGCTCCTCGAACAGGTCCGAGTTGCGGTACTTGTCCCAGTGCTCGTAGTCGCGGAACATGAACGGCGCGCCGCCGATGGCGATCGGGCCGAACGAGCGGCCCGCGAACAGCTGGCCGGTATAGATGATGTCGACGGTGCCGAGGCTCAGGCCTTCGTTGATGTCGACTTCCTTGCCCAGCGACGAGGCCGGGAAGACCTCGATCGAGTAGCGGCCGTCCGTTGCCGCCTTCAGCTTGTCCGAAGAGGCGACGGCACAGGTGTGGTACGGCTCGTTCGACTCATAGACATGGGCCCATTTCAGGGCCGTCTCGGCCATTGCGGCCGAGCTCGAGAAGGCGAGCAGCGCGACGGTTCCGATAAGCGATTGCTTGAGGTTCTTCACTAGGTTTTCCTCCCTTTCTGACGAGATCCGGTCCGATGCGTTGCCGCATTGCCGCGACGGCCTCCCGGCGCAAATCGCGCCTCCGTCACAACTTTTCGGTTTCCAAACCCATGTCTGTATACTAACATATTAGTATGAATTCAATGCCGAATTCCGCATCTTCCGCAGCGGTTTCCCGGGGGCGGTCGTCTCGCACGCATGTTGGCGAACTGATCGCCGACGCGTTGCGCCGCGAGATCGTCTCCCTTCGCCTGCGGCCTGGCGAGACCCTCGACAAGGGGGAGCTTGCGCTGCGTTTCGGCGTGTCGCGCTATCCGGTTTCCGAGGCTCTCAACCAGCTCCGCAGCGAGGGGCTGGTCGACATCCGCCCGCAGAGCGGTTCCTGCGTCTCCCATATCCGCCTGGCGGACATGGAGGAGGACCTGCTCATGCGCCGGGCGCTGGAGGCCGAGATCGTCGCGCGGCTGGCATCGCGAAAGGATGCCGGCCTCCTGGACGACCTGCACCGCAACCTGCGTTACCAGCGCACGGCGATCGAGGCGGTTGACAGCGGCGGCTTCCATGAGCTCGACCTTGCGTTTCATGACGCGCTCGCCAACGCGCTCTCCTATCCGCGGTTGCGCGGCACGGTCGAGAAGCTGCGCCTGTCGCTCGACCGGGCGCGCCGGGTGGTCGGCTCGACCAGGCGCCTGACCGCGACGCTGCGAGAGCACGAGGCGATCGTCGCCGGGCTGGAATGCGGCGACCCGGACATCGCGCGCCGGGCCATGACCGCGCATATCGACACGGTCACCGGGGAGTTGCGCGACTATGCCGCGCGCCATCGCGAGATCTTTGCCAATGGCTAGGAAAGGCCGACAGGTCCGGTGCGGACCATCGGCACGACAACAGGGAAGGAACGGGACTTGAGCGGAAATCTGGACGGCAAGACGGTGCTGGTGACGGCGGCGGCGCAGGGAATCGGACGGGCCAGCGCGCTCGCCTTCGCGGCCGCGGGCGCGAAGGTGCTCGCCACGGACATCAACACGGAGCGCCTGGCGGAACTCGACGGGACGGCCGGCATCGAGACATGCCGGCTCGACGTTCTCGACGATGCGGACGTCGCCGCCGTCGTTGCCGCGCGCGGACCGTTCGACGTGCTGTTCAACTGCGCCGGCTTCGTCCATGCCGGCTCGATCCTCGAGATGCCCGACAAGGACCTGGACTTCGCGCTCGATCTCAACGTGCGCTCGATGGTGCGCACCATCCGCGCCGTCCTGCCGGGCATGCTGGAGCGCGGCGAGGGTGCCATCGTCAACATGGCGTCGGTCGCCAGCAGCATGAAGGGCGTGCCCAACCGCTGCGCCTACACGCTGTCCAAGGCGGCGGTGATCGGCCTGACCAAGTCGGTTGCCGCCGACTATGTCGGCCAGGGCATCCGCTGCAACGCCATCTGCCCCGGCACGGTGGAAAGCCCCTCGCTCGCCGACCGCATGCGCGCGCTCGGCGGCGATATCGAGGCGGCGCGTGCCGCCTTCATCTCCCGCCAGCCGATCGGCCGGCTCGGCACGCCGGAGGAGATCGCGGACCTTGCCGTGTATCTGGCAGGCGCCACCTACACCACCGGTCAGGCCGTTGCCATTGACGGCGGCTGGGCCATGTAGTGCGGCGGGCAGCCCGTGGTGAGTGAACGGCCGCGGGCGTCGCCACCTTGCGCAGAATTTGGGCAGATGCCCGGCAGGTAAGGGGTGAACGGCAGCATCCCGCCCCGCGAAAACCGGTGCTGACGGGCGCGAACCCGTCCGTCAGCCCGCCCGCCAACGGTTGGCATGAGCGTTGCTTTCCTGATGTCGGATCGCCATGAGCGACGGGCAGAGGGGAAAAATCATGCAGCGCAGGAACTTCATCGCACTCCTGGGAGCGGCCGTCATCGGTCTCTCGTCCTATGCAACGACCGGCGCCCGCGCGGATGCGCTGGCCGACATCGCGGCGCGCGGCGTCGTCCGCATCGCCGTCCCGCAGGACTTCCCGCCCTTCGGCAGCGTCGGCACCGACATGGCCCCGCGCGGTTACGACATCGACATGGCCAGGCTGATCGCGGAGAAGCTCGGCGCGAAGGTCGAGATCGTGCCGGTCACCAGCGCCAACCGCATTCCCTACCTGCAGACCAACAAGGTCGACCTGGTCATCTCCAGTCTCGGCAAGAATGCCGAGCGTGAGGCCGTGATCGACTTCTCCGACGCCTATGCGCCCTTCTTCAACGGCGTCTTCGCGCCCGCCGATGTGGCGGTCGAAAAGGCCGAGGATCTTGACGGCAAGACCGTCGGTGTCACGCGCGGCGCGATCGAGGACCTGGAGCTGACCAAGATCGCCCCGGCCGGCACCGACATCAAGCGCTACGAGGACAACAACGGCACCATCTCCGCCTTCCTGTCGGGCCAGGTCGAGGTCATCGCAACCGGCAATGTCGTCGCCGCCGCGATCCTGGAGAAGAACCCGCCCAAGCGCCCGGAGATGAAGTTCCTGATCAAGAATTCGCCGTGCTACATCGGCATGAACAAGAACGAGCCGGCCCTCTTGGCGAAGGTCAACGAGATCATCGCCGCCGCCAAGGCCGACGGCAGCCTCAACGCGATCTCCCAGACCTGGCTCAAGCTCGACCTGCCGGCGAGCATGTGACGGTCGCCAGCGGGCGGGCGCTCCGGTGACCTACCAGTTCGATTTCAGCTGGCTCCTGCCGTATATGCCGGTGCTCCTCAAGGGCATCGGCATCACGCTGCAGCTCATTTTCGTCGGGGCTGTTGCGGGTGTCGCGCTCGGGATCGCCTGCGCCTGGGTGCGGGCGCTCGGCCCTGGCTGGCTTCGGCCGGTTGTCGCCGGCTATGTCGAGCTCGTCCGCAACACGCCCTTCCTGATCCAGCTGTTCTTCATCTTCTTCGGCCTGCCTTCGCTCGGCCTGCAGATGTCGGAACTGGCCGCCGCCAGTCTGGCGATGATCGTCAATCTCGGCGCCTATAGCTGCGAAATCGTCCGCGCCGGCATCCAGGCCACGCCGCGCGGCCAGTTCGAGGCCGGCGCAAGCCTCGCGATGACACCGTTCCAGACCTTCCGTCACGTGGTGCTGATCCCGGCCTTGCAGCGCATATGGCCGGCGCTCTCCTCGCAGATCATCATCGTCATGCTGGGTTCGGCGGTGGTCTCGCAGATCGCGGCGGAAGATCTCACCTTCGCCGCCAATTTCATCCAGTCGCGCAACTTCCGGGCCTTCGAGACCTATTTCGTCTCGACCCTGATCTATCTTCTGCTCGCCATCGCCCTGCGTCAGGTCCTGTACATTCTCGGTTACGCGCTGTTTCCCGCGAGGAAGGCCTGAGCCATGGTCGAGTTCACCCTCTGGGACATCCTGCGCAATCTGCTGCTGGCGACCCGCTGGACCATCGCATTGTCCCTGGTCTCGTTCCTCGGGGGCGGCATCGTCGGTGCGTTGCTGCTGTTTCTCAGGATCGGGGGCGGCACCGCCGCCCGCGTGTTTTCCAAGGGCTATGTCGAGCTTTTCCAGGGCACGCCGCTCTTGATGCAGCTGTTTCTCGCCTTTTTCGGTCTCGGCCTTCTCGGCATCGACGTGCCGGCCTGGCTTGCCGCCGGTGTGGCGCTGGTGCTGTGGACCGCGGCGTTCCTGGCCGAGATCTGGCGCGGCTGCGTGGACGCGGTTCCCCGGGGCCAGTGGGAAGCCTCGTCCTCGCTCGGCATGGGCTATGTGCAGCAGATGCGCTGGGTGATCCTGCCGCAGGCGCTGAAGGTCGCCATTCCGCCAACGGTCGGCTTCTCCGTCCAGGTGGTCAAGGGCACCGCGCTCACCTCGATCATCGGCTTTGTCGAGTTGTCGAAGGCCGGGTCCGTCGTCACCAACGCCACTTTCCAGCCTTTCACTGTCTATGGCCTGGTGGCGCTGATCTATTTCGCGCTGTGCTGGCCATTGTCGAAGTCCAGCCAGATCCTGGAGAAGAAGCTCAATGTCGCTCATCGCGATCACTGAGGTGAAGAAGCGCTTCGGCGACAACGAGGTGCTGAAGGGCATCACGCTTGATGTCGCGCCGGGCGAGGTCATCGCCATCATCGGCAAGTCGGGCTCCGGCAAGTCGACCTTGCTGCGCTGTATCAACGGGCTTGAGAGCATTGACGGCGGCTCGATCGTCGTCGCCGGAGCGCAGCTCCTGCCGAGCGAGGTCCATCTGAAGGCGTTGCGGCTCAAGGTCGGCATGATCTTTCAGCAGTTCAACCTGTTTCCGCACCTGAGCGCCGGCGGCAACGTCATGCTGTCGCAAATGGTGGTGAAGAAGAAGCCGAAGGCCGAGGCGGAGGCCATGGCGCGGCGGATGCTGGAACGTGTCGGCCTGGCCCACAAGTTCGACGCCTTTCCCGACCAGCTTTCGGGTGGCCAGCAACAGCGTGTGGCGATTGCCCGGGCGCTGGCGATGGAGCCGATCGCGCTTCTGTGCGACGAGGTCACGTCGGCGCTGGATCCGGAACTTGTCGCCGAGGTGCTGGCGGTGGTCAAGGAACTGGCTGCCGACGGCATGACGCTGCTGATGGTCACTCACGAGATGCGGTTCGCGCGCGAGGTCTGCTCACGTGTCGTCTTCATGCATGAAGGCCGTGTCCACGAGATCGGCCCTCCGGAAGACGTCTTCACGGCGCCCGCAACGCCGGAATTGCGTCAGTTCATCGGCCTGCAGTGAGGCCTTGAGCACGGCCCGCCGGCAGACATCCGCTTGCAGGGTTGCGACGACGCGCCGCTCCCCGTCCGGTTGCGGGCGGCCTGCGCCGCGCGCATTCTGGTGCCTCGGACGGGCAGGGAGAGGCGGATGCGGGTCGTCAATACCCCCGAGGGGACCTCGGCGCCGGACCCGGAAGCGCTCGGCGCGCAGCCCGCCCCGCTGTCGCCCCGGGGCGCCCGGCTCGGGCCGGCCGGCGCCGGGCCGGAAATGGCCTTTGACCGTCCCTTGCAGGTCGGTGCCAGCGGCGGTCACGGCCCGATCGGCTACCGGGTCGAGGCGTACCGGCCGGGCCGGTCCGTCTGGTTCGCCTTCCTGCGCCCCGCCGGCTTTGCCGGCGGCCACGGGCTCGAGATCGAGCCGCTTGGCGGCGGCCGGAGCCTGTTGCGCCACCGGCTGGAAATGACGGTCTCCGGGGCGGCGCGCCTGTCCTGGCCGCTCGCCTTCCGTCCCTTGCATGACGCCCTTGTCGAGGATGCGCTGACCCGCGCCGAGACAGAGCTCGGCCTGCCGCCGACGGTCCGCCGCTGGTCGTTCTGGGTCCGTGTCCTGCGCTGGTTTCTGTCCGGCGGCCGCGCCCGGCCGCAGGCGCCGGCCGGCTGACGCCCTCCCGCCCTATTGGGCGCGGGAGACGTGCATCATGTCGGCGCTGATCAGCCAGCCTTCGTCCCGCCGGGTGAAATAGACCAGCGAGCGCCCGTTCAGCCGGGTTTGCGTGCCGCCCTGTCCGTCGATCTGTGCCGACCATTCCCAGTAGGTGGCGGCCCGGTCGGCGCCCGTTTCGGTCTGCACCTTGGTGAAGACGATGCGGTTGCGGCCAAGCGAGAAGTTCCGCTGGAAAACGGCCCGGATGGCGTCGCGGCCGGCAATCGGCGCGTTCCCGGGAGCGATGAACAGCGCCTTCGGGTCATACATGGCGGCAATCGCGTCGGCATCGCCGGCAGCTGTTGCCGCGACGAACCGCTGCACCGCGTCGGCGGGCGTTGCCAGCCCTTCGGCCGCCGCCGGACCTGCCCCGGAAAACACGCTCGCCAGCATGGCCAGCACGGCGAGGACCGGGGTCACTGCCGCACGCCGCAACCGTGTGACGGCGGGCGTCGACGATGCGGACGATGCGTCCGGGGCGGGGCGGCCCGGGTTCTCGGATACTGCGCTGCCGGGCATGCTGCCTCCTCGTTCATGGTGCCGGCCTGCATGGCCCTGCCTGACGCCGTTTCCGGCACAATTATGAGTCCACATCCTAGCCCGGGGGCGGGGCGGCGAACAGGCCTTCAGGGCAGGGGGGGCCTTTCCCGTGCCGCCCGCCTTGATGCCCGCCTTGATGCCCGCCTTGATGCCCGTCTTGACGCCTGCCGGACTTGCTCCTATCGTGCCGCCAAATTCGTTGGGGTGCCTGTGGTCAGGCTGAGAGGCGCGCGATGCGTCAACCCACTGAACCTGATCCGGGTCATGCCGGCGTAGGGAACGAATGCGAAGGCCCGAAAGTTTCCCCCTGGAAGCGCGCAGCGGGCTACAGCCGCAAGTCCGGCCATCCGTTTCCTGCTCCTCACGTCCTGGATCCGCATGTTCGCGGGCGCTTGTCCGCGTCCGCAAAACGCGCGCCCGACATGGCGCCCGGGGAGATGGACAGGCCGTGGCAGACAGGATTGCAGCAGCGCCGGGATCGACGACAGGAACGGCAACCGGCCGGGGCGAGGCCCCCGCCATCGCGCTTACGATTGCCGGTTCCGACAGCGGCGGCGGCGCCGGTATCCAGGCGGACCTGAAGACCTTTTCGGCGCTCGGCGTCTATGGCGCCAGCGTCATCACTGCCGTGACCGCGCAGAACACCCGTACCGTGACCCATATCCACGACATTCCGCTCGATGTGGTCGAGGGTCAGATCGCCGCCGTGCTCGGCGATCTCGATGTTGCCGCGATCAAGATCGGCATGCTCTCCTCGCCTGAGATCGTCGAGAGCGTGGCGCGCGCGCTGCACGGCTACGCCGGCCCCGTTGTGCTCGACCCGGTCATCGTCGCCAAGTCCGGCGCCAAGCTTTTGCGCGACGAGGCGATCGCGGCACTGAAGGAACGGCTCCTGCCGCGCGCGACCGTGATCACGCCGAACCTGCCGGAGGCCGCCGCCCTGCTCGACTGCGCCCCGGCGGGCGATCCGGAGGAAGTCGAACGCCAGGGCAGGGCGCTTCTTGCGCTCGGTCCGGCCGCCGTCCTGATGAAGGGCGGCCACGCGGAAGGGGAGGTCTGCACCGACCTTCTGCTTGTGGCCGGCCAGCCGGCCCTTGCCTTCACGGCTGACAGGCTCGACACCCGCAACACCCACGGCACCGGCTGCACGCTCTCCTCGGCGATTGCCGCCGGCCTTGCCAGCGGCCTTTCGCTGTCACGGGCAGTCGGCCAGGCGCATGACTGGCTGCATGGTGCGATCCGCGCCGCCGACCGGCTTGCCGTCGGCTCCGGGCATGGTCCCGTCCATCACTTCCACCGGCTGTGGGAGGGCCTGCGATGAAGGTCTCCGTCATCGGCGGCGGCGTTGTCGGGCTTTGCGTTGCGACGGTTCTTGCCGAACGCGGGCTTGAGGTGACGCTTTACGAGCGTGCCGAGGCACCGGGCCCCGCCTCCTGCTCCTGGTGGGCCGGCGGCATGCTCGCGCCCTGGTGCGAGGGGGAAAGTGCCGAGGAGCCGGTGGTGCGGCTCGGCCGCGATGCCATTTCCTGGTGGTCGGAGCGCGTTGGCGGCGTCGTGCTCAACGGCAGCCTTGTTGTCGCGACGCCGCGCGATGCGGCGGACCTGCGCCGTTTCGCCCGGATGACCGAGTGCCATGAGGCGGTCGATGCCGAACGCATCGCAGCGCTGGAGCCGGATCTGGAAGGCCGCTTCCGCCAGGGACTGTTCTTTGCCGGCGAAGGCCATCTCGAGCCGCGCCGGGCACTTGCCGACCTTGTCGCCCGGCTGGAAGGGCTGGGCGCCGAACTGCGCTTCGGCACGGAAGTGTCGCCGCAGGACGCTCCTGGCGACAAGGTCATCGACTGCCGGGGTCTCGGCGCGCGGGACGACCTGCCGGAGCTGCGCGGCGTCAAGGGCGAGATGCTGGTGCTGCGCGCTCCCGACATTTCGCTCTCGCGCCCGGTCCGCCTGCTGCATCCGCGCATTCCGCTTTATGTGGTGCCGCGTGGACAAGGCGTCTTCATGGTCGGCGCGACCATGATCGAAAGCGGCGAGCGCTGGCGCATCACCGCCCGCTCCATGATGGAGCTGCTCGGCGCCGCCTATACGCTCAACCCGGCATTTGCCGAGGCGGAGATCCTGGAGACCGGCGTCGATGCCCGTCCCGCCTTTCCCGACAACCTGCCGAGGCTCCTGCACGAGGGCCGCATCCTGCGCGCCAACGGCACCTATCGCCACGGCTACCTGCTCGCGCCCGCCCTTGCCCTGCAGGTGGCCGGGCTTCTGCTCGAACCTGAAACCGAACCGGAGTTCTTTCATGGCCATAACAGTCAACGGCGCTCCGCTTGACATCGCGCCCGGCTCGCTCGCGGCCCTGCTCGATGCGCTCGACTACGGCGATGCCATCGTCGCCACCGCCGTCAACGGAGACTTTGTGCCGGCCGAGGACCGCGCGGCGACGGATGTCCGCGATGGCGACCGGGTCGAGATACTTGCTCCCATGCAGGGAGGCTGAGTTATGCTGACGCTCTATGGAGAAGCGGTCGAAAGCCGGTTGCTGCTCGGCACCGCGCTCTACCCGTCGCCGGCGATCATGGCCGATGCGGTGCGCGCGTCCCGCTGCGGCATCGTCACCGTCTCGCTGCGGCGCGAGGCCGGGTCCGGCGGCGCCGGCCAGCAGTTCTGGTCCTTCATCCGCGACCTCGGTGTCCGCGTCCTGCCCAACACCGCCGGCTGCCATTCGGTCAAGGAGGCGGTGACCACGGCGAAGATGGCGCGCGAGGTTTTCGGCACGCCCTGGATCAAGCTCGAGGTGATCAACGATGCCGAGACGCTGGCCCCCGATGTCTTCGGTCTCGTCGAGGCGGCGCGCATCCTGACCGGTGAGGGCTTCCAGGTGTTTCCCTACTGCACCGAGGATCTCGGTGTCGCGACCCGCCTCATCGAGGCCGGCTGCGAGGTGCTGATGCCCTGGGGCGCGCCGATCGGCTCGGCCCGCGGCCTCAACAATGTTTACGGCCTGCGCTCGCTGCGCGCCCATTTCCCGGATGTGCCGCTGATCGTCGATGCAGGCCTCGGCCTGCCCTCGCATGCGGCAGCTGCCATGGAGCTCGGCTATGACGCGGTGCTCCTCAACACCGCCGTCGCCAGGGCCGGCGATCCCGTGCGCATGGCCGATGCTTTCGCCCGCGCCGTCGAGGCCGGTCGCATCGGCTTTGAGGCCGGCGCGATGGAGCCGCGCGACATGGCCGCCCCCTCCACCCCCGTTCTCGGAAAGGCCTTCCTCGAATGACCGCGACGACGCGTGCCGCAAGGCTCGACCCCTTCTACCCGATCTTCGACAGCGCCGCCTGGATCGACCGGCTGGTGCCGCTTGGCGTCAAGCTCGTTCAGCTGCGCGTCAAGGACAAGTCCGAGGCCGAACTTGTCGCCGAGATCCGCGCGGCAGAAGCAACCTGCCTTGCCCATGGCTGCATGCTGGTCGTCAACGACCACTGGCGGATCGCCATTTCGGAAGGTTGCCGCTTCGTCCATCTTGGCCAGGAGGACCTGGCCGAGGCCGATCTCGGCGCAATCCGCGCCGCCGGCCTCAAGCTCGGTCTCTCCACCCATGACGACGCCGAACTCGACACGGCGCTTGCCGCCCGTCCCGACTACATCGCGCTGGGTCCCGTCTACCCCACCATCCTGAAGAAGATGAAATGGGCGCCGCAGGGACTTGAGCGGATCGGCATCTGGAAGAAGCGCATCGGCGAGATCCCGCTTGTCGCCATCGGCGGCATGAGCGTCGAGCGCGCGTCCGGCGCTTTCGAAAACGGCGCCGACATCGTCTCCGCCGTCACCGACATCACGCTCAACGCCGATCCCGAGGGGCGGGTGCGGGAATGGCTCGCCGCCACCCGTCCGCACGAATAACGCAACGTGCAATATCGAGCAAAATCCGATCAATTTTTCGAAAATCCTGCACCGGAGTTGTCCAGAATGATCCGAATAGTCGCACTCGTAGCCGCCATTGCGATGGCTTCTCCCGCGCTTGCCGCCGACAAGATGACCCTGCTGCTCGACTGGTATGTGAACCCGGACCACGGTCCCGTCATCATCGCCAGGGAGAAGGGCTACTTCGCCGACGCCGGCCTCGACGTCGAGATCATCGCCCCCGCGGATCCGTCCGCCCCGCCGAAGATGGTGGCCGCCGGCAAGGCGGACCTTGCCATTTCCTACCAGCCGCAGATCCATCTCCAGGTGGCCGAGGGACTGCCCTTGAAGCGCGTCGGGACGCTTGTCGCCACGCCGCTTAACTGCCTGATGGTAAAGGACGATGGCCCGATCAAGACGATCGCCGACCTGAAGGGCCGCAAGATCGGTTACTCGGTTTCGGGTGTCGAAAGCGCCCAGGTCAAGGCGCTGCTCGGTCGTCACGGGCTGACGATCGACGATGTCGAGATGGTCAATGTCAACTGGTCGCTCGCCCCTTCCGTCATGTCTGGCCAGGTCGATGCGGTAATCGGCGCCTATCGCAATGTCGAGTTGCACCAGATGGAAATCGAGGGCGTCAAGGGCCGCTGCTTCTTCATCGAGGAGGAGGGTGTCCCCCCCTATGACGAGCTGATCTATGTCGCCAATCCGCAGACCATGGACGTGGACAGGATCACCCGTTTCCTCGAGGCGACCGAGCGTGCCACCCAGTATATCGTCAACCACCCGGACGAGAGTTTCCGCGTCTATGCCGGCACCGCGCCGGAGCTCGACGACGAACTCAACAAGCGCTCCTGGGCCGACACGATCCGCCGCTTCGCGCTGCGTCCCGCCGCCCTCGATCATGGCCGCTATGCCCGCTTCGAGACCTTTCTGAAGGAGAACGGCCTGATCGAGACGGTGCGTCCGGTCTCCGACATCGCCGTCGACGTGACCGCGCAGTAAGGCGCGGTCGCAGGCCGGCGTGACGCAATTCGAGGAGGGACGGTGATGACCGCCATGGAACACAAGGGATTTGACGGCGAAACGGATTTCGGTTCGCCGGTCTTCGCCCGCCTGCGGGCGGAAGCGGGCCCCGCATGGGCTGCCTATACGAACCACGCCTTCGTGGCGGGTCTGGCGGATGGCAGCTTGCAGCGGGAAAATTTCCTGCATTACCTGGTGCAGGACTATGTCTTCCTGCATCACTATGCCCGCGCCTGGGCGCTGGCCGTGGTCAAGTCGGAAACGCCGGCCGAGGCGCGTTTTGCCGCCGGCACGGTCGATGCGCTGCTCAACACCGAACTGGCGCTGCATGTCGGCGTCTGCGCCGAGGCCGGCATCAGCGAACGGGACCTTGAGAGCGCTGCCGAGGAGCGGGAAAATCTCGCCTACACCCGCTATGTGCTCGAATCGGGCCTCACCGGTGATTTCCTCGATCTCGTCGCGGCCCTTGCGCCCTGCGCGCTCGGCTATGGCGTGATCGGCGCAAGGCTTGCCCGCGAGGCCTCGCCCGATACGCCCTACCGCGCGTGGATCGACACCTATTCGGGCAAGGACTACCAGGATGTCTGCCGGCGGGTCGCGAGCCTGCTTGAGGAAACGGCCGCCTCAAGGCTCGGGCCCGACCCTGCCTCCGTGCCGCGCTGGGCGTTTCTCTCGAAGCGCTTCCGCACTGCGACGGAGCTGGAAATAGGCTTCTGGGACATGGGCTTGCGCGGCGGCACGCTCCCGGAGAGCGCCGCGTGACCACGGCACCTGAAATCCGGCTTTCCGGCGACTTCCACCATGCCGGGCGGCCGCTTTTCTCCGGTCTTCACTTCACGGTGGCGGCCGGCGGCTGGTCCTGCCTGCTCGGGCCGTCCGGCGTCGGCAAGTCGACGATCCTGCGGCTTTTCGCCGGCCTCGACACCGGCGGCAGCTTTTCGGGCGAGATCGCGGCGAGCGACGGCACACCCGTTGCCGGACGCATCGCCTTCATGGCGCAAAGCGACCTGCTCGCCCCCTGGCTCGACGTCTTCGGCAACGTGACCCTCGGCGCGCGCCTTCGCGGCGAGGCGCCGGACCGCGAGCGCGCCCGCACCCTGATCGAGCAGGTCGGCCTTTCCGAGCACGCGGAAAAGCGCCCTGCGAGCCTTTCCGGCGGCATGCGCCAGCGGGTGGCGCTCGCCCGCGTCCTGATGGAAGACCGTCCGATCGTGCTGCTCGACGAACCCTTCGCAGCGCTTGATGCGCGCACGAGAGCCGAGATGCAGGAGCTTGCCTTCGAAACCCTGAAAGGGCGCACCGTGCTTCTCGTCACACATGATCCGGCCGAAGCGGTGCGCCTCGGAGATCACATATTCATTCTTTCAGAACAAAGGCTTGACGGTATCGAAGCGCCGGCCGTGCCTCCCATCCGGGCGGTCGATGCCGAGGAAACCCTGGCGATGCAGGCACGCCTTTTCCGGGCGCTCAGGGGGATGCCGGCATGAGCACGACAGCGCGCTTCCTGACCCGCTCGCGCGATGCGTTGATCGCCGCCGGCGTGGCACTTGCCCTGTGGCAGGGCATCGTCTGGGCGACCGGCGTGCCGGCCTTCATCCTGCCCGGGCCCTGGCGGGTGGCGACGACGCTCGTCGCCAATATCGGGCTGATCGCCGACCATGCGCTCATCACCATTGCCGAGGTGCTGATCGGGCTCGTATTCGGCGCGGCTCTCGGCGCCGCGACGGCCCTGCATCTGATGGTGTCGCCGGCCGCGCGCCGCATTGCCCTGCCGATCATGGTCTTCAGTCAGGCGGTGCCGGTCTTCGCACTGGCGCCGATCCTGACACTTTGGCTTGGCTACGGCATGGCCTCGAAGATCGCCATGGCCCTTTTGATCATCTATTTCCCGGTGGTCTCGACCTTCTATGACGGGTTGCGGCGAACCGATCCGGGGCTCGTCGACCTTGCCCGCACCATGGGGGCAACGCCGGCACGCACGCTGCTCTTCCTGCGGCTTCCCGCCGGATTGCCGGCTTTCGGCTCGGGCCTCCGGCTCGCCGCCGTCTATGCGCCCATCGGCGCGGTGATCGGCGAATGGGTCGGTGCCTCCAAGGGGCTCGGCTACCTGATGCTGCTCGCCAATGGACGTGCCAAGACCGACCTGATGTTCGCCAGCCTCTTCGTGCTGGCGGCGTTCGCCGTGGCGCTTTACGCCGTCGTCTCCGTCCTCACAAGACGCATGACGAGCTGGTCGCGGGAAAGCACGGACACGATCTGACACCCCTTCGGGGATGGAGGGTCAGGCCTTTTCAAGGTCGTAGGGTCGTGACATCAGCACGGCCCTGCCGCCGCCCAGACGGACGCGGATGCCGCCCGCGCCTTGCGCCACCCGGTTGGAGAGTGTCAGCGATCCGCCCATCGGCACATCGCGGTCAAGAAGCGGCCAGGCGACACCTTCCAGCGTCAGCGCGGTGAGGTCGGTGAGGGCGAGGACGGAGAAGAGCGACCCGGCCGGCAGGTCGAGCGCCTGTTCGCCCGGCACCAGCGGCCAGGCTTCCTCGTGGCCGCTGGTGAGCAGCACCGGCAGCCCGCGCGATCTCAGCGCGGCGCCGTGCAGGATGTTCTGAAAGGCGTGATCGGAACGCTCGCCGCCAAGCGCGCCGGCGATGACAAGCCGGTCCGCCCCCCGCGCCACCGCGGCGTCCGCCGCAAGCGTCCCGTCGGTGGCGTCCTTGGCGGGGGGATGGCTTTGCCGCGCCACATGGGACCAGTCGTCGGCCAGGGCACCGGGGCTGGAATCGAAGTCGCCGACCCACAGTTCCGGCTCGACACCGAGAACCCCGGCATGACGCATGCCGCCATCGGCGGCGACCGTGCGTACGCCCGCGATCTGCCGCCGGATACGCGGCGTCGGGGTAAGATCGCCGCCAAGCAGGATCAGGAACGGCGTCGTTCCGGTCATCGGGCATGCCTCCCGTGCGATATGAGATATTACGAAATCAGCCTTGTAATATCGGCTTTTTCCCGGCCATGCTCGCGCAAAAGGGGAGGACTTCATGAATCTGTCTCACATGCTCGCCCATCGCGCGCAGTCCGGGCGGCCGCTTCGCGTCGCACTCATCGGTGCCGGCAAGTTCGGCTCCATGTACCTGACGCAGGCGCGCCTGACTGTCGGCGTGCACATCACGGCGATCGTCGATCTGGACCCGGGGCGGGCACGCTCGACACTTGCCACCTGCGGCTGGCCGGAAGAGCAGTCGGCGGCAAGCTCGCTGGACGATGCTGTCTCGACCGGGTCGACCTTCGTCACCGACGACCTTGCCGCAGTGCTGGGCGACGAGCGCGTCGAGGTGGTGATCGAGGCGACCGGCGACCCGTCGGTCGGTATTCGCCACGCGCTTGCCGTGATCGAGGCCGGCAAGCATGTCGTCATGGTCAATGTCGAGGCGGATGTGCTGGCCGGGCCGCTGCTGGCGCGCAGGGCGGAGCAGGCAGGCGTTGTCTATTCGCTGGCCTGGGGCGACCAGCCGGCGCTGATCTGCGAGCATGTCGACTGGGCGCGTGCCTGCGGTTTCAAGGTCGTGTGCGCCGGCAAGGGCACCCGCTATCTGCCCACCTATCACCAACTGACCCCGGACACCGTCTGGGACGTGCTGGTCCAGTATCTCGGCATCACCGATCGCAGCCTGATCAATCCGAAGATGTTCAACTCGTTCCTGGACGGCACCAAGTCCGGCATCGAGATGACGGCGGTCTGCAATGCGACCGGCCTCTTGCCGCAACCGGACGGGCTGTCTTTCCCCCCGGCAAGCCGCTTCGAGCTGTCCACGGTGCTGAGGCCGAAGGACGCGGGCGGCACCCTGCCGATCACCGGCACGATCGAGGTCGTCTCCTCGCTGACCCGCGAGGGCGCCGACATCCCGCATCACCTCGCCATGGGCACCTTCGTGGTGATCGAAGGCGAGACGGATTACGCCCGCCAGTGCTTCCGCGAATATCACATGCTCGAGGACGAGACGGGACGCTTCGCCGCGCTCTACCGGCCGACCCACATGATCGGCATGGAACTCGGACTGTCGGTCGCCTCCGCGGTCCTGCGCAAGGAACCGACGGGCGCGCCGCGCGGCTTCGTCGCCGATGTGGTGGCGACGGCCAAGCGCGATCTGAAGGCCGGCGAGATGCTCGACGGCGAAGGCGGGGCGACGGTCTGGGGCAAGCAGCAGCCGGCCGAGGCCTCGGTGCGTGCAGGCCTGCTGCCGCTCGGCCTTGCCACCCACGTGAAGCTGGTGCGCGATGTGGCGGAAGGGGCGATGCTAGCCTGGGACGACGTTGCCATCGACACGACGCAGACGGCTGTGCGCATCCGCCGCGAGATGGAAGAAGCCTTCATTCCGGCGACCTGATCCGGCCCGCCGGTGCGCTCGAGCCCGGCCGCCCCTGGCGGCCGGGCCTCAGCAGGCCACGACGTTGACGGCAAGTCCGCCCTTGGAGGTTTCCTTGTACTTGTCGGTCATGTCGAGGCCGGTCTGACGCATCGTCTCGATGCAATTGTCGAGCGGCACGAAATGGCTGCCGTCGCCCCTGAGCGCCAGCGATGCGGCGGTCACCGCCTTGACGGCGCCGAGCGCGTTGCGCTCGATGCAGGGCACCTGGACAAGTCCGCCGATCGGGTCGCAGGTCATGCCGAGATGGTGTTCCAGGGCGATTTCGGCGGCGTTTTCGACCTGCTCGTTGCTGCCGCCAAGCGCGGCGCACAGTCCGGCGGCGGCCATTGCAGAGGCGGAGCCGACCTCGCCCTGGCAGCCGACCTCGGCACCGGAGATCGAGGCGTTGGCCTTGATGATGCCGCCGATGGCGGCCGCCACAAGCAGGAAGTTGCGAATGCCCGCCTGCGAGCAGTCCGGGCAATGGTCGAGATAGTAGCGCAGCACCGCCGGCACGACGCCCGCCGCCCCGTTGGTCGGCGCCGTGACGAGGGTTCCTCCGGCGGCGTTCTCCTCGTTGACCGCCATCGCATAGACGCTGAGCCAGTCCATCACCGTGTGCTGGAACGGGCGGTTCTGCCCCGTTTCCCCGACAAGCTTGCGATGGATCTGGTGGGCCCGCCGCTTGACCTTGAGCCCGCCGGGCAGCGTACCCTCATGAGCAAGCCCCCGCTCCAGGCAGGCATTCATTGCCTCCCAGATGCGGTCGAGGCCGGCATCGAGATCCTCGCCCGGTGCGCGCGCTTCCTCGTTGGCGCGCTTCATCGCGGCGATCGTCAGACCGCTTTCGCGGCCCATCGCCAGCATTTCGGACGCCGACTTGAACGGGTGCGGCACGCCTTCCTCGACATTGGTCGCAAGCGGTTCGTCGCGATTGGCGAGTTCTTCCGCGCTGACGACGAAGCCGCCGCCGACGGAATAGAGTGTTTCCTCGGAAACCGTTTCGCCATCCGCGCCGATTGCGCGAAAGATCATGCCATTGGCATGACCGGGCAGTGGCGGGCCGTAGTCGAAGACGAGATCCGCATCGGGGTCGAAGGCAAGGTGCCCGACGCTCTCGACGGCGATGCGCTTGTCGTTGGCAAGGCGCTCCATTTCGTCATCGACGCAGTCGGGATTGATGGTTGCCGGGTCATGACCGAGAAGGCCCAGACAGATGGCGCGGTCGCTGGCATGGCCCTTGCCGGTGAAGGCGAGCGAGCCGTGCAGCGACACCGCGATGCGCGCCGGCTTCACGCCGGTCTCGCGAAGGCCTTGCAGGAACCGGCCGGCCGCCACCATCGGCCCCATCGTGTGCGAGGACGACGGCCCGATGCCGATCTTGAAGATATCGAAGACGCTGATGAACACGTGACCCTCCCGGCCCGGCCGCGATACGGGTGTCTGGCGCACCCTTTCGGCCGGATCATGCGTTGCAATTCATCCTGTGTCACCCGCTGCCGCACGGTGTGGCGGAAACGGGAAAGTCGCTGTCGTTTTCAGGCTTCGAGCGGCCACAGGAAGGCGTAGACGGCAAGCGAAAAGCCGATGTGCTCGACAAGCAGCGCCACGGCCCGCTCCGTGTCGCGGGCAAGAGCCGCCTCCATCAACTCGGTATGATGGGCAAGGCCGAGCGTGCGCTCGACCAGGTCGCCGAACGAGGGCTGTGCCCGGGGATCGGGTTCCTGGCGCGCCGCCGGATCGAACAGCATGTGGCGGTGATGGCGTTGCAACTGCTCGGTGATCTGGCGCTGGAAGCGCGTCAGGTTCTCCGAGCGCCCCGCCGCCAGAAGGGCGGTGTGGAATGCGTCATGCCGCTCCTCCCAAAGCGCCATGCCGGCCTCGTCGATGCCCGGCGCGGGTGAGGGGGTGCGCGACAGCCGGTGATGTTCGGCGACGATGCCCGCTTCCCAGTCGCCGTCGCCGCTCTCGATGGAGCGGCGCAGCAAGGTCTCCTCCACCGTGCGGCGGGCAAGCTGCAGGTCGCGGATCGCGCTGGCCGAGACAGGGGCGACCCGGTAGCCGCGATTGTGCTCAAGGACCACAAGCCCTTCGACTTCGAGCCTGGACAAGGCTTCGCGCAAGGGGGTCCAGCCGAGACCGTAGCGCTCCTTCAGTCCGGCGACCACCAGTGGCGTGCCCGGCACGATGACGGCGCGCAGGATGTCCGATTTCAGCCGCTCATAGGCTTCGCTGCTCTTTGCCATCGTGGCCCGGTGCTGGACGCCGGCAGGTTTGCCGGGCATTGGAAAATATAACGGACACGATTATATATAATTGTTGAGCCCTTCCGTCCACCCTGCTACCGTGCCGGCACGATCATCAGATGCGGGCGGCTTGCCCTCTCGCGCCCGTCAATGTGTGGCAAGGACAGGCCCGATGCTGACAAGGACCGGGGTCGACATCGACACCCTCGACCGCGAAGATCCGCTGAAGGCACGGCGCGATCTCTTCATCATTCCCGAAGGCGTGATCTATCTCGATGGAAACTCGCTCGGCGTGCTGCCGAAGGCCGTGCCCGCGCGGCTGGCCGAGGCGGTCGGGAAGGAGTGGGGCGAAAGCCTGATCCGCGCCTGGAATGCCCATGGCTGGATCGACCTGCCGCAGCGCATCGGCGACCGGATCGCAAGGATCGTCGGCGCGGCACCGGGCACGGTGACGGCGAGCGACAGCACCTCCGTCAATGTCTTCAAGGTGCTGGCCGCGGCGCTGTCGATGCGCCCCGAACGCAAGGTGATCCTCTCCGACAACGGCAACTTCCCGACCGACCTCTACATGGCGCAGGGCCTGCGCGACCTGCTGGGGCAGGGGCATGAGCTGAAGATCGTCGATCCGGAAGCGGTCGAGGGTGCGATCGACGAGAGCGTCGCCGTCGTGATGCTCACCCAGGTCGACTACAAGACCGGCCGCCTGCACGATATGGCCGGCCTGACGGCAAGGGCCCATGCGGCCGGCGCGCTCACGATCTGGGACCTGGCCCATTCTGCCGGTGCCCTGCCGGTGGAACTCGACGCTGCCGGGGCCGATTTCGCCGTCGGCTGCGGCTACAAATATCTCAATGGCGGCCCAGGCGCTCCGGCCTTCCTCTATGTTGCCGCCCGCCATCTCGACAAGGTGAGGCCGCCGCTGACCGGCTGGATGGGGCATGAGGCGCCGTTTGCCTTCGATCTCGACTTCCGCCCCGATACGGGCATCGGCCGGATGCGCGTCGGCACGCCGCCGATCCTGTCGCTGATCGCGCTGGAAGCGGCGCTCGGTGCATTCGACGGCGTCGACATGCAGGTGCTGAGAACCAAGTCGATCTCCTTGAGCGAATTGTTCCGCGACGAGGTCGAGCGACGTTGCCCGGACCTCGTGCTGGCAAGCCCGCGCGATCCGCACGTGCGCGGCAGTCAGGTCTCGTTCCGCTTCGAGCATGGCTACGCATTGATGCAAGCCTTGATCGCGCGCGGCGTGATCGGCGACTTCCGCGCGCCCGACATCGTCCGCTTCGGCTTCACGCCGCTCTATCTGTCCCATGCCGACGTGATCGCCGCCTGCGACATTCTCGAGGAGATCGTCGCGACGCGCGCCTGGGACCGCCCCGAGTTCCACAAGCGGGCCAAGGTCACATGAGCGCCGGCGAGGAGGGAGAGAACCTTTCGCCCTACGCGTCGGAGCCGTTCGATCCGGCCGAGGACGGGGCGGAGATGGCCTTTGACGGCCGCATGTCCTATGGCGACTATCTGCGCCTCAGCCGCATCCTGACGGCGCAGAACCCGTTGTCGGAAGCCCATGACGAGATGCTGTTCATCATCCAGCATCAGACGTCGGAACTCTGGATGAAGCTCGCCATTCACGAGCTGTCCGCGGCCAAGGCGAAGATCGCCGCCGGCGACCTGCAGCCGGCCTTCAAGATGCTGACCCGCATGTCGCGCATCTTCGAGCAGCTGACCGGCGCCTGGCAGGTTCTGCGCACGATGACGCCCTCGGAATACACCGAGTTCCGAAGCGAGCTCGGCCAGTCTTCCGGCTTCCAGTCGCACCAGTACCGGGCAATCGAGTATCTGGCCGGCAACAAGAACGCCGCGATGATGCGTCCGCACGCGCATGTGCCGCGCCTGCATCACTGGCTCGACCAGATCCGCCGCGATACCAGCATCTATGACGAGGCAACCCGCCTGCTGGCGCGCTCGGGCCTTTCCATCGACGCGGAGCATCTGGCACGCGACGTGTCGCAGCCCTACCAGCGCAACGACAGCGTTCATCAGGCCTGGCTCGAAGTCTATCGCGATCCGCACAGATACTGGCCGCTCTACGACCTTGCCGAGAAGCTGGTCGATTTCGAGGACTATTTCCGTCGCTGGCGCTTCAACCACGTGACGACCGTGGAACGCATCATCGGCTTCAAGCGCGGCACCGGCGGTACGTCCGGCGTGCATTACCTGCGTCGCATGCTGGAAGTCGTTCTCTTCCCGGAACTCTGGGAAATTCGCGCCGACATGTGACGAGGCGGATCGCGAGACCGCTTTCCGCATACGCCGTACGGCCTTGGGAGGGGCCTGCCATGGCAAGGTTGATCGACATCACGCCGCCCTTGCGCGTCGGCGCCGCAGTCTTTCCCGGTGACGCGCCCTATGCGGTCAGCCAGACCTTCGCGATCGGTCCCGGCTGCCCGGTCAACGTCACCTCCGTTTCGCTCTCCACCCATTGCGGCGCCCATGCCGACGCGCCGTCCCACTACGATGCGAGCGGGGCGACCATCGATGCGTTGGCGCTGGAGGACTATATCGGTCCGGCCCGGCTGATCGATGCACGCGGGCCCGGCCCGCTGGTGCTGCCGCAGGAGATCGCGCCCGCGCTGGAGGGCACGCCGCCGCGTGTCCTGCTGAGGCTTGCCGAAGAACTCGACCCTGAGGTATGGCCGGAGGGTTTCCGCGCTCTGGCGCCCGAGACGGTCGAGCTGCTTGCCGCCCGCGGCGTGCGGCTTGTCGGTGTCGATGTTCCGTCCGTCGACCCGGAAACCTCCAAGGACCTGCCGGCCCACATGGCGGTGCGTCGCCACGACATGCGTATTCTGGAGAATCTGGCGCTCTCGCGGGCGGATTTCGGGGATTATGAGTTGATCGCGCCGCCATTGAAGCTAGAAGGGCTCGACGCAGCGCCCGTCAGGGCGGTGTTGCGCCGCCTGTGAGGTGGCGCACCTCATTCGAATACGAAGGCGGCACGCTGAAGGCCGCAGCGGCAAGGGCGAGGAACTGATGAGCGGGCAGGACAAGATGCTGGAGGTCGACGGGCTCGTCATGACCTATGGCGGGTTTCGCGCTGTCGACGGGTGTTCTCTGAGCGTGAGCGAGGGGACGATCACCGGCCTGATCGGTCCGAACGGCGCCGGCAAGACGACGCTGTTCAACCTGATCGCCGGGGCCTTTCCGCCGACCGCCGGGCGCATCCGGTATCTGGGCAAGGACATCACCGGCCTGTCCACCGACCGGCGGTTTCATCGCGGGCTGGTGCGAACCTTCCAGATCCCGCACGAGTTCCACCGTCTCACCGCGCTCGAAAACCTGATGATGGTGCCGCCGGCGCAGGCCGGCGAGGGCCTCGCCGCCAACTGGTTTGCCTGGAGCCGCGTGCGCGCGGGTGAGGCGGAGGTGCGCCGCCGGGCACTTGAAACGCTCGCTTTCCTCGAACTCTCCCATGTCGCCGGAGAGCGTGCCGGCAACCTGTCCGGCGGTCAGAAGAAGCTGCTCGAACTTGGCCGCACGATGATGACGGATGCAAAGCTCGTGCTGCTCGACGAGCCGGCCGCCGGCGTCAACCGGACGCTGCTCAGGAAGCTGGAGGAGAAGATCGCGATCCTCAACAGGGAACGGGGCTACACCTTCATCCTGATCGAGCATGACATGGAGATGATCGAGAAGCTCTGCGATCCGGTGATCTGCATGGCCGAAGGACGTGTGCTGATCCAGGGCGACTTCGCCACGGTCCGCTCCGACCCGCGCGTGCTCGAGGCCTATCTGGGCGAGACCGTCGGAGACGCCGCATGAGCGATATGCTGGAAATGCGCCAGGTGGTCGGCGGTTATGGCGAGGCCGACATCCTGCAGGGCGTGACCATGCGCGCCGGGAAAACCGAGATCGTCGCCATCGTCGGGCCGAACGGTGCCGGCAAGTCGACGGCGATGAAGGCGATCTTCGGCCTGCTCAACGTGCGCGGGGGCACGATTGCCGTCGACGGCCGCGACATCACGGGGCTGGAGCCCAACCGCATCGTCGAGGCGGGCGTCTGCTATGTGCCGCAGGTCGACAACGTGTTCCGCGAGATGACGGTGCACGAGAACCTGGAGATGGGTGCCTTCCTGCGCTCGGGCGATCTTTCGGCCGCCTATGACCGGGTCTACAGCCTCTTTCCGGACCTGAAGGAACGTCGCCGGGCGCTCGCAGGCAACCTGTCCGGCGGTCAGCGCCAGATGGTGGCCATGGGCCGCGCCCTGATGCTGGAGCCGAAGCTGCTGTTGCTGGACGAGCCGACCGCGGGCCTCTCGCCGAAATACATGGAGCAGATCTTCCAGATCTGCCGCGACGTGCGCGACACCGGCGTCACCATCCTGCTTGTCGAGCAGCACGCCAAGCAGGCGCTTGCCTTTGCCGATCGCGGCTATGTGCTGGCCTCGGGCGCCAATCGGCACGAAGGCACCGGCGCCGAACTGCTGGCCGACCGCGAAGTCGCCGCCATGTTCCTCGGAGGATGAGCGCGATGGGTGCTCTGGAAATCGTCAACTTCTATCTGGTGCCGGGCATTGTCGTCGGCTCCATCTATGCGCTCGGCGCCGTCGGCATCACGCTGGTCTTCGCCATCTTGCGCTATGCGCATCTGGCGCATGGCGACCTGGCGACGCTCGGCGCCTTCCTGGCGCTCGGAGCGGTCACGATCCTCGGCGTGTCCCCCTATGTGGCGCTGCCGATCGCGATGCTCATGACCGCCGTCGTTTCGGTCGGCATCGACAAGACCTTCTACGCCTATCTGCGCGAACGGCCGAAGATCGTCACCGTGATGGCCTCGCTTGGCGTGGCGCTGATGGTCCGCTCCATTGTCCAGGTCGTTTGGGGCGTCGATTCCGAAACCTATTCACGCGGCATCGTGCGCCCGGAAAACTGGTTCGGCATCCGTTTGCGCGACCGCGAGATCATCACGGTGCTTGCCATGGCGGCGCTGGTGCTTGCGCTTCAGGTCTTCTTGAAGCGCAGCAAGTGGGGCAAGGCGATGCGCGCGATGTCCGACAATCCCGATCTTGCGCTTCTCTCCGGCGTCGACAATCGCAAGGTGGTGATGCTGACATGGCTGATCGTCGGCGGGCTGTGCGCCGCTGCCGGCGTGTTTCTCGGCCTGAACTACGAGCTCAAGGCGATGATGGGCTGGACGATGCTGCTGCCGATGTTCGCGGCGGCGATCCTGGGCGGTGTCGGGCGCATCGAGGGCGCGGTTCTCGGCGGGTTGATCGTCGGCATCGCGGAGGAGATGTCGACGCTCTTCCTGCCGACCGAATACAAGGCCGCGACGGCCTTCGCCATCCTGTTGCTCATGCTGCTTGTGCGCCCGACCGGGCTGCTCAAGGGCAAGGTACTTTAGGGAGGGACGGCTCGAATGGAATGGTTCGGCTTCCTCAACTACGCCGTCTTCATGGCGATCTTCATCTGCATCTACGCGCTGCTGGCGCTCGGCCTCAACATCCAGTGGGGTTTCACCGGCCTGTTCAATGCCGGCATTGCCGGGTTCTTCGCGGTCGGTGCCTATACGTCCGCGATCCTCACCTCGCCGGCAGCGGACGGGCGGATCGGCGGCTTCGACCTGCCGGTGCCGCTCGGCTGGCTCGGCGCGATGCTGGCAGCCGGGCTGATCGCCTGGCCGATTGGCAAGATCTGCCTGCGCCTGCGCTCCGATTACCTGGCCATCGCGACGATCGGTGTCGCCGAGATCATCCGTCTGGTGATCAAGTCCGAAGGCTGGCTGACCAATGCCGCGCGTGGCATCACCGACATTCCGCGTCCCTTCGGCGACCTTGCCTACCTGATGTCGCAGCTGGCCTATCTGGCGGTTGTTGCCGGCGTGCTGCTTGCCGTCTACCTGCTGGTCGAGCGGCAGTTCGCCTCGCCCTGGGGCCGGATGATGCGGGCGATCCGCGACAACGAGGACGCGGCGCGCGCCATGGGCAAGGACGTGCCCTATCGGCGGCTGGAGGCGTTCATCTTCGGATCCGCTCTGATGGGGCTTGGGGGCGCGCTCTTTGCCCATTTCAACCGGACGATCACGCCGGAAGCGATAGATCCGATGGTCGCGACCTTCCTTGTCTGGATCATGCTCATCCTTGGCGGTTCGGGCAACAATCGCGGCGCCATCCTGGGCGTTGCCGTGGTCTGGATCATCTGGTCGATGTCGGAAATCGTCACCGACCAGTTGCCGCACGAGTATGCGGTCAAGGCAAAATACCTGCGCGTCTTCCTGATCGGGCTGATGCTGCAACTGGTTCTCCGCTTCCGGCCAGAGGGGCTCTTGCCGGAGCCGCAAGGCGATGCGCGCGCGCGGAAGGCGCCTGCCGCGACACCTTCGCCCGGAGCGGCGGATTGAGGCTTGTGGCGGCAGCGCGTTTCGGTTGAAACTGCCGCCACGACCGGCTCCGGCCTGCGGCCGGATCCGCGAAGCGGGCGGCACGACATGCTCCCGCTGCAAAGGAAACGGCCGGCCATCGCGCGCCCGGCCGGAAAACGACAATGTGGAGGTTTTTCATGCAAAAGTTCCGTATCGCCGCCGTGGCGGCGCTTCTCGGCGCGACCGTCCTGGCGGCGCCCGCTCATGCGGATGTCAAGATCGGCCTGCTCGGCGGCGTCACCGGCCCCATCGCAGCGATGGCACCGGCGATGATCGACAGCGCCAAACTGGCGATCCAGCAGGTTAACGAGGCCGGCGGCATCCTGGCCGGCGAGACGCTTGTCGGCGTCGTGGGCGACAGCGCCTGCAACCCGCAGAACGGCACCGATGCGGCCACCAAGGCCGTGAACATCGAGGGTGTGGTGGCGATCGTCGGTCCGCATTGCTCGGGTTCGGTGCTTGCGGCCGCCAACTCGGTCACCATCCCCGCCGGTATCACCATCGTCACGCCGTCCGGCACCTCGCCCGAGATCACCTCGCTCAAGGACAATGACACCGTGTTCCGCACCGTGTCCTCCGACGACTACCAGGGCCGGGCGCTGGCGCGCACGCTGCTCGAGCGCGGCACCAAGAAGGTTGCCGTCGCCTATCTCAACAACGACTACGGCAAGGGCCTGGCGGATGCCTTCCGCGCCGAGTTCGAGGAGAAGGGCGGCGAGATCGCGGGCTTTGCCGCGCATGAGGGCGAGAAGGCTTCCTATCGCTCGAACCTTGCGGAACTCGCATCGGGTGGCGCCGACACGCTCGTCATCCTCGACTATGGCGACGGATCGGGCCTGACCATGCTGCGCCAGTCGCTCGAGAACGGCTTCTTCGAGAACTTCATTGGTGCCGACGGCATGAAGTCGGATGCACCGATCAAGGAACTGGGTGCCGAGAACCTGGCGACCTTCCTCGCATCCGCCCCTGTCGGTGAGAAGTCGGATGCGCTGGAACTGTTCAGCAAGGCCTTTTCCGATGTCGGCGGCGATCCGAGCGCGATCTTCGTGACCACGTCCTACGATGCGACCTTCATGCTCGCGCTGGCCATCGAGAAGGCCGGCGGTGACAAGACAAAGGTTGCGGCGTCCCTGCGCGAGATCTCCAGCGGCGAGGGCGAGCCGATTCGTCCCGGCGAGTGGGCCAAGGCGAAGGAGCTGATCGCGGCCGGCAAGGCCATCGACTACAAGGGCGCTGCGGGCGATCACAACTTCGACGCCAACGGCGACGTGCCGGGTGCCTACGCGCTGTTCAAGGTGACGGGCGACGGGTTCGAGGTCGTTGCCGAGATGAAGTAAGGGAGGGGACCGGAAACGGCCCCGGAACCTTCAAGGCAAGCGGCGGCACCCTCCGGTGTCGCCGTTTTGCGTTTGGCCGGCATGTGCCGCAGCACAGGGCGCACGCCAATCCGCCGCCGGCCGGAACCCGGCGACGCTCGTGGCAGGTCTTCGGTGAGGGAAGGTCAGGCGCGCTGCAACTGGACCGAACTGTCGGCGGGGTCCATGTTCAGCAGGAAGCGGATCTCCGTGCGATCCTCGGCAAGTTCGGCGATCGTGTGCGCATCGAGCACGCTCATGAACGCCTCGAGCGCCTCGTGAAGCAGGCCGTTGAAGCCGCAGGAGGTGATCAGCGGGCAGTCCTTGCGACCGGATTCAAAGCACTCCGCCAGGAGGAAGCTCTCTTCGGCGGCGCGCACTGCAGCTCCGACCGTGATCTCCTCGGCCGGGCGAGCCAGCATGATGCCGCCATTGCGTCCGCGCAGGGTGCGCACGAAGCCTGCATCGACAAGAACCTTGAGGATCTTGAAGAGATGGGTCTCGGACATCTCGAAGCTGGCCGCGATATCCGCGACACGGCTTGGGGAACCGGGATTGGCCGCACAGTAGATGAGCGTGCGGACGGCATAGTTGGTCTGCTGAGTCAGGCGCATGCTGATAGATATGAGGCGCTGCACGACCCGCGTCAACGGGAAAGCGCGCTAAAACCTTCCTCTGTCGGTCAAGTTTTTGTCAGGGTTTGTTCCCCTGCGGAAAAAGGCTGCCTGACAATGGCTGCCTGTTGTCCAAGGGCGTCGGCGGCGAAGTCGAGGAACGCGCGAACCCGTGCCGGAACGCGGCGCCCGTGCGGATGCACGAGATGGACCGGTATGCGGGACGTCTCGAAGGGGGTGAGGATTTCGGCAAGGCTTCCCCGGGCCAGGGCCGGCTGCACCTGGTAGGACAGGGCCCGGGTAATACCGAAGCCGGCGACCGCGGCATCGATCGCGGCCCGCACCGTGTTGACGCTGAGGGCCGGAGAACGGGCATGGACGAAGCTCCGCTCCCCGTTCCGGAACGTCCAGTCGCCGTCGCCCAGGCCCCGTGCCGCGACCAGGCGATGGTCCCGAAGCGCTTCCGGGGTTTCCGGCGTGCCGGCGCGGGCAAGATAGGCAGGTGAGGCGACGGTGACGAGACGCAGCGTGCCGATGCGCCGGGCCATCAGGCTGGCGCCCTGCAACTCGCCGATGCGCAGAGCGATGTCGAAGCCTTCCTCGACAAGGTCGACGACCCGGTCGAGCAGCATCAACTCGGCCGCGACCTCGCGGTTTGCGTCGAGGAAGTCGCGCAAGACCGGCGCAAGCAGCATCTCGCCGAACAGCACCGGCGCCGTGATCCGCAGCGTGCCGCGCGGCGTGCCATGAACGCCGCTGGCCGTTTCCTCCGCCTCCGCGAGGGCGGCAAGCACCTGCCGTGCCTCGACCAGGAAGCGCTCGCCCGCCTCGGTAAGGGCGATGGCACGGGTGGAGCGCAGGAAGAGCCGCGCATCGAGACGCGCCTCGAGGCTCGCGATCAGCCGGGTAACCGCGGCCGGCGAGCGGTTGAGAGCGCGTGCGGCGGCATTGAACGCACCGCGTTCGGCCACCGCGACGAAGGCTTGCATTTCGCTGAAACGATCCATGATTGCGTATAATGAAACAAAGTAGTTCAGTATTCGAGAATTATCTCGTCAATCAGCATAAGCCATATTGTTTCAAACGCGGCAATGCGCGCGTCGGTGGCTGGCCGGCGGCGGTGGGGTATTGGTTCCCACGGTGTTTCATGCATTGCGCGAAAGGAGTGGATGTCATGGCCCGTGCCTTTGCCGAAATCGCCTTCACGCCGACTGTGCGCGCCCTTCAGAAGCAGGAGGGATCGAGTGCCGCCTATGATCCGTTCCTGGAACCGGGTGCGGAAGCCCGCGACCGTATCGGCGAGGCCGAGGCGGCGTTCATCGCGCTGCGAGACGGGTTCTACCAGGCGAGCGTCTCGGAAACCGGCTGGCCCTATGTGCAGTTTCGCGGGGGACCTCGGGGTTTTCTCAAGGTGCTCGACGAACGGACGCTGGCCTATGCGGACTTCCGCGGCAACCGGCAATATCTGAGTGTCGGCAATCTTGCCGAGAATGACCGCGTGTCGCTGATCCTGATGGACTATCCGAACCGCGGGCGGCTGAAGCTGTGGGGGCGTGCCCGTGTCATCGAGAAGGCGGACGATCCGGCGCTGATCGCCCGTCTTGCCGAGCCCGGGTACCGCGCCCTGCCGGAGCGCGCCGTGGTGATCACGGTCGAGGCCTTCGACTGGAACTGCCCCTCGCATATTCCGCGACGCTTCACCCTGGATGAACTGGAGCCGCATCTGGCGCCGCTGCGTGCCGAGATCGAGCGGCTCGCGCTGGAGAATGCGCGCCTGAAGGCGGCGGCCGGAGTGGAGTGACGGGCGGGTTGTATCCTCGCCTGTTCGCTTGCCAACGGCTCTCGCTTCGGTCTCGGCCGGGCGCTTTACGGCATGGCCGGGGCGTTTGTGTCGGACCTCGTGCTCGTTGGCGCGGTCGCCCTCGGGTTGGGCGCGCTGCTTGCCGCCTCCGAGTTCTGGTTCCAGGTGGTGAAATGGCTGGGCGTCGCCTATCTCGCCTTTCTCGGCGTGATGCTGCTGCGTTCGCGCGGCATCGCTCGCCGCCTATCGTCGCTCATCCGTCTGACGGCAGTCCCGGGCGTCCCCGATTTCAGCTTGAACGTCTCGCAAAAAATATGAATACTGATTCATAATTCATATCAGGTCGGGTGGACATGCCGTGAGCGAGACGAAGGCGGGCAAGGGCGCGGGGCGGACACCGGACCGGGTCCGCACGAAACGCGGGCCAAAGGCCGGCCCCAAGGCAGCCGCTCCGAAGTCGTCCGCTTCCAGGACCGGCGGCACTCCCAAGAATGGTGCAACCGGGCGGGGCAACGCAAGCTCCCTGCCGCAACGGGAAGCGTCGGACGGGCTTGCCGCCGGCATGCCGAAGACGGCGCGCGGGGCGGCGACGCGGCGCGCCATCCTTGAGGCGGCGGAACGCGTCATCGGCCGGCAGGGCTTCAACGAGGCGTCGATCGGCTCGATCACCCGCGAGGCAGGCGTCGCGCAAGGCACCTTCTATATCTACTTCGCCAGCAAGGACGAGGTCTTCTCGGAGCTCGTGGCCGAGATGGGCCGCATGTTGCGCCACGCGATCAGCGAGGCGACCTCCGGGTATGCCGATCGCCTTGCGGCGGAGCGGGAGGGCTTGCGTGCCTTTCTGGGGTTCGTCTCGGCCCATCCGGAGCTCTATCGCATCGTTCAGGAGGCGCAATTCGTCGATCCCGCAGCCTATCTCGCCTATTTCCGCACCTTCGCGGACGGCTATCGGGTCGGGCTGGAGCGCGCAGCCGGGAAGGGTGCCATCCGGCCGGGCGATGCCGAGGTCCGTGCCTGGGCGCTGATGGGCATCGCCCGCTCGCTCGGCGAGTTCCAGGTCGTTTTCGGCGGCCAGACGCCTCTCGACGCGATGGTCGAGGTGGCTCACGACCTGATCGAAAACGGGTTGAAGGCGAGGGACGGCGAGGACGGGGCCGGGCGATGAGTGCCTCTGTGCATCTTGATCTTGCCGGCACGGCCGCATGGCTGACGCTTGACCGGCCCGGACGCGGAAACGCGCTGGTGCCGGAACTGCTCGCCGCCCTGCGCTCCGGCGTGGCCGAGGCCCGCGCCGCCGGCGCCCGTGCCCTGGTGATCACCGGAGCGGGCCGGGCCTTTTCCGCCGGCGGCGATGTAACTGCCTTTGCGGCGCGTGCATCCGATACGACGGCGCTGCGGATCTATGCGGGCGAGATCGTTGGCGAGCTCAACGCGGCGATCCTCGACCTGCTGGCTTTCCCGGCGCCGGTCCTTGCCGCCGTCAACGGGCCGGTGACGGGAGGCTCGGCCGGTCTGATGCTGGCGGCGGACATCGTGGTGATGAGCGAGGCGGCCTTTCTGCAGCCCTATTACAGCGAGGTCGGCTTCGCGCCGGATGGTGGCTGGACCGCCCTTCTGCCCGAACGCATCGGCAGCGCGCGGGCGCTGAAGGCGATGTATCTCAACGAGCGGCTTTCGGCGGGCGATTGCCTGACTCTCGGCCTCGCCGATCATGTCTGCGAGCCGGACCAGTTGCGCGCCGCCGCCGGCGAACAGCTCGCGACAATCCTGGACAAGGACCCGGCAAGCCTTGCAATCGCACGTGCGAATGTCTGGAGCTTGGTGCGCCGGGCTCGCATCGCGGCGGCGCTGGAGCGCGAGCGCGACGGGTTCCTTTCGCTGATTGGCCGTCCTGAAACGCGGGAGCGCATGCAGCGTTTCCTGGCACCGGCGGCGAAGACCGCCGCCGAGGGCGTGGCATGATCCATGTTACCGACATGGCGGCAAAGCGCGCCGAGCTGACACCGGAGAAGATCGCCTTCCGCGATCACGCGACGGGCGCGGTTCTCAGCTTCTCCGATGTCGACCGGCGCGCCAACCGGGTGGCGCGCGGGCTCAGCGCGCGCGGATGCCGCGCCGGCGATCGGATTGCGGTGCTGTGTCACAATCATCCGGACTTCTTCGTGCTCCTTTTTGCCGCCCAGAAGGCCGGTTTCATCCTGCTGCCGCTCAACTGGCGGCAGCCGCCAGCCGAACTGGAGCCCGTTCTGGTCGAAGCCGGGGCGCGGCTTCTGCTGCATGATGCGGCGGCCGCCGGGACGGGCGCCGATCTGGCGCGGCGGACGGGATGCGAGCGGATCGGGTTTGCCGATGCCGGCGCCGATCCGGATGGCCTCCGGCTCGAGGCGGTGCTGGAGGGGGTGGGCGAGGCGGCTTTCGGCGACGGCCGGGTCGAGGCCGAGGCACCCTGGTACCTGCTTGCGACGTCCGGCACCACCGGAACGCCGAAACTGGTGATCCAGACGGCGGCGATGGCCTGGGCGAATGCCGTCAACTACGCGCAAGCGACCGGGCTGCTGGCGACCGATACGGGCGTCAACTATCTGCCACTGTTCCACACGGCCGGCATCAATCTCTTCACGCTGCCGCTGTTTCTCGCGGGCGGCGAGACGATCGTGCTGCGCAGGTTCGACGCTCCCGCAGTGTTGGAGCTGATTGCCAGGGGAGCAGTGACCGCATTTTTCGGGGTCCCCGCGATCTATCAGGCGCTGGCTCTTGAGCCGGGCTTCGCGGACGCCGATTTCTCGGCGGTGCGGTCGCTCGGCTGCGGAGGGGCGCCGATGCCCGCTTCCTTGCTGGAAACCTATCTCGAGCGCGGCGTCACCGTGTGCAACGGCATGGGCATGACGGAAACAGGCCCGACCGTGTTCCTTGCCGATCCGGAAAGGGCGGCCGAGAAAATCGGCTCCGTCGGCAAGGCGCAGATCCTTGCCGATGTGCGCCTCGTCGCGGCCGATGGCGGCATCGTGGAAGGAGCGGGCGAGGGCGAATTGCAGATCCGTGGTCCCGGCGTCACGCCGGGATATTTCGGCAACGTTCAGGCAACGCAGGCGGCTTTCGCCGGTGACGGCTGGTTGCGCTCGGGCGATGTCGCCCGGCGGGACGCGGACGGCTACTACTACATCGTCGACCGCATCAAGGACATGTACATCTCCGGCGGCGAGAACGTCTATCCGGCGGAGGTCGAGCGGGTGCTCGTCACCCATGCCGATATTCTCGATGCGGTCGTGGTCGGCGTGCCGGACGAAAAGTGGGGCGAGGTCGGCGCCGCATACCTGATCCCGAGGCCCGGCGCGCAGATCGACACGGTGGCGCTCCTTGACTGGTGCCGCCAGAGACTTGCCGGCTACAAGGTGCCGCGCAGCGTGACGGTCGTTGCCGACCTGCCGCGCACCGCCGCCGGCAAGGTCCAGAAACACGTCCTGAGATCCATGTACGAGGAGAATGCCCGATGACGGCAGATCCGCAGGCCGTTCAGCCAATCAACGAGATCGTCGCGACCTGGACTCCGACCCAGGCGGACTTCGATGCCTTTGCAGACCTGTCCGGTGATGACAATCCGATCCATGTCGATCCGGCGTTTTCCGCCCGTACCCGTTTCGGCCGCACCGTCTCGCACGGCATGCTGCTCTATTCCCGGGTCTGGGCGCTGCTCGGAGCCCGTCATCCGGGGCGCCGCCACGCCATGCAGTCGCTGATGTTTCCCAATCCCGCTTATGCGGGGGAGGAGCTCGCGATCCGGTTTTCCGCCTCGGCACGCGAGGGAAACGCGGAGGCGATAACGATCGAGATCAGCCGGACCGCGGATGCGAAGGTGGTGCTTTCCGGACAGTGCCGGCTGGAGGAGATCCGATGACGCTTGAACTCGGCCAGACAGCGGAGGTGCGCCGGACCTTTCCGCCAAGCGATGCAGACACCTTCGCCCGGCTTGCCGGCCTTGACGGTGTTCCGAAAGCGGTACCCGAGCCGTTGATCGGCGGGCTCTTCTCCTACCTTCTTGGCGTCAAGCTGCCCGGTTTCGGCACCAACTATCTCAAGCAGGAGATGCGCTTCCTGGCAGCGGCTGCATTCGGTGAGGAGTTGACCGCGCGCGTGACCGTGACCCGGCTGCGGCCGGAGAAACATCTCGTCGATCTGGAGACGGTCTGCGTGGGCGGGGACGGAAGAAGGGTCTGCGAAGGCAGGGCGCTTGTCTACGTGGAGGATGTCGGCGCCTGAAGTGCGGGGCTCTGGAGCGCCGCACGCGCCTTCCAACGCAAAACGCCGCCGGCAAGCCGGCGGCGTTCGTCAATCAGCTTTCAGGCCGAGGAGCGCGTGTTACGCGAGCTCGAGCTGGGCGGCCTGCAGGCCACGGCCGCGACGGTCTTCTTCGGTGACGAAGGTCAGCGTCGTGCCTTCCGCCGGGACGGCGATGCCCGAACGCTCGAAAGCGGTGATGTGGACGAACACGTCCTTGCCGCCTTCGGCCGGGGTCACGAAACCGAAGCCGCGATCATGGTTGAAGAATTTGAGGGTGCCGGTCTGGCGCATGGGGGAAACTCCTGTCCCGTGTCAAAACGTTAAAGCGCAAGTAAGCGCGCTTGCTTGCGCGAGCGTGGCATTCAGAAACGGGAAAGGCAGTTCTGTTCGACAGAACCGGTCAAAGGGACCGGGAGAGAGCCGCATACCGAAACTTTCTTAACCGGGGTTCGAATTTTCAAGCCCGCTTTTGTTGGACCGAGGTCCGACGCGCGAAGTGTATGCGAAAACACGGAAGCCAGCAAGTGTCGTGGTGCAGGCGAGGGATGCAGAACGGGGCGGTCCGCCATCAGTTGAAGGGGCAGCGCGGATCGATCAGCTGTCCCAGCATGGCGTTGAACGGACCGGCTTCCTCCAGGTGCGGGGCATGGCCGGAAGCGGCAAATGTGTGGAGGCGCGCGCGGGCCAGCCGCGTGCATTGCCAGTGAGCGGCACCGGCGGCGTAGAGCTGGCTTTGCGCGCCGTGCGCGAGCACCACGGGCAGTTCGAGGCGCGGGATCAGGTTGCGGAAATCCTGCATGGTCAGGGATCGCCACATGGCCGCAAGCGATGCAGGGTCGGCGGCGCGCATTTCCTTTTCCGCGAAGGCCAGAAGGTCCCGCGAGGCTCCGGCTGCGAAGGTGCGCCGCGCGGTCGGGGCGGCAAGCAGCGGCCACTGTGTCTCGATGGCCTTCAAAAACACGGCATTGCGGGCGCCGTCCAGGCCGCTGCGCGACCCGAACTGCCAGTCGTGCGCGTTGACAACCTTGGGCGACATGTCTTCGACGACAAGCGCCGAGAGGCGGTCTGCGCCATGTCGCTCGATCATCGACCAGGCAACGAGCGCGCCCATCGACCAGCCGACAAGGATGGCGCCCTGGATGTCTTCTTCCGCGAGCAGGGCCTGAAGTGCGTCGGCGCCGGCCTCAATGGTCGGCTCGACGCGCCCGACGCTCCGCCCGTGCCCCGGCAGGTCGGGGGCCAGCACCAGCGTCTGGTCACCGAGCGCCTGCATCTGCGGTTCGAAGAAGCCGCCGTTGCAGGACCAGCCATGCAGCAGGACAAGAGGACGCCGCCCCGGCCGCAACGCACCGGCGCGGTGGACGAAGAGCCCGTTCATCCCCGTCTCCGCAGCCGCCCGACCACCCCGTCCGGGAAGAAGTAGACAGACAGGATGAAGAGCACGCCGAGCCAGAGCAGCCAGCGCTCGGGGGCGAGCAGGACCGGCACCAGCGGCAGCGCCTCGGTTGCCCGTTCGGCCGCGCCCATCAGGTTCTGAAGGTAGGTCTGGGCGAGGATGAAGAGCGTCGCGCCGATCACCGCGCCGTACATCGTGCCCATGCCGCCGATGACGACCATCAGCAGGATGTCGATCATGATCTCCATCGAAAGCGTCGTCGCCGGGCCCGCGTAGCGGATCCAGATCGCCAGCAGCGCGCCGGCAAGGCTTGCCATGACGGCCGACAGGACCGTCGCGGTTGTCCGGTACCAGATCACCCGGTAGCCGATTGCCTCGGCGCGGAAGGCGTTGTCTCGCACCGCCTTCAAGGTCGTGCCGAAGGGCGAGTTGACGATCCTCAGCATGGCGAGGAAAAGCGCAAGCGCACTGGCAAAGACCAGGTAATAGGACAGCAGCCGCCCGTCGAGGCGAACGCCAAGGATGCGCATGTCGGCGAAGCGGAAGGCCGGGGTCAGCTCGCGCGGTATGCGATAGGTCAGGCCGTCCTCGCCTCCGGTAAACCCCGACATCTGCGATACGAGTACGGCGAAGGCGCTGGCGACTGCGAGCGTCACCATGGCGAAGAAGATTGCCTTCACCCTGAGCGAGAAGAGCCCGATGGCGAGAGCCAGCAGGGCCGAGACGAGCGTGCCGGCGGCAACCCCGATGCCGATCGCCCCGAAGCCCGGACCGAGCGTGGAGAGCGCGATGGCGACGCCATAGGCTCCGATGCCGAAGAACATCGTGTGGGCGAAGGACACGATCCCCGTATAGCCGAGCAGGAGGTCGTAGCTCGCTACCAGCACGATGAAGATGCAGATGCGCGCCGCCGTGTCGAGCGGCTTGGTGCCGGGAATCAGGAACGGTGCGAAGGCAAGGGCCAGGCCGATCAGGATCAGTATGGCGGCGAGGATGCGGCTTTGCGGGCGGTCCCCGGAGAACAGCGTGTTGATCATGATGGACCTATTTCGCCTTGACCACGGGATAGAGGCCCTGCGGTCGCCACATCAGCACGCCGACCATCAGCGCAATGGTGGAGACAAGCGCGACCTTGGGGGCAAGGAACGCCATGTAGTTGGCGAGCAGCCCGACGAGCAGCGCCCCGATGAAGCAGCCCTCGATGGAACCGAGGCCGCCGATGATGACCACGACGAAGACGAGCACCATGATTTCCGAGCCCATATGGGCGGTGATCGTCTCCTGGTAGAGGCCCCACATGATGCCGCCGAGGCCGGCAAGTGCGGACCCGGCCATGAACACCAGCAGGAACAGCCGGCGGATGCGGTAGCCGAGGGCTTCCACCATCTCGCCGTTCTCGACGCCCGCACGCACCAGGAGGCCGAGCCGCGTGGCGCGCAGCACGTGGCGCATGGCAAGGAAGAGCACAAGGCCGATGCCGACGGCGAAGACGCGGTATTTCTCGATCGCCGCCTCGCCGAAGATGAAGGAGCCCTGCAGCGACTGCGGGCGGGCGACATGGATCGCGTCGGGACCCCAGACCACATGGATCAGCTGCTGGGCGACGATCAGCCCGCCCATGGTGACGAGGATCTGCTTCAGGTGGTGGCCGTAGACCGGCTTGACGATCACGCGTTCGAAGGCGAGCCCCAGCGCGCCGGTGATCGCCATGGACGCAAGGATCGCCAGGAAGACGGCGGCGAGGTTGAGGATGACGGCCGGGCTCTGGGTCCAGCCGGCGAGCCAGGCAAGCACGGTGAAGCCGACAAACGCGCCGACGGAAACGAAGGCGCCGTGGCCGAAATTGATCACGTCCATCAGGCCGAAGACGACCGTCAGCCCGGACGCCATGATGAAGATCATCAGACCCATGGCAAGGCCAGCGACGGTCAGCGTCAGCCACACGGACGGATCGCCGATGGCGGCGAGACCGGCGAGGGCCATGACGGGGGCAAGCAGCACGGGTGCCGCGCGTATGGCTCGCTGAACCGGCGTCGGGCCGACGAGCTTGGGGCGGATCGCGGTTTCGCTCACTGGTGTTCCTCCAGGCTGAGGCCCATCAAACGTTCCTGCAGGCGGGCATCGGCGGCGAGTGTGCGCATGTCGCCGGCATGGACGATGCGCCCGTCATCCATCACGGCGACGGTGTCGCCGAGCGCCGAGGCCATGGCGAAGTTCTGCTCGACCAGCAGGATCGTGGTGTCGGTCTCCTTGAGCTCGCGCAAGGCGGAGGTCATGGACGCGATGATCGCGGGTGCAAGGCCCTTGCTGGGTTCGTCGATCAGGATCAGCCGGCGCGGCTCGATGATCGCGCGGGCAACCGACAGCATCTGCTTCTGACCGCCCGAAAGGGTGCCGGCCGCCTTGTCCCAGAAGGTGCCGATAGGCGGGAACAACTCCTTGACCCAGGCAAGCCGGCGCGCGTCGAACGGGCCGTCGACGGCGGCAAGGCGCATGTTCTCCGCCACGCTCAGGTCCGAAAAGACGCCCATGTTCTCCGGCACGTAGGCGATGCCGGAGCGGGCGATCTCCGGCGTCGGCAACGCATGGATCGCACGGCCGTCGAAATGGATCTCGCCGGCGCTTGCCCGCCACAGGCCCATGATCGTGCGCAAGGTGGTGGACTTGCCCGCGCCGTTCCGGCCAAGCAGCACCGAGACGCCGCCACGCGGAACGTCGAGCGTGACGTCCTGGAGAATGTGGTAGGGGCCGATATGCGTGTGCACGCCGGCGAGCCGCAGGAGCATGTCAGTCATGGGCGGCCTCGAGGGTGGCGGTTTCCGGGCCGGCCGTCTCCGGCGCCTTGCCGAGATAGGCTTCCTGGACGATTGGCGAACGCATCACCGCGCCCGGCTCCCCGTCGGCGACCAGCGCGCCGTTATGCAGCACGATGATCCGGTCGGCGAGACTGCGGATGACATCCATCTTGTGCTCCACCAGCAGGATCGTGTGGTCGCGATCCTTCTTGAGGTCGCGGATCAGGTCGAGAATGACGGGAACCTCGTCGACGCTCATGCCGGCTGTCGGTTCGTCGAACATCAGCACCTGGGCCCCGAGCGCGATCATCAGCGCCACTTCCAGCTTGCGCTGGTCGCCGTGGGGCAGGGCGGAGACGGGCATGTCCCGCTTGTCGATGAGCCGCACCTCGGCAAGCACGTGCTCCGCCCGCTCGATCAGCTCCACATGGGCTGAGGCCCGCGAGAAGATGTCGAAGCCCCGATTGGCGCGGGACTGCACGACGAGGCGGACATTCTCCCGCACGCTGAGGCTCGCAAACAGGTTGGTGAGCTGGAAGGCGCGGCCGATGCCGCGATCGCAGCGCTCGGCAACGCCCTTGCGGGTGATGTCCTCGCCGTTGAGACGGACGCGGCCCGCGCTCGCCCGGAGCTGACCGGAGACGAGGTTGAAATAGGTGGTCTTGCCGGCGCCGTTCGGGCCGACGATGGCGGTCAGGGTGCCGCGCTCGAAAGCGCAGGAAACGCTGTCGACGGCGACATGGCCGCCAAAGCGGATCGTAAGGTCCTCGGTCTCGAGAACGGGCGGTTCGCGAGTCACGGCGCGGATCTCCGGCAGTTCGGGTTGTCTTGAGGCCTGGCGGCGATCCGGCCCGGCATGCACGGGGCGCGAGGGCCGGATCGCACGGATCAGCGCGTGTTGCGCACCGGGATCGCCATGTCCTCGATCTTCAGCTCGCGCACCAGTTCCGGAATGCCCCATTCGACATCCGGGTCGACGCGGATCTTGAAGTGGTACATCGACTGCAGCGCCTGGTGGTCTTCCGCGCGGAAGGTCATCGTGCCCTTCGGCGTCTCGAAGGACATGCCCTCCATCGCCGCGATCAGCTCCTCGGTATCGGTCGAGCCGGCCTTGCGGATGCCCTCGACGACGGCGATGGCCGCCGACATGCCGCCGGCGGTGAAGAAGTCCGGCGGCGAGCCGTGACGCTTCCCGTGCTCGGCGACGAGCCAGTCATTGGCCGGGTTCTTCGGGATGTCATGATAGTAATAGGTGGCGCCTTCCATGCCCGGCAGCGCCTTGTAGGCCTTCATCGCCGCCAGGATGTTGCCGCCGGTGGCGATCTCGATGCCGAACCGCTCCGGTTCCATCGCCTTGATCTTGCCGATCGGGTTGTTGCCGCCTGCCCAGATCACGAACAGGAACTTGCGGCCCTCGATATCCTTCATTGCATCGAAGATGCGCTGGGCGCTGGCCGTGAAGTCCTGCGTGTCGGTCGGTGCGTATTCCTCGAAGGCAAGCTTCGCACCTGTTCCGGCAAGCGCCTCGCGGAAGGCGGCGACGCCGTCGCGCCCGAAGGCGTAGTCCTGGGCAAGCGTCGCGATGGTGACGCCTTCCTTGCCGAGCGCCACCGCGTTGGCAACGGCGTCCTGCGAGGAGTTGCGCCCGGTGCGGAAGATGTAACGGTTCCAGTTCTCGCCGGTGATGCTGTCGGCCACCGCCGGCTCGACAAGCAGCAGCTTGCCGTATTCCTCGGCGACGGGAAGCATGGCCAGCGCCACGCCGGAGGAGACCGGGCCGACGGCGATGTCGACCTCGTCGTCCCCATAGGCCTCGGCCAGCGCCGCACGGGCGATGTCCGGCTTCAGCTGGGTGTCCTTCTCGATCACGACGATCTTGCGGCCGTTGATCTCCATCGTGCCGTCGGTCGCGTATTCCAGGCCCATCATGAAGCCGGTATGCGACTGCTTGGCATAGGCCTCCAGCGCGCCCGTCTTGCCGTAGACATGGGCGATCCGGATGTCCTGCGCGAATGCGGCGGCGCCCAGCGGAGCGGCCGCGAGGCTGGCGGCCAGCGCGGCCACCAAGGCGAATTGTCTGTGCATGGCGTTCCTCCCTGTCGGCGCGTGCAAGCGATGCCCGTTCCTCCGGGAGCATGCCTGCCTCGTCGCACCTCTCCATATATGACGCATGATTCATGTTTCATGTCAATCAACGGAACGAAACCCCGCCAGAATCACGGGAGCGCCCATTGCGTCGCTTCGTGATGGTGATCACATTCATTTGCAGGAACGCGGGTTATCTTCTGAGCATGGACGCAGGGAAAACGGCGTCACGAAAATAACAGTGCAGCATCGAACAGAGGAAATGAAGTCATGATGAAGAAATTCGCGATCACAAGTCTTGCAGTTGCCCTGACCGCCGGTGCAGTCATGGCCTCCGCCACCACCGATGCAGAGGCGCGTCGCTGGCATCATCGCAACGGCTGGGCCGCAGCAGGCGGCTTCGTTGCCGGCGCGATCGTCGGTTCGGCTCTGACCCAGCCGCGCTACTACGAGCCTGCCCCGCAATATGTCCCGGCCCCGGCCTACTATGGCCGTCCGGCCCCGTGGACGCCCGAGTGGTATCGCTACTGCTCGTCGAAATATCGCTCGTTCGATCCGGCGACCGGCTATTTCCGCACCTATTCTGGCCGGGTGAAGTTCTGCCGCTGAGCAGGATTGTCGAGAGGAACGTGGAAGAGGCTGGCTTTCGCCGGCCTTTTTCCTGTCTGGCCGAGGCCGTCCGGGCTATGCCGGGGGACTGTCCAGGCCGAGCCGCGCCGCGATGCCGCGGGCGGCTGCGATGCCCGTTGCGAAACAGGCCTGAAGGAGATAGCCGCCGGTCGGGGCTTCCCAGTCCAGCATCTCGCCTGCAACGTGAACACCGGGCAGGGCCGTCAGCATGAAGGTGTCATCGATGGCATCCCACGTGATGCCGCCCGCCGAGGATATGGCGCGCCCGGGAGCGGGGAAGCCGGTCGCCGTCAGCGGCAGGGCCTTGATTCTGGCCGCGAGCCGATCCGGATCGGCCGGACGCTCGCCCGGTTCGGAAAGGAGCGCGACGGCCACGGGCGCAAGTCCCGCACTCTTGCGCAGATGGTTTGACAGCGACTGCTTTCCCCGTGGCCGCGAAAGGCGCTGCCGCAGGGTCTCGTGATCGAGATCGGGGCGCAGGTCGAGCGTGATGTCGGCCTGTCCGGTTTCGGCGATCCTGGCGCGAATGTCCGGTGTCAGCGCGTAGATGGCGCCGCCTTCGAGGCCGGTGGCCGTGACAACGGCTTCGCCGGCGATGCGCCGGTCGCCCACCGTGACCGCGATCCGTTTCAGCGGCACGCCGGCGAAGCGGTCGCGCAGGTGCTGCGACCAGGGAACGGTGATGCCGGCATTGGCCGGCTGCAAGGCCGAGATCGCCACGCCGCGTGAGGTGAGCAACGGCACCCAGTTCGCATCGCTGCCCAGTCTCGGCCAGCTCGCCCCGCCCAGGGCCAGAAGCGCCGCGTCGGGTTGAACCTGCGACGAACCGTCCGGCCCTTCGAAATGCAATGCGCCGTCCTCGCCAAGGCCCGTCCAGGTCGAGCGCGTCTGAAGGCGGACACCGTTCGCGGTCAGACGGGCGAGCAGGGCGCGGACCAGCGGCGAGGCTTTCATCTGCCGTGGAAACACCCGGCCGCTCGAGCCTGTGAACGTCTCGATGCCGAGTTCCGCGCACCAGGTGCGCAGCGCCTGCGGATCGAAGGCCTCGATGACCCCTGTCAACCGGTCTTCCGCTTCCCGGTAGTGCTTGAGGAAGGCTTCGGCCGGTTCGCTGTGGGTCAGGTTGAGACCGCCCCGCCCGGCCATCAGCAGCTTGCGCGCCGGAGAGGGCATGCGCTCGTGCACGCTCACCGCAGCGCCACTGCGCGACAGCAGGTCGGCGGCGATCAGGCCGGCTGGACCGGCGCCGACAACGACAACGGCGGGTTTGGTGATGCCCATGGCTTGTTTCCCGGTCGGGTGGAATTGGAGCTCGCTCGGCGTCTGGCGGGAAGCGAGACGGATTTCAGACCCGCGGCGGCGGCCCGGCCGCGTGGCGGGCCGCGAGTTCGCCTTCATAGGTCTTCGCGATCCGCAGGAAGCGGGTATAGGCGAAATTCACGGAGATCACGATTCCCCACCATCCGTACAGCATGTAGCGGCGCAGGACATAGGCCTTGAGGAAGGCAAGCGGAAATTCGGCGAGAAGACGCCATCTGGCGACCTTGCGGCCGCGCTTTGCCATGTCGAGCGCCTGCATCGTGGAATAGCGGTTCATCTTCTCGACATGGAAGGCTACCGAGCGGATCGACCGGTGTTCCATGGCCTGCTTCAGCCGCGCCAGCCGCGCGCCCTCCGGCGGGCGCACGGTGTCGTGCACGGTCGAATCGGAAAAGCGCCCGACGCGCCGGTCATAGAGGCGGATCTGGACATAGCCGTAGGCCCAGGGCGCCGGCCCGTCCTCGTGTGCGAAGACGTCCAGGATCGACACCTGCCAGAAGGGGCTGGAAACAAGGGCGCCGGATCGCGCCAGCGCCTCGATCTCCAGCGCCAGCGCCGGCGTTGCCGCTTCGTCGGCGTCGAGATTGAAAAGCCAGTCATTGCGGCACTGGTCTTCCGCGAAGCGCTTCTGCGGGCCGTAACCCGACCAGGGGTTCTCGATCACGCGCGCTCCGTGCCGTGCGGCGACATCCCTGGTGCCGTCCTGCGAACCGCTGTCGACGACGATGATCTCGTCGGCGAAGGATTTGACGCTGTCGATGGCATGGCCGATCCGGTCCGCCTCGTCCCGCGCTATTATAAAGACGGAAATCGCCTTGGCTTCGCTCATGGGGGCTGACCTTCCTGCTCCTGCGCCGGCAGCGCGTCGAATCGCGCCTGCCCGACCCGGCCGAAAAGACGGGCGGGATGCAACGGCAATCCGCGTGCGCCCTCTTTAAGTGGCGATTCTCCCGCCATCAAGCATCTTGGCGGACCACGGTGCAGGCGCCGGCCGGGTGCCCGGCCCGGGGGCTTGTTTCGACCTGCGGCTTGCGTGAAAACGCATGAAACGGCGGAAATGCCGGGAAACGGCCCCCATTTGCTAACAGAGGCTTAACGAGGTGTCACCGCAAAGACACACTGTGTCCGTGGAGTGCCGCAAGCGGGCATTTGCCGGTTGCGAGGGGCGGCCGGCCCGGCTTAGAAAAGGATCGAGCTCGCGGGGAAGCTTGCTCAACTCTCATCTCCCGTTGGCCACAAGGTCACTAGGGAACAACGACGAGGTCAGGAAAATGAACATTAAGAGCATCCTGCTCGGCGCTTCCGCAGCTGCCCTGGCAGCCACGGGCGCACAGGCCGCCGATCTTCCGGTGGCTCCGGAGCCGGTCGATTACGTTCGCGTTTGCGACGCTTTCGGCACGGGCTTCTTCTACATCCCGGGTACCGAGACCTGCCTGAAGATCGGTGGCGGTGTCCGCGTTGAATTCCGCTTCAACGACGTCCTCCAGGACGGCGGCAGCGCTTGGGACGCTCGCACCGACGAGTCGACCCGTATCCGTGCTCGTGGCTACCTGAACTTCGACAGCCGCACCAACACCGAGTACGGCCTGCTGCGCACCTACGTCGCTGCATGGTCGACCACCGACAACGCTGGTGGCTCGGACTTCTACCTGGATGAAGCCTTCATCCAGCTCGGCGGCTTCGTCGCTGGTCGTACCGCTACGTACTTCCAGTTCTACACGGGTAACAACTGGGGTGCCGTCCTCGACCAGGGCTTCGCTGACTACGGCGAGACCAACCTGTTCGCGTACACCGCTCAGTTCGGCAACGGCTTCTCGGCTTCGGCCTCGGTCGAAGTTGCCAACAAGCGCGGCCAGATCTTCTACAACGGCGCTCAGCTCGCTACCCCGGCTTCGCCGACGGCCCTCCAGGCCAACATCGACGGCTACGGCGGTCACAAGATCCCGGACTTCGTCGCCAACCTGCGCGTTGACCAGGGTTGGGGTTCGGCTCAGATCATGGGTGCCCTGCACCACGTCTACGGCCGTTCGCTGGCTGCTACGACCCTCGCCAATGGCGTTGCCATCGGTGCTGGCGTCCCGGGTAAGGGCAAGCTCGGCTGGGCGATCGGCGCTGGCGCCACGTTCAACCTTCCGATGATCGCTCCGGGCGACAACATCTCGCTGCAGGCGACGTACTCGCAGGGTGCCATCGGTTACGTGAACTCGGCTTGGGACGGTGTTGGCGGCTTCTCCGACGCTTCCTACAACGCTGTCGGCGGCCTGAAGCTGTCGAGCGCATGGGGCATCGGTGGTGGCTTCACCCACTTCTGGACCCCGGCCATCTCGTCGTCGCTGACCGCGTCCTACACCAGCCTCGACCAGGCTGTTGGCGGTGCGGACATCCGCGACCTGAACGTGCAGGGTAACCTGGTGTGGCGTCCGGTCTCCGGCCTGCAGGTTGGTGCAGAGCTCGAGTACCTGAACCGCAACTCCAACGTCGTTGGCGGCGACGCCGACACGCTGGTCGGTATCTTCCGCGTGCAGCGCACGTTCTAATCTGATCCTCTAGGATTGGATTGAAGGCCCGGCGGGAAACCGCCGGGCTTTTTCTTTGTGCCCTCCGCGCCGTGATCCGCATTGCCCGCGCTGTTCGGTTTCGCACATTGGGGAAATGCCGTCGAAGCGGTTCGTTTCCATCTTCGAAAATCTCATAGTGAATTGTTTTTTATTGTAGAATTTTATTGAATTGACGTTCCCGTAAATAAGTCGCTTGCATCACCTGCTCCGAGGTGGAATCTTCTTGCGCGACTGGAACAGCAAGACCCTTGCCTGTCGAGGCGTCGGGCCGTGGCCCTTGGCGCATATCATTCAGGCGAGCGGCACCGTATGGGAGCAATGCCATGACTGCAGCGATCGTGGGCTGGGCGCATACGCCGTTCGGCAAACATTCCGAGGAAAGTGTCGAAAGCCTCATCGTCGGGGTCGCGCGCGACGCGATCGCCGACGCGGGGTTCGAGCCCGGTGACATCGACGAGATCGTGCTCGGCCATTTCAATGCCGGCTTTTCGGCACAGGACTTCACCGCCTCCCTGGTCCTGCAGGCAGACCCGGCACTGCGGTTCAAGCGCGCCACGCGGGTGGAAAACGCCTGCGCCACCGGCTCGGCAGCCGTGCACCAGGGGGTGCGGGCGATCAATTCCCGCGAGGCGCGCGTGGTGCTTGTCGTCGGTGTCGAGCAGATGACCACGACGCCGGGCCCGGAAATCGGCAAGAACCTTCTCAAGGCCTCCTACCTGCCCGAAGATGGCGACACGCCGGGCGGGTTCGCCGGTGTCTTCGGCAAGATCGCGCAGGGCTACTTCCAGAAATACGGAGATCGCTCGGACGCGCTGGCGGCGATCGCGGCCAAGAACCACAAGAACGGCGTCAACAATCCTTATGCGCAGATGCGCAAGGATCTCGGGTTCGATTTCTGCCGCGCCGAAAGCGAGAAGAACCCGTATGTTGCCGGCCCGCTGAAGCGCACCGACTGCTCGCTCGTCTCCGACGGTGCGGCGGCGCTGGTGCTCACCGACATCGAGACAGCACTCGGACGCAAGAAGGCGGTAGCCTTCCGCGGCATGTCGCATGTCCAGGACTTCCTGCCCATGTCGAAGCGCGACATCCTCGCCTTCGAAGGCTGCAGCGAAGCCTGGCGCAGGGCCCTTTCGGCCGCCGGCGTCGGGCTTGAGGATCTCTCCTTCGTCGAGACGCATGACTGCTTCACCATCGCGGAACTGATCGAGTATGAAGCGATGGGGCTGACGGCGCCGGGCGAGGGGCACCGCGCGGTGCTGGAAGGCTGGACGCAGCCGGACGGGCGCTTGCCGGTCAATCCGTCGGGCGGCCTCAAGGCCAAGGGGCATCCGATCGGAGCGACGGGCGTCTCGATGCATGTCCTGTCGGCGATGCAGCTGACGGGAACGGCCGGCGGCATTCAGGTGAAGAACGCCGCGCTCGGAGGCATCTTCAACATGGGCGGCGCGGCTGTCGCCAATTACGTGTCGGTGTTGCAGCCGCTTCGCTAGAGCGCGGGCGCTTGCGGTCCGGGTCCGGTATTCGCGCTCCCCGGGCATAGCCCGACATGACAGGCACTGACGGCGCGGAGCTTTTCTGGCTTTCGCGCCGTTCCTGTTCGTGTGGGGAGCTGTGCCTCAGTAGATCGCCGATTCCATGTGCCTTGCGAGGTCGAGCAGGTCGAACGCCACGACCTCCCAGGAATCCTCCGGTGCAAGATCGCGGGTCTGCTCCGCGCCAAACTCCTTTGGCCTGGCGAAGAAGGCTGTCTTGAGCCCGGCGCTGCGCGCAGCGGCAAGATCGGCATTGTGTGAGGAGGCATACATGACCTCCCCGGGCGCGAGGCCGATGGCCTGCGTTGCTCCTGCCAGAAGGCCTCCTCGCTGGTTTTCGCCGATGAGATCGGTGCCCAGGACAAGGTCCCATGGCAGGCCGGCATGCTTGGCAAGCCAGGTGATGGTCGAGGTCGGGATATCCGTGCAAGGGGCAATGACGTATTCGCGGCGCAGTGCCCGCAAACCGGGAACACTGTCGGGCCAGGGCGGCAGCCGCTGCCAGCTGCTTGCAAGCTGCAACGCATCCTTGTCACCGAGTACCCGGTCCAGTCCCTCGGACTCCAGAACGTCCTGCAGGGATGCACTTGCGACCTCGTCGCCGCGCGCATCCTGTGCCAGCGGGTCCCGCACACGGGCCCTGTAGACCCGGTACCAGGCGTCTGCCAGTGCGTGTGAGCTGATCTCGCGGCCGCTCTTGGCGAAGGCCCGTTCGAAACCGTGAGCAAGTCCTTTACGCCAGTCGATAACGGTGCCGAATACATCAAAGAAAATAGCTTTTACCACGGGATTCACTCGATATTGATTTGATTGAAACGTCTCGCGACGGCGTAGTATTAGTTGTTCGGATGTGAGAATCAACCAAGAGTGAAGGGCTTCCGCATAATAGTGGTGCCCTCGAAATCGGCTTGTTGCAGAATCCGTTTTCCCGGTCTTTGTGAAAAATATGGTTACGAGTCGAAGTCGTTTGAGTTCGATTCAAATAAGAATCCCCGTGCGCACGAAATTAATGTGCGTCTCCCCTTTTTGGTTTGATTGCCTTGGTCTCTTGCAAGAACCTGTAACCACATGCTGGTGGTTCGGGGCAAGAGAAACCAGTGGTGGTAATATTGCGCGAGCCACCGGCGGTTCCCCATCAGGGGCAGGAAAGTCTCGGGCGTGATGCGCGTCTTGCGGTGTGTCTCGGCAGGTGCGGGATGTGCATCCTTGCCTCGCCGCACGAGCGGTGCGAAGCACAGTCAGGGCCGGAACATCGCACCGGCAGGCGCACGGCCGTCGACATGGGCAGACACCGGCCTGCGAGGTCCCGGCCGTATCCGGGCACTGTGCCGGCGCGGCTGGCGGGGATGTTTTTTCTCCTCTTCTCGTCTCGTTTGAAATGCCATGCCCGGCGGAGCGGCGCGTGAGCCTTTATCTCTAGGCTCAATCAGAATTCAGCCGGAGACCGTGCCGAATGACCCGCCAGGATGACGCAGCAAATCGAAAGCTCGCCGTCTTCCCGACCTTTTACAAGGTCGAGGGGCGTCGGGTTGTCGTGGTCGGCTCCGCCGACGAAGCGGCTGCCAAGGTTCGGCTTCTGGCCGAGACGCGGGCGTTGATCGAGGTCGTCGCTCCGCGGATCGAGCCGTCCGTGACTGCCGCCCTGGACAATGCCGGCGGCGTGTGGGTCCCGGCGACGTTCCGGCCGGCGCTCATCGAGGGCGCTGCCCTGGTCTTCGCCGCGAGCGGCGAGGAGGCGCAGGACGTCGCGGTGGTCGAGGCCGCGCGAAACCTTGGCATTCCGGCCAATGCGGTCGATCGCCCGGAATTTTGCGACTTCTATGTCGGCGCGCTCGTCAACCGCGCCCCGGTTGCCATCGCGATCACCTCGACCGGGGTCGGGCCGGTGCTGGCGCGCCATATTCGCGCCCGGATCGAGGCCCTTCTGCCGCGTGAGACGGGCGATCTCGCCCGTCTGGCGGAAAGCTTCCGGGAGACTGTCGCCCGTGTCATCACGAATGGCGTTGAGCGACGGAGATTCTGGGCGCGCTTCTTTTCCGGTCCTGTGGCAGCTCATCTCCAGGCCGGGCGACCGGATGTGGCTCGTACCGAGGCACAGCGCCTGCTCAACAGCCGCGGCGACGATGCCGGTTTCGTCTGGCTCGTGGGTGCGGGGCCGGGCGCGGAAGACCTCCTCACCCTGCGCGCGCAGCGTATCCTTCAGGAAGCGGACGTGATCGTCCATGACGCCCTGGTTCCGGATGAGGTGATCGCCATGGGCCGCCGCGACGCGCAGCGCATTGCCGTGGGCAAGCGCAAGGGCGCGCATTCGGTGTCGCAGGCGAGGATCAACGAGATCCTGGTGCGGGAGGCATCGCTCGGGCGCCGGGTCGTCCGTCTGAAGGCCGGCGATCCGCTGGTGTTCGGGCGCGCCGGCGAGGAAATGGCCGCCCTGCGCGAGGCGGGCATCGCCTATGACATCGTTCCCGGCGTGACGGCGGCGCTTGCCGCGGCGGCCAGTGCGCGCATTCCGCTGACCTTGCGCGGGGTTGCCTCCGATCTGGTCTTCGCCACCGGCCATGACCGCTCGGGCGACACCTTGCCCGGTTGGGCCGGGCTCGCCATGGGCGGCGCCACCGTGGCCGTCTACATGGGCCGCAGCGTCGCCGCGCGCGTCGCCGAACGTCTTGCCGAGGCAGGGCTTGCCGAGGAGACACCTGTCGCCGTGGTGGAGAGTGCCGCGCAGCGCGGCGAAACCCTCTATGCCGGCACGCTTGGCGATCTCGCGGCCCTTGAAGGGCGCGACGACGTTGCCGGGCCCGCACTCATCGTCATCGGCAGGGCGGTTGGCCATGCCGATCTGCCCGAAAGCCAGCCCCTGCGCGCGGCGCTCGCCTCCCGAGCCGTTGTCGCCGCTTGAGCACGCCACAAGGAACGACTGCATGAAAGCTCTTACCGCCAACCGTCTGATCGATGGCGAGGTTGTCTGGCTGGGCCGTGCCGGCCAGTGGGTCGAGACGCTTGACGGGGCCCGTTTGCTCGAGGGCTCCGAGGCGATCGCCGAGGCGGAGGCCCTGGGAACGGAGGCCGTCGCCCAGCGGCTGATCGTCGAACCGTACCTGATCGATTTGCGGCGTGAGGACAACGAGATCGTACCCGTTCGCTTTCGCGAGCGTATTCGCGCCAAGGGGCCGACGACGCGGCTCGATCTCGGCAAGCAGGCCCGCCGTGAGGTTTCGGCCGCCTGAGCGGCCGGAGCGGATACCGGACACACCCAGACAGACTTCGGGCCGCCGGCGCAAGATGCGCGGCGCCTGTCGATCCAGGAGACAGCGATGTACCGCTACGACGAATTCGATGCGCATTTCGTTTCGGCAAGGGTCGAGCAGTTTCGCGACCAGGTGCGGCGGCGGCTTGCCGGCGATCTGACCGAGGACCAGTTCAAGCCCTTGCGGCTGATGAACGGCGTCTATCTGCAGCTTCACGCCTACATGCTGCGGATCGCCATTCCCTATGGCACGCTGGATTCCCGGCAGATGCGCCGTCTCGCCCATGTCGCGCGCACGTATGACCGTGGCTACGGCCATTTCACCACCCGCCAGAACATCCAGTTCAACTGGCCGCGGCTGAAGGACATTCCCGACATCCTGGCGCAGCTTGCCGAGGTCGAGATGCACGCCATCCAGACGTCGGGCAATTGCATCCGCAATGTGACGGCCGATCACTTCTCGGGCGCCGCCGCCGACGAGATCGTCGACCCGCGTCCCTATGCCGAGATCCTGCGCCAGTGGTCGTCGCTGCATCCGGAATTTTCGTTCCTGCCGCGCAAGTTCAAGATCGCCGTCACCGGTGCCCCCCATGACCGGGCGGCGGTGCAGGTGCACGACATCGGCCTGCAGGCCGTGCGAGGCGCGGACGGCAATATCGGCTTCACCGTCTTTGTCGGTGGCGGTCTGGGCCGCACGCCGATGGTCGGACGCAAGGTCCGGGACTTCCTGCCCGAGGAAGACCTGCTTGCCTATAGCGAGGCGATCCTGCGCGTCTACAACCGCTACGGCCGCCGCGACAACAAGTACAAGGCACGCATCAAGATCCTCGTGCACGAGACCGGCCTGGAAACGCTGAAGGCCGATATCGAGCGGGAATTCGAGGAGATCCGGGGCGGGGCGCTCGACCTGCCGCAAGCCGAGATCGACCGTATCGTGGGATATTTCGCGCCGCCGGAGCTTGGCGCCGGCGCGGATGACACGGCGTTCGAGCAGGCCGTCGCCGCCGATCCGGCGCTGGCGGCCTTCGCCGAGCGCAATGTCCACGCGCATCACAGTGCCGGCCACGCCAGCATCACGATCTCGCTGAAGCCGGTCGGCAAGGCGCCCGGTGATGCGACGGCGGAGCAGATGGAACTCGTCGCCGACCTCGCCGAGCGCTACGGCCATGACGAGATCCGCGTCAGCCACGAGCAGAACCTTGTCCTGCCGCATGTGCGCAAGTCCGACATTCCGGCCGTCTATGCAGCACTTGTGGAAGCCGGTCTCGGCGATGCCAATGCGGGTCTGGTGACCGACATCATCGCCTGCCCGGGCATGGACTACTGCGCGCTTGCCACCGCGCGCTCGATCCCGGTCGCGCAGCGCATCTCCGAGCGGTTTGCCTCGCTGCAGCGGCAGCGGGACATTGGCGACCTGAAGATCAAGATCTCGGGCTGCATCAATGCCTGCGGCCACCACCATGTCGGCCATATCGGCATCCTCGGTGTGGAGAAGAAGGGTGAGGAATACTACCAGATCACCCTCGGCGGCTCGGCCGATGAAAACACGTCCGTTGGCGAGATCATCGGGCGCGGCTTTTCCTACGACGAGATTGTCGACGCCATCGAGAAGGTCGTCGACGCCTATGTCGGCCTGAGGAGCGATCCGGCCGAGGATTTCCTCGCCGCCTATCGCCGGGTCGGCGACGCGCCCTTCAAGGAGGCTCTCTATGGCACAGCCTGAAGCCCTGCTGTCCGAACCGGATGCGGCATTCGAGGCGCTTGCGCTGGCGCAGCGCCACCAGGGAGCTTCTGCCATGGAGGTCATCGCCGCGGCGCGCGAACGCTATGGCGACGGGCTTGCGATGGTCTCGTCCTTCGGCGCCGAAGCGGCGGTGCTTCTGCATCTCGTCTCCCGGGTCGATGCGGACATCCCGGTGCTGTTCATCGACACGAAGAAGCTGTTTCCCGACACGTTGCGCTATCGCGACGAACTGGTAGAGCGCTTCGGGCTGAACGATGTGCGGACGCTGACACCGGATCCGGGCGACCTCGAAGCGTCCGATCCGGCCGGCATGCTCTGGATGGGTGACACGAACGCCTGCTGCGAGATCCGCAAGGTGCGGCCGCTGGCTCGTGGCCTGAAGGGCTTCGATGCCTGGATTTCCGGTCGCAAGCGGTTCCAGGCGAGCAGCCGCTCCGACATCCCGCTGTTCGAGGCGGAAGGTGGCCGGGTGAAGGTCAATCCGCTTGCGGACTGGGATCCTTCGGACTTGCGGGCCTATGTCCTGGAGCACGGGCTTCCGCCCCATCCCCTGGTCGCGAAGGGGTATCCGTCGATCGGTTGCATGCCCTGCACCAGCCCGGTGGCCGAAGGCGAGGATCCGCGCGCCGGGCGCTGGCGCGGGCAGGACAAGACCGAATGCGGCATCCATTTCGCGTTGCCGCTTGAAAACGAACAAGGAGCGGGGATCTGACGATGGCCGCAAGACTTTATCGTGCCGGCGGGTTTGTCGCCGATGACTGGCTGATGCTCGGTGACGAGGACGCGGTGCCGGAAACGGGGCGCGTCATCCTGCCGCTCGCGCGGTTCCTGGAACTGGCCGGAGCGGGGCGCGCTGAGCCGCGTTTCGCGGTGCTGGTGAAGGCCCACGAAGACCCGCAGGACCTTGCCGCATATCTTCCCGGATTGGAGCTGGTGGCGGTCGCGTTCGAGAAGTTCTCGGACGGACGTGGTTATTCGACGGCCCGCCTGCTGCGCCAACGTCTCGGTTTCACGGGCGAGGTCCGGGCGGTTGGCGATGTGCTGCTCGACCAGATTCCGCTGATGCGGCGCGTCGGCTTCGACAGTTTCGCCGTCTCCAACGAGCCGACGATCCGGGCGCTCGAGGCTGGTCATGATGTTGGCGTGCCTCTATACCTTCAACCCTCGGAGCGCTCCGACGAGGTGCCCGCCGGTGCCAGGTACTGGGCGCGGCGCCCGTCCGGTGCGCAGCTTTCCTGATGCCGGAACACGGTCAGGCGGCTATTCTGGCGCGCGACACGCTCCATGGATGTTCCCAGACAGACTTGAGGATGAAGCGGATGAATGTGGTCAATCTTGCCGGCGATCTTGCGGACGCCGTTCCTGCTGGTGCCACCGCCGAGACGGTGACCGAAGTCCAGCACTATACGGACGACCTGTTTCGTTTCCGCATGACGCGGCCGGCAAGTTTCCGCTTCCGGTCCGGGGAATTCGTGATGATCGGCCTGGCAACCGGCGAGAAGCCGGTGTTCAGGGCCTATTCCATCGCGTCGCCGTCCTGGGACGAGGAGCTTGAGTTCTTCTCCATCAAGGTGCCCGACGGCCCGCTGACCCAGCATCTGCAGAAGATCAAGGTCGGCGACAAGGTCCTGATGAAGAAGAAGCCGACCGGAACGCTTGTCAACGACGCGCTGATCACCGGCAAGCGCCTCTACATGTTCTCGACCGGCACGGGTTTCGCGCCCTTCGCCAGTCTCATTCGCGACCCGGAGACCTACGAGAAGTTCGACGAGGTGATCGTCACCCATTCCTGCCGTTTCGTCCCGGAACTCGCCTATTCGAAGGAAACAGTGGCCGCGACCAGGGAAGATCCGCTGATCGGCGAATACGCCGCCGAGCGCTTGCGGCTCTTTACGTCGACGACCCGGGAACCTTACGAAACCATGGGCCGCATCACCACGCTGATCGAAAACGGCGAGCTTTTCCGGAAGCTTGGCGTGCCGCCGCTCGATCCTGCCGTCGACAGGGCGATGATCTGCGGGTCGATGGCCATGCTGAAGGACACCAAGGCATTGCTCGAGGCCGCCGGCCTGACCGAGGGTGCCAACAACCGGCCGGCCGAGTTCGTGATCGAGCGCGCCTTCGTCGGCTGATGCCGCTGAGGCACGCTTGCACTGGGCCCCGGTGCCTGACATGAGTGTCGACACGCGCGATACCATGAGGGGTTCCATGAACGAACGTGATGATGGGGAACTGGCAACGGACGGCACCCGGCAGGATGCGGTCCGTGTGATCGACCGGAAGACCCTTTTCGAGGGGTTTGGCAGCTACCGTGAAATGACGGTCGAACACACAACCGCGGATGGCGGCACGCAAACCATCTCGCGCGAATACCAGACCCGCACGGATGTGGTCGCAATCCTCCCCTATGATCCGGTACGCCGTGTGGCGACGCTGGCGCGGCAATTGCGGGTCCCGCTTTTTGCTCGCGGAGATCACGCCGGCTACCTCACCGAGGTTCCGGCAGGGCATATCGATGCCGGCGAGGATGCGCAGGCGGCCGCCCGAAGGGAGGTGGCGGAAGAAGTCGGCATCTCGGTTCGGGAGATGGTGCATGTCGGCGATGTTTTCGCCTCTCCCGGCGCGATGACCGAAAAGCTGAGCCTGTATCTGGGAGCCTATGGTGCCGGCGACCGTGTTTCCGGCGGCGGCGGCCTTGCCGACGAAGGCGAGGATATCGTGGTGCTGGAACGCCCCCTGGCCGAACTTGCCGCGCTCGTAAGTGCCGGCGAGATCGCCGATGCCAAGACGATGCTGCTGGTTCAGGCGCTGCAGTTGCGCCATCCGGAGCTTTTCTCGTAACCTGCGCCCCCCGCCCGCAAACCTCGAGGAACTGCCCATGCCGATGAACCGTGTCGTGCGTCTCGTCAACCGTCCTGCCCCCGGTCTCGTGAGCCCGGACTGTTTCGAGATCCGTGACGAGGCGGTGCCCGAACCCGGCGAGGGCGAGTTCCGCGTCCGTGCGCAATATGTTTCGCTCGATCCGGCGATGCGCGGCTGGGTCAACGACGGGCGCTCCTATGTGCCACCGGTGGGTCTTGGCGACGTCATGCGCGCCTTTTCCGCCGGAACGGTCGAGGCATCCCGCCATCCGGATTTTCATGAGGGCGATGCCGTTGTCGGCCTGTTCGGGGCGCAGACTCACGCGATTTCCGACGGCAAGGGCGTCCAGCGGGCGGATACATCCATCGCGCCGCTGCAAACCTGGATCGGTGGTCTCGGCATGCCGGGCCTGACGGCCTATTTCGGGCTGCTGCGCGTTGCCGAGGCGAAGGAGGGCGACACGGTCGTCGTCTCCGCTGCGTCGGGTGCCGTCGGTTCGATCGTCGGACAGATCGCGAGGATCAAGGGGTGCCGGGCTGTCGGTATCGCCGGCGGCACCGAGAAATGCCGCGCCCTTGTCGAGGAGGACGGTTTCGACGCGGCTGTCGACTACAAGGCGGGCAATCTCGCCGCCGACCTTGCCGCTGCCTGCCCGGACGGCATTGATGTCGATTTCGAGAATGTCGGCGGGCCGATCCTTGACGCGGTGCTTCCCCTGATGAACCCGTTTGGCCGGATCGCTGTCTGCGGGCTGATCTCCGCCTATACGGCCACCACTCCGCCGCCGGGACCCGCCAATCTCCGGTTCCTGCTGACCATGCGGCTCAGGATGCAGGGCTTCATCGTCTTCGACTTCGCACGCGAAAACCCGATCGCGCTGGCCGACCTGTCCCAATGGATCGTTCAGGAAAAGCTTCGTTTCCGCGAGGATGTCCGTGACGGCGGCATTGATGCCTTCCCCGAGACGCTGAACCTTCTCTATACGGGCGGGAACTTCGGCAAGCTCAGCCTCAGGGTCTGATCCAGCCGCGTGTTCCGCCATCGTGCTGACAAGAACGCGCGGCCAAATCGGCCTTGCCTGTGATCGTTGAGGCTGGGGGAGACGCGATGCGTCGGAGCGTTGTTGGCAATGTCAGACTTGGTGCGGCCGTTCTGGCCGGTGCGGTGGGCGTGTGGGCCGGCCTGACGGGACCCGCCGCCGCGTCCCTCGACAGCTGTGTCGCCGCGATCCGGGCGCAGGCGATCAAGGCGGGGGTGAGCCGGCCGACCGTCGAGGCCGCCTTGCAGGGCGTTGCCTATGACGAGAAGGCGGTGCGGTTCTCGACGAGCCAGCCCGAATACAAGACCCCGATCTGGGATTATCTTGCCTTCCTCGTCGATGAAGCGCGCATCGAGGACGGCCGGGCGATGCTGAAGCGTCATGCGACGACCCTTGCCAATGTCGAGAAACGATATGGCGTCGATCGCCATATCGTGGTCGCCGTCTGGGGTGTGGAGAGCGATTACGGCCAGTTCAGGGGGGATTTTCACGTCCCGCACGCGCTTGCCAATGTCGCCTGCGCCGGACGCCGCGCCAAGTATTTCCGTTCGGAACTGATCGAGATCCTGAAGATCGTCGACCGCAAGGACGTCCGTCTGTCCGATCTCCAGGGATCCTGGGCGGGGGCGTTTGGCCAGACCCAGTTCATGCCGTCCACCTACCGGCGCCTCGCCGTCGATTTCGACGGCGATGGCCGCAAGGACCTCGTCAACTCGGTGCCGGACGCGCTTGCCTCCACCGCCAACTACCTCAAGAAGGCCGGCTGGGTCACCGGCATGCCCTGGGGCTACGAGGTGAAGCTGCCGAAGGGCTACAGCGGTCCGTCCGGGCGAAAGACGCGGGCAAGTGTCACGGCATGGGGCAAACGCGGGATCCGCCATCTCGATGGCGGCGAGCTGGTCGGTGACGCAGATGCGGGACTGTTGCTGCCGGCAGGCGCGGAGGGACCGGCCTTCCTCGTCTTCAAGAATTTCAACGCGATCTATTCCTACAATGTCGCCGAGAGCTACGCGCTGGCCATCTCGCACCTCGCCGACCGGCTGCGCGGGGGAGGGGCCTTCAAGGTCGACTGGCCGACCTCCGATCCCGGACTGTCCCGGGCCGAGCGGCTTGAACTGCAAAAGCTGCTGCTGCGCGCCGGATACGACATCGGTGAGGCCGATGGCAGGGTGGGTGCGGCAACGCGGGAGGGAATCCGGCAGGCGGAAGCCCGTTTCGGTTTTCCCCCGACCGGTCGTCCGGGCCAGCGGATCTACAAGGCGCTGGGGGGCAGATAGCACGCAGCCGGCCTGTCCTCAAACGGCTGCTTGCCGCGATCAGCTCTCCGGCTTGCCGGGAATACCCTTGTAGGCATCCGTTCCCCAGATCTTCTTGACCTGCTTGTCGCGGCCGCAGGACCAGCGGTAGTAGGTGTAGCGGCGCGGCGAGCGCTCGTAGAAATCCTGGTGATAGTCTTCCGCGGGATAGAAGACACCGGCGGGCAGGACCGGAGTGACGATTTCTGTGCCGAGCTGCGTTGCCGCCTCCGCCTTCCGTGCCTCGGCCACCTGCTGCTGCTTGTCGTCCTGCGTGAAGATTGCCGTGCGGTAGGACGCGCCGCGGTCGCAGAACTGGCCGCCGTCGTCGGTCGGGTCGACGCTTCTCAGAAGTGCGGACACAAGATCCGCGTAGCTGACCCTGTCCGGGTCGAACCTGACGCGTACCGCCTCAAAGTGGCCGGTGTCGCCGCCTGTTACCTGCTTGTAGGTCGGGTCCTGCGTATGGCCGCCGGTGTAACCGGACACGGTCTCGACAACGCCGGGGATCTTGTCGAAGTCGGCCTCGACGCACCAGAAGCAGCCTCCGGCGAAAACAGCGGTCTCAGCGTCCGCCGCGCGCGCCATGCCTCCCCCGCCGAGCTGCAGCATGAGAGCGACAATGGCGGGCACCGCCAGCGTCCGGGCATGCCGCCGGCATCCGGCTGGTCCGCGCCTTGTGCGTCTGCTGGCTTGCATGGTCGTCTCCCGTTTGATGCCTCTTTTCATCCGGGGAGTTTGGTGCAACCGGGCTTGCGATCAAGCGTCATCGACTTCACATCCTCGGGATGTGGAAATGGACATGAGCTGATTGCCGGGTCCCGGGCCATCGGCTACGGTCCGGCAACGCTTGCAATCATATGACAAATGGGAGCGCGGGCCTTGCAGACGAACATCACCCATTATGAGGCTGTGATTGACGGCAAAGTGGCCGCCTCGGTCACCGGTGGCCGCATCGAGATGGTCTGCCCGAGCGACGGCGAGGTCTTCGCGACCGTCCCTCGTTGCGACGCGGCTGATGTCGGCCGGGCGGTCGTGGCAGCGCGCCGCGCCTTTGACGAGGGCGGATGGCCGGCAACGCCGGCTGTCGAGCGTGGCCGGATCCTGTCGCGGCTTTCAACGCTGATCCGCGAGAACGAGGATGAACTGGCCGCGCTGGAGTCCCGGGACACGGGCAAGCCGCTCAGGCAGGGCCGGGCGGACATCGTCGCTGCCGCGCGCTATTTCGAGTTCTATGGCGGGGCCGCGGACAAGGTGACCGGCGAGACGCTGCCTGTTCAGACCGGCTTCCTGGCCATGACCTTGCGCGAACCGCATGGCGTTGTCGGCTCGGTGGTGCCGTGGAACTACCCGGCGCAGATCATGGCGCGCGTTGCCGGTGCCGCGCTTGCCATGGGCAACACCCTGGTGATGAAGCCGGCCGAGGATGCCTGCCTTTCCGTTGTCAGGATCGCCGAGCTGGCGCTTGAGGCAGGTTTGCCAGCCGGTGTGTGGAACGTGGTCACGGGCCTTGGCGAGGAGGCGGGAGCGGCGCTTTCGAACCATCCGGGCCTCGATTTTCTCACCTTCACCGGCTCGCCCGAGGTCGGAACGCTGATCCAGACCGCGGCGGCGAAGAACCATATCGGCTGTACTCTGGAGCTTGGAGGCAAGTCGCCCCAGATCCTCTTCGCCGATGCGGATCTCGAGGCTGCGCTGCCGGTTGTCCTCAATGCCATCATCCAGAATTGCGGCCAGACCTGTTCCGCCGGCAGCCGCTTGCTCGTCGAGGCAAGCCACCTCGACACGGTCGTCGAGCGGTTGCGCCAGAGCTTTCGGTCGCTCGTCAGCGGGCCGCATGACCGCGATCTCGATCTTGGGCCGCTGATCAACGCCGCACAGGCACGCCGGGTTGCCGGCTTTGCGGAAGATGCGGCGAAGGCCGGGGTGCCGCTTATCGCGGAAGGGACGGTGGCGCCGGACAGCCCGCAAAACGGGTTCTATGTTCCCGCGCGGATTTACGGCCCGGTTCCGCTCGATGCACGTTTGGCGCGGGAGGAGGTCTTCGGTCCGGTTCTCGCGGTTATCCCGTTTCGCGACGAAGCCGAAGCGGTGCGGATCGCCAATGGCACGGAATACGGGCTTGTGGCGGGTGTCTGGACCCGAGACGCGGCGCGGGCGATGCGCGTTGCGCGGGCGGTGCGCTCGGGCCAGGTCTTCATCAACGGTTATGGCGCGGGCGGCGGTGTCGAGCTTCCCTTCGGCGGATTCAAGAAGTCCGGCCATGGTCGCGAAAAGGGTTTCGAGGCCCTGCGCGAATTCTCGGCGCTGAAGACCATCGTCGTCAATCACGGTTGAGCGCAGGCTATCGGGTGCCGGAAGGAGCGTCGGGAATGAGTGGAAGACTTGAGGGCAAGGTCGCAGTCGTGACCGGCGCGGGATCCGGGTTCGGCGAGGGCATCGCCAGGCGGTTTGCCGGGGAAGGCGCCAGTGTTGTCGTCGCCGACATCAACGGCGAGGCGGCGGAGCGGGTCGCGGCGGAGATCGGCCCGGCTGCGCGCGGCGTGCGGGCCGACGTCGCCGTCATGGCGGATGTCCGGGAAATGTGCGCAGCGGCCGGGACTTTCGGCGGCCTCGATATCCTGGTCAACAATGCCGGCTATACCCATCGCAACGGCTCGATGCTGGATATCGACGAGGAGATGTTCGACCGCATCCTCGCGGTGAACGCCAAGGCGATCTACCTCGCGGCCCTGGTTGCCGTTCCCATGATGCGCGAGCGCGGTGGCGGGTCGATCATCAACACGGCGTCGACCGCGGGACTGCGCCCGCGCCCCGGTCTGACCTGGTACAACGCCTCCAAGGGCTGGGCGATCACCGCCAGCAAATCCATGGCGGTGGAACTGGCGCCGGACAATATCCGCGTCAACGCGCTCTGCCCTGTCGCCGGCGAAACCGGCATGCTGCATCTCTTCATGGGAGAGGATACGCCGGAGAAGCGGGCGCAATTCCAGGCGTCGATCCCGCTCGGCCGGCTCTCGCGGCCCGACGACATGGCCGGGGCGGCACTGTGGCTTGCCTCCGACGAGGCAGCCTTCATCACCGGTGTGGCGCTGGAAGTGGATGGCGGTCGCTGCGTTTGAGCGGTTCCCCGCCGGCGCATCCTGATGTCAGGAGGCGACCGTCCGGTTGCGGCCGCCATGCTTGGCCTCATAGAGGCGCATGTCGGCAATCCTGAGAGCGGCATGGAGGTTCGCCTCGGTGCCGCTTGATACGCCCACGCTGATCGTCACCGGGCCGAGCGATTTCAGCGCCCCGTTGGGGCCGGTGATTTCGGCCAACTGGCTTCTCACCTTGTTGATGAAGGCAACGCAATCCGCCTCGGAAAGATCCGGGAGAAGCACACAGAACTCGTCGCCACCCAGACGGGCCGGAAAACCTCGGCCTGGGCAGGTATCGCGGAGTATGCCGCCGAACAGGCGGATCAACTCGTCGCCCTGCTCGTGCCCGTGAAGGTCGTTTACGGATTTGAACTTGTCGATGTCGATTGCAGCGACCGATACGATGTTCCCGCTGCGCCGACTGCGGTCGAACAGGGCGCTGCCTTCCGAAAACAGGTGACGACGGTTGGACAGGCCGCTCAGCGCGTCCCCGTGAGCCATCGTCGAGAGCGTCCGGATACGATCGAGCATGTCGAGGTTCTGTGAAATCCTCAGCATGAACTCTTCCGGTGTGCAGGCCTTGGGCAGGAAGTCATTGGCACCGGACTTCAGGAACCGTGCGATGATCTCGGGTCCGGCCTGGCCCGAAAGACCGATGACGGCCAGTTCATTCATGCCGTGACGTCCCCGGATCGCACGTAGAACCTCGAAGCCGTCGACGCTCGGCAGGACATAGTCGAGAACCACCAGTCGCAGGTTCTCGATCTTGTCGAGCATCTCGATCGCGGTCTGATGGTTCGACGCCGTATGCACACGCAACTGGTAAAGCGACAGGCGACGGACAATCACCTCGGTATCGACCCGGCTGTCGTCGACAACAAGCGCATCGATATCGCGGTTGGCGCAGACCCGTTGCACGAGGGTCGTCAGATAGGTGAGGCTGGCCGGGCTGTCCTTCAGGATATAATCGACGATACCCTTGTTGAGCAGGGTGTGGCGCAGTGTCTGGTCGAACCGCCCCGAAAACACGATGGTTGGCAGGTTCGCAGCGAGTGTCACGTCGACGATCTCGCCGTCAGGGGCATCGGGAAGCGTGAGATCGACCAGTGCGACGACCGGATTGAAATCGGGCCTGGCGAGCAGGGCCTCGGCCTCGGCGCGGTTGGTGGCGGACACAACCTCGAGCCCGTGAAGTTCGCTGAGTTGGCGGCGGATGACGCGCTCGAAGAACGAGGTGTCCTCTACAAGCAATACTTGTCCCATATGCCTTTGGTCCAAATCGCGTCCCGGGAACCGATAGAATTGCGCAACAGGGGTAAAGGAAGCGTTTACCGAATATCGTTTGGTGCCCTGCGGTCAATTGCGGGTCTGGCAGAAATTAGCGCAAGGAAAGACGGCGGGGTTGTTTTGGAAACTTGGCGGAGCGAGCGGCAATTGCCCGCTCCGCCGGATTTTCGGCAACGGTATCAGGCAGGAACCGTCAGCTTCGCCTTGGTGCTCGCCAACACCTCTTCGGCAGTGACGCCGCTGGCAAGTTCGACCAGCGTCAAGCCGTCTTCCGTCACGTCGAAGACGCCGAGATTGGTGATGATGCGGTCGACGCAGCGCACTCCCGTCAGCGGCAGGGTGCATTCCTCGAGCAGCTTCGGATCACCGCCTTTCGAGGTGTGGTCCATGATCACCACGACGCGCTTGACGCCGGCGACCAGGTCCATCGCGCCGCCCATGCCCTTGACCATCTTGCCCGGGATCATCCAGTTGGCGAGGTCACCTTTTTCGGACACTTCCATGGCGCCGAGGATCGACAGGTCGATATGGCCGCCGCGGATCATGCCGAAACTGTCGGCCGAGGAGAAATAGCTCGTCTGCGGCAGTTCCGTGATCGTCTGCTTGCCGGCGTTGATGAGGTCGGGATCGACCTCGTCGTCGGTCGGGAAGGGACCCATGCCGAGCATGCCGTTCTCGGACTGGAGCGTGACGTGCACGCCCTGGGGAATGTAGTTGGAAACCAGCGTCGGAATTCCGATGCCGAGGTTGACGTAGAAACCGTCCTCCAGCTCCTGCGCGGCGCGCTGAGCCATCTCGTCGCGAGTCCAGGCCATGTCTGTTCTCCTTGTGCTCAGGCGGTGCGGGTGGTGCGCTTCTCGATCCGCTTCTCGTGCTGGCCGAGAATGATGCGGTCGACGAAGATGCCAGGCGTATGGATGTTGTCCGGATCGAGCTCCCCAATCTCGACAATCTCTTCCACTTCGACCAGCGTCTTGCGGCCGGCCGTGGCCATCATCGGATTGAAGTTGCGGGCGGTCTTCCGGTAGATCAGGTTGCCTTCCTTGTCGGCCTTCCACGCCTTGACCAGGGAAACGTCGGCGACCAGGCCGGTTTCCATGATGTATGTCTCGCCGTTGAAATCCTTGTGCTCCTTGCCCTCGGCAATCAGCGTGCCGACGCCGGTCTTGGTGTAGAAGCCCGGGATACCGGCGCCGCCGGCGCGAATACGCTCGGCAAGCGTGCCTTGCGGGTTGAACTCAAGCTGAAGCTCGCCGTTCAGATACTGCCGTTCGAAGGTCGCGTTCTCGCCGACATAGGACGAGATCATCTTGCTGATCTGGCGTGTCTGGAGGAGCAGGCCGAGACCGAAGTCGTCGACGCCGGCATTGTTCGATATGGCGGTGATATCCTTGGCGCCGCTGTCGCGAAGGGCTGAGATCAGGTTCTCCGGAATGCCGCAAAGGCCGAAGCCGCCGGCCATCACAACCATTCCGTCGAACGTCAGCCCCTCAAGCGCGGCGGCCGCGTCGGGGTAGATTTTACTCATGGGCATCTCCTCGCATCAGCGTCTCCATGCAATCGGTTGCATCCGCCGGTCGCTTGGGTTTCGGGCACAGGCCCGCCTGGCAATATGAACCGTTCGTCAGGCGACCTGTGATAGCGTCCTTGGGATATCTTCTCAAGCGCGATGCGACACGCGAGGCTTTTCATGCGCGCGGACCTTGAACCCGCGCGTCAGACCTCCTATCCCGGTAGGCAAGCAAGAAGGCGGGCGTTCGAGGCGGTCCGGCGCATGATCGCACGTGCCGTTCGTGACCACCGCCAACTCCTTGCCGACATCGCCGAATTCACCAGCGCCGGAACCGGATTGCATCATGAAGCGCCTCCTGGCGAGCCTGATCATAGTGCTTGTTCTCTTTGCGGCTGCGGGCATTGCAGGGTTCGCGCTGGTGTCAAGCGACCGCGCGCGCGTGCGCGTGGAGAGCGAACTGGCGAATTGGCTCGATGTATCGGTTCGGGTGGGCGCGGCGCCGCGCGCCACCATCGCCTCCGGTCCCGGTCTCGTCCTGCGCAACGTCCGCCTGCAAAGCCTGGATGGCGCATGGTCGGTCGATGCGGATCGGATCGACATCCAGGTCGATGTCTACGCCCTCCTCCTGGGCGAGGTTCGCATGTCGGCCATCGCGGTTTCGGGCGCGCGGGTGCGTGCCGCCTCGCCGGCAGCCCCGGCGCGCCTTGCAGATGCCGGCCGGCTCGGCATCGAGTTCCGGCGCCTCCTCAAGCATCCGGTTTCCCTGTCTGGCGGCGCTGTATTCTTCGGGGAGGAGGACCGTCCGCGCTGGCGGGAGGTTACCTTGCGCGCCACGCCCAACGGTGCGGGCGCCACCATCCGCGGTTCGCTGACGGCCACGGACCAGGCGATCGAGTTCGGTGTCAGTCTTGCAGACAAGGCGATCCTTGCGGGGGAGGGCAGCGGCCGCATTTCCATTTCTGTTGCCGCACCGCTTGCATCGCTGCGTGTCGACGGCGAGGTCCGTCCCGCCGGTTCAGGACGCATCGAGGGAAAGGTCGAGTTCTCGGCCAGCGATCTGCGTGGTCTCGCCGCCCGTTTCGGCAGGGAGCTTGCCGGCGACGCCGCGTTCGGCGCGGCACGGTTGACGGGCACGGGTTCCGTTTCGCTTGCGGGAATCGATCTCGACACGGCGAGCCTTGAACTCGACGGCAATGTCGGAGAGGGGCGTCTCGGCCTGGACACAGGAGGCGATCGGGCGCGCATGGACGGCACGCTGGCCTTCGAACGCTTCGACATGTCCGTCTACGCAAGGGAATTCGGCGAGCTGCTGGGCGTTGCCGCACATGGCGCGCCGGGCGGCGCCTGGCGTCGGTGGCCGTTGCAGGACGTGTTGAGCCAGTTCGATCTGGATCTGCGCCTCTCGGCCACGCAACTCGTCCTGGGACCGCTCTCGGGCGGTCCGGGCGGCTTGTCGCTGCGACTGCGTGAGGGCGACTTGTCGCTTGACCTGAGCGAGACGGCGGTTGCCGGGGGGACGGTCGAAATGGCTGGCCGGTTGAAGCCGGACCGGGAGAGCGGCCTTCTGCAGTTCTCGATGAAGATGATTGCCGACAATCTCGCGGCCGAGACGCTGCCGCGTCCCGAAGCGTTGCCGGAAATCCTTTCCGGCCGCGTCGGCGGACGGCTTGAGCGCGTGGGGCAGGGCGCGAGCGTCGAGGAGGTGCTGGCCTCTGCCAGTACCATGGCCAGTATCGTGCTGGCCGATGCCCGCTTCAGGGGGGGCGAACCGGCTGCCCTGTTCCAGCGTCTGACCGGCAACGGTGACACGCCCGAACCCGGTTCCGGGGTCTTCGAGAGGATCGACATCCAGGGGGATGTCGGGGAGGCCGCGATGCGTCTCGACCGGGTGACAGCGGAAACGGCAGGCCACGTGCTGACGGCGAGCGGTCGCATGTCGCTCCCGGACATGGCGCTCTCACTGCGCGGCTACCTGACGAAGCGCCCGGTCAAAGCGCCCGGGGGGGAGGGGCCGGGTGACGGCTCCGGAACACCTGGCGGCGCGGAACGCGATCCGCAAACGCCGGTGCTCTTGCGAGGCACCCTCGGGGAGCCGCGTCTTCTTCCCGACCTGATGCGCCGCGACGACGCTTTCCGTCGCTGATCTTCCCCTGACGGTTGCGAACTTGCGCAAACGCGACATGACGACATGGAAGCTGTCGCCGGCCTGCTCGCCGGCGCGGGCCCGACGCCGGATGAGCGTGTCCGCCATCGGGTTCGCACCCGGCAGCGGGCGCTTCCCGATATCATCCTCGGTTCAATGATCGTGCTGCCGGTCCGGCTGGTGTTCTGCCTCTTTCGCCCGCCGCGCGGCTGAGGTCGTTTCAGATCTGGGCTTCCGCCTGACGCATGTCGCGGGCCCTGGCCGCCTCCTGACGTCTCGTCATGATCGAGGCGAAGACCACCACGATGGTCACCAGCCCAACAAGAATGGTGCAGACGGCGTTGATCTCGGGCGTCACGCCGAGACGGACCTGCGAATAGATTTTCATCGGCAGCGTTGTCGCTTCCGGCCCGGTGGTGAAGCTGGCGATCACGAGATCGTCGAGCGACAGGGTGAAGGCCAGCATCCAGCCGGCCACGACACCCGGCAGGATGATCGGCAAGGTGACGGCAAAAAAGGTGCGAAAAGGCGGGCAGCCGAGATCCTGCGCCGCCTCTTCCAGCGACCGGTCGAAACCGGCCAGTCGCGACTGCACGACGACGGCGACGTAACACATGGCGAAGGTCGTGTGGGCGATGGTGATCGTCCAGAAGCCGCGCGCCTGGTCGATGGCGACGAAGAGCAGCAGCAGTGACAGGCCGAGAATGACTTCCGGCATGACCAGCGGCGCGTAGACCATGCCGGAAAAGAGCGTGCGACCCGGAAACCGGCCGGAACGCGCCAGAACGAGCGCGGCCAGCGTGCCCAGAACGGTGGCGATCGTGGCGGAAAAGAAGGCGACGCGGGCCGTCACCCAGGCGGCATCCAGAAGCTGCTGGTTGTCGAGAAGCCCGGCATACCAGCGTGTCGAGAAACCGCCCCAGACCGTGACCAGGCGCGATTCATTGAAGGAATAAATGACGAGCAGGACGATCGGCAGGTAGAGGAACGCAAAGCCCAGAACCAGCGACGTCACGTTGAACCAGCTTGGGCCCTGACGCATCAGCTCAAGCCTCCCGGTATTGCGGTCGTCATCGTCGTCACAGGCCTCTCTCCGCCGCCTTCTGCTGCTGGTTCTGGAAGAGCACGATCGGCACCACCAGGATGAGCAGCAGGATCACCGCGACGGCTGACGAGACCGGCCAGTCGCGATTGTTGAAGAATTCTGTCCACAACGTCTTGCCGATCATCAGCGTTTCCGACCCGCCAAGCAGGTCGGGAATGACGAACTCGCCGACGGCAGGGATGAAGACCAGGAAGCAGCCGGCCAATACGCCGGGCAGGGCCAGCGGCACCGTGATCGACCAGAAGCTGCGCCATGGCGGGCAGCCGAGGTCGGCCGCCGCTTCCAGGAGGCTCGTGTCGAGTTTTTCCAGGTTGGCGTAGAGCGGCAGCACCAGGAAGGGCAGGTAGGAATAGACGATGCCGATATAGACGGCGATGTTGGTGTTGAGGATCGTCAGCGGCTGGTCGATCACACCCAGAAAAAGCAGAAACTGGTTCAGCAGGCCCTCGTTCTTGAGGATGCCGATCCACGCATAGACGCGGATCAGGAAGCTCGTCCAGAACGGCAGGATGACCAGCATCAGCAGCGTGGCCCGCCATTCCTTCGGAGCCCGCGCCATGCCGTAGGCCAGCGGAAATCCGACGATCAGCGTGATCAGAGTGGAGATCGCCGCGATGGAAACACTGGAGAGGTAGGATTTCCAGTAAAGGTCGTCCTCCGTCAGCCAGATGTAATTGTCGAAGGAGAAGGCCCCGAGCATCTCGGTGAACCCCGCCCAGCCCGCGGCCGGGTCGAAATTCGGAATGTAGGGCGGGATCGCGACCGCGATTTCCGACAGCGATATCTTGAAGACGATGAAGAACGGCGCGAGGAAGAAGACCAGAAGCCAGGCATAGGGGATGGCAACCAGCAGCCATCCGCCCGCGCCGCGTCGGGGCTTTGCCTGTGGCGCGGCAGCCGTATCGCTCATCCCGCTCTCCTCGTCGTTCCGTTTCGCGCGGCCGTGCCGCCGCGCCGGTCAGCCTCGTCAGCGGGTCAGCACGACACCCGCATCAGCATCCCATGAAAGCCAAACCTCGTCGTCCCAGCTCATCGGCCGTTCCACCACCCGCGAGTGGTTGGCGACTGTCGCCCGGACGGTTTCCTCGTTGGCGATATGCGTATGGTAGATCGAGACGTCGCCAAGATAGGCGATGTCCCAGACCTCGCCCTTCAGCGCGTTGACCCGGCTCTCCGGTTCCTCGAAGGAAATTCGCACCTTTTCCGGGCGTATTGCGAACCAGACCGTGTCGCCGATGCCCGCGTCGACCGCCTGGGATATCTCGATGTCGCAGCCGAAGACCGGTGCATGCAGCCGGGAAACATCCCCCTCGCGCGCCGTCAGCTTGCATTCCATCAGGTTGATGTCGCCGATGAAGTCGGCGACGAAACGGGAGTTCGGCAGCTCGTAGATTTCCGCCGGCGTCGCGATCTGGACGATGCGGCCCTTGTCCATGACCGCGATCCGGTCGGCCATCGTCATCGCTTCCTCCTGGTCGTGGGTGACGATCAGGAAGGTCATGCCGAGCTCGTATTGCAGGTCGGTGAGCTCGAACTGGGTTTCCTCGCGCAGTTTGCGGTCAAGCGCGCCGAGCGGCTCGTCGAGCAGCAGCACCTTCGGCTTCTTGGCAAGCGAGCGGGCCAGCGCGACGCGTTGCCGCTGGCCGCCGGACAGCTGGTGCGGCTTGCGCCTGGCGAAGTCCTGCAGCTTGACCAGTTTCAGCATTTCCTCGACACGCCCGGCGATCTCGGCCTTCGGCATGCCTTCCTGCTTCAGGCCGAAGGCCACATTCGCCTCCACGCTCATATGCGGGAACAGCGCATAGGACTGGAACATCATGTTGACCGGCCGCTTGTAGGGCGGCACGCCGGCAAGGTTCTGTCCGTCGAGGAAGATTTCGCCGCCGTTGGGCGTCTCGAAACCGGCGAGCATGCGCATCATCGTCGTCTTGCCGCAGCCGGAGCCGCCGAGCAGGGCGAAGAACTCGCGTTCGTAGATTTTCAGGCTGAGGTTGTCGACCGCGGTAAAGTCGCCGAACGTCTTGGTGACGTTTCGAAATTCAATATAGGGCTGCGCTTGCGGGTCGTCCCAGGGTGCGAAGTCGCGGCGCACCGGCCCGATCGGTTTCTTTGCCAAGATCTGCCCCCTGCCTCGTCGGACGATCAGGGACCGGCCGCATCCGGCGGCCAGTCCCCGACGGTCATGTTACTGACCGGTCTTGACCTTGGTCCATTCGCGGGTGCGGGACCGCATTGCCTTGGGCGACTTGGTCGTGGTGCTGAAGAGCTTCTCGACCGTCTCCTCGGTCGGGTAGATCGCGGGATCCTCGAGCACTTCCTTGTCGACGAAGGCCTGGCTCGCCTTGTTGCCGTTGGCGTAGAAGACGTAGTTGGTGGCCTTGGCGACAACCTCCGGCTTCATGATGAAGTTGAGGAAGGCATGCGCTTCGTCAACATGCGGCGCGTCGGCGGGGATCGCCATGTTGTCGAACCACATCATCGCGCCTTCCTTGGGGATGACATAGGCGACGGTAACGCCATTGTCGGCCTCGGATGCGCGGTCGCGCGCCTGCAGCACGTCACCCGACCAGCCGACGGCGAGACAGATGTCGCCATTGGCGAGTGCGTTGATGTATTCGGATGAGTGGAATTTCTGGATATAGGGCCGGATGGTGAGCAGAAGTTCCGCCGCCTTCTCGAAATCCTCGGGGTTGCTGCTGTCAGGGTCGAGGCCGAGATAATTGAGTGCGGCGGGGAAGATCTCGTCCGCCGTATCGAGCAGGTGGACGCCGCAATCGGCGAACTTGGAAATGACTTCCGGCTTGAAGATCATGTCCCAGCTGTCGAGCGGCGCGTCGGGCATCCGCTCCTTGATCTTCTCCACATTGTAGCCGAACCCGGTGGTGCCCCACATGTAGTTGATGGCGTGCTCGTTGCCCGGGTCGAATTTCTCGATGCGGCCCATGATCTGCGGCCACATGTTCTCAAGGTTCGGCAGCTTCGACTTGTCCAGCTTCTGGAACACGCCGGCCTGGATCTGGCGCCCGAGGAACGTGCCGGTCGGCACGACGACGTCGTAGCCGGTACCTCCGGCCAGGAGCTTGGTCTCCAGCATCTCGTTGCTGTCGAAGACGTCATAGACGACCTTGATGCCGGTTTCCTTGGTGAACTCCTCGAGCACGGACTCGTCGATATAGTCCGACCAGTTGAAGACCCGAACGGTGCGCTCCTGCGCGGCGAGCCCTGTTGCCGCGACCGCGCCGATCAGCGCGACGCTTGCGAATAGAAACTTCTTCATCTGTCCCTCCGTCTGGCCCTGTTCCGGCGCGTCATCTTGCGCGCCGTGTTTGCGATTGTCTTGTCATTTGCAGCAGCGCCGCGTGCTGCGGGAACTGCTGTTTCCGGACGCGCCTTGCGCGCCATGGCATTCTGTCGCCAGCCTAGAAGCGATGACCCGCCCCCTCAAGGGGAGGAGCGCCCTGCTCCTGAGAGAATTTTCCGCAGTGCCAGATGCTTCCCTCCGGTGTCGTGGTCAGCCCTCTCCTTGTCTTCGTCCGCGCGCTTACAGATATGTCTGGCGCTCCAGGGTCGAAATCTCGCGTCCGAATGCAAAGAGTTCGTGACGCTTGATGTCGACCAGCACCTTGTGCATTTCCTCGCCGACGGCGTCCTGCATGTGTTTCGAGGCGGCGAAGGCGTCGATCGCCTCGTCCATCCAGGGCGTCAGGCGCGGTGCCGTCTTCTCGTAGGCATTGCCTTCCACCGGAGGCGGCGGCGGCATTTCGCCGGCCACGCCTTGCAGCATGCCCGCGAGCACGCCCGTCAGCACCAGGTAGGGATTGGCGTCCGCACCGGCGATCCGGTGCTCGATGCGGGCCGAGGCGGGCGTTCCGGCCGGAACCCGCAGCGCCACCGAGCGGTTGTCGAAACCCCAGCAGATCGAGGTCGGCGCATAGGAGCCGGGCTGCATGCGGCGGAAGCCGTTGAAGGTCGAGACAAACAGCAGATGGGCCTCGGGCATCGTGTCGAGCAGGCCCTTGATGGCATAGCCGAGCCGCGCTTCGCCCGTGTCGGGGTCGGCGAAGATGTTGCCCGTGCCGTCTTCCATCGAGACATGGACATGCATGCCGTTGCCCGGCCACTCGACGAAGGGCTTGGCCATGAACGAGGCCTTGAGATTGTGCTTGCGGGCAACACCGGCGACAAGCCGGCGCAGCAGCACCGCGTCGTCGGCGGCGCGAAGCGGGTCACGCTGGTAGTGCAGGTTGAGCTCGAACTGCCCGGGAGCCGCCTCGGAGACGGCGGCATCGGCGGGGATGTCCTGCGCGTCGGCGGAGCGGCGGATCTCGTCGACCAGCGGCATGAAGGCCTCAAGGTCGGACAATGCGTACATGTTCTGCCGCGCAGGCCCCAGATGGGTCGAGAAGACCGGCGTCGGCGCGCCGCTCCAGTCGCCGTCGTCCTGGTCCTCGAAGAGATAGAACTCCAGTTCGAACGCGGCCGTTGCGCTCAGTCCGTGTTCGCCAAGGCGCGAGGACATGCGCGACAGCACGTGGCGCGGGTCGCACATGAAGGCGCCGCCCTGCCTGTCATGCATGGACAGGAGCACCTGTGCCGTCGGGCGCTCCGCCCAGGGGACCGAGCGCAGCGAACCGGGTACCGGCCAGCACACGCCGTCCTTGTCGCCGGTTTCGATATGCATGCCGGTTTCCTCGACCTCGCGGCCCCACACGTCGAGGCCGAAGAGGGAGAAGGGCAGGGCGACACCGCTTTCGAAGACCTTGCGCAGCGCGCTTCCAGGCAGCCATTTGCCGCGCAGGACGCCGTTGCTGTCAGGCAGGATCACCTCGAGCGTGTCGAGGTCCGGATGTTCCGCCTCGAATCGGGCGACCTCCTCCTGCCAGTCGTCTCCGCCGGCCGGGCGCTGCCAGGCCGAGCGATGGGGCTGCAACATGAAGTCCTCCGGTTGGGATGGCGGATCGTCCGGGATGGACCGATTGCCGGATTGGGAAAAATGTGATCACGTAGCGGCAAGACTGTCAAGCAAGCCGGCCGGAGGGCCGGTCAGCAGGGTTCTGAAACATGATGGAGCCGCTGTCGGGCCGGCCAGGAGCCCCTAGGGAGCACCCGCGCGGCGCGAGCATCGCCAGGGATGGAGCGTCGGCGCGCGTCTCGGTCCGGGACACCGTGGAACGGGCCGTACGCGAGGCGTTGCTCACCGGGCGGTTCGTTCCGGGGCATGCCGTGACACTGCGGGGCCTGGCGCAGGAACTCGGCGTCAGTCCGATGCCCGTGCGCGAGGCCGTGCGCGCCCTCTCGGCGGGAAACGCTCTCGAGATCCGCCCCAATGGACGCATCCAGGTGCCGACAATGACACGTCCGCGCCTGGAGGAGCTGCTCAAGGCACGGCTTCTTCTGGAGCCTGAACTTGCCGGCCTCGCCGGACCCGGGTTGACAGATGCGGATGCCGCAACGCTCGAGGCGATCGACGACAGGATCGACGAAAGCCTCAACGGGGGCGATGCGGAGACCTACATGCGGCTCAACCATGCCTTTCATTTCCGGATCTATGGTGCCGCCGGATCGCAAGTGTTCCTGCCTCTGGTTGAAACTCTCTGGTTGCAGTTCGCACCCTTCATGCGCACCGTCTACGGACGGGTCGGCACGTCCGCTCTGGTCGATCATCACAAGGAGGCGATCGGCGCGATACGCGGTCATGATGCGTCGGCATTGCGGGATGCGATCGCCGCCGATATTCGCTGCGGCATGGACCTGCTCGTCGAGGGTTTTCCGGCCGCGGGGTGACGAAAAGAGAATTGCCGGGTATAAATGTGATCACAAATTGGCGTGAGAATGACGGTTCATGGCCCGGGCATCGGGGGCCGCCGGCGGACACGCCTGAAAGGCGAAAGACGTGAGCAAGAAGAAGAAGCAGGCACCCAGTATCAACAGCCGTCGCGGCGTGGGCTCTCTGGAGGATGCGCGCACATGGCTGTCGGAACGGGGCATCGAGGACATCGAATGCATCGTGCCCGACCTTGCCGGGGTCGCGCGCGGCAAGATGATGCCGACGGAAAAGTTTTTCTCCGGCCCGGTCATGACCATGCCGGCCTCGATCTTCGCGCAGACGATCTCCGGCGACTATCCGCCGGACGATGAGCGCTTCCAGCACAACACGACCGATGGCGACCTGTTCTTCCGCGCGGATTATTCGACGCTGACGACCGTGCCCTGGGAAAGCGATCCGACCGCGCAGCTCATTCACGACGCCTATACCCGCGAGGGCATCCCGGTGGAGACGGCCCCGCGCAATGTGCTCAAGCGCGTCCTGCAGCTCTATGAGGACGAAGGACTGGAGCCGCTTGTCGCGCCCGAGATGGAATTCTATCTGGTGCGCCCCAACACCGATCCGGACTATCCGCTGGAGCCGCCGACGGGTCGTTCCGGCCGTCCCGAGGTGGGCCGGCAGTCCTATTCGATCTCGGCGCTGAACGAGTTCGACGACCTGATCGACGACATTTACGACCTCTCCGAGGCGCAGGGGCTGGAGATCGACACGCTGATCCACGAGGAAGGCGCGGCGCAGATGGAGATCAACCTGCGCCACGGCCGGCCGCTGGAGCTTGCCGACCAGGTGTTCCTGTTCAAGCGCACGATCCGCGAGGCGGCGCTGCGTCACGAGATGTATGCCACCTTCATGGCCAAGCCGATGTCGAACCAGCCCGGTTCCTCGATGCATATCCACCAGTCGCTGGTCGACAAGGAGACGGGGGCCAACGTCTTCTCGCTGGAGGACGGCGAGGCGTCGCCCCGGTTCCTGTCGTTCATCGCCGGCCATCAGGCCTATCTGCCGGCCGTGACCTGCATCCTGGCACCCTATGTGAACTCCTACCGGCGCTTCACCCGGGGGACGACGGCGCCGGTCAATGCCTATTGGGGCTATGACAACCGCACCGTCGGCCTGCGCGTGCCCAACTCCAAGCCTGCGGCCCGGCGGCTGGAGAACCGGGTGCCCTCGTCGGATGCCAATCCGTATCTTGCCATCGCCGCCTCGCTTGCCTGCGGATATCTGGGGATGAAGCAGAAGCTGACGCCGGACGAGCCGCGCAGCGGCAATTTCAGCGAGGACATGCACGCCCTGCCGCGTGGCCTGCTGGAGGCTGTGGCGCTGTTCGGGGAATGCGATGAACTGATCGATGTTTTCGGGGAAAAATTCGTCGCCACCTACCGGGCTATCAAGCAGGAGGAGTTCGAAACCTTCATGAAGGTGATCAGCCCCTGGGAGCGGGAATACCTGCTTCTCAACGTGTGATCGGCACGCTCGAATCCTCGCCGGACGCGGGAACACATGAACGAAAATCGGGAGAGATGACGCCATGAGCGGTGCATCCAACATCTATCCGACGGCAGAGCTGCGTGCGCGTGACGCGGCCCACCACATGCATCCGTTTTCCGATACGGGGGCGCTGAACCGGGAGGGCGTGCGTGTCATAACCGGTGCCGAAGGCGTCTGGCTGACCGACAGCGACGGCAACCGCTACATGGACGGAATGGCGGGTCTGTGGTGCTGCCAGGTCGGGCATGGGCGGGACGAGATCGCCGATGCCGTGAACCAACAGATGCGCGAGCTCGACTACTACAACACGTTTTTCAAGACCAGCCATCCGCCGGTCATCGCCCTGTCGGAGAAGCTGGCCGAGCTCAGCCCGCCGCAGTTCAACCGGGTCTTCTTCACCTCCTCCGGCTCGGAGGCCAACGACACGGTCTTCCGCATGGTCCGCACCTATTGGGACCTGATGGGCAAGCCGGAGAAGAAGACGATCATCGGCCGCTGGAACGGCTATCACGGCTCGACGCTTGCCGGCACGAGCCTGGGCGGCATGACCGCGATGCATGGCCAGGGCGATCTTCCGGTTCCCGGCGTTCATCACATCGCCCAGCCCTACTGGTTCGGCGAGGGCGGCGACATGTCGCCTGACGAGTTCGGCGTCTGGGCGGCGCGCGAACTGGAGCGCGCCATCGACAGGCTCGGCGAGGACAAGGTTGCCGCCTTCATCGCCGAACCCGTCCAGGGGGCGGGCGGCGTGATCATCCCGCCCGACACATACTGGCCGGAACTCTCGCGCATCTGCCGCGAGCGCGGGATCCTGCTTGTCGCCGACGAGGTGATTTGCGGGTTCGGCCGCCTCGGAAAATGGTTCGGGTCGCAGCATTACGGCATTGAGCCGGACCTGATGCCGATCGCCAAGGGTTTGTCCTCCGGCTACCTGCCGATCGGCGGTGTGATGGTTGCCGACAGGGTGGCGGATGCCTTCATCGAAAAGGGCGGCGAGTTCTTCCACGGCTACACCTATTCGGGACACCCGGCCTGCTGCGCGGCTGCGCTTGCCAATCTGGAAATCATGCAGCGGGAAAAGCTGGTGGAGCGGGTCGCCGACGATATCGGCCCCTATCTGCAGGCGAAGTGGCGCGCTCTGGGCGAGCATCCGCTGGTCGGGGAGGCGCGCATGGTCGGCCTCGTCGGAGCGCTGGAACTGGTTCCGGCCAGAGGCGACAGGACGCGAAAGTTCGCGTCCGTCGGCGAAGCCGGGACGCTCTGCCGCGACCTGTGTTTCGACAACGGGCTGGTCATGCGGGCGGTGCGCGACAGCATGATCATCTCGCCGCCGCTGGTGCTCACCCGCGAAGAGGCCGACGACATGGTGGCTCGCATCGTCCGCACGCTCGACCAGACCCATGCGGCGCTGAAGAAGGACGGACGCCTCGCCGCCTGACGGCGAGGCGCCGGAAGACCCGCATGGCCGATGCCACGAGCGCTCACACCCCGTCCTACTACGCGGCGACAACGGCCGACCGCCAGGTGCGTCCGGCACTCGCCGGGCGGGTCAGGTGCGACGTGGCGATCGTCGGTGGAGGGTTCACTGGGCTCAACGCGGCCATCACCCTTGCCGAAGCCGGTCGCTCGGTTGTGCTGATCGAGCAGCATCGCGTCGGCTGGGGCGCGTCCGGTCGCAATGGCGGCCAGTTGCACAGCGGCCAGAGGCGCGACCAGCATCATCTCGAGCGGACCTGCGGGAGCGAAACCGCCCGCCGGCTCTGGGAAATGGCGGAGGAGGCGAAGGCGCTTTTGCATGAACGGCGCATCCGTCACGCCATCGACTGCGACTGGATGCCGGGCCTCATCCATGCCGCCCACAAGCCCCGGTTCGTTGCCGAGGAATGGGACTATGCCGAGCATCTCAACAAGGTCTACGGCTACGACCGCGTGGAGCCACTCGAGCGCGATGCGCTGGCCACGGCCATCGGCACCTCCAACTATTTCGGGGGATCCCGGGATTCCGGCGCCGGGCACCTGCATCCGCTGAAGCTTGCGCAGGGGCTCGCCGACGCCGCCGAGGCTGGCGGGGTGGTCATCCATGAGGGCACGGCTGCGACCGCGGTCACGGATCGGGGCGGCAGGGTCGAGATCACGACGCCGAAAGGCGTGATCGATGCGGAAACGGTGCTTCTTGCCGGCAATGGTTATCTCGCCGGGATCGACCCTGACAGCGAAGCCCGCGTCATGCCGATCAACAACTACATCCTGACGACGGAGCCGCTTTCGCAAGCTGCCGCCGATCACCTGATCCCGGGGCGGGAAGCGGTCTCGGACAGCCGCTTCGTCGTCTACTACTGGCGCCTGACATCGGACCGGCGACTGCTCTTCGGGGGCGGCGAGACCTACAGGCGCGGGTTCCCGCCGGACATGCGCAGTTTCGTGCGCTCGCACCTTCGCAATGTCTATCCCCAACTCGCCGAGGCGCCCGTGTCCCATGCCTGGGGCGGAACGCTTGGCGTTACCCGCTCGCGCATGCCCTGCCTGCGCCGGGCGCGCCCCGGCGTCTACGTCGCTGCGGGCTTTTCCGGGCACGGCGTTGCGATGGCAGGCTTCTGCGGCCATGTGGCGGCGCGCGCGATGCTCGGCGATGCGGAGCGTTTCGATGTCTTCGCTGGTCTTGCGCCAGGGCGCTTTCCCGGTGGACGCACCTTGCGTTGGCCGATCCTGGTTCTGGCCATGAGCTGGTTTGCCCTGCGCGACCGGCTCGGGTGACGGGAAGAGCCGTCGTCAGGCGCGTTCGGTCGACTTGTCGCGGAAGCTGCGGGCCGATGTCCGGGCCAGCAGGATCGACGGCAGCAGGCCCACCATGACGATCAGCAACGCGGGCAGGGCGCCGTCGGCGAAAGCCTCGCGCGAGGCGGCGTTGTAGACCGTTGTAGCGAGCGTTTCGAAGTTGAAGGGGCGCAGCAGGATCGTTGCCGGCAACTCCTTCATGCAGTCGACGAATGCAAGCAGCAGCGCGGTCAGGAGCACCGGGCGTATCATCGGCAGATGCACCTCGAAGAGGATGCGGCCGGAACTCCTGCCGAGGGTGCGCGCCGCCATGTCGAGATGGGGGGTCACCTTGCCGAATCCGCCCTCCACCTGCCCATAGGCCACCGCCAGGAAACGGACCATGTAGGCGTAGACCAGGGCGGTGCCCGAGCCGATCAGCAGCAGGCCCGTCGAGAATCCGAAGGTCGAGCGTGCGACGCCATCGATGAAATTGTCGAAGGTCGCGAGAGGAATGAGGATCCCGACGGCGAGCACCGTGCCGGGAATGGCATAGCCGATCGAGGCGATGCGCCCGAAGAGCTGCGTCGCCGGATTGGCCTGAACGCGCTGGGCATAGGTCAGAACGATGCCGATCACCACGGTAAGCAGGGCGGCTGCAACCGACAATGACAGGGTGTTGACGACGGCGGCGGCGAGTGCCGGATCGCCGAGCTCGTCGAGCCGGCGGCTGGCATAGTCGACGAGCAGGGCGGCGGGAAAGACGAAGCCGATCATTACCGGCGCGGCGCAGGCCGCTGTCGCCAGTCCGGCGCGCCAGCCTCCGAGCCGGTAGCTCGGCAAGGCCAGATAGCGGGTCGAGGTCACGTGAAAGCGCTGCCTGCGGCGGGCGTGCCGCTCGATCCACAGAAGCGCGAAGACCAGCGCCAGCATCGCGCAGGCAAGCTGCGCGGCGCCGGCAAGGCTCGAACGGTTGATCCATGTGTCATAGACGGAAAAGCTCATCGTATGGACGCCGAAGAAGGTGACCGCGCCGATGTCGTTGAGGCATTCCATCAGGGCAAGCGACACCCCGACGACGATCGCCGGGCGCGCCAGTGGCAGCGCGACGCGGAAGAACAGGCGCAACGGCCCGGCGCCCAGTGTCCGCGAGACGTCGAGCGTGCAGGCCGACTGAAGCAGGAAGGACGCGCGCGTCGTCAGGTAGACGTATGGATAGAGCACGAAGCCCATGACGAAGATCGCGCCGCCAAGCGAGCGAACCTCGGGAAACCAGTAGTCCCGCGAGGTTCGAAATCCGAAGACCTCCCGGATCGCGGTCTGCACCGGTCCGGTGAAGTCGAGGATTTCGACATAGGTATAGGCGATGATGTAGGTCGGCACCGCCAGCGGCACGAGCAGCGCCCAGTCGAAGAAGGCGCGGCCGGGAAAGCGGCACATGGTCACGAGCCAGGCGGTTCCCACGCCGACAACGAAGGTGATGGCGCCGACGCCGGCCATCAAGAGGACCGTGGTCCAGAGCGAGCGCGGCAGGACGGTTCCAATGAGATGCCCCCAGACATCTCCGGTGGGCTGGGTAGCAAGGACGGCAAGCGCGACGACCGGCAGCAGCGTCAGTGCCGCGACCGCAAAGCCGGCGACGAGCCAGATCCGGTCGACCAGAGTGGCCGAGGAACGCGGAACGGGGGCCGCTGCTCTCGGGGTGTCCATGCGGGCGGTGTCGGTCATGGGATCGTCGGGTTGCTTGCTGGCAAAACCGGTCGGACGGGTTGCACCGTCATCCGGAAGGGCCGCTGGCTGGAAACGGTGAACGGGGCCCGACCTCGTGGTCGGGCGCCGCGCAGAAGCGGATTGCGTCGGGACGTTGGTCCGTCAGCTTGCAGGACCGTCGTTGTAGCCGACCTTGTCGACCAGTTCACTGGCGGTCTTGCGGTTCTTGGCGATCTCGTCCAGCGGCAGCTCGTCCGCCTTGAGCTCGCCCCACGAGGCGACCAGCTCCGAAATCTCGACGCCCGGCTTCACCGGATACTCGTTGTTGGCCTCGGCGTAGATGTGCTGGGCCTCTTCCGAGGACAGGAACTCGACGAGCTTCAGGGCTGCGTCCGGGTTCGGGGCGTTCTTGGCCATGACGACGCCGGAGATGTTCACATGCGTGCCGCGGTCGTCGGCATTCGGGAACAGGATCTTGACCGAGTTGGCCCAGTCCTTCTGCTCCGGCTCCTTCTCGTTGGTCAGCATCGCACCCATGTAATAGGTGTTGCCGAGCGAGATGTCGCATTCGCCGGCAAAGATCGCCTGGACCTGGCCGCGGTCATTGCCCGAAGGCTTGCGGGCGAGGTTGTCGCGCAGGCCGGCGAGCCACTTCTCCGCCTCCTCGGCTCCCAGATGGGAGACCATCGAGGCGAACAGCGCAATGTTGTAGACGTGCTGGCCGGAACGGGTGCAGATCCTGCCCTTCCACTTCGGGTCGGCCAGTTCCTCATAGGTGATCGTGTCCTGCTCGACACGCTCCTTGGACGCGTAGACGATGCGCGCACGGGTCGTCAGGCCGATCCAGTGGCCCTCGGGATCGCGATAGCTGGCCGGAACGTTGCCATTGACGACGTCCGAGGAGACCGGCTGGGTGATGCCCATCTGCTTGGCGCCGTCGAGACGACCGATGTCGACTGTCAGCAGAACGTCGGCGGGAGAGTTCGCGCCTTCGGCCTCGATACGCTCGGCAAGGCCGTCGGAGGCGAAGATCACGTTGGCCTTGATGCCGGTTTCCTTGGTGAAGGCCTCGAGCAGCGGCTCGATCAGGAAGGGCTGGCGATAGGAATAGATGTTCACCTCGCCTTCGGCGACGGCAGGCGTCGCGATCGCGGCGGAAGCGAGCAGCACGGCGGACAGCGCCACACCGCGCAGGGCGGAAACGTTCTGGATCATGTGTCTCTCCCAGCACCCAGGGGACAAGGCCCTGATGTCGGTTTGCGTTGGCGCGGAGCATCTGCCGTTGCGGCAAGATCACCACACGCGCCCGCATCATAGAAACAGGAGTTTTTCTGTCAACAAATATTGCTTTTAATATCAATAGATTAGAAGAGTTCAAAACTAACCTGAATGACAGTTTCCGGTTTTCGCAGAGCGTCTAGCGGGAAAATGCCGGGCTTGTCAGGGTGATGGCGTGTGGCCGGCGAGCACGTCGCGCATCCAGGCCGTGTCGATGTTCTGGCCGCACAGGATGACACCGGGCGTCTTGCCCCGTTTGCCGTCGGCCATCAGCGCCGCCAGGGAGGCGGCGCCGGCGCCTTCGGCAAGATTGTGCGTGGAGCGGTAATAGAGGCGGATGGCTTCGGCCACCTGGTCGTCGCTGACGCGTACGATATCCTCCGCACCGGCGCGGATCATGGCAAGCGCCGTCTCGTCCGGACAACGCACCGCCATGCCGTCGGCAAAGGTGGCGGCGCTCGCCGTTTCTGTCCGCTTGCCCGTCTCGAGAGACTGCGCGTAGGCGTCGGCCTTGTCGGACACCACGCCGACGATCTTCGTCTTGAGGCCAAGGACGTCGCGCGCGGAGATGAGCCCGCAGATGCCCGAACCCAGTCCTATCGGCACGTAGACGACATCGAGTTCCGGCACCGCCCGCAGGAATTCCATGGCATAGGTCGCAACGCCGCGCACGAGATCGGCGTGGAAGCTCGGGACCATGAACAGCCCGCGCTCCTCGGCCAGCGCCTGGGCATGCGCCTTGGCCGCGTCGAAATCCTCTCCCTCCTCGACAAGTTCCGCGCCGAAGGCCCGCATTGCAGCGTTCTTCTCGGTGGAATTGCCGCGGGGAACGACGATGGTGCAGGCGATGCCGTGCCGGCTCGCGGCGAAGGCAAGGCTCTGTCCGTGATTGCCGCGGGTGGCCGAGACGATGCCGGTGCCGCGTGTCGAGCGGCGGGCCAGTTCATGCAGCATGACGAGGCCGCCTCGCACCTTGAATGCGCCGGTCGGAGTATGGTTTTCGTGCTTGACCCAGATGGGGCCCCCGACCGCCTCGGCCAGCAGCGGCCAGGCATATTGAGGGGTCGGACGCATCGACCGGTAGATGATGTCGGCTGCGTCTTCGATTGCGGCGAGAGTGAGCATGGTGTGTCCACGAAAACGGGGCGCGGCCAGCGGCGCGCGGCCAAGGGGAGGATGGTCACACTGGCAAGGAAGCACGCAAGGGTCAATCCGCACCGGACCTGTTGCCCGGCGCGTCATCGTTATCCTGCCGGACTACTCGGCAAGCACTCGCTGCGGCGGGAAGGTCACCTCGATCAGCGTGCCGTGATTGACCTCCGAATCGATGCGGAAGCTGGCCCGGTTCGCCTCGACCAGCGCCTTGGTGAGCGGCAGGCCAAGTCCCGTGCCGCCGCCGTGGCGGGCGGTGTGCAACTGGCGGAAGGGTTCCATCGCCGCCGCCAGGTCCTGATGGCTCATCCCCATTCCGGTGTCGCGGACCCGCAGGATGACTTCGCCGCTGTCCTCCAGCGCGGTCGAGACGATAACCTGGCCGCCGGGCTGGTTGAACTTGATCGCGTTGGACAGCAGGTTGAGCACGATCTGGCGCACCGAGCGTCCGTCGGCGACGATCTTCGGCACGGAGGTCGGCAGGCTGGCGCGAATGATCACCCGCTCGCGATTGGCCTGCGGCTGCATCAGGGCGACGCATTCGCGGATGATGTCATTGGCCGAAACCGCCTCGAAGGTGAGGTCGAGCTTGCCTGCCTCGATCTTCGAGAGGTCGAGCAGATCGTTGACCAGGCTCATGATGTGCGAGCCGGAATTGTGGATGTCGCGCAGGTATCCCTTGTAGCGGTCGTTGCCGACAGGACCGAAGCGCTCTTCCATCATCACTTCCGAGAACCCGATGATCGCGTTGAGCGGCGTGCGGATCTCGTGGCTGATCTTGGCAAGGAAGTCGGACTTCTGCGAACTGGCGTTCTCCGCCTGCCGCTTTGCGTCGGTCAGTTCTTCTTCCGCCGTCTTCCACTGGGTGATGTCGCGCAGCACCGTGCAGAAGCGCGGACCTTCCGCGCCGTGGCCGACCCGGCCGATGGTCATGAACAGCGGGATCAGGCCGCCCGAGCGCAACTGGCCGATCACCTCGCGCCCGTCATTGAGCACGCTGGCGACACCGTTGCGGGCAAGGCCGTCGAGATAGTCGCTCGCGTCGCGATGGCTTTCCGGCGCCAGGTAATCGGTGAGCGGCGCGCCGATCATGTCCTCTCGCGCCCCGTCGAAAAGCGCCTCGGCCGACCGGTTCACCTTCATGATGCGGCCGCCTTCGTCGAGGATCAGGACGCCGTCCGTCGCGGTCTCGAGCACCGCGTCCATCTCGGCAAGGTGCTCCTCGGCGAGCGACAGGGACGACTGCGTCTCGTGCAGCCGGTCGAGCGCCGCCTCCTGCGCCGGGTCGTGGCGGTCGAGCAGCGACATCATCAGGGCCGTGCCGTCTTTCCAGGCAACGCTGTGCAGACGCGACTTGACCGGCTTTGCCCCGCCATCGGCAAGGCGGATACGCATGGTGCGCTCCGTCATTGCGCCAGGCAGTGAACTCGGCCAGTCCTCCGGTTCCGCGAAAATCGCATCGAGCCCGCCGACCGCATGCAGCGCCTCGAGATCGGGGTAGCCGAGCAGGTCGAGAAGTGTGGCATTGGCGTAGTCCACATCCTCGCCATCGATGATGGCAACGCCAACCGGCAGCTTGTCGAGCAGGCTGGTGCGCGCTGCCCGGGGCGTCGCTGGCACTGGTGCGCGCGGGACGATACCAAGGCTGGCGACATTGCCCGGCGTTGCCGTTTCTGCAGCATCCTGTGCCAAGGGCTCGCCGGCCGGCTTCGTGGCCTCGACAGGGCCTGTGCCCGCGGTGCCCGCCTTGTCCGGTGAAACGGTGGGCACCGACGGCTCGTCACTCTCCGAGCGTGCGCCAAGTGCCTCGGCGATCTTGCGGAAAGCCTCCCTTTCGGGCTTTGACAGGCGCGAAGTGTCGGTGGCCTCGTCCCGGAAGGGCGAGCCGATCGGAACGGACGGGATCGGTCTATCAGCAGGGGCGGGAACGATGGCCGCCTGAGCGGCTTCCTGATCCGTGCGGACTCCAAGCGGAGGCGGGCTGTCGAGCATGTCGGCCTGGATGGCTGCGTCCGCACCGCCGTCATCCGGCGCCTCTGTCACGCGCTCGTCCTCGTCAGCTGCGTCCGGTTCCGCGTTCAGGCTTTCCGGAAGCGCACTCTCCGTCAGTTCGGACAACGCGATATCCTTGTCGCCGCCTTCTGTTTCGGGAGCGCTGTCTTCGGCGACGGGGGTGTCGCCTTCGGACGCGAGGATCCCGGGGAGGGCGGCAGGATGCGAGGCGGACTGTTCCCTTGCATCATCGCCTGCGAACGTGGTTGCTTCGGGCTCGAACGCTTCCGGCTCCGGCTCCGGCTCGAACGCTTCCTCGGCAATCGCGGGCGCGTCGGTATTCGTGGCGGCAACGACGGTGGCCTCGATCATCGCCTCGGGTGTCGCGTCCTCGACATCCGCCTCATCGCCGGAGAGAACCGGCGGCTCGTGCATCAGGTCGCTGGCGACCGGCTCCTCCGCCTCCGGCGTCTCGTCCGGTTCCGACATATCGGCGCCGACGGCGGCCAGGGTCGGCCGCATGGAAAGCCGTGTGCCAAGGGCGTCGGCGTCGTCCTCCGCCTCGCCGGTACGGCAGACACCGAAACCGCGAAACCCTTCGAAGACGCGCTGCCGGTCGAAGGCGGGCAGGGCCGCCATGTCGACAGGAACGCGCAGGGCCGCACCGCTGACCGGCCACGCGACCGTGCGGCCGCTCCAGGTGTCGCGCCGTCGCAGGGCTGCCGACACGCGGCCATCGCGATCCAGATCGAAGCGTTCCGCCACCTCTTCCCAGGTCAGTCCGACGACGTCGGCAGCTTCAGGCCCGAGCGTTTCGGCAAATTCCGGCGACAGGAAGGTGAAACGCCGGTCGATGTCCATCTTCCAGGCAAACCGCACCGGACGTTCGCGCGCGTCGAACTGAAAGCCGGAAGCTACGGCCACCGTCGGAGCAAGTCCGGCCGGGGAGGTGTCGTCCGCCTGCGGCGTCTCGATGTTGTCCGCACCGGGAACCTCGTCGCCGTCGTGCGCCGCGTCGCCGGAAACATCGCGCGCCACGTCGTCAGTCGCATCGGCGTCGGTCGGTCCGTCGGCTGCAACGCTGGCGGTCACGACGTCATCGGCAATCTGGTCGTTGCCCGTCCGCATGCCGTCGGCCAGAGCGGCGTCCTCAGCCACCTCGCTCGCGGGCTCGTCCTCGGCAGGAGAGAAGAAAAGCCCTGTATGAGCGGGGGCGCCGATGTCCTGGTCGCCCTGGTCGCGGCCCTCGATGATATCGAGAGCTTCGCTGGCATCTGTCGCGAATGCCGCGCCGAGGCCGTCCGTGTCGCGATCGGTCGTCTCTGTCTCGCCGGCCAAGGCGTTTTTCATGTCCTCGTCGGCACTCTCCAGCGCCGGCAACGGCTCTTCCGGCGGGGTGGCGGCCTCAACTTCGTCGGCTGCGGCGGCATCGCTTGCGCGCGAGGAGGAAAGGAACCGTGTTCCGCTGGCGAAGGCAAAAAGGCCGCCCTGCGCCCAGCGGCGCCGCGCGGGAGCGGGCTCCGGTGTGGTGGTGCCGGTGTCGACCTCGACCGGGCTCGGCGGCACGGTGCCGACGTGTTCGGCCTCGTCTTGCCCGGCCTCGTCTTGCCTGTCCTCGTCGTGGTGGACCTCGTCGTGGCGGGCCTCTTCTTGTGAAAGAGGGGCACCCGCCAGCGTCTCCGCCGGCCAGGTGGCAGGTTCCCAAGCCTCTGGTTCGAACCCGTCCGGCTCTTCTTGCGGCACGGCGAGGGCTACCGCGTCGGCGGCCGCCGCACCGGTGGCGGGAGCGCTAGTGCCCCGGGCATCGGTGACGGGGGCATTCGTCATGTCGGCAAGCAGCAGGATCGACCCGGTGTCGAGCATCAGTACGGAGGCGTCGCGGGCCGCGCCGCCGATATCGAAGCTCTGGCGCAAGGGGGCATGCTTGGCACCGCGCAGGGCGGTCTTGACGGTGGCGAGATCGGGACCGGCTGGTCCCTCTTCGCCGGCCTGCACGCTGCCGTCGCGGCGATAGAGAAACGCCGCATGCAAGGGGTGGGCGGTCAGGGCGAGCAACGCGCTCTCATCCTGCTCGTCGGCGGTGCCTGGCGCGTCGAGCGCCACGATGAGCGCGCCATTGCTGCCATCGGACAGCACGAGGCGGCGGCATGCGCAGGTCAGAAGCATCACCCGCAGCCCGCGATAGAAGCGCAGGCGGTCGGTCGTGTCGCGGTCGATGGGGCCGGATGTGGCAACGCGGGCAATATGAGGGCGTGCCGGCGCACGCGCCAGCCCGGTCAGGTCGGCAAGCCCGGACAGGCCGTCGACGCCGAAAAACGCAGCGCCTGCCGGATTGGCCCACAGGATGCTCTTCCCGTCCTCTGCCCATATCCAGGCGGGACGGGGATCGGTGAGATAGATGTTGGCGGCAGCGAGGCCGCTCAACGCCATGAAGGTGCTCAACTGGCTGTTCATGGGCACGCTCTCTCCGCCGTTGCGGTGCTCGCCGGTGGTTCCCTCAACCGCGATACGCGGCCGGAACCCGGGCGGTGGTCGTGCGGCACGGTCGAAATCCTTGTCCATCAAGGGCTTTTACGCAAACCCGCACGCAAATACCGCATTCCGTTAACGCCTCACGCGGTAAACAAAGAGTAAATATCGTTTCAAATCCGAGTCGTCCACGCCAAGGGGACCGATTGGCGCCATTCTCTTCAACTGTGGTTAATCCCGGGAATCGGGCATTGGCATGACATCCGCCTGCGAAACGGGGGCGGACAGAGATCTGGGGACTCCCCTTCGACGCTATTTCCTCTAGGATCGAAAGCCGGTGCCGGCGGGCGGACATCCCCTGGCGTCTGGGCATGTGATCAACAACGGCAAGGAGAGGCATCGTGGCGAAAGGCGACAAGAGCGGCTTTGAGATCCCTGAGCAGATGCGAGAGATGGCCGACCAAAGCGTTGGCCAGGCGCGCAAGGCTTTTGACGACTACATGAGCGCGACACGCAAGGCTGTCGGCAGCGCCGAGGATACGGCGCAGACCGTAAAGGCCGGCGCCGACGACATGAGCCGTGCCGCGCTCGAATATACCGAGGAGCATGTCTCTGCCGCGTTCGATCTCGCGCAGAAGATGGTGCGGGCTGGCGATGTTCAGGAAATGATGCAGTTGCAGAGCGAGTATCTGCGCAAGCAGATGGAAGCTCTCGGCGAGCAGGTCCGCGATCTCGGCGACAAGGCGACAAGGACCGCCCAGGACGCAGCCAAGAAGACGCGCGGCTGATGAAGCCCGAGAGGCTGAAGAACACCGGAAACTGACAAGGCCCGGGCGTTCTTCGGGTATCGCGACAGGCGTTGCGTGTTCAAGGCGCCCGCCGCGATACCTGCTCCCGATACGGGATGACGCGGCAAGGCGCGATACGGCGCGGATGGTCTGCCCGGCGTGGCAGGACGCTCTGTCGGGGCAGGCGGAGACCCGGTGCCAGCCGCAGCCGGCTGCGGTTTTTCGTGGCCACGTGTCTTGTGCGATGCAATATTTATGTTGCAATGCACAATGGTCGTTGCTATATACCCTTCTGTAGATGGCGATCGGCGCGTTCGCGTTGAGATCGCAAAAAATTCCCCGCAAGGCGCGGGACGCAGCTCAAGCGCGCCCCGGCCAAAGGAGTTG
>NZ_JBLXFR010000008.1:0-106957 GCF_048261845.1 Stappia sp. | reverse complement strand
GGCCGCGCGGACGGGGAGGCACCGCGCGGCCGCCCCCGCGGCCCCCGCGCGGAGGTGCGCACACGACCGGAGGTCCCCCGCACCGCCCGCCACGCCTCACGCGCGGAGGCGCGCAGACGACCGGCGGATTGACGCAGCGTCCGCCACGCATGACGCGGGGCGGCAGGCAGATCACCGGTGACGGCATCACGCAACGACCGCCCTGCATGACACGCGGAGGGGCGCAGATGACCGGTGCCGGCATCACGCAACGCCCGCCGCGCATGACACGCGGAGGCAGGCAGACGGCCGGCCGTATCGGCATTTCGCAGCGGCCGCCGCGCATGACCCGAGGCGGCGCACACAGAACCGGGCGATCGGGCGAGACACAACGCCCGCCGCGCATGACGCGGGGCGGGACGCAGAGTATCGGCCGCTCGGGAAGGACGATCGGCCGGTCGCGGCCGAAGTCGAAGGGCTGGGCCGAGGCCGGTGCCTGTCCGATCATCCACATGGCCATGGCCAGAAGCACGGGAAGGATGACGGCCTGCCAGGCGGTCGCGACGCGATCCGGCGGACGGGCGCTCATTGCTCCGCATATGTGAAGGGCTCTCGTTGTCATTTCCGTATCCTCGCGTTGACGTTGTCGGACCGTCCTCGGTCCTTGCGGGATCGGATGACGGGATCGGAGGAGTTTGCGCCCTGTTCGGACATGTCGCCGTGATGGCTGTCACATGTGCCGAGAGTCGCGTTACGCATGGTAAACGGAACATGAGCCGCGTGCCGGCCTCAATCTTTCGTCATGCTTCCGCCCGACGGCCGGGTGGCGACATAGGTGGCGCACCCGCCGAGCAGAAGGGCAACCAGCATGGCGAGCGGCAGGTCGGGCCCGACGCTCGACAGGAAGAAAAGGTAGCCGATCGCCATTCCGGCCAGGGCCGCAAGCTTGGCCCGCGGCCGGATCGCGCGTTCCTCCCGCCAGGCCTGGATGCCCGGGCCGAACAGAGGGTGCTCCACCAGCCAGGCTTCCAGCGCGGGAGAGGAACGCGCGAAGCAGGCTGTTGCCCCGATGAAGAATATGGTCGAGGGCAGCAGCGGCAGAAAAGCGCCGACGACGCCGACGGCGACAAGTGTGCCGCCGAGAAGCCTGTAGAGGACGCGGCTCGTCCGGGCGCGGCGCCGCACGGGCTGCGTTTCATTCATTGTCGCGGTCTTTTCGTTTCAATGAATTCCCCAAAGCAGCCATCTACAGTATCACTCTAGTGGCAGGGGCAACAGGACACGTGCGGAGACGCCTTCCGTGAAGCGATCCCGCGAGAGTTACGGCAAGGTACGACACAAACATGACTGGCGATACGAGTTCGGAGCCCATGGATGGTGGGCACATGGAAAAACCGCCGCGCCCCGGCGCCATGACACGCCTGCGGAACTACTTCCTGACCGGCCTCATCATTGCCGGACCGCTCGGGATCACCGCCTATCTTACATGGTCGATCGTGCAGTGGATCGACGGCTGGATCAAACCCTTCATTCCGGCGATCTACAATCCGGATACCTATCTGCCGTTTCCGGTGCCTGGCGTCGGGCTCATCGTGGCCTTTCTCGGGCTCGTCGTCATCGGTTTCCTGACGGCGAACATCGCCGGGCGGACGCTTCTGTCCTATGGCGAGCTTCTGCTCGGCCGCATGCCGGTCGTGCGCAATCTCTATAGCGGCCTGAAGCAGATCTTCGAGACCGTCCTGGCGGAGCGCTCGAACAGTTTCAAGAAGGCGGCGATCATCCAGTATCCCCGTCCGGGCTTGTGGGCGATCGTTTTCATCGCCACGGACGCGCGCGGCGAGGTGGCGCACAAGCTGGATCACGCCGGCGCGGATGTCACGGCCGTGTTCCTGCCGACGACGCCCAACCCGACCTCGGGATTTCTCCTGTATGTACCGCGAAGCGAGGTCATCGAGCTCGACATGAGCGTTGAAGAGGCGGCCAAACTGGTGATTTCGGCCGGTCTCGTCAGTCCGGACTACGACAAGCTGGTACAGTTGAGGACGGAAGAGGGCGTTGCGGAAGGGCGCGGGCGGGCGAAGACCGGCGGCTGAGCGAGGACGCCAATCGCCACTCCCTGGCTTTGACGCCTAGCCGGCACGCAGCAGGCGGATCGCCTCGTCGCGGCCGAACAGATAGAGAAGCAACCGCAGTGCCGGGCCGCGCGGGCCGGAAAGCTGCGGGTCGGTCTCGAGAATCAGTCGGGCGTCGTCACGGGCGGTTTCCAGAAGGTCGGCCTGGGTGGCGGCATTGGCGATCCTGAAGCCCGGGGATCCCGACTGGCGCGTCCCGAGGATCTCGCCTTCGCCGCGCAGACGCAGGTCTTCCTCGGCGATGCGGAACCCGTCATCCGTCTCCCGCATGATGGACAGTCGCGCGCGCGCGGTCTCGCCGACGGGAGACTTGTAGAGCAGCAGGCAGGTCGAGGCCTCGCTGCCTCGGCCGACACGGCCGCGCAGCTGATGAAGCTGCGACAGGCCGAAACGCTCGGCATGCTCGATGACGATGATCGAGGCGTCGGGCACGTCGACGCCGACCTCGATCACCGTGGTTGCCACGAGGAGCCCCGCCGGCCCGTCGCGAAAGGCGGCCATGGCGGCCGCCTTCTCGTCGCTAGACTGGCGACCATGGACCAAGGCGATGCGCGGTCCGAGCACCTGGACAAGCATGGCGTGGCGTTCTTCGGCTGCCGCCAGGTCCGATTTTTCGGATTCCTCCACCAGCGGACAGACCCAGTAGGCCTTCTTGCCCTCATCGAGTGCCGCGCGAAGCCGATCGACGACATCTTCCATCCGCTCCAGCGGGACCGTGACCGTCTTGATCGGCTGGCGCCCGGCCGGCTTTTCGGCGAGCCGCGAGACGTCCATGTCGCCGAAATAGGTCAGCACCAGGGTGCGCGGGATCGGGGTCGCCGTCATCACCAGCATGTCGACACCCTGGCCCTTGGCGGCCAGTGTCAGGCGCTGGTGAACGCCGAAGCGGTGCTGTTCGTCGACAACGACCAGACCCAGGTTGTGGAAGGCGACGTCGCCCTGGAAGAGCGCATGCGTGCCAACGACAAGGTCGATCTCTCCCGCCTCCAGCGCCGCGCGAGTCTCCCGGCGCTTCCGCGTGCCGTCGCGGCCGGTGAGTATTTCCATGCGGATGCCGGCCGCTTCACAGAAGGGGGCGAGCGAGGCGAAATGCTGGCGAGCCAGGATCTCCGTCGGAGCCATGATGCCCGCCTGGGCGCCCGCTTCGACGACGGCTGCGACGGCGAGCAGGGCGACCACGGTCTTGCCGGCCCCGACATCCCCCTGCAGGAGGCGGAGCATGCGGGTTGGTGCCGCAAGATCCTTCTCGATCTCGGCCACCGCTGCGGCCTGGCCCTGTGTCAGCGAATAGGGCAATGCCTCCAGGATGCGGCGCTTGAGCCGGCCATCGAAGGTCCGGGCGATGCCGCGCGTCTGGCGCATGGAGCGGCGGACCAGCGCGAGGGCCAACTGGTTGGCGAGAAACTCGTCATAGCTGAGCCGGTTACGGGCAGGGGAGATCTCCCCCTGGTCGTCCGTGCCGGTTTTCGCGACATGCTCCTCGTCCGGCCTGTGCATCGCCTTGAGAGCGTCGGGAAACGTCAGCCAACCCTCACGCTTCACAAGGTTCGCATCGAGCCATTCCGGCAGATCGGGCAGACGGGTGAGCGCCTCGGCAATCGCCTTTTGCAGGACCTTCCCGGAAAGTCCCTGCGTCAGCGGATAGACCGGCTCGACCAGCGGCAGGCTGTCTGCTTCCTCCACGGCGACGATATGGTCGGGATGGATCATCTGCGGCCGGCCGTTGAACCATTCGACGCGCCCCGAGACGACCAGGTCGGCCCCGACCGGCAGGGTCTTTTCCAGCCAGGCGGTGTGGGCGTGGAAAAAGACGAAGGCGATTTCGCCGGTCTCGTCATGAGCATAGATACGATAGGGAGCGCGGCTTGATCGGGGAGGTGCCTGATGACGGTCGACGCTGACCTCCAGAGTGACGATCGCGCCTTCCGGGGCGCGGGCGATTCCCGGTCGCAGGCGCCGGTCGATGATGCCGCCCGGCAAATGGAACAGGAGGTCCGCCACATGCGGCTCCCGCTCCCCGTCGACGCCGAGCAGCGTGGCAAGGTTGGCCGCAATGCGCGGGCCGATGCCGGGCAGCGTTGAAACAGGAGCAAAGACAGGATCGAGAAGGCTGGGGCGCATGGCTGGAAAGGCGACTTGTCCGGTAGGTCGTGGCAGGGCGGGGCCGGAACACGGCGGCCAGCGTGGATTGAGTTTCCCGCTGGGACCGCTATAACCCGCGCACCATCAAGGTTCTGTCAAGTCCGCCGCCCGCCATCCACAAGATGTCCGGCTCCCGAGGCGCGGCATGACGAGACGCGAAGGACACATCATGGCCGAACGCATCGAAGCCAGCGCAACCGGAAATGCTGCCGGCGACGAGGCACGCCGCAAGCGTATCCTCTATCGCTGCCAGCATCGCGGAATGAAGGAAATGGACATCCTTCTCGGCGGGTATGCAAAAGCCCATATCCAGTCCCTGCCGGAGGACAGGCTCGACATTCTCGAGCGGTTGATGGACGTGCCGGATCAGGATCTCTTCAACTGGATGATCGGCCGCGTCGCGGTGCCGGCTGAGCATGACACCGAGATCTACCGCGCGGTCGTCGCGTTCAAGGCCGCCGGCGACAGGTCGCCATCCGACTTCTCAGCTTAAGACCGGGAATTCCACGGTGTTTGATCAACTTTCGCTGCAGGGCGGCAATACGGTCGTCACCGGTGTGCCGGACGGCGCCGAGGCCTATGTGCTCGCCGGACTTCTTGCCAAGGCAAAGCCCGGACTCGCGCTGGTTTTCGTGGCGCGCGACGCCTCGCATGCGCAGGCCGTTCAGGAAGGCCTGGGGTATTTCGCACCTGGCGCCGAAGTGCTCGACCTGCCGGCCTGGGACTGCCTTCCCTATGACCGGGTCTCGCCGAACCCGGCGCTTGTCGCCCGACGGCTGACAACCCTGAGCCGGCTTGTCCGGGGCGGACAGGAGGCGCAGCCGACCGTGCTCCTGACCACCGCGAATGCGATACTCCAGCGCTTGCCCGAACCGGAGTTTGCGCGTTCCCAGAGCTGGAGCGCGCGTCCGGGCAACCGCATCAACCTGTCGGAACTGATTGCCTGGCTGGAGACCAACGGGTTTGCCCGTGCCTCGACGGTTCAGGATACGGGCGAATATGCGGTGCGCGGCGGCATCGTCGACATCTATGCGCCCGGTATGGACGCGCCCGTGCGGCTCGATTTTTTCGGCGACACCCTGGAATCGCTGCGCGCCTTCGACACGGAGACGCAGCGCACCACAAAGCAGTTGAAACATCTCGACCTCGTCGCAATGAGCGAGGTGGTGCTGTCCGAGGAGGCGATCTCGCGCTTCCGCAAGCGCTATGTTGCCCGGTTCGGCGCCACGGATCGCGACGACATTCTCTACCAGTCGATCAGCGAAGGGCGGCGTTACGCCGGCATGGAGCACTGGTTGCCGCTCTTCCACGAAGGGCTGGCGACGCTGTTCGACTATTGTGACGGCGTGCCGGTCGTGCTCGCGCCATCCGTCGACGAGGTCGTCCGCGAGCGGCTCGACCAGGTCGCGGAGCATTATCAGGCCCGTGTCGAGGCGCAGGGCAAGGCAGGCGGCAGCGGTTCGGTGCCGTACAAGCCGCTCGATCCCGATGCGCTCTATCTTTCCGGAGAGGAATGGACGACACGCCTTGCCGACGGCGAAAGCCTGAAGCTTTCGGCTTTCGACGTTCCGCCGGGAACGGGGCAGAAGGTCGTTGCGCTGGACGGGCGGCAGGGACGCAGCTTCGCGGCCGAGCGCGGCGCCGGCGACGTCAATGTCTTCGATGCACTCACCTCGCACGCGGCGGCGCGGCGCAAGGCCGGCGACCGGATCGTCATCGCCTGCTGGAGCGAGGGATCGCGCGAGCGGCTCTCGCATGTTCTTGCCGACCACGGTCTCGACAGGGCCGCCCCGGTCGAGACGGATGCCGCCGCGCGTGCACTGCCCACGGGCATGGCGGCGCTCGCCGTGCTTGGCGTGGAGCAGGGTTTCGAGATCGACGGCCTGACACTTGTCTGCGAGCAGGACATTCTCGGCGACCGGTTGGTGCGCCAGCGCAAGCGCCGCGCCAAGGGGGCCAATGTCCTGACCGAGGCGGCAAGCCTCGCGCAGAACGATCTGGTTGTACATGTCGATCACGGTATCGGCCGTTTCATCGGCTTGAAGACCATCGAGGCGGCGGGCGCGCCGCATGACTGCCTTGAGCTGCAATATGCCGGCGGCGACAAGCTGTTCCTGCCGGTGGAGAATATCGAACTGCTGACGCGCTACGGTTCGGAGGATACCGAGGCGCAGCTCGACAAGCTGGGCGGCGGGGCCTGGCAGGCGCGCAAGGCGCGCATGAAGAAGCGCATCCTCGAGATCGCCGACGGGTTGATCAAGACGGCTGCGGCGCGCGCGATGCGCACGGCTCCCCCGATCGCCCCGCCCGAAGGGGTCTATGACGAGTTCGCCACCCGCTTTCCCTATGACGAGACGGAAGACCAGCTCAACGCCATCGACGCGGTGTTCGAAGACCTTGCTTCCGGCCGGCCGATGGACCGGCTGGTCTGCGGCGATGTCGGTTTCGGCAAGACCGAAGTCGCGCTGCGCGCCGCCTTCATCGCCGCGATGACCGGACGCCAGGTGGCGCTGGTCGTGCCGACGACGCTGCTGGCGCGCCAGCACTACAAGACGTTTTCCGACCGCTTCCAGGGATTGCCGATCAATGTCGCGCATGCCTCGCGGCTGGTGCCGGCCAAGGAACTCGCCGCGACGAAGAAGGGGATTGCCGACGGGTCCGTCGACATTGTCATCGGCACCCATGCATTGCTGGCGAAGGGGATCTCGTTCCGGGATCTCGGTCTGCTGATCATCGACGAGGAGCAGCATTTCGGCGTCAAGCACAAGGAGCGGCTCAAGGAGCTCAAGTCCGAGGTTCATGTGCTGACCCTTTCGGCGACGCCGATCCCCAGGACGTTGCAGCTGGCTCTGACCGGAGTGCGCGAGCTGTCGCTGATAGCAACGCCGCCGGTCGACCGGCTGGCGGTGCGCACGTTCATCTCCCCCTTCGACCCGGTGGTCGTGCGCGAGGCGCTGCTGCGCGAGCGCTATCGCGGCGGCCAGAGCTTCTATGTCTGCCCGCGCGTGTCCGACCTGGCCGACCGCAAGGCGTTTCTGGAAGACGTGGTGCCGGAAGTGAAGGTCGCCGTTGCGCATGGGCAGATGCCGCCCGGCGAGCTCGAGGACGTGATGAATGCCTTCTACGAGGGCAAGTACGACGTTCTGCTGTCGACGACGATCGTCGAATCGGGCCTCGACATTCCCACCGCCAACACGCTGATCGTGCATCGGGCCGACATGTTCGGGCTGGCGCAGCTCTACCAGCTTCGCGGCCGCGTGGGGCGCTCCAAGACGCGCGCCTACGCACTGTTCACGGTGCCGGCCAACAAGACGCTGACGACAACCGCCGACCGCAGGCTGAAGGTGCTGCAATCGCTGGACAGCCTTGGTGCGGGGTTCCAGCTCGCCAGCCACGATCTCGACATTCGCGGCGCCGGCAACCTGCTCGGCGAGGAGCAGTCCGGTCACATCAAGGAAGTCGGCTTCGAGCTCTACCAGCAGATGCTGGAGGAGGCGGTCGCCCAGCTTCGCGCGGGCGACGACACGGAAGCGGAGGAAACGTGGTCTCCGCAGATCCAGGTCGGCACGCCGGTGCTCATTCCCGAAAGCTATGTCGCCGACCTGCCGCTGCGCCTGTCGCTCTATCGCCGGCTTGCCGATCTGACGACGACCGAGGAGATCGACGCCTTCGGCGCGGAGATGATCGACCGCTTCGGGTCGCTGCCGGAAGAGGTCGATCACCTGCTCAAGATCGTCTTCATCAAGGGCCTGTGCCGGCGCGCCAATGTGGAGAAGATCGACGCCGGGCCGAAAGGCGTCGTCATCGCCTTCCGTGGCAACGAGTTCCCGAACCCGGCCGGACTGGTGTCCTATATCGCCGAGCAGGGGATCCTGGCGAAGATCCGGCCCGACCAGAAGGTCGTGCTCATTCGCGACTGGGAGACTGCGGAACAGCGGCTGAAGGGCAGCGCCGCCGTGCTCCTGAAGCTTGTGCGCCTCGCCGAGGCCGAAACCGCCGCCGCCTGACAGCCGCCTGACAGCCGCGTGTCCGCCGTGTGTCGGCGGACACGCCGCGGCTGCCGCGATCCACTTTCGGAAACCAACCATTAAGGCTGATAGCCGATAGTCGGTACATCGAACTGTTTGTATCGAGTCGGGTCGCAGCCGTGCCTTTCAATTCCACACGCTATCGTCGGCACACCATTCGCCAGCGCCTTGCCGCGCCGGCGATCGCCATCGGGCTCGTCGCCTATTTCGGCTTTCATGCGCTCAACGGCGAGTTGGGCCTTGTCGGCAAGGCCCGGATCGAACATCGTTATGCGGCGTTGGAAAAGGAGCTGGCGACCCTGCGTGCCGAGCGCGAGGAGCTTCTGCGGCGCGTCGCTCTGTTGCGCCCGGAAAGCCTTGATCCGGACATGATCGACGAACGGGCGCGGCTTGGTCTCAACCTCGTCCATCCGCAGGAGCTTGCCATCCTGCGGCCTGAGAGCAATCGGTGATTTTAACTGAATTTCGATTTAACATATTGATTTAACCGTAATTCAGTTATTTTTGTGATTTCTCATTATTTTCAATAAATTGGTAGCATAATCGATCTCATACATCGTCCTTTCATTGACTTTTCCCTTCGGGTACCTTCCGCTAAGTTGCTGATGGGGAAACGCCGTCCCGAACGGGACGCAAAGCGAGATGAGGGACATGGCTGCAACGTCAGGCAAGACGGCCGGCGGGCGCTCGAGGAGCGCATCCCGGACGAAGGGAGGGGCAGCCAAACAGGCGCCCGCGATCGCGAACTTCACCAAGGAGCAGGAGCTCGCCGCCTACCGGCACATGCTGCTGATCCGGCGTTTCGAGGAAAAGGCCGGCCAGCTTTACGGCATGGGCCTCATCGGCGGCTTCTGCCATCTCTATATCGGACAGGAAGCGGTTGTCGTCGGCATGCGCATGGCGGCCAAGGACGGCGACCAGATGATCACGGGTTACCGCGATCACGGACACATGCTGGCGATGGACATGGACCCGAAGGGCGTCATGGCCGAACTGACCGGGCGACGGGGCGGCTATTCCAAGGGGAAGGGCGGCTCCATGCACATGTTCTCCAAGGAAAAGCAGTTCTATGGCGGCCACGGCATCGTCGGCGCACAGGTGTCGCTCGGCACCGGGCTCGGCTTTGCCAACAAGTACCGGGAGAACGGTGCCGTCGCGATGACGTATTTCGGTGACGGAGCGGCCAACCAGGGCCAGGTCTACGAGAGCTTCAACATGGCCCAGCTGTGGAAGCTGCCGGTCATCTACGTGATCGAGAACAACAAGTACGGCATGGGGACGAGCATCGAGCGCGCCTCGGCCACCACCGACCTGTCGCATCGCGGCGCCTCCTTCGGCATTCCGGGCGAACAGGTCGACGGCATGGACGTGCGCGCCGTGATGGCGGCCAGCGAGAAGGCACTCGAGCATTGCCGCACGGGCAAGGGGCCGTTCATTCTCGAGATGATCACCTATCGCTATCGCGGCCACTCCATGTCCGACCCGGCCAAGTACCGGTCGAAGGACGAGGTGCAGAAGATGCGGACCGAGCACGATCCGATCGAGCAGGTCCGCAAGCGCATCCTCGACAATGGCTGGGCAAGCGAGAACGACCTCAAGGGCATCGACAAGGAAGTGCGCGAGATCGTGGCGGAATCCGCCGAGTTCGCGCAGACCGACAAGGAGCCGGATGTTTCCGAGCTCTATACCGACATTCTTCTGTGAGGGTGGGACCGAGCGATGCCGATTGAGATTCTGATGCCGGCCCTCTCGCCGACGATGGAAGAGGGCACCCTGGCGAAATGGGTGAAAAAGGAAGGCGACAGCGTTGCCGCCGGTGACGTGATCGCCGAGATCGAAACCGACAAGGCGACGATGGAGGTCGAGGCCGTCGACGAGGGGACGATAGGCAAGATCCTCGTTGCCGAGGGCTCGGAGAACGTCAAGGTCAACACGCCGATCGCGCTGTTGCTTGGCGAGGACGAGAATGCGTCCGACCTGGACGCCGCGCCCAAGGCTGCGCCCGCTCCGGCAGCCGAGCCTGCGCCGGCACAGTCCGCCTCCGCACCCGTTCCGGCTGCGCCGGTGGCGCCGGCCCCCGACGTGCCGGCCGAACCGGATGCTCCGGAGGGCACGCCGATGGTCAAGTCGACCGTCCGCGAGGCGCTGCGCGATGCCATGGCCGAGGAAATGCGCCGCGACGGCGACGTGTTCCTGATGGGCGAGGAGGTTGCCGAATACCAGGGCGCCTACAAGATCTCGCAAGGGTTGCTGGACGAGTTCGGGCCGAAGCGCGTCATCGACACGCCGATCACCGAGCACGGGTTCACCGGCCTTGGCGTCGGCGCGGCGATGGCCGGATTGCGGCCGATCGTCGAGTTCATGACGTTCAACTTCGCCATGCAGGCGATCGACCAGATCATCAACTCCGCCGCCAAGACGCTCTACATGTCCGGCGGCCAGATGGGCGCGCCCATCGTGTTCCGCGGCGCGAACGGCGCGGCGGCGCGCGTCGGCGCCCAGCACAGCCAGGACTACGCCGCGTGGTACGCGCATGTGCCGGGCCTGAAGGTGGTTCAGCCGTGGTCGGCGGCCGATGCAAAGGGCCTGCTCAAGGCCGCGATCCGCGATCCCAATCCGGTGATCTTCCTTGAGAACGAGATCCTCTACGGCCAGACCTTCGAGATGCCGGATGTCGAGGATTTCGTCCTTCCCATCGGCAAGGCCAAGATCGAGCGCAAGGGCAGCGATGTCACCATCGTCTCCTGGGGCATCGGCATGACCTATGTGATGAAGGCGGTGGAGGAACTGGCGGCGGCGGGCATTTCGGCGGAAGTCGTCAACCTGCGTTCGATCCGCCCGCTCGACATCGACACGGTGATCGCCTCGGTGAAGAAGACCGGGCGGCTGGTGACGGTCGAGGAAGCCTATCCGATGTGCTCGGTCTCCTCGGAGATCAGCTACCAGGTTCAGGAAAAGGCGTTCGACTGGCTCGATGCCCCGATCCTGCGCGTGACCGGCAAGGACGTGCCGATGCCCTATGCGGCCAATCTGGAGAAGCTCGCACTGCCGTCGGTGCAGGAAGTCATCGATGCGGTGAAAGCCGTGACCTACACCGCCTGAGGCGAGGGACGAACGATGCCAATCAAGATTTTGATGCCGGCCCTTTCTCCCACGATGGAAGAGGGCAACCTGGCCAGGTGGCTGGTGAAGGAAGGCGACAGCGTCTCCTCGGGCGACGTGATCGCCGAGATCGAAACCGACAAGGCGACGATGGAAGTCGAAGCCGTCGACGAGGGCAAGATCGGCAAGATCCTTGTCGCGGAAGGCTCCGAGGGGGTGAAGGTCAACGAGGTCATCGCCCTGTTGCTGGAAGAGGGCGAGGACGCTTCGGCGCTTGACGGGGCCGCGAAGACCGACGCTACGCCGGCCAAGGTCGAAGCCCCCGCGAAACCGGAGGCTTCGGCAAAATCGGAGGCGCCGGCGCAAGCCGATGCCGCGCCGGCCAAGGCCCCGCCAGCCCCGGCGAGTGCCGGAGGGGGGCGGATCTTCGCCTCGCCGCTGGCACGCCGTCTTGCCTCGCAGAACAGCCTGGACCTTGCCGCGATCGGCGGTTCCGGTCCGCATGGCCGCATCGTCAAGCGCGACATCGACGAGGCGCTTGCAGCCGGCACCGGCAAGGCTTCGGCCGCGCCCGCCGCCGAGGCTCCGAAGGCAGCCAGCGCCCCGGCGCCGGCCATGGCAAAGGGGCCGTCCAGCGATCAGGTTCTGAAGCTGTTCGAGGACGGATCCTACGAACTCGTGCCGCATGACGGCATGCGCAAGACCATTGCCAAGCGGCTGACGGAATCCAAGCAGACCATCCCGCATTTCTACGTCTCGGTGGATTGCGAGCTGGACGCTCTGCTGGCCCTCCGGACCCAGCTGAACGATGCGGCGCCGAAGGACAAGGACGGCAAGCCGGCCTACAAGCTTTCGGTCAACGACATGACCATCAAGGCGCTGGCGCTGGCCTTGCGCGACGTTCCGGATGCGAATGTCTCGTGGACGGACGAGGCGATGGTCAAGCACAAGCACTCGGATGTCGGCGTCGCCGTGTCGATCCCCGGCGGACTGATCACGCCGATCGTGCGCAGTGCCGAGATGAAGCCGCTGTCGGTCATCTCCAACGAGATGAAGGACATGGGCAAGCGCGCCAAGGAGCGCAAGCTCAAGCCCGAGGAGTATCAGGGCGGCACCACGGCGGTTTCCAACATGGGCATGATGGGCGTCAAGGACTTCGCGGCGGTGGTCAATCCGCCCCACGCGACGATCCTCGCCGTCGGCGCCGGGGAAAAGCGCCCGGTGGTGAAGGGTGATGCGCTGGCCATTGCGACCGTGATGACCGTGACGCTCTCCACCGATCACCGGGCCGTCGACGGCGCGCTCGGGGCCGAGCTTCTCGCCGCCTTCAAGGGTTACATCGAAAACCCGATGTCGATGCTGGTGTGACCGGGCGCGGCGGTGGGGACCTTGCGTTCCCGCCGCTGCTCCGCGGTATTTTTTGCCATTCCCGTTGTCGGGTCCGCATACGGGCGGCTGCCGGTCGATCCAAGGCCGTTGATCCACCGCCCGATCTGGAGGATTTTTCATGAGCGGCACGTCCTATGACGTCATCATCATCGGTTCGGGACCGGGCGGCTATGTCGCCGCGATCCGCGCCGCGCAGCTTGGCCTGAAGACCGCCATCGTCGAGCGCGAGCATCTTGGCGGCATCTGCCTCAACTGGGGCTGCATCCCCACGAAGGCGCTGCTGCGCTCGGCCGAGATCCTCGACCATGCCAATCACGCCAAGAGCTACGGCCTCAAGCTCGAGGGCAAGATGACGGCGGACGTGAAGGATGTCGTTGCGCGCTCGCGCGGTGTCTCGGCGCGGCTCAACGGCGGCGTTGCCTTCCTGATGAAGAAGAACAAGATCGACGTGATCTGGGGCGAGGCGAAGCTGACCAAGCCCGGCGAGATCGTCGTCGCGAAGTCGTCCAAGCCCGTTGTCGAGCCGCAGAACCCGGTGCCGAAGGGCGTCAAGGGCGAGGGCACCTACACGGCCCGCAACATCATCGTCGCCACCGGCGCCCGTCCGCGCGCCCTGCCGGGCATCGAGCCGGACGGCAAGCTGATCTGGACCTATTTCGAGGCGATGAAACCCGACTTCATGCCGAAGTCGCTGGTGGTGATGGGCTCGGGTGCCATCGGCATCGAGTTCGCGAGCTTCTACCGCTCGATGGGCGTCGACGTGACGGTGGTCGAGGTCATGTCGCAGGTGATGCCGGTCGAGGACGCGGAGATTTCCGCCCTTGCCCGCAAGCAGCTCGAGAAGCGCGGCCTCAAGATCCTGACAGAGGCGAAGGTGACCAAGGTCGAGAAGGGCGCCAACTCGATCACCGCCCATGTCGAGACCAAGGACGGCAAGGTGGAGAAGATCACCGCTGATCGCCTGATTTCGGCCGTCGGCGTGCAGGGCAATATCGAAGGGCTCGGCCTTGAGGCGCTCGGGGTGAAGACCGACCGGGGCTGCATCGCCATTGACGGCTACGGGCGCACCAATGTGCCGGGCGTCCACGCCATCGGCGACGTCGCCGGCCCGCCGATGCTGGCCCACAAGGCCGAGCATGAGGGTGTTGTCTGCGTCGAGAAGATTGCCGGGCTGCCGAATGTCCACCCCATGGACAAGTCCAAGATCCCGGGATGCACCTATTGCAACCCGCAGGTCGCCTCCGTCGGGCTGACGGAAGCGAAGGCGAAGGAACAGGGGCGTGACGTCCGCGTCGGCCGCTACAGCTTCGTGGCCAACGGCAAGGCCATCGCGCTTGGCGAGGACCAGGGGATGATCAAGACCATCTTCGACAAGAAGACGGGCGAACTGATCGGTGCTCACATGGTCGGAGCCGAGGTCACGGAGCTCATCCAGGGTTTTGTCGTCGCCATGAACCTGGAGACGACCGAGGAAGAGCTGATGCACACGATCTTCCCGCATCCGACCCTGTCGGAAATGATGAAGGAAAGTGTGCTCGACGCCTATGGCAAGGTCCTGAACGCCTGAGGAGCCGGAGCCAGGGGGCTGGGCTCGCGACCGCTTGAGTTGTTGCGCGGAACGTCTAACCTTGGCGGGCGCACGGGCGCGCATACTCGCAAAACGGGGATTCGACATGGACGTCAAAAACATCCTGATCTGGTGCGCTATCGGTCTGATCGCCGGCTGGCTGGCGAGCCTCGTGCTCGGTGGCGGCGGGCTGGTGCGCTATCTGATCACCGGCCTGATCGGCGCATTCGTCGGCGGGTTCCTGTTCAATCTTGCCGGCATCAACATCAATGTCGGCAACTCGTTCGTGAACCAGATCATCGTGGCGGCGATCGGCGCGATTGTCGTTGTCCTCGTCGCGCGGGTCCTGGCCTGATCCTTTCGGCACGAACCGCCGGCCGGGCTTTCCCGGCCGGCATGCATCCGCCAGGCAGAGTGACGGAGACATCATGGGTTTCATCGTCTGGATCGTGATCGGCCTGATCGCCGGTGCGGTGGCGCATCGGGTGCTCGACAGCCGTGGCGGGTTTCTCGGCAGCCTCGTTGTCGGCCTGATCGGCGCCCTTGTCGGCGGCAAGATCGCGGAGCTGCTGGACCTCAACGTCACCGGCGGGTTCATCGACCAACTGGTGCTGGCCACGGTCGGCGCCATCCTTTCTCTCTTCGTCTGGCGCAAGATCCGCAGCTGAGCAGGCGCGGCACCCGCCGGACGACGACGCCACGCACAACAGGACCTCCAGATGGGTGACGCCCCAGACCTCGACGACTATCCGGTGCGATCCACCGACAAGCTGCGCTATTGCGACACGGACCGTCAGGGCCACATCAACAACGCGGTGTTCTCCACTTTCCTGGAAACCGGTCGGGTCGACATGCTCTATGCTGGTGAGGACAGTGTTGCGCAGCCGGGCGCCAACTTCGTCATTGCCCGTCTGGAGCTGGACTTCCTCGCGGAAGGGAAATGGCCGGGCTCGGTGGAGATCGGGTCTGCGGTCGAGAGGATCGGGCGCAGTTCGCTGACGCTGGATCAGCTCATCTGCCAGGATCGCCGGCCGATTGCCCGGGCGCGGACGGTGATTGTCCTGATGAACGACGAGACACGCAAATCGCAACCTCTGTCCGAGGAAGCGCTTACGAAGCTCGGGCGCTTCATGAAAGCTGCTCCCAGGGCATAGCAGCCCTGTTGTGAAACACTTGACCTTTCTCACCAATAGCGACAGTTAGGGGCCATGGTCACGATCCTCGATACGGTTTCCAACCGGGACACAGACGCCGCGCGGCCCCGCCATCCGGAGAAGGCCCACCGGCCCGACAATCCGATCCAGCGCAAGCCCGCATGGATCCGGGTCAAGGCGCCGACGTCGCCCGTCTACCGGGAAACGCAGCAGGTCGTGCGCTCCAACAATCTCGTGACCGTGTGCGAGGAGGCCGGCTGCCCCAATATCGGCGAGTGCTGGTCGAAGAAGCACGCGAGCTTCATGATCCTCGGCGACACCTGCACGCGGGCCTGCGCCTTCTGCAACGTGCGCACCGGCATGCCCGGTCCCGTCGACAGGAACGAGCCGACCGGCGTTGCCGAGGCCGTGGCGACGATGGGGCTGCAGCATGTGGTCATCACCTCCGTCGACCGGGACGATCTCGACGATGGCGGGGCGGGGCATTTCGCCGAGGTCATCGGTGCCATCCGCGAGCGGGCACCGGGCACGACGATCGAGGTCCTGACACCGGATTTCCTGCGCAAGCCGGGGGCCCTGGAGACCGTGGTGCGGGCACGGCCCGACGTCTTCAACCACAATCTGGAAACGGTGCCCTCGAAATACCTGACGGTTCGTCCGGGCGCCCGCTACTTCCATTCCATTCGCCTGCTCCAGCAGGTGAAGGAAATCGATCCGGCGATGTTCACCAAGTCGGGCATCATGGTCGGGCTCGGCGAGGAGCGGAACGAGGTGCTGCAGCTGATGGACGACCTGCGCAGCGCGGATGTCGACTTCCTCACCATTGGCCAGTATCTGCAGCCGAGCTCGAAGCACCATGCCGTGGCCCGCTTCGTCACGCCGGACGAGTTCAAGGCCTTCGAGAAGATCGCCTATGCCAAGGGCTTCCTGAAGGTCTCGGCCAGCCCGCTGACCCGCTCCTCGCACCATGCGGGCGAGGATTTCGCCGATCTGAGGCGCGCCCGGGACGCAAAACTGGGTGGCAAGGCGCTCGCCTGAGGCGCAGGATTGCAGCGGGCCTTTGGCGAAGCGGCGGAATCACGCTAAAGCCGAGGCGGCAGGCGCCTGCGGGGAGTTTTCGACGTTCCCGCATGATGGCCGGAAGAGTTGAAACAGGACCGGACGCGGACAAAAACCCGACATGCCGTCATTCCAGACCGTTCACAAGGTCGCCCATAGCAGCGATGACATGTTCTCGCTGGTGGCCGATATCGAAAAGTATCCGGAGTTCGTTCCGCTCTGCGAAAAGCTGCAGGTCCGGGGGCGCCGGGAACTGGACGACGGCCGGACCGTGCTCGTCGCGGACATGACGGTGGCCTACAAGCTGTTTCGCGAGACCTTCACGAGCCGGGTGACGCTGGAGCCTGCCAACGAGCGCATCCTGGTCGAGTATCTCGACGGGCCGTTCCGGCATCTGGAGAACACGTGGACCTTCCGTTCGCTCAGTGAGGACGAGAGCGAGATCGGCTTCTTCATTTCCTACGAGTTCAAGAGCCGTGCGCTCAGCGCGCTGATGTCGGCGATGTTCGACCGCGCGTTCCGCAAGTTCTCCGACGCGTTCGAGGAGCGTGCCGACATCGTTTATGGCGGCGCGGCCTGACGTCCCGACCCCGTCAGCGTCCGTGGTAGGACGGCGCGGCGCGGCCTGAATTGCTGTAGTCGGAAAAAGTCTTGCGGATGAAGATGAAACGCTGGCGGCGGTTCATCGCCTCGTCGCTTGCACGCATCACCTCGATATTGGTGCCGGGCACGCCGATATCTGCCAGCTTGACCTGCTGGTCCGGGTTTTCGCACACGCGGTACCAGCCGGTGCCCCGGTTGTATTCGAGACCGACGTCCCGTCCTTCCTCTGCCTCGTAGTTCATCCAGGCGACGGTCGCGGCCCTGGCGTAATAGGACCGTCCGCACAGCGCGACCTGATACAGGTTCTCGCCGTTCTTCTCGAAAATCTTGTGGCTGGAGTAGAAGGTGCCGTCCTGCTGGCGCGAGATCATGTGAAAATCGCCCGCAAGAGCGCTTGCGGGAACGAGCATGGCCAGGAAGATGAACAGACAGGATTTACGCATATGCCAGGTCCTTGTTTGAGCGGACTGTGCGTTCCATCCCCGGAAAAAATAATTAACGGCAACAAGCGCTTGGAAGTCTGGTCAACAATCCGCTTCCGTGTTGGGTAGAATTGTACCGAACAGCCCTGTCAGTTCCTGCAGGACAAGCCCGACCGTCGCCAGACGGACCCTGTCGCGACCGATATCGCCAAATCGTTTTTCCAGGTGCCGCGTCGCGAAGCCGCGGCGGGCAAACCCGAAATGCACGAGCCCCACCGGTTTTTCCGGAGATCCTCCTCCCGGACCGGCGACACCTGTCACGGAGACGGCGACATCCGCCCGCGAGCGGGCCAGCGCGCCCTCGGCCATGGCGATCGCGACCCGCATGCTGACCGCGCCGTCGCTCGCGATCAGGTCTGCCGGAACACCAAGCATCTCCGTTTTTGCCTCGTTCGAGTAGGTGACGAAGCCCCGTTCGACGACGGCGGAAGAGCCGGATATCTCGGTCAATACACCGGCGATCAATCCGCCGGTGCAGGATTCCGCCGTTGCCAGCATTCGCCCGGCATTGGCGAACTCGCGGATCACCCGTGCGGCGAGATCCTCAAGCGGGGCAAGATCGGTCATCTCAGCCTTCCTGTGCATCCGGCTCATGTTCGGGGAGGCGAACCGTGGCGGTGGCCAGAGCCGCGATGCCTTCCGAACGGCCGGTAAAGCCAAGGCCTTCCGAGGTCGTTGCCTTGACCGACACGCGGCTTGCGGTGGTGCTGCAGATCTCAGCGATTCTTTCCCGCATGCGGTCGCGGTGCGGGCCGATCTTTGGACGCTCGCATACGATCGTGGCATCGAGATGGGTGATTTCGCCGCCGCGCTTGCGCAGGCGCTCGACGGCAAAGGCGAGGAACCGGTCGGAGGAGGCGCCGCGCCATTGCGGGTCGCTCGGCGGAAAGTGCGAGCCTATGTCACCGTCGCAAAGGGTGGCGAGGACGGCGTCCGTCAGGGCGTGCAGCACGACATCGGCGTCGGAATGTCCCTTGAGCCCCTGATCGTGCGGGATCGGTACACCGCCGAGCATGACGTGATCGCCCGCTTCGAAAGCGTGGACGTCATAGGCGGTGGCGACGCGGGTCTCCCAAAACGTGTTCCGCGTTCTCAGGGCTTGCTGCTGCTCGGCCTGCATCAGGTCCTCCGCGCTGGTGATTTTCACATTCGCCGGGTCGCCGAGCGTGACGGCGACCTTCATGCCGGCCCACTGGGCAACGCCCGCGTCGTCGGTCAGGGTGTTCAGTCCTTGTGCGGCGGCCGCCTCGTGTGCCTTGAAGATCGCGTGAAAAGCAAAGGCCTGCGGTGTCTGCGCGGCATGCAAGGCGGTGCGGTCGATAGTCTGCGTGACGTGACCGGTCCCCATGTCGATGCGCTTGAGCGTGTCGGCAACGGGAACGGCGGAGACCGATGCATCCGCGCCCTCGCGAACCGCTGCAATCGAGGCGGCGACAACACTCGCCGTGACAAAAGGGCGCGCTGCGTCGTGGACGAGCACGATCTCCGGTGCGGCCGGGGCGAGAGCACGCAGCCCGCACAGGACCGAGGCCTGGCGGGTGGCGCCGCCGGAAACGGGAGCGCGCATGCGGGGATCGCTTGCAAGATCGCCAATGCCGCGGTCATAGAAGGGACGGTCATCCGGGTGAATGACCACGGTGACCATGTCGATTTCGGAGCAGGCAAGAAGTGCTTCAACAGTATGGCGAAGCACGGCTTTTCCGCCAAGATCGCGATACTGTTTGGGGATGTCGCCGCCGACGCGCGTGCCCCGGCCGGCCGCGACGATGATTGCGGCAACTCCGGTGGCAGGGGGGCTGTCTTGAGTGGCGGCCGGTCTTGTCATTCTTGCAACGTTGATTTTCGAAACTGACCAGCGGGTTTTGGAGCTTTCATTGCTCATCCACAAGGCTTAAGTGCTGCGGTCCAATTTCGCTCTTGCAGCAATTCAGTCATTGTCTATTCTATAGGCAGAATGGAAAGTGCACATCATATGAGCAAAGATCACTGTTCCAAGCTGACAGGCGGAGTGCGGATCGGTTCCGTCGCGAGCGTGAACCGTGCGTTCCTGGCGCCGATGTCGGGCGTGACCGATGTGCCGTTCCGCCGGCTTGCGCATCGTTTCGGCGCGGGGCTTGTCGTTTCCGAGATGGTTGCCTGCGAGCAACTGGCTGAAGGCCATCCCGAGACGCGCCTGCGCAGCGAAGGTGTCGACGGGGCCGCGCATGTGGTGCAACTGGCAGGGCGCGAGGAACGCTGGATGGCGGAAGGCGCCCGGATCGCGGAAGGTGCCGGCGCCGATATCATCGACATCAACATGGGGTGCCCGGCCAAGAAGGTGACCTCCGGTTATTCGGGATCGGCGCTGATGCGGGATCTCGATCATGCATTGCGCCTGATCGAAGCCACGGTGGGCGCGGCAACGGTGCCGGTGACGCTGAAGATGCGGCTCGGCTGGGACGATGGGTGCCTGAATGCACCTGAACTTGCCCAGCGCGCCGAAGCGGCCGGTGTCGCGATGATCACGGTACATGGTCGCACCCGCAACCAGTTCTACAAGGGGCGCGCCGACTGGGCCGCGATAGCCGCCGTTCGCCAGCGGATCTCCGTCCCGCTGGTCGCCAACGGCGATTGCCTGGGGGCGGACGACGCCCGCACGATGCTGGAACGCTCCGGTGCCGATGCGGTGATGATCGGCCGCGGCGCCTATGGCCGGCCGTGGCTGCCGGGGGTGGTCGGGGCAGCGCTTGGCGGGGAGACCGTGATGGCTGCGCCGACAGGTGCAGCGCTCGGCGACCTGATCGAGGAACATGTGGAGATGATGCTCGAATACTACGGTGCCGAGAAGGGGCTGAAGCTCTCCCGCAAGCACATTGCCTGGTATCTGGACACCGGTGCTCCCGATTTTCCGGGCGACCTCCGGCGAGTGCTGTTGACCTCGACCGATCCGGCTTTCGTGATGCGTAGCCTGCGCAAGTGGTTTGCAAGTGCGCCGGACGCCCGCATGGAGAAGGCGGCATGAGGGGCATGCAGGATCCCGTTGCCAGCCAGGTGGGCAATGCACCGAGCCAGATACTCGATGCCCTTCCTCATCCGCTGATCCTGGTTGACCCGCAAGGGCGGATCATCGAGGCGAACATGGCCGCGGAGAGCTTTTTTCGGGCCAGCGCACAGGTCTTGCGCCGCCATCCGGTTTCGCATTTCGTGCCGTTCGGCAGTCCGCTCCTGATGCTGATCTCGCAGGTGCGCGAGCGCGGAGCGCCGGTCAACGAGTACAAGGTCGATATTGGCTCGCCGCGGATCGGTGCGGAAAAGATCGTCGACATCATCGCCGCGCCCGTCGCCGACAGACCGGGAGCCGTGGCCCTGATGCTTCAGGAACGGGGCATGGCGGAGAAGATCGACCGGCAACTGACCTCGCGCGGGGCGGCGCGCACGGTGTCAGGCCTTGCGACAATGCTGGCGCACGAGATCAAGAACCCGCTGTCGGGTATCCGGGGTGCGGCGCAGTTGCTGGAAGGCTCGGCCGGGGAGGAGGATCGGCAGCTCACCCGCCTCATCATGGACGAAGCCGACCGTATCGTGAAGCTGGTCGACCGGATGGAGGTGTTCTCCGACGAGCGTCCGATCGAGCGCGAACCGGTCAACATCCATGTGGTGCTGGATCATGTGCAGCGTCTCGCCCATTCGGGATTTGCGCGCAACACGCCCATCAATGTCGAATACGACCCGTCGCTGCCGCAGGTCTTTGCCAACCGGGACCAACTCGTACAGGTTTTTCTCAACCTGGTGAAAAACGCGTGCGAGGCGGTCAGCAACGAGGCCACCGGCGAGATCACCCTGACCACCGCCTACCGCCCGGGCATCCGGCTTTCCGTTCCCGGCTCGCGCGAGAAGGTCAGCCTGCCCCTCGAGTTCTGTGTGCGGGACAATGGTCCGGGCGTTCCGGAAGACCTTCTGCCGCATCTCTTCGATCCGTTCGTGACGACCAAGGCCAACGGCTCCGGCCTCGGCCTTGCGCTCGTCGCCAAGATCATCGGTGACCACGGGGGTGTCATCGAATGTGACAGCCAGCCGGGCCGCACCGTTTTCCGCATCCTGATGCCCGCTTTCGCGACACAGGACGAGACCTGACATTCTGGGAACCCGATACATGCCGACCGGTACAATCCTAGTTGCCGACGATGATGCTGCGATCCGGACGGTGCTGAACCAGGCCCTGTCGCGGGCCGGGTACACCGTCCGCCTGACATCGAATGCCACGACGCTCTGGCGCTGGGTCAATTCCGGCGACGGCGATCTCGTCGTCACCGACGTCATGATGCCGGACGAGAACGCGTTTGACGTGTTGCCGCGTATCAAGAAGCTGCGTCCGGACCTGCCGGTCATCGTGATGAGCGCGCAAAACACCTTCATGACCGCGATCAGGGCCTCGGAAAAAGGGGCTTATGAATATCTGCCGAAGCCGTTCGACCTGAAGGAACTGACGTCCATCGTCGGGCGGGCGTTGTCGGAACCGAAGCGAACCCGGGTGGAGCCGCCCGAGGACAACGGAGAGAATATTCCGCTGGTCGGCAGGTCGCCGGCCATGCAGGAGATCTACCGGGTTCTGGCGCGTCTCATGCAGACCGACCTGTCGGTGATGATCAACGGCGAGTCCGGCACGGGCAAGGAACTGGTCGCCCGCGCGCTTCACGACTATGGCAAACGCCGCAACGGGCCGTTCGTCGCGATCAACATGGCGGCGATTCCGCGTGACCTGATCGAGGCGGAACTGTTCGGTCACGAGAAAGGTGCTTTCACGGGTGCGCAGCAGCGTTCCGCCGGACGTTTCGAGCAGGCCGACGGCGGCACACTCTTCCTCGACGAGATCGGCGACATGCCGATGGAAGCACAGACGCGGCTTCTGCGCGTGCTGCAGCAGGGCGAGTACACGACCGTCGGCGGGCGCGTTCCCATCCGCACCGACGTGCGGATCGTGGCGGCGACCAACAAGGACCTGCGCCAGCTCATCAACCAGGGTCTCTTCCGCGAGGATCTCTACTACCGCCTCAACGTGGTGCCGATCCGCCTGCCGCCGCTGCGCGAGCGCATCGAGGACATCCCCGATCTCGTGCGCCACTTCTTCGCGCTTGCCGAGAAGGAGGGGCTGCCGGCGAAGCAGATCGAGACGGCGGCCATCGACCGGCTGCGACGCTATCGCTGGCCCGGCAATATCCGGGAACTGGAAAACCTGGTTCGCAGGCTGTCCGCGCTTTATCCGCAGGACGTCATTTCTGCCGCGCTCATCGAACAGGAACTGAGCCAGCCGGCGCCCAGCGTCGAGGAAGAGGAAAACAGCCAGGTCGACCTGTCCGGTTCGGTGGAGCGCTACCTGAACACCTATTTCCAGGCTTTCGGCGATGCGTTGCCGCCTCCCGGCCTCTATCACCGGATCCTGCGTGAGGTCGAGTACCCGCTGATCGGCGCGGCACTGGCCGCGACCCGGGGCAACCAGATCAAGGCGGCCGAGCTCCTGGGCGTGAACCGCAACACGCTGCGAAAGAAGATCCGGGACCTGGACGTGCAGGTCATCCGCTCCAACCGGTGACCTGCGGCACCGCCCGGACGGCGGCCCCCGGTTTTCCGTGCCATCGGACCACCATTCACAGGCGGCCTTCTCTGTCGTAATTTGGCAACATTGTGTGGTAAGGGTGCCGCATTCCCAGCGCCGGTCCCGCATGGATCGATTCCAACAGACGGTCGCTTGCCAGTGCTTGCCGAGAGAACGAGCAGCTTTTCCTCCCAGCCCGATCATGGTGGCCGCGGCCTTCGCGTGCGCCGGATCGGACTCGTTCTCGTCATCATCTCGCTGATCTCGATCACGCTCACCTTCTTCGTGCTGATGGGCGTAACGCCGATTGCCCCTGACGGTCCGGTGGCGCAGGTCGCCATGGTGATCAACGGCGTTCTGGTGGCGATCCTGCTGCTGCTGATCGGGTTGGAATTCGCCGCATTGTGGCAGGCTCGGCGGCGCGGGCGGGCCGCCGCCCGGTTGCACGGGCGCATCGTGACACTGTTCAGCGTGGTCGCGGCCGTACCGGCTGTGCTGGTTGCGATCCTCGCGACGATCACGCTGGACCGGGGCCTCGACCGCTGGTTCGAGGATCGCACGCGGCTGATCATCGACAACGCGCTGACGGTCGCCCAGGCGTATCTGCAGGAACACGCCCGGGTGCTTCGCGGCGACCTTATCGCGATGGCCAACGATATCGACCGGGCCAAGGCGGTCTATGACTTCGAACCGACGCGTTTCGACAGCTTCTTCCAGACACAGACGACATTGCGCGCACTTCTCGGCGCCTTCCTGATGAAGTCGGACGGAACGGTGATCACCCGCGTCATCGTCAATCCCGACATAGAGGTGCTGCTGCCTCCGACCGAGGCCTTCGGCCAGACGCAGGCGGGAGAACCGGTGCTGATCGCTCCGGGCGTGTCGAACCTCGTCGGCGGCGTGATGAAGCTCTCAGCCTATGACGACATGTATCTCTATGTCACCCGTGCCATGGACAAGCGTGTCGTCGATTATCTCAGGCTGGCGGAGGACGGGGCGAGCCAGTACACGCGGATGGAGCAAAGCCGTTTCGGCGTCCAGGTGGCCTTCGCGCTCGTCTATACGGGCGTGACGCTGGTGTTGCTGCTGTCCTCGATCTGGATCGGTTTCGGTTTCGCCAACATGCTGGTCGCACCGATAAGACGATTGATCGGAGCGGCGGACCAGGTCTCCAAGGGCAATCTCTACGTTCAGGTGGAGACCGACAAATCGGCCGGCGATCTCGCCAACCTCGGCGCCACGTTCAACAACATGACGGCGCAGCTGCGGGGCCAGCGCGATGCGCTGCTGGCGGCCAATGACCAGATCGACCGGCGGCGGCGTTTCACCGAAGCGGTTCTGTCCGGCGTCACCGCAGGTGTCATCGGCATAGACGACAGCGGCCGGATCACCCTGGTCAACCGGTCCGCGCTGCATCTGCTGGATTTCAGCGAGAGTGCGCTGCTCGACGAGCCCATGGCGCGGGTGATCCCGGAACTGGCGGAAGTGGTCGAGGATGCACTGGCGCGCGCGGACGACCGGATGAGCGAGACGCAGGTCTCGATCCACAGGCAGGGGCGCGAGCGAACGGTGAACGTCCGCGTCACCAGCGAGCAGTCGACGCGCAGCGAACATGGTTTCGTGGTGACGCTCGACGACATCACCGACCTGGTGACGGCGCAGCGGACGTCGGCCTGGGCCGATGTCGCGCGGCGCATCGCGCACGAGATCAAGAATCCGCTGACCCCGATCCAGCTGTCGGCGGAGCGCATCCGCCGGCGCTATGGCAAGACGATCGTCGAGGACGACCGGACCGTGTTCGACCAGTGCATCGACACGATCATACGTCAGGTCGGCGATATCGGGCGGATGGTCGACGAGTTCTCCTCTTTCGCCCGCATGCCAAAGCCGACGATGAGCACCAGCGACCTTCGAACGACGGTGCGGGAGGCGGCGTTCCTGCAAAGCGTCGCCAATCCCGACATTTCGATCAAGACCCTGCTGCCGGATGAGGCGGTCAGGGCCAGTTTCGACCAGCGCCTGGTGGGGCAGGCCTTTACCAACGTGATCAAGAACGCGACGGAATCCGTGATGGCGCTGCCGACCGGGCAGGCGGGGGAAGGGCGCATTCGCGTCAATCTGGTGGAGGACGAGAACCGGATCGTGGTCGAGGTGATCGACAACGGCATCGGCCTGCCGGTGGAGAACCGGCAACGCCTGCTCGAGCCTTACATGACGACGCGCGAGAAGGGGACAGGGCTCGGGCTCGCGATCGTCAAGAAGATCATGGAAGAACACGGCGGCGGCATCGAGCTTCTCGATGCCCCGCAAGAAGCCGAGGGAAGCGGGGGCGGAACTGGCGCGATGGTCCGGCTGACAATGGCCAGGAACACTGCCGACGCCACAGGCGGGACAGACGAGGCGTCCGATACTCCGGAGACGGTTGCAACAGATGGCGTATGATATCCTAATCGTCGACGATGAAGCCGACATTCGAGACCTTATCGCAGGCATCCTCGATGACGAGGGGTTCAAGACCCGCACGGCCGGCGACAGCGACAGTGCGCTGGCAGCGATCCAGGAACGCCGACCGTCGATGGTCGTGCTCGATATCTGGCTGCAGGGCAGCAAGATGGATGGCCTGGAGCTCCTCGACGCGATCAAGGAGCAGGACGCGGAACTGCCCGTCGTGATCATCTCCGGCCACGGCAATATCGAGACGGCGGTCTCGGCGATCAAGCGCGGCGCCTACGACTATATCGAAAAGCCGTTCAAGGCCGACCGGCTGGTGTTGATCACCGAGCGGGCGCTGGAGGCGTCGTCCCTGAAGCGCGAGATCAGGCAGCTGAAGCAGCGCAGCAGCGATGCGCCGGAACTGCTGGGCGACAGCAGCGCCATGAACCAGTTGCGGCACACGATCGAACGGGTTGCCCCGACCAACAGCCGCGTGCTGATCGCGGGGCCTTCCGGTGCCGGCAAGGAACTCACGGCCCGAACCATTCACGCCATGTCGCAGCGGGCCCGCAACCCGTTCGTGGTGATCAACGCGGCGACGATCACGCCCGATCGCATGGAAGAGGAACTGTTCGGCATCGAGGATGTCGACGGGCGCATACGGAAGGTTGGCGCGATGGAGGAGGCCCATGGCGGCACCCTCTACATCGACGAGGTTGCCGACATGCCCTACGAGACGCAGGGCAAGATCCTGCGGGTGCTGGTCGACCAGACCTTCACCCGGGTGGGAGGCGTCGGCAAGGTAAGCGTCGATATCCGCATCCTGTCTTCGAGCGCCCGCAATCTGGAGAACGAGATCTCCGAGGCAAGGTTCCGGGAGGACCTGTTCCACCGGCTTGGCGTCGTGCCCTTGCATGTGCCCGCGCTGGCCGACCGAAGGGACGACATTCCCGACCTTGTGCAGTTCTTCATGGAGCAGATTTCGGTTGCCTCCGGACTGCCGATCCGCAAGATCGGCGACGACGCCATGGCGGTTCTTCAAGCGCATGACTGGCCGGGGAACGTGCGCCAGTTGCGCAACAATGTCGAACGGCTGATGATCCTCTCGCGGGGGGAGCCGGATGCGGTGATCACCGCAGACCTGTTGCCGGGCGAGATCGGTGCCGACGTACCGAACCTGCCGACAAATGGCGGCGGAGAGCACCTGATGGCGCTGCCGCTGCGCGATGCCCGGGAGATGTTCGAGCGTGACTACCTGCAGGCGCAGATCAAGCGGTTCGGCGGCAATGTCTCGCGGACGGCGGAATTCGTGGGAATGGAACGCTCCGCCCTGCATCGCAAGCTCAAGTCGCTCGGCTTGTCCTGAGCGCGCGCTTTTTCTAGCTTCGGCGGTCGGCATGGTCCCGATTGCCTGCCCTTAGGTTTCCGAAAGGACGCTGGATCCGATGAGAGTGGTGATTTGCGGTGCCGGCCAGGTTGGCTACGGCATTGCCGAGAAGCTGGCCGCCGAGCAGAACGACGTGTCGGTGATCGATTCCTCGCCGCGGTTGATCAACGGGATACGCGACACGCTCGACGTGCGCGGATTCGTCGGCCACGGGGCCCATCCCGACGTGCTGGCGCAAGCCGGTGCCGACCAGGCTGACATGCTGATCGCCGTCACGCTTTACGACGAAGTCAACATGGTTGCCTGCCAGGTGGCCCATTCGCTGTTCAAGGTGCCGACCAAGGTGGCGCGCGTGCGCGCGCAGAGCTACCTGAAACCGCACTGGAGCGACTTGTTCTCGCGCGACAACATGCCGATCGACGTGATCATCTCGCCCGAGATCGAGGTTGGCGAGATGGTGCTGCGCCGCCTGGCGCTGCCGGGTGCGGTGGAAACGGTGCGTTTCGCCGACGACCAGGTGGTCGTGGTGGGCGTCGTCTGCCGGGAGGACTGCCCGGTGGTCAACACGCCGCTGCGTCAGCTGACCGAGCTGTTTCCCGATCTGGGCGCCGTCGTGACCGGCGTCTTTCGCGGCAATCACCTCTTCGTGCCCAAGAGCTCCGACACGCTCCTTGTCGATGACCTCGTTTACGTGGTGGCACGGCGCGACCGGGTTCGCCGGACGCTGGCGATCTTCGGCCACGAGGAGCCCGAGGCCAGCCGGGTGGTCATCGCCGGCGGCGGCAATATCGGCCACTACGTGGCGCACACGCTGGAACAACGCCAGTCGACGGCCAAGGTCAAGATCATCGAGCACTCGCGCGAAAGGGCGCTCAGCATCGCCGACACGTTGAAACGCGCGGTGATCCTGCATGGCAGTGCGCTCGACCAGAACCTGTTGCTGGAAGCGGACATCCAGGATGCGGACACGCTGATCGCGCTGACCAACGAGGACGAGGTCAACATCCTGTCCTGCGTGATGGCCAAGAAGCTCGGCTGCAAGCGCAACCTGTCGCTGCTCAACAACCCAAGTTACCCGACCTTCGCCCATGCTTTGGGGATCGACGCCTTCGTCAATCCGCGGCAGGTGACGATCTCGAAGATCCTGCAACACGTTCGGCGTGGCCGCATTCGCGGCGTGCATGCCTTGCAGAACGGTGCGGCTGAGGTGATCGAGGCCGAGGCGCTGGAGACATCGCCGCTGGTCGGAAAACCGCTTCGCGAAGTCGATCTGCCGGACGGCATCCGGGTGGGTGCGATTTTCCGGGACGGCAACGTGATCACTCCCGATGGGTCTGCCATCATCAGGGCGCATGACCGCTGTGTGCTTTTCGCCATTGCCGAACGTGTTCGGCAGGTCGAGCAAATGTTCCGGGTCAGCCTGGAATTCTTCTGATAGAACGGGCGCTTCCACGCCATGTCAGCTTGATTGTTTAAACCCGGAGGGGAAATGAGTCGCATTGCCTATGTGAACGGACGCTACGTTCGCCACGCGGAAGCCGCCGTCCATGTTGAGGACCGGGGCTACCAGTTCGCCGACGGTGTCTATGAGGTCTGCGAGATCTGGCAGGGCAAGGTCGTCGATGAGCGCCGGCATCTCGACCGGCTGGAGCGTTCTCTCGGCGAATTGTCGATCCGCATGCCGATGAGCCGGGCGGCGCTGTCGCAGGTCCTGCGTCAGGTCGTGCGGAAGAACCTCGTGCGCGACGGCATCGTCTACATGCAGGTGACCCGCGGCGTGGCGCGCCGTGACCATGTTTTCCCGCCGGCCGATACACCGCCGGCCCTGGTCATCACCGCCAAGCCGGTGCGACCGGCGGTGGGCGAGAAGGCGGCCGAACAGGGCGTGTCCGTGATCACCGTTCCGGAAAACCGCTGGGACAGGGTGGACATCAAGACCGTGGGCCTGCTTCCCAACGTGCTTGCCAAGCAGAAGGCCAGGGAGGCCGGCGCCAAGGAAGCCTGGTTCGTCGACGCGCAGGGCATGGTGACGGAAGGCGGTTCGACCAATGCGTGGATCGTGACCCGCGACAACTGCCTCGTCACGCGGCCAGCGCAATCCGGCATCCTCAAGGGGGTCACGCGGCAGGTTGTTCTGGATATGATTGAACGTGCTGGTTTAACGTTTGACGAGCGGCCCTTCAGCGTGGAAGAAGCACGTCAGGCAAAAGAGGCATTCATTACAGCCGCTTCAACCCTCGTGATGCCGGTGGTGAGGGTTGATGACGTCACGATCGGCAACGGACATCCCGGCGAGACCACGATGGAGCTGCGTAAAATGTTCCACACAGTCAGTGAGTTGTCACCTGTTTGACCGGAAATGACGAAAGGGCGGGGGCATCAGTCCCCGGCTCTGCCCCTCGGTTCGGGGTGATCCATAAACGGGCAGAAATGCAAATCGGGATGCGTTAGACTGCCGCTCGTGCGCCCGGGAGCTTTCCTCCGGGCTCTTGACGCCGACCCTTGCCCAGCGCAATGCTCGCGGTCGCGAGAAACCGGTTTCAGGTCGGGTTGTCGGTCGGGTGCACCAATAAACGACAAAGCGAATGCAGGACAATATAAAGCATGGCTGACCGCGCTCAAAACCTTCAGGACACTTTCCTCAATCACGTACGCAAACAGAAGACGCCGCTCACAATTTTCCTGATCAACGGGGTGAAGTTGCAGGGTGTCGTGACCTGGTTCGACAATTTCTGCGTTCTTCTTCGGCGTGACGGCCATTCGCAGCTTGTCTACAAGCATGCGATTTCCACCGTCATGCCGAACGCTCCGGTGCAACTCTTCGACCCGGCCGACGAGGCAGGCGAAAAAGCGGCGGACTGATTGAAAAAACAGCCCCGCCCAGGCAAGGACAAGCCCTCCGCGCAGGAGCCGGACAATCCGTTCGATGCTCCGCGCGGAGCTGCCGGCGCGCGCGCCGCCGTGATTGTGCCCGTTCTGTCAGGTCGCTATCGCGGCGATGGTGCGACAGAGGCATCATTGCGCCGCTCGCCCAAGGCCCGGCTTGAGGAAGCGATCGGGCTGGCCGCCGCGATCGATCTCGACATTGTCTCCTCCGGCATCGTCACTGTCTCCAATCCCCGTCCGGGCACGCTCTTCGGCAGCGGCAAGGTCGAGGAACTGGGGGCGATCGTGAAGGCGGAAGAGGCCGAGCTGGTGGTGATCGATCACCCGCTCACCCCGATCCAGCAACGCAATCTGGAAAAAGCCCTGCAGTGCAAGGTTCTGGACCGTACGGGCCTGATCCTGGAGATTTTCGGCGCACGCGCCAGCACTGCCGAGGGCACGTTGCAGGTCGAGCTGGCGCATCTCAAGTGGCAGAAAAGCCGCCTTGTGCGTTCCTGGACCCATCTGGAGCGGCAGCGAGGCGGTCTCGGCTTCATCGGCGGACCGGGCGAAACCCAGATCGAGGCCGACCGTCGCCTGATCCAGGAACGCATCATGCGCCTGGAGAAGGACCTCGAACAGGTCACCCGCACCCGTGACCTGCACCGCCAGAAGCGCAAGAAGGTGCCGCAGCCGGTGGTCGCGCTGGTCGGCTACACCAACGCGGGCAAGTCGACCCTCTTCAATCGCCTGACGCAGTCCGACGTGTTTGCCAAGGACCTTCTGTTTGCGACGCTCGATCCGACGCTGCGTCGTGTCACGCTTCCGCATGGCCGGGAAATCATCCTGTCGGACACCGTCGGCTTCATCTCGGATCTTCCCACGCATCTGATTGCCGCCTTCCGCGCGACGCTGGAGGAAGTGACGGAAGCGAACCTGATCCTGCACGTGCGCGACATCGCGCATGAAGACACGGACGCGCAGGCGGCCGATGTGGCGGCGACACTCGACATCCTCGGCCTTGACGAGGACCGGGATGCCCGGCTTGTCGAGGTCTGGAACAAGGTCGACCTGCTGCCGGAGGAGCAACGGCAGACGCTTGTATCAGGCAACCTCTCGGGTGCCGGGCCCGTTGCCCTGTCCGCCGTCTCGGGGGAGGGCGTGGACGACCTTCTCGATCGCATCGAGGAACGCCTGTCGGAGGGAAGCCTTTTCTACTCCGTGTCCTTGGCGATCGAGGATGGCGAGGGGCTTGCTTGGCTCTACCGGCACACCGATGTGCTGAAGCGACAGGACGAGGAGTTGCAGATTCGCCTCCAGGTCCGTGTCGGAGAGCGGCGAAAGGACGAGTTTTCAAAACGGTACAGAGGTACCTTTGTCGAGATCGACAGGGATGCCGGCGACGCAGCGTCCTGATCCCGGGCCTGCCGCGCCAGCGGCGACTGCAGACGAGGGTGGTCCCGGCGGCGGTCGCGGCAGATCAGCTCCCTGACGGCTGCTTCTTCGCCGCCTGCCAGACTGCTTCCATTTCGTCGAGTGTGAGATCGTCGAGAGTACGGCCGGAGGCTTCGGCCGCATCCTCTATCGCGGCGAAGCGGTGACGGAACTTCCGGTTGGTGCGCTTGAGCGCTTCTTCCGGATCGATGTCGAGATGTCGGGCGAGATTGGCGATGGCGAAGATCAGGTCGCCGATCTCTCCGGCAATGCGGTCCCGGCGGTCGTCGGGCAGGTTGCCCTCGTCTTCGATCTCCGCGGAAAGCTCCTCCGTCTCCTCGCGGATCTTGTCGATGACCGGTCCGGCGCTGCCCCAGTCGAAACCGACACGAGCCGCACGGCGCTGCAGTTTTTCCGCCTCGACGAGAGCCGGGAAGATGGCCGGGACGTCGTCAAGGAAGCGGGGCTTGCGTGCCGAAGTTCCGGCTGCTTCGTGCGCAGCCGCGCGCTCGCGCTTTTCTTCCTGCTTGATGCGTTCCCACATGCCCTTGGCCATGCCGGCGGAGCGGGCCGCCTCGTCGCCGAAGACGTGCGGATGGCGGCGGATCATCTTGGTGGTGATGCCCTCGACAACGTCCGGAAAGGAGAAGGCTTCGGCCTCCTCGGCGAGCTGCGCGTGGTAGACCACCTGAAGCAGGAGATCGCCGAGCTCCTCGCGCAGGTTGACCATGTCGCCGCGATGAATGGCGTCGGCAACCTCATAGGCTTCTTCGATCGTGTAGGGGGCGATCGTAGCGAAATTCTGCTCCAGGTCCCAGGGGCACCCGGTTCCGGGCGTGCGTAGCGCGGCCATGATCTCTATGAGGCGGTCGATCCTGCGATCTGGTTTCACGTGCGATACCTTTGCGGGGGGGCGGGTGTTTCAGGGAATGCCGTCCGACATAGCATTGGCGCGGACCGGCTCCAAGCCCGCCACCGGGCCGCAAGTTGAACCCTTCCGCGATATCGACTAGCACACAGGGAGGCGGGCAGGGATCATTGGCCCGGCCTCAGGCATGAAGGACAGCGGGCATGGCGGAGGGCAGGAGCGCACCTCTGGAGATCGGACAGGGCATCGTGATTCCGGCGGAGGATCTGTCGGAAAGCTTCGTGCGCGCCTCCGGGCCGGGCGGGCAGAATGTCAACAAGGTCGCGACAGCCGTGCAACTGCGGTTCCAGCTTCATGCCAACCGCACGCTGCCGGAGGACGTCAAGCAGCGGCTCGCGCGACTGGCTGGCAGCCGGTTGACACTGGCGGGCGAGATCCTGATCCAGGCCGACCGCTTCCGCACCCAGGAGCGCAACCGCCAGGATGCGCTGGAGCGGCTTGCGGCACTGGTACGCAAGGCGCTGGAGCGTCCCAAGCCTCGCAAGGCGACACGGCCGACGCGCGGGTCGAAGGAGCGACGGCTCGCCTCCAAGAAGCAGAGATCCGCGGTCAAGCGCCTGCGCTCGTCGGCCGACGACTGACCGTGCCCCTGGTCAGCCCGTGCCGGTCTGCGCCGCGATCCGGGTCATGACGGCCGCCGTTTCGGCATCGGCGGGAAAGAAGCTTTCGATGACGAGTTCAGAAAGCAGGATGTCGACTGCCGTGCCAAACACCGTCGTGGTGCTCAGGAAGGACAGTGTTCCGGCATCGCTTGCCAGTTGCAGCGGGATGGCGATGCCTGCATGCCGGTCCTGGCCGAAGGGGCGGTAGGGGCTGGCCCCGGGCGGTGTCGGGTAGCCCGCGATCTCGTCATGAAGGGCTGCAAGCTGCGTGTCGCCACTTGTTTCCACCTGTGCCGACACGCGATGCAGGATGTGGGAGCGCCATTGCCGGAAATTGAGGATGCGCGGGGCAAGCCCCTCCGGATGCAGGCTCACACGCAGCACATTGACCGGCTCGGCGAGAAGCGCCGGCGCGACGCCGGCCAGAAGGAACCGGGCAGCCGCGTTGGCACGCAGCAGGTTCCAATGACGATCCACGGCAAGCGAGGGATGGGGCGCATGACCGTCGAGGATCATCCCGACGACGCCAAGGGCTGCCTCCATCTCGGGATGATCGATGGCCCGCGTCTCGGGCATGGGCGCAAAACCGGCGGCAACCAGGAGCGCGCTGGTCTCGCGCGGCGGCATGGCGAGGTGCGCGGCAAGGCGTTCCACCATGTCCCGGCTGGGCCGGGCCTTGCCCGATTCCAGAAAGCTGAGATGGCGCTGCGACAGTCCGGCATCGCCGGCAAGGGCGAGCTGGCTGAGCCGGCGGCGGTTGCGCCAGCTGCGTAGCTGGGTGGGGAAGGTGCTTGCTGTGTTCATGAAACGATTTTGGCGGTCCCGCACACGTGATTCAATGACCTTTGAGGTAATCGACCTGATGACCTCGTGGTGCTTTCCTTCCGGCCATCGAGCGGCGATCGCCGCATCGAGCCAACGGAAGGAACCAGACATGTTCGACATCATCGCCCGTCTTTCGCTTCGCAATCTCCTTGTTGTCGACGCGCTCACCTGTGCCGCAATGGGGACGTTGCTGTTGGTCGCCGGCGGTCCTCTGGCCGGGCCGCTGGGGCTCCCGGCTGATCTGCTCTTCTATGCCGGTCTCCTGCTGCTGCCCATTGCAGCCTTCATGGGTCTGGTCGCCCTTCCGGCGCGCACATCCGGCCCCGGAGCCGTGATCGTCGTTGCTGGCAACTGGCTCTGGGTGGCGGCAAGCATCGCACTGCCGGTTCTCGGCCTTGTCGCTCCCACCGCGCTCGGCCTCGCCGTTCTGGTCGTCCAGGCGGGGGCTGTCGCAATTCTTGCAATCCTCGAGCAGAAGGCCTTCGCCGGGCGGCACGCGGCGATGGCCGCCTGAACCCGCACTGCCCGTATTGCAAAGCCGCAATCCAATGCCGGTGGCGGCACCCTTTGGTGTCGCCACCGGCATTTGCGATTCCCGCCCTTTATTTCCTCGTGCCATGGTATATTTTGGTTTCGAAAAAAAACACGCGGCACGCGTGATAATGCGTCGGGAGGGAACGTGTATCTCGGGATCGATATCGGAACATCGGGCGTCAAGACCGTGCTCATGGATGACGCAGGCGCCGTCCTGGGCTCGGCGTCCAGCGCCCTGACGGTCGAGCGTCCGCAACCCGGCTGGTCGGAACAGGATCCGGAAGGCTGGTGGCGGGCCGTCACGGACACGCTGGATGAACTCGCGCGGACCCATGCGTCGGCGATGGCGCGGGTCGCGGGCATTGGCCTGTCCGGCCAGATGCACGGCGCCACCCTTCTGGACGAGGCGCATCGGGTGCTGCGCCCGGCCATCCTGTGGAATGACGGTCGCTCGGCGGCGGAATGCGCGATCCTCGATGCGCGCGCCGATTTTCGCGGCATCGGCGGCAATCTTGTCATGCCCGGTTTCACCGCACCGAAGCTTGAATGGGTGGCGCGGCACGAAGCGGAGGTCTTCGGGAAGACGCGCCTCGTGCTGCTGCCCAAGGACTATGTCCGCCTGCGTCTGACGGGCGAGGCGGTGTCCGACATGTCGGATGCGGCCGGCACGCTCTGGCTCGATGTGGCGCGGCGTGACTGGTCGGATGCGCTTCTGACCGCGACCGGCCTTGACCGCAGCCACATGCCGCGCCTTGCCGAAGGATCCGAGGCAACAGGCCGGGTGAGGGCCGAGCTTGCGGGGCGATGGGGTTTTGCCGCGCCGCCAGTGGTTGCCGGCGGGGCCGGCGACAATGCGGCAAGCGCGTGCGGTATCGGTGCGGTTCGTCCCGGTGAGGCGTTTCTCTCACTTGGCACTTCCGGTGTCCTGTTCGTCGCGACCGACCGGTTCCGGCCGAACACGGAAGGTGCCGTGCATGCCTTCTGTCACGCGCTGCCAGACACCTGGCACCAGATGGGGGTGATCCTGTCGGCGACCGACAGTCTCAACTGGCTGGCGCGGGTGTCCGGCTGCGATGTGGCGACGCTGGAGGCGGAGGCGGCCGGGCGTTTCGAGGCGCGCCGCGGGCCGTCCGAGGTGATTTTCCTGCCCTATCTTTCCGGCGAGCGAACGCCGCACAACGATGCGGGTGCGCGCGGATCCTTCGTCGGCCTCTCTCACGCGAACGACAGGGCCGATCTCGCGCTTGCGGTGCTGGAGGGCGTTGCCTTTGCCTTCAGGGACAGCCTCGATGTGCTTTCGGCGGCAGGATCGAGCGTTGCCCGGGCGACGGCCATAGGCGGCGGTGCGCGTTCGAAATGCTGGCTGACGATGCTGGCTGCGGTTCTCGGCATCCCGATCGATGTCCCCGAACACGGGGATTTCGGAGCAGCCTTTGGTGCGGCCCGGCTGGGACATGCGGCCGCCGCCGGCCGGCATGATGCGGCGCTCTTCCCGTCGCCGAAAACGGATTTCACGGTGGAGCCCGATGCCGGGCTCTCGTCTTCCTACCGGGAGGGGCTCGGTCGTTACCGCGCACTTTATCCGGCATTGAAAGAGGTTCTGCGATGACTGCGTTTTTCGAGGGCGTTCCGGCCATCCGCTATGAGGGGCCGGAGAGTGAAAATCCGTTTGCCTATCGCTGGTACGATGCCGACCGGCTGGTTCTTGGCAAGCGCATGGAAGACCATTTGCGTTTCGCGGTCGCCTACTGGCACTCGTTCTGCTGGCCGGGTGGCGATCCCTTCGGCGGCGCCACCTTCGAGCGCCCCTGGTTCGGCGACAGCATGGAGGCAGCCCGGGCGAAGGCCGACGTCGCCTTCGAGATGTTCGATATTCTCGGGGCTCCGTTCTTCTGTTTCCACGACCGGGACGCCTCGCCGGAAGGCGCGACGCTTGCCGAGAGCAATCGCAACCTGCGCGACATTGCCGAAGTCTTCGCCCGCAAGATGGAGACGTCGAAGACGAAGCTGCTCTGGGGCACCGCAAACCTCTTCTCGCATCGCCGCTACATGGCAGGCGCGGCCACCAATCCCGATCCGGACGTCTTTGCCTATGCGGCCGGCCAGGTGAAGGCCTGCATGGACGTGACGCATGAGCTGGGCGGCCAGAACTACGTGTTGTGGGGGGGGCGCGAGGGCTACGAGACGCTGCTCAACACCGATCTTCGCCATGAACTGGACCAGCTTGGCCGCTTCCTGTCGATGGTGGTCGAGTACAAGCACAAAATCGGATTTCCCGGAGCGATCCTGATCGAGCCGAAACCGCAGGAACCGACCAAGCACCAGTATGATTTCGATGTGGCGACCGTCTACGGCTTCCTCCAGGCCTACGGGCTGGAAAAGGAGGTGAAGGTCAATATCGAGGTCGGTCACGCGGTGCTCGCCGGACATTCCTTCGAACACGAGGTGGCTCTTGCCTCGGCTCTCGGCATTTTCGGGTCCATCGACATCAACCGGAACGATTACCAGTCCGGTTGGGACACGGATCAGTTTCCGATGAATGTCCCGGAAGTGGCGCTGGCGCTCTACTACATCCTGCAAGGCGGCGGCTTCACCACCGGCGGCCTGAATTTCGATGCCAAGCTGCGCCGTCAGTCGCTCGACGCGGCCGACCTCATCCACGCGCATGTGGGCGGCATGGACACCTGCGCACGCGGGCTTCTGGCCGCCGCCGACATGATCGAGAAGGGCGACCTTTCATCGGCGCTCGCCGAGCGCTATGCCGGCTGGCAGGGGGCGGAGGCGCGCGCGATGCTGGCGGGGGAACGCACGCTCGAGGATATCGCCGCGCGCGTTGACAAAGAAGGCATCGACCCGCGCCCGGTCTCGGGACGCCAGGAATATCTGGAGAACCTGCTCAATCGCAGGTTCTGACGGGCGAGCGCCACGCACGACCCTCTTCCAGGAACGACAAAACCGCCGGAGTGGCCTCCGGCGGTTTTTCTTTTGACTGGAATTGCCTTGCTGCGCCCGCGGGGATGCGGCTCAGCGGCCGTTGACGCCGAGGCGGGCGGCGTTCGATGCACCGGGCTCGCCGAAACGGAATGCCTGGAAGCGCGCGCGCTTGGCAGCTTCATCGGCAAAACCGAGATCGGAAAGGGTGCGCTTGTCGGTGTCGGCAACATGAAGCGCATGAACGCGCGTCGCGACGCCAAAAGTGTTGCCGAGGACCCGGGTCAGGTAGGACATGTCGCTCTCCATGTGCTCGTGTTGCAAAGTGCTCGTGTTGCGAGATCCGGCGGCACCCGAGGGTGCGGAGTGACTGCCGCCGTTCTATTGCGGGATATGGTCGCATTCGTCACTTCAGACAAACAAAAAGAACTAATATATATCATCAATTACATTGAACTCAGGATTTGCGAGGACTGACATGGACCTGGTGCCGGGAAAAGGGACGCCTCTGATCGAGACGGATCTCTATCGGACGTTCCTTCTGATCGCCGAAACTGGAAGTTTTTCAAAAACTTCGGAAATTATCGGCCGAACGCCCTCTGCCGTGTCGATGCAGATCAAGAAGCTGGAGCAACTGCTTGGCGTTGCCGTTTTTGCAAGAGAGGGTCGCAGCATACGCATGACGGCAGAGGGCGAGGCGCTGCTCGGATATGCCCGGCGCATCCTGCTTCTCAATGAGGAAGCCGTGACGATGTTCCGTTCCCCGGAAATCGAGGGCGAGGTCCGTTTCGGGGCGCCGTCCGATTTCGGCACCCGTTTCCTGCCCAATATCCTGACGCGGTTTGCGCGGTCCCATCCCGGCGTCAATGTCGACGTGCATCTCGACGGCAGCCCGCCGCTTCTGCAGAAGCTCAAGGAGAGCCAACTGGACCTGATCCTCTATACTGCACGGCCGGACAGCGACCTCGCCCGGGGCGGGGAGATCGTCTACACGGAACCGCTTGCCTGGGCGGGGCTCGAAGGCGGGGTCGCCCATAGCCGGGATCCGTTGCCCCTGGCGCTGTCGGTATCGGGCTGTCCGTGGCGGAAGGCGGCGCGGATCGCGCTCGACAAGGCCGACCACCCCTATCGGATTGCCTATCAGAGCTTTCACAGCGCGGGGCAGGAAGCGGCGCTGCTCGCGGATCTCGCCATCGCGCCGTTTCCGACGAGCGTCATCACGCCGCCGCTGCAGAAGCTCGACGACAGGCACGGGCTTCCGGAAATCGGCGACTATCACCTGATCCTCAAGGAGGCGGGGAACGCCGGCAAGGCGACGGCCGCTTTCGCAAGCCATGTTGTTGCCTGCTTCCGGGAGATCAACCCGGTATGAACTGAATCACTTCAGCTTGTTGAGGTGGTTTCTTCAAGCGATGCGCGAGTGCAGGTCCTACATCCGCATCCGCTCGGCTGAGGGGTCGAAAAGCGGTTCGGTGATGATCCGGGCCTTGCGCATCTCGCCGATGATCTCGATCTCGAAAGCCCCGTCATCCGTGATCGTCGCGAGGTCCTTCGGCAGGTAGCCCTGGGCCAGCGAGGCATCGACGAAATGGCCATAGCCGCCCGAGGTGACCCAGCCGACCACCTTGCCGTCGTGCCAGATCGGTTCGTCGCCAATGACGTCGGCATCGGTTGCTTCCACGACAAAGGAGACACGGCGCAGGGTTCCGCCGCTTTCCTTTTCCTTCAGCGCCGCGTCCCGTCCGATGAAGTCGCCCTTCTTCAGGGAAACGAAGCGGCCAAGATCGGCTTCGTAGGGGCCGTAGATCGGCCGGAACTCCCGGAACCAGGTTCCGAAATTCTTCTCCAACCGCAGGCAGAGGAGGGCGCGCATGCCGAAGTCGCGCAGACCCAGGTCGCCGCCCGCGGCGTGAAGCGCGTCATAGACCTGCCGCTCGTAGTGCGGCGCCATCCAGATCTCGTAACCAAGGTCGCCGGTATAGCTGATGCGGCTGACGTGGCAGGGTGCGTTGGCAACGACCATCGCCCGGCTTGCCATGAAGGGGAATGCGGCGTTCGAGACATTGTCGCCGGTGACGCGTTCGAGAAGGTCGCGTGCCCTCGGACCTGCGATCGACAGGCCCACCCAGCCGAGATTGATCGGGCGGATGACGACGCTGCCGTCAACCGGCATATGCCGCTCGAACCAGCGCATGTGATAGACTTCCGCCTGGCTCGATCCCCACATGAGGAAACGGTCGCTGGCCATCCTGGCGATGGTGAAATCGCCGATCAGCTTGCCGTTCTCGTTGAGCATCGGCGTCAGGATCATGCGGCCTTCGGCCGGCATGCGGTTGGTCATCATCCGGTCGAGAAAGGCGGCGGCGCCTTGACCGGTGATCTCGTATTTCGCGAAATTGGCAATCTCGGTGATGCCGACAGCCTCACGCACCGCCCGGCATTCCGCCTTCACGTGCTCGAAGTCGTTGGACCGACGGAAGGATACGATGTCCTTCGCCTCGCTCCCGTCGGGTGCAAACCAGAGCGGGGTTTCCAGGGCCCAGCTGTCGCCCATGACGGCGCCGCGCGCCTGCATGCGGTCGTAAAGCGGTGTCGTCTGGTGCGGGCGGGCGGCGGGCAGTTCCTCGTTGGGATACCGGATGCGAAAGCGGCGGGAGTAGTTCTCGCGCACCTTGGCGTTGGTGTAGGCGAGCGTCGCCCAGTCCCCGTAGCGCGAGACATCCATCCCCCAGATGTCGAACCCGGGATCGCCGTCGACCATCCAGTTGGCGAGCGCCAGGCCGACGCCGCCGCCCTGGCTGAAGCCGGCCATGACCGCACAGGCGCACCAGAAATTGGTCCGCCCGCGCACCGGACCGACCAGCGGGTTGCCGTCGGGCGCGAAGGTGAAGGGGCCGTTGATGAACTGCTTGATGCCGGCTCCCTTGAGCGCGGGGAAGTGCTCGAAACCGATTTCCAGCGACGGCGCGATGCGTTCCAGATCGGGCTCCAGCAGTTCCTGTCCGAAATCCCAGGGCGTTTCGCGCGGGCTCCAGGGCGTCGCCGCACGCTCGTAGGTGCCGAGCAACATGCCGCCGCGCTCCTGCCGCGTGTATATTTCACCCGAAAAATCAATCGCATGCACCATTTCCTTGCCGGTCGATGCATTGATCTCGGCGATCTCCGGCATGTCCTCGGTCAAGAGGTAGTGGTGCTCCATCGCCAGAACCGGCAGTTCCAGGCCTACCATGCGGCCGATCTCCCGGGCCCACAGGCCGCCGGCATTGACGACGTGCTCGGCCTCCACCGTTCCCTGTTCGGTGACGACGATCCATGTGCCGTCGGGCTTTTGTGCCAGTTCCACGACGCGGTTGCGCAGCGATATGTCCGCGCCCGCCATTCTCGCGGCCTTTGCGTAGGCATGGGTGGTGCCGGACGGATCGAGGTGGCCTTCGATCGGGTCCCACATCGCGCCGACGAAATGGCGCTCGTCGATGAGCGGCAAGAGCTCCTTGGCTTCCTTCGCCGAAATGATCTCGGTTTCCATGCCAAGGTAACGGCCGCGCGCATGCGCCATTTTAAGCCAGTCCAGCCTCTCCCTGGTGTCCGCCAACTGCAGGCCGCCCGTCAGGTGAAGGCCGCACGGTTGACCGGAAATCTCCTCGATCTCCTTGTAGAGCGAGACGGTGTAGGCTTGCAGTTTGGCGACGTTCGGATCGCCGTTCAGCGTGTGGAATCCGCCCGCCGCGTGCCAGGTCGATCCGGATGTGAGCTCGGAGCGCTCGATGAGCAGGACGTCGGTCCAGCCCCGCTTGGTCAGGTGGTAGAGCACGCTGCATCCGACCACTCCGCCCCCGATCACCACCACACGTGCCTGCGATTTCATTCCGTCTCGTCCTTCCGGTTTGCCGGTTGTCAGTCTGTCGGGAAGTCCTTCGCCGCCAGTGTCGACCGGCGAGAGGCCGGCGTCACCCGAAAACGGAGAAGGATCAGAAATCGGTCGGCGCGCCGCCTTCCGCCTTCCGCCTTGCGACGAAGCTTGCCAGTTCCTCGGCGATGGCGGGATCCAGCGGCGGTGCCTCGTATTCCGCCAGGGCGGTCTTGTGGAGTTTCTGTGCCTTGTCATAGGCGGTAGGAGACCCGGCCTCCTGCCATGTCTCGAAATTGCGCCAGTCCGAGATGATCGGCGGATAAAATGCGGTCTTGTAGCGGGATTGGGTGTGGGCGGTTCCAAAGAAGTGGCCACCAGGCCCGACATCGCGGATCGCGTCGACCGCAAGCGCCTCGGTGGAGACATCGAGCGGTTGCAGGAATGCGTCGGCCATCTGCAGCAGATCGATGTCGATGATGAATTTCTCGAACCCCGCAGTCAGGCCGCCTTCCAGCCATCCGGCTGCGTGCTTGATGTAATTGGCGCCGCCCATCAACGCGCCCCAGAGCGAGAAAACGGTTTCGTAGGCGGCCTGCGCGTCGGGAGAGTTGGCAGCGCAGACGGCCGATGAGCGGTAGGGGATGTCATAGCGCCGGGCGAGCTGGCCACCGACAAGGGCGGCTTGCATGTATTCCGGAGTGCCGAAGGCGGGAGCCCCCGACTTCATGTCGACATTCGAGGTGAACCCGCCATAGACGATGGGCGCGCCGGGCTTGACGATCTGCGCGAAGGCGAGGCCCGCCAGCGCTTCCGCGTTCTGCTGCACAAGCGCGCCGGCGATCGTCACCGGAGCCATTGCACCGGCAAGGGTGAAGGGCGTCAGCACGATCGGCTGGCCGCGGCGTGACATCTCGATGATCCCCTGCAGCATGGGCGTGTCGAGACGCAACGGTGATGAAGAGTTGATTATCGATATTGTACAAGGTGTTTTGGAAAATTCTTCATCTGTCAGTCCAAGTGCGATACGGGCAATCTCCATGCCGTCGAGATTGCGCTCCCGGCCAAGCGAGTAGATGTGGAACGCCTTGTCGGTCAGCGTGACGAAGTCGCTGATGCAGTCGAGATGGCGAACGCTCGCATGCAGGTCCACGGGCTCCACCGGATAACCGCCGTTGAGGTCGATGACATTGAATACCTGGCTGAGGCGGACGAAGTCGCGGAAGTCCTCCTGGCTGCCCGGCCTGCGGCCACCGGCAGCGTCCGCGCAGTTGGGGGCGCTGGCCACACCGCTCCAGATGACACTGTCGCCGCCGACGCGCAGGTTGTGAGCAGGGTTGCGGGCATGCAGGGTGAATTCGGCCGGCGCCTGCGCCAGGGCCTCCAGGACCAGACCACGATCCATGCGGATTCGGTCTCCGGATGCAGGAATTTCGACGCCAGCGGCGGCGAGGATCGCCTTTGCCTCGGAGTTGATAAAATCGATCCCGATATTTTCCAGCACGTCGAGCGAGGCGTTGTGGATGGATTCAAGCTCGTCAGCCGACACGCAAGCGACAGGCTGAAACGGATTTCTTCTTGCGCGAAAGGGCTTCTGCCCGATCGGTGTGTCGCCGCTTCCGCCATCCCGGCCGCCCCTGCGTCCGCGGCGCCTGAGAGGTGTCTCGGCCGTCTCTGGGGCGGATGCCCGAATGTCGTCACTGCTTGTCATGATCGGCGGCTTTCCGGTTTCTGGAAGTCGTCTTTCTCGGGAATCTTGAATAAGACGGTCCTGCCCTCGAAACCGCCAAGCAAAATGCCCGGTTTTCCGAGTTCCTGCGCGCTCCTATACGCGATCGTTTCGTGGAGCCTAGACCCGCCAACAAGGGAAAGGCGATATCATTTATGCGACCAGCCGTTGTTCGATACCGACATGCCTGTCGGGTGAACCAAAAAAATGCTGGCAAGGCTTTGCCAATCCGGCCGAAATGCGTGTTAGGCTGCTAGCCTGACGGGGCAGGTTCCGTTCCGGCGGGACTGTCTCCTGCATCACACCAAGGATCAGCCGAGGGGGAGGGTCTGGACAGGCGGGCGTTGGCCGTATGCGCGAGATATGCGAGCGAGCATATTGTCCGCGCGTAGGTTTCCGCCCGGCACCGGTGCCGATTGGCGGCGCGACCGCGCGATGAAAATGCTCCGCGCGACCGGCGAAACAATATCGACATACATTCGAACATACGGAGGGGAGACAGACCCATGTCGACCAACGATACATCGAACACACTGCATCCGAAGGTCCGGGAAGCCCGCGAGCAGATGGATGGCGGCAAGTTGAGCCGACGCGAGTTCGTCCGTTATGCCGCCTTGCTCGGCGTCGGGGCCGGGGCAGCCTACGCAATGGCCGGCCTGCCGAACCCGGCGGTCGCGCAGGATGCGGCAAACCTGCCGTTCCCGGCAGATGACGCGGGCGCGAAATCAGGCGGCATCCTGAAAGTCGCGATGCAGGTCCAGAAGATCGACGACCCCGCGACATTCTCCTGGACGCAGGCCTCCAACCAGACACGCCACATGCTCGAGTATCTGGCGATGACCGGTCCGGACAACGTGACCCGGCCCATGCTGGCGGAGGGCTGGGAAGCCTCCGAAGATCTCAAAACCTGGACCTTTCGCCTGCGCAAGGGCGTGAAGTGGCACAACGGCGATGATTTCACCGCCGAGGACGTGAAGTTCAATTTCGAACGCTGGACCAACCCGGAAGTCGGTTCGTCCAATATCGGCCTGTCGTCGGTGTCCGCCATGGTCGAGGAAGTGGACGGCAAGAAAAAGCTGATCGACGGCTCCATCGAGGTGATCGACGACCACACGATCCGCTTCAACCTGACGAAGCCGGTGCTGTCCTTCCCAGAGGACATGTACAACTATCCGACGGCCATCGTGCATCGCGGCTTCACCCCGCCGCTTGACAATGCGCTGATCGGCACGGGCCCGTTCACCATCACCGAGAATGTCGTGGGCGACCGCTGCATCCTCAAGCGGGTGACGGAGGCCGGCGGCCAGCCGTTCGAGTATTGGGGCGGCACGGTCTTCCTCGACGAGATCCACTATTACAATTTCGACGCCGACAACCAGCTGACCGCCTTCGCCGGCCAGAGCGTCGATGCCATCTACGACTTCGGTGTCGAGCAGATGGAGCTGGCCAAGGCCATTGACGGCAACATCATCGCCGCGCGCACCGCGCAGTGCCTGTGCTGCCGGATGCGGGTCGACGCCAAGCCCTTCGACGACGAGCGTGTTCGCAAGGCTGTGGCGATGGCCATCGACAACGCCACGATCAAGCCGCTGGTCTATCCCGAGGGCGGTGACATCGGCGAGAACTACCATGTCGCGCCGGTACATCCCGATTACGAGGCTCTGCCGCCGCTCACCCGCGACGTCGAGGGGGCCAAGGCTCTCCTTGCCGAAGCCGGCCATCCCGACGGCATCACGATCACGATTGATGTCGGCAACACGGACGGCCCCTGGCACCAGACCGTCGCCGAAGCCATGCGCGACCAGCTTCAGGATGCGGGGATCACGCTGAACATCAACGTCATTCCGGCTTCCAAATACTGGGAGATCTGGACCAAGACGCCGTTCGGCGCCACTGCCTGGACCCACCGTCCGCTCGGCACCATGGTGATGTCGCTCGGCTACCGGTCGGGCGTGCCGTGGAACGAGTCCGGCTTTGCCTCGCCGGAGTTCGATGCCGCTCTGGACGCGGCTGAAGCAACGCTCGATGTCGAGAAGCGCAAGGGACTGCTCGCCAAGGCCTCCAAGATCCTGCAGGACGCGGCCGTTATGGTGATGCCGATCTGGCGCCCGGTGTACTGCATGGCGTCCAAGTCGGTGCATGGCTATCCGGCTCATCCGACCCAGTATCACCAGTTCAACAAAGTCTGGATGGGTTGAGACAGTTGTGCCGCGCGGTTTCCCAGCAGGGGAGCCGCGCGGTTTCCGTTCAGGCTCCTGAGGTCAGGGGAGGGTCGTCACGCCGCGAACTTGCGGGGGCGTGATGCCGGACACGGTGGGCACACATGCTGAAACTTGTTCTGAGACGACTGGTTCAGATGGTTCTGATCATGGCCGTCTCGTCACTGTTGCTCTTTGCGATTTTCGATACGCCAGAGTTCAAGAAACGGCTCGCCGTACAGGAACTGGGCGGGTTCGCTGTTTCAGCGCTTACCGAGGACAGCTACCAGGACTGGCTTGCCGCTCGCGGGCTCGACGTGCCGTTCTATCAACGCTACGCCAACTGGGTCGGCAATATCCTGACCGGGGATCTCGGATTTTCCTTTGAGAAGAACCGGCCTGTCGCGCCGCTTCTGGCGGACCGGCTGGCGAATACCGGCATTCTCGCCTTCTTCGTTTTCGCCCTGATGATCCCGATATCGCTGGTGCTGGGCGTTCTCGCCGGCATGAAGGAAGGGTCTCTCCAGGACCGGTCGATCTCTTTCATATCAGTCTTCACCACCAGCATTCCGGAGATCGCGAGCGCCATCCTGCTGACCATTGTCTTCGCGCTCGGGCTCGGCTGGCTGCCGGTCAAGTCGGCCATGATCGGCGGGTTCGACTTTCGCGAACTGGTGCTGCCGGTGCTGACGCTGGTGATCTACGACTTCGGCTATGTGGCGCGCATGACGCGCGCTTCCATGGCGGAGGTGATGACCTCGCAATATATCCGCACCGCCATCCTGAAGGGCATTCCCTATCGCCGCGTGGTGATGAAACACGCGCTCCGCAATGCGCTGATCGCCCCCTTCACGCTGATCGTGCTGCAGCTCAACTGGTTGCTGTCGGGCGTTGTCGTGGTCGAGGTGTTCTTCGAATATGACGGTTTCGGCAAGCTTCTGCTGGAGGCAGCCCTCTTCCCCGACGTCGAGGTGGTTCAGGCCTGCACCCTGGTTGCCGTTGCCGTTGCCGTCGTGTCGCAGATCATTTCCGACATCGGCTACACCTTCCTGAACCCGCGCATCCGATTTGCCTGAGCCCCGGAGACACACCCCATGGCAGTGACCGATATCCAGGCATCCACGCCTTTCCTGTCCCGCCTGTCGCGGCCCAAGCCGGTGATCGCGCTGCTGCTGCTCATGTGGCTGCCGCTGATGGCCTATGTCATGTTCGGCCAGAGCATCGGAAAAAATGCACATACCGTGCTTCTGCCAGCCATTCCGGCGACCTTGCTCCTTTATATTCTGGGCATTCGCGCCTTCCGCGAAAGCTGGGTCGCGGTGATCGGACTGACGCTGGTCTTCTTCTGGCTGCTGATGGCGGTGAGCGCGCCTTACCTGCCGCTTCTCGACCCGAACAAGCCGATCGCCCCCTTCACCACGCCGTTCACGGAACGGAAGGACATCTTTTTCTGGCTCGGCACGGATTTCAAAGGCCGAGACATGCTGTCCCGGATGATCTGGGGCTGTCAGAGGGTGCTGGTCTGGGGCGTCACGGCGACCCTGGTCGCCTATGTGGTGGGGGCACTTTTCGGGCTGATCTCCGGCTACCTGAGCGGCTGGTGGGACGAGATCATCTCCTTCGCGGCCAATGTGCTGCTGTCGTTTCCGGTGATGGTGCTGTTCATCGTCATCCTGAATTATCTGGGGCCATCAGGGTTCAACATCGTCGTGGCGGTGACCTTCGCGTCGGCGCCGGCGATCATGCGCATCGTCCGGGGCCTCGCACTCGACATCAAGACGCGGGACTATGTCTTCGCCGCCCAGACGCGCGGAGAGCATCCGCTCTACATCATGATCTTCGAACTGCTGCCGAACGTGCGCGGTCCGATCATCGTCGATGCCTGCCTGCGGCTCGGCTACACAACGGTGGCGATCACGACCCTGACCTTCCTTGGTCTCGGCCTGCAGCCGCCGGATCCCGACTGGGGCCTGATGATCCGCGAAAGCGCCAAGACGGCGATGCTGTGGAAGTTCTCCTACATGCTGCTCGTGCCGGCGCTATCGGTTTCGAGCCTCATTCTCGGCTTCAACCTGATGGCCGACGGCCTCAGGGAAATGAGCCTGCGTGACTGAGGAAGGGACCGTCATGAGCGACCAGACCCCGGTTCTGGAGTGCCGGAACCTTTGCATCTCCTACTACACGCGAGCGGGCGAGATCCCGGCCGTCGTCGACTTCAACCTCAAGCTCATGCCTGGCGAGGCACACGGGATCGTCGGCGAGAGCGGTTGCGGCAAGTCGACGGTCGCACTCGCGATCATGCAGTACATGGGCAAGAACGGCGCCATTGTGGGCGGCGAGATCCTGTTCGAGGGGCGCGACATGCGCACCATGAGCGAGGAGGAGCTGCGCCGGATCCGTGGCTCGAAGATCGCCATGGTCTATCAGGAGCCGATGGCGTCGCTGAACCCCTCAATGCTGATCGGTGCGCAGCTTGCCGAGGTTCCGATCTATCACGACGGCCTTTCCGAGAAGGAGGCGCTGCAGCGCGCGAAAGAGATGCTGGCCAAGGTCCGCCTGCCGGACCCCGAACGCATCCTCGGTTCCTATCCGCACCAGATCTCCGGCGGCCAGCAGCAGCGCGTGGTCATCGCCATGGCGCTCCTGTCCAACCCGAAGTTGCTGCTGCTTGACGAACCCACAACGGCGCTGGACGTCACCGTGGAGGCCGGCATCGTCGAGCTGATCAACGAGATCGCCGAGGAGTTCGGCACCTCGATGATCTATATTTCGCATAATCTTGGCCTGATCCTGGAGACCTGCGACCGGTTGACGGTGATGTATTCCGGCGAGGCCGTTGAGGTCGGCGACATACACGATGTCTTCGACGAGATGCGGCACCCCTATACGCGCGGCCTTTTCGGCTCGATCCCGCTGCCTGGAGCCGACAAGAACGCCCATCCGCTGGTTGCCATTCCCGGCCAGTTGCCCCTGCCGCACGAACGGCCCAAGGGGTGCAATTTCGCACCGCGCTGCACGTTCTTTCGCGACGGGCTGTGCAATGTCGGGGCCTTGAAGATGCATCCGGTTCCCGGCGACGACGATCACAAGGTGCGCTGCGAGCGCTTCCAGGAGATCGACTGGGATCGCGATTTGCCCAAGGGCGAGGCGAAACCGCCGGTTCTGCCGGGCGACACGGTGCTCTCCGTGGAAAACATGACCAAGCATTACATCATCGACGACGGCGGGCTGTTCATGTCCGGCGGCGTTGCGCGCACGGTCAAGGCCAACGAGAAACTGAGTTTCACGGCGCGGGAGGCCGAGACGGTCGCCATCGTCGGCGAGTCGGGCTGCGGCAAGTCGACCTTCGCCAAGGTGCTGATGGGGCTCGAGGACGCCACGGACGGCAAGGTCATGCTCGGCGATGTCGAACTGGGTGGCCTGCCGGTCGACAAGCGCGACAAGTCCACCATCGCGAAACTCCAGATGGTCTTCCAGAACCCGTTCGACACGCTCAATCCCTCGCACACGATCGGAAGCCAGATCGGACGGGTGATCCGCAAGTTCGGCGTCGCCAAAGACGAGGCCGAGGTCAACGAGATCGTCATGCGGCTGCTCGACACGGTGAAGCTGCCGCGCGATTTCGTCAGGTGCAAGCCGCGCCAGCTTTCCGGCGGACAGAAGCAGCGCGTCGGCATTGCCCGCGCCTTTGCCGGCAATCCGAAGGTGGTGATCGCCGACGAACCGGTCTCGGCGCTTGACGTGTCCGTTCAGGCGGCGGTGACCGAGCTGCTGATGGACATCCAGCGCGAGAACCGCACGACGATGCTGTTCATCAGCCACGACCTTTCGGTGGTGCGCTATCTAGCCGACCGGATCGTCGTCATGTATCTCGGCCGGATCATGGAACAGGGGACGACGGAGGAGATTTTCGCGCCGCCCTACCATCCTTACACTGAGGCGCTGCTCGCCGCCGTCCCGATCGCCGACACCAGGGTGGAGAAGAGGCACATCGTGCTGAAGGGGGAAATTCCTTCGCCATCGAACCCGCCAAAGGGATGTCCGTTCTCCACGCGCTGCCCCTACATGATCCCGGGTACATGCGATGTCGACCTGCCGCCGCTGCGCAGCTTCGGCGATGGACACCGCATCCTCTGTCACCTCGATCCTGCGGAGCTTTCGAACATGGAGCCGGTGATCAAGCCGCGCACCCAGGCGGCCGAATAGGACCCGTCACCGTTCGCTGGCGGTTGCGCCCGGCGCTACGGCTGCCAGCGGAGGCCGGTCCTCGATCTCGCGGATCAGCTTGCGGCGCATGGCGGCCGCGAAATCCTCATAACGGGCGACCGACATGACGAAACTGCGCGGACCGACCGCGACATTGTCGCGATACCACTGCGCAAGGCCTCGGTCCTCGTTCTCGATGGCGAGCCCGTTGATGATGATGCCTCGCCCCAGCGCCATGCCGCGCGCGGTCTCGATCAGCACCACATAGTCGCGCGGGGGCGTTTCCCGGCCGTCTCCCGAGACGTCGACGACGCGCCTGCGGCCGGCGTATCCGTTTCGGTCGAAATGCCGCATCGCATGGGCGAGACCGGCACCGATCCCGGTACCGCCATTGACGCGTCGCGGCCAGGCCTCAACTGCGCTGGCGAAATAGCTTGCCGACGCGCCATCGCGCACGAGGTGGAAGGGAGTGAGGTCCGCAGGGCGTTCCGCCTCGGCCCACACGGCCAGCGCCACCGCGATCCTGCCGGCAGGTCCGGAAGCGATAGCCTCCTGTACCTCGCGAGAGCGGAAGGCGGCGGCAATCCCGTTCATCTGCAAGGAGAACTCAGTCTCGTCGACGCTTGCCGACGCGTCGACCGCAAGAACGAGCTCCAGATCGACAGCCATCTCGGCAGCGGTCGTGCGAGGCGCCAACGCCGCCAGGGTGAACGCCAGCAGGGCGGCCGCAGTCGCCGCAAGGTGTCGTCCCGCGTGTGTCATGGGTCCGCAGCCCTTTCCTCAGGGGTCGCTGGTGTTTGGCGTGGAGGCCGCGCTTGCAGAGGCGGACAGTCCGCCGACAGGAAACAGGATCGCATCGACAGGGCAAGAATGCGAGCGATGAACGGATTGCAAGCGCAAGCGGGATCTCGGCTCAGCGACCCAGCCAGCACATGGCGGCAGCCCGCAGGAGCTGGTAGCTTGCGCCCGTCCGGTTCCGGGCGTCGGGTTCCATTCGTGACATTGCAGGAGATTGCCGATGGCGACGGTCACCACTCTGGACGACCTCGAGCGCATCTACGGCACGCCAAAGGCGGCCTCAACGGTCAAGGAGATCGACTGGATTTCCGAACACTACGCCGCCTATATCGACGCATCTCCCTTCGTGTCGCTCGCAACCGTCGGGCCGGAAGGGCTCGACTGCTCGCCGCGCGGCGACCGAGGCGCCGTGGTCAGCATTCTCGACCGCAAGACGCTGGCGCTTCCCGACCGGCGCGGCAACGACCGGATCGATTCCCTGCGCAACATCGTGCGCGATCCGCGGGTGGCGCTGCTGTTCCTCATTCCCGGCAGCGGCACGACGCTGCGTGTCAATGGCACCGCCCGGATCAGCACCGATCCGCAGCTGCTGGACGACTTCACGGTTGACGGCCATGCGCCCCGCACCGTCATCCTGGTGCATGTCGAAAAGGTCTATTTCCAGTGCGCCCGCGCGATCGTGCGTTCTCGTCTCTGGGACGCGGACGCGCAGGGAGACCTGTCGCACCTGCCGACGCCGGGCACGATCCTGGCGGCGCTCAGCCAGGGCCATGTCGGCGGGGACAGCTACGACAGGGACTGGCCGGAGCGGGCGCGCAAGACGCTCTGGTAGCGCGTCTTCGCGCTGGCGACGGGGTCAGCCTTCCGGCCGGCAGATCTCGTCGCGCCGGATCGCCGCCAGCGTCTTGGACACGAGGATCGCGATCACGACCCACAGAACCGCATAGGCGATGAAGGAGAGGCCTTTTTGAAAGCCCGCGCCCGTGCCTTCCGCGAAGAGCGCGGAGGCGACGGTAAAGCCCGCAACGGGAAAGGAATAGGCCCACCATGCCATGGAGAAGGGCAGGCGGATCAGCTTCCCGACCTGTGTCAGCGTCACGAGGACGAACATCGTCGCGCAATAGTAGAGCACGCGGGCAAAGGCATCGATCTCGCCGCCATTCAGCTGCAACCATGCGACGAAGCCCACCGACGGCGGGGCGATGAGAATGACCAGGGTCGGAAGCAGGCGTTCGGCGATCGGGTTGTGGAAGATCAACCGGTTGAAGACCAGCGTCAGAAAGACGAGCCAGAAGAGCATTCCAACCGAGAAGAAGAACCAGGAGATCTCCGGGAAACCGAGAGGCACACCTGCAAGCGGCACCAGCACGTTTCCGACGGCTGGTATGAACCAGGCCGGGGTCAGGTGCGCCTGTTCGAAAGTGCGATGGCTGATCCAGGCAGACACCACGCCAAGGGTCACGGCCAGATGCGCAGCGGTTGCCGCCATCCATACCGGGCGAATGATCTCGTCGCCAAGCGGCAGGAGGCCGGCACAGATCAGCAGTACACCGATGGTGATCGCCGGAAAAAAGGCGATCCGGACGGGGTGCTCCCACTCGGCGCGCAGGGCCTTGGGATAGCGCACGGCCTTTGCTATGAAGAACCCGGCGATGCCGGCGAATGCCAGTGCTGTCACGGTCATCAGGGCGAAGCTGACGCCGGTTGGCACCACGCCTGCCACCTCCATCCGGTGTGTCGCCAGCGACAGGCCGGCAAGACCCATGACCACGGCGAAGAAGGTGACCGGAAAATGCTTCAGCTGCGATTCCGCGAGCGCGTTCGATCCGTCGCCGTCCTGTGTCGCTTCCATGTCCTGCGTTCCCTGCATCCAATATTTTTCTATATTTCCAACATACGAAACTTGAAGAATCGTCCACTCACTCACCGTCGTTCTTGGCACGGGCCGCGACAAAAAGGCAGCCCCGTGCGATCAATGGCTTGACGCCGCGCGACCGGCCTTCGAGAACGTGACCCCGTCCGATTGCAAACCCTGAGACCCACCATGCCGCACAACTCCCGTCTCGCCATTGTCCTTGCCGCCGGCCTCGGTACCCGCATGAAGTCGGAGCGGCCGAAGGTGATGCACGAGGTTGCGAACCTGTCGCTCGTCGGGCACGTGCTGAAAGCGGTGACCGGGGCGGGGATCGACCGTGTCGCGGTCGTGGTCGGACCCGACATGCCGGAACTTGCCGCCGAGGTTGCGCGATTGGCGCCGGAAGCCGGATGTCACGTCCAGGGCGAGCGGCTTGGCACGGCGCATGCCGCGCGCGCTGCCGCGCCGGCGTTCGCCGACACGCCCGACCAGGTCTTGGTGCTGTTCGGCGACACGCCGCTGGTCTCTGCACACACGCTCGCGCGGGTTTCGGCCAGACTGGAAAGCGGTGCCGATGTCGCCGTGCTCGGGTTTCATGCCGCCGATCCGACCGGTTACGGGCGACTTCTGACGCAGGACGGGCGGCTGGTAGCCATCCGCGAAGAACGCGATGCAAGCGCCGAGGAGCGGAAGGTCGATTTCTGCAATTCCGGCATCATGGGCTTTAGCGGGGCACGCTTCGCCGAAATCCTCGGACAGGTCGGCAACGCCAACACCAAGGGCGAGTACTACCTGACCGACGCGGTCGAGATCGCCAACAGCATGGGCCTTTCCGTCGTGACGGAAACCGCCGAGGAGTGGGAGGTGCAGGGGATCAACACCCGCGCCCAGTTGGCGCGCGTGGAGGCCGACTTCCAGGCCCGCGCGCGGCTTGCAGCGATGGAGGAGGGTGCCAGCCTCGTTGCTCCGGAAACCGTGTTCTTCTCCCACGATACAAGGCTCGGCCGGGATGTGCTGGTGGAGCCCAACGTGGTCTTCGGACCCGGCGTCACCGTTGGCGACGGCGTCACGATCCGCGCCTTCTCGCATCTGGAGGAGGCCGTGGTCGAGGCCGGTGCGACGCTCGGTCCCTACGCGCGGCTGCGTCCCGGCGCGAGGATCGGCGAGGGCGCGCATGTCGGCAATTTCGTGGAGATCAAGAACGCGCGGATCGAGGCGGGCGCCAAGGTCAATCACCTGACCTATATCGGCGATGCCCGTGTCGGCGCGAAGGCGAATGTCGGCGCGGGAACCATCACCTGCAATTATGACGGGTTTCTCAAGCACCACACGGATATCGGCGCGGGCGTCTTTGTCGGCTCGAACTCGACCCTGGTCGCGCCGCTGACGATCGGCGACGGCGCCTATCTGGCGGCCGGCGGCGTCGTGACCGAGGATGTGCCGGCGGACGCCCTGTCGCTGGGCCGGTCGCGGCAGGTGATCAAGGAAGGGCGCGGCGAACAGCTGCGCGCCCGTTTTGCCCGCGCCAAGGCGGAGAAGCAGGGCGGCAAGTAACCGCCCTGGCGTCTCACACGCCGTAGAAGTCGCGATACCAGTCGACGAAGGCTTTCACGCCGTCCTCGACACTGGTCCTGGGCCGGAAGCCCGTCTCCTCGACCAGATCCTCGACATCCGCCCAGGTCGCCAGCACGTCGCCTGGCTGCAGCGGCATGAAATTTCGGATCGCCTTGACACCGCAGGCCGCCTCCACCGCGTCGACATAGCGCAGCAGCTTCACCGGTTCGGAATTGCCGATATTGTGGATCCGGTAGGGCGCACGGCTCGTCGCCGGGTCGGGTTCCGCGCCGTTCCAGTGCGGATTGGCCCGCGCCGGACGGTCGGCGATCCGCACGATGCCCTCGACGATGTCGTCCACATAAGTGAAATCGCGCAGCATCTCGCCATTGTTGTAGATGTCGATCGGCCGGCCTTCGAGAATGGCGCTGGTGAACTTGTAGAGCGCCATGTCGGGCCGCGCCCATGGGCCGTAGACCGTGAAGAAGCGCAAGCCGGTCAACGGGATGCCGAAGAGATGGGCGTAGCTGTGCGCCATCGCCTCGTTGGCCTTCTTCGTCGCTGCGTAGAGGGAGATCGGATGGTTGCCGCCGCGATGCGGGGACAGCGGCATCGCCTCGTCGAGGCCGTAGGCCGAGGAGGTCGAGGCGAAGACGACATGATCGACCGGGAAGGCCCGGGCCGCCTCCAGGATCGTCAGGAAGCCGGTCACATTGGCGTCGACATAGGCCTGCGGCACTTCCAGCGAATAGCGCACACCGGGCTGCGCCGCGAGATGGATGATCCGCTCCGGAGCGTGCTCCGCCATCAACGCCATGACCGCATCGCGATCCTGAAGCGAGATCCGCGCCTCGATGAAATTGTCGATCCCGTTGAGGATCTTCAGGCGCGCCTCCTTCAGCGCGGGGTCGTAATAGGGGCTGACGCAGTCAAGCCCGACCACGCGCCATCCGTCATCGAGGAGACGGCGGCACAGATGATAGCCAATGAAGCCGGCCGAGCCGGTAACGAGAATGGTGCGCATGGTCGCCGGTGTCGGGTGGGTCGGATCAGGTGTTCAGCATGGCATTGAGTAAGGGGCGCAGTTCCGATGCCAGTTCCTCGTCCTCCAGCGCATAGGCGATGTTGGCGGCCAGGAAGCCGGACTTGGAGCCGCAATCGTAAGTCTCGCCTTCGAAACGCAGACCGGTGAAAGGCTCCATGCCCATCAGCGCCAGCATGGCGTCGGTCAACTGGATCTCGCCGCCGGCGCCCGTCTCCTGGTTCTCCAGCAGTTCGAAGATCTTCGGCTGGAGGATATAACGACCGTTGATGAAAAGGTTGGTCGGTGCGGTTCCCGGTGCGGGCTTTTCCACCATGCCGGTGATCGAGAGCGTTTTGGCGGACGCGTCGCCATCGACCTCCACGATGCCGTAATTGTGGGTCTGGTCTTGCGGAACCTCTTCCACGGAGATGACGTTGCCGCCGTGCTCGTTATAGACCTCGACCATCTGCGACAGGCAGCCCGGATCGGATTTCATCAGCATGTCGGGCAGCAGGATGGCGAAGGGCTCGTCGCCGATGATGTCGCGGGCGCACCAGATCGCGTGACCAAGGCCCAGCGGCTCCTGCTGGCGGGTGAAGCTGGTCGTGCCGGGCATGGGACGAATCGCCTCCAGCAGCTTCAGCGCGCTGGCCTTGGTGCGGGCCCGCAGCGTGTCCTCCAGCTCGTAGGCGATGTCGAAATGGTCCTCGATGACGTGCTTGTTGCGCCCGGTGACGAAGACGACATGCTCGATGCCGGCGGCACGGGCCTCGTCGACCACATACTGGATGATCGGCCGGTCGACGATCGTCAGCATTTCCTTGGGCAGGGCCTTGGTGGCCGGCAGGAAACGGGTGCCCAGTCCCGCCACGGGAAGGACTGCCTTGCGGATCTTCTTTTTCTGCATCGAACGCGCTTTCCGGTTTGTTCTGGCCGTCTGGCGAGGCCTGAGGTGCGGGAAGGTAGCCTGAAAGGATGACGGAACCAAGTTGGAGCATCCGCTTAAACCGGAAGGCGTTTCCGTTTCGACAACGCAAGACCTCCCGGGAGGATGGCGACGGCCGATGCTTGCGCGCGGGCTCCATGCGGACTACTGACGGGCGGTGAAAATCTTGAGGGCCGGGGCGGCAAGGAGACACGGGACAGCCATGACGATGACCTGCAATCAGAGCGTGAAGGTCGGCAACGTGACGTTTGCCCAGGAGGCGCCCTTCGCGCTGATCGCCGGGCCCTGCCAGATGGAAAGCCGTGCGCATGTGCTGGAATGTGCGGCGGCGGTGAAGGAAATCGCCGACGGGCTCGGCATCGGTGTCGTTTTCAAGGCCTCCTTCGACAAGGCGAACCGCACCTCGATCGCCGCCTCTCGCGGGGTCGGGCTCATGGAGGCGCTGCCGGTCTTCGCCGAGATCCGCGAGACATTCGGCATGCCGGTCTTGACCGACATCCATTCCGCCGACCAATGCGCGCCGGTCGCGGAAGTCGTCGACGTGCTGCAGATCCCGGCCTTCCTGTGCCGCCAGACCGATCTGCTTGTCGCCGCCGCCAGGACGGGCCGTGTCGTCAACGTCAAGAAGGGCCAGTTCCTCGCTCCCTGGGACATGAAGAACGTGCTCGCCAAGATCGTCGACACCGGCAATCCGAACGTTCTCCTGACCGAGCGTGGCGCCTCCTTCGGCTACAACACGCTGGTCACCGACATGCGGGCGCTGCCGGTGATGGCCCAGACCGGCGCGCCGGTAGTCTTCGATGCCACCCATTCGGTGCAGCAGCCGGGCGGGCAGGGGGCGTCCTCCGGCGGCGAGCGTCACATGGTGGCGGTTCTGGCGCGCGCGGCCGTTGCCGTCGGCGTTGCCGGGCTCTTCATCGAGACCCATCCGGACCCGGACAACACCATCTCCTCCGACGGGCCCAACATGATCGCGCTCAAGGACCTGAAGGACCTGCTCGAGGACCTGATGGCCTTCGACAAGGTCGCCAAGTCGCGCCCGCGCGGCATCTGAGAACACGCCCGCGCTTCCCCTTTTGCGCCGTCTCGGCTAGAAGCGCGGACGATACGTTCCATCGTCACGATTTCATCGTAAGCCGTGCCCGCAGGGTGCCGGGCTTCACGCCTTCAGACCTCACTGCCATTTCTGATTTCACAGGGAGACGAGCATGACCGCCATCGTGGACATTACCGGACGCGAGATCCTCGACAGCCGGGGCAATCCGACCGTCGAGGTCGACGTCTATCTCGAGGACGGCGCCTTCGGCCGCGCCGCGGTCCCCTCCGGCGCCTCCACCGGCGCGCATGAGGCGGTGGAGCTGCGCGACGGCGGGTCCCGCTATCTCGGCAAGGGCGTCGAGCAGGCGGTCGACGCCATCAACGGCGAGCTCTTCGAGGCGCTCGGCGGTCTCGACGCGGAAGACCAGATCCAGATCGACGAGGCGATGATCGCGCTCGATGGCACGCCCAACAAGGCGCGCCTTGGCGCCAACGCCATTCTCGGCGTGTCGCTTGCCGTTGCCAAGGCGTCCGCCCAGTCGGCCGGCCTGCCGCTCTACCGCTATGTGGGCGGCACGGGCGCGCGGCTGCTGCCGGTACCGATGATGAACATCATCAATGGCGGCGCGCATGCCGACAACCCGATCGACGTGCAGGAATTCATGATCATGCCGGTCGGCGCCGAGACGCTGAAGGATGCCGTGCGCATGGGCTCGGAGGTGTTCCACACGCTCAGGAAGGAGCTGAAGGACGCCGGCCACAACACCAATGTGGGCGACGAGGGCGGCTTTGCCCCCAATATCGGTTCCACGGACGAGGCTATCGGCTTCGTCATGAAGGCGATCGAGAAGGCCGGCTACCGTCCGGGCGAGGACATGTTCCTGGCTCTCGACGCCGCCTCGACGGAGTTCTTCAAGGACGGCAAGTACCATCTCGACGGCGAGGGCAAGGTGCTCGCTCCCGAGGAGATGGCCGCCTATCTCGCCGATTTCGTCAATCGCTACCCGATCATCTCGATCGAGGACGGCATGGCCGAGGACGACTGGGCCGGCTGGAAGGCGCTGACCGACATGGTCGGTTCCAAGTGCCAGCTCGTCGGTGACGATCTCTTCGTCACCAACTCCACGCGCCTGCGCGAGGGCATCCAGAAAGGCGTCGCCAACTCGATCCTGGTCAAGGTCAACCAGATCGGCACGCTGACCGAGACGCTGGATGCGGTCGACACGGCGCACAAGGCGGCCTACACGGCCGTCATGTCGCACCGTTCGGGCGAGACGGAAGACGCGACCATCGCCGATCTCGCCGTTGCCACCAATTGCGGGCAGATCAAGACCGGCTCGCTGTCGCGCTCCGACCGGCTCGCCAAGTACAACCAGCTCATCCGCATCGAGGAAGAGCTCGGCACCCAGGCCCGCTATGCCGGTCGGGATGTGCTGCGGGGGTGAGGGTCTGAGTGCAGGGCGTACACCTTGCACCACCTGTCACTGGCCGACTGAAACGCGAAGCCGCCGGAGCGATCCGGCGGCTTTTGTTTTGGGGAAGACGACAGCCGGTTACAGGCGGATTGGAGCTGTGTGCCTGATCGCGACGGTGAGGGTTTTCGGTTTGTCTGTGGCGGCGGTTAAGTAAGGACCGGCCTAGTTCTTCCCGCCGGAGGCTGACGGCGGGTCGCTGCGTTTGATCGTCAGATGGATACCATCTTTGCGGTTCAGGATCAGGAGCGTCTCGAGGCGGCACCATTTGCCGCCAAAGCAGGGCGCGGCCCATTCGCTGACGTGGTCGTAGCGCTCCGCCACCGCAAACCCGTCCTCGGGCCGGGAGACGCGCACGGCCTTGAGCCGGAAGGACAGCCAGGGATCGAAGAGGACGGCGGTGTCGGTCATGACCTTGTCGACGCCGTCGGCATAATCCCATGTCCGCTTCCAGGCGACCCGGCACGCGCCGTTCGGCGCGGCATCATTGGGAAGTCCAAGTTCGACATAGGGATGTCCGCCGGTGAAATCTTTCTCCTCGTCCCCGGTCATGGACAGAACCGTCGTCCTGGGCTCGACGGCGGTTTCAAGGCCGAGGGCATGCAGGCTTGAAGAGACAATCCGGTAACCTTCGGGAAGAAGCTGCTCGTCAAGGCCCTGTGTCACGGGCTGGGCAAGGCACGCGGTCCGGAATGTGTCGAACACGTTCAGTATGCCCCGGAGGTCGGAAAAGTTCTTGTGGGAGAAGGCGATGCGGTGCGGTTCGGCCGAAACAGGCTGTCCGGCGGCCAACGACAAACCCAGCGCAAAACAGGAAAGTCGCAGCGCTCGGGGAAAGCGGTGACTTGACGCGAACACCATCGTCATGGCCCTCAGTTATCGCTTCGCCGCCAGAAACAATAACACGAAAGCCGGCAACCCGGACCAGCGCCCGTTCAGCCTGCGCGGGGTGCGAGGTCGACGAGGCTTCTGGCACTCACCCCGGCTTTGTCTCATGTGCATGCTTGATCGCGGCGGCGATGGTTTCCGGTTTTTCCGCGCCCATCACCATGAAACGCTCGTCGATGATGAAGCAGGGCACGCCCGTGACGCCGATGGCGTGGGCCTTGTCGAGGTCCTTGCGGATCTTCTCGAAGTCGGAATCCGTCGGCAGCAATTCGGCGACAAGGTCCGACATCATGCCGACATCGGCGGCGGCGCCAATGAGCACCTGCGGGTCGGTGAGGTCCGCGCCTTCGACGAAATAGAGCTGGAACAGCCGCTCGGCCATCTCGCTCTGCACCCCGTCGGCGCGTGACCACAGGATCAGCCGGTGGCAGTCGAGCGTGTTGGGCGACTTCTTGATGCGCTCGAAGGCGAAGGGAATGCCTTCTTGCGCGCCGGCGGCCCGGATCGGCGCGTAGACGGCCTCGGCCCGCTCGGTGCCGCCGAACTTCTCGTTCAGATAGGCCTGGCGGTCCTTGCCCTCGCGCGGCAGCGTCTCGTCGAGCTGATAGGGGAGCCAGCGCAGCGCGACGGGAATATCGGGGACGCTGGCCAGCGCCTTTTCCAGCCTGCGCTTACCGATATAGCACCACGGGCACATCACGTCGGAAATGACGTCGATCTGCATCGGCTGCGGCTCGGTTTCGGCGTCGCTGGTTTCGGCATCCATGAGGGCATTCCTTGTAGGCTGGCCTGACTGCCGCTCGAAGCCATGCTCCGAAAGGCGTCAGGCGAAACTTGTGCTGGCGACGATGGCCGCAATGCGACGCTCGATACGTTCGAGCGCTTGCCGGTTGCGAACCAGCGCGACGTCGCCGATTTCGGCCACCCTAGCAACAAAATCCTCGTCGCGCGATGCGGCGAGCGCAGCCGAGCGTACGGGATTTCCGATTGCCGCCGCGAAGGGATCGTCATTGTCGGCGGCCATCGGCGGCGTTGCGACGTCGATCTCGTCGAGCCGCAGCAGGTGCGGTTCGCCGCCGCGGAAGGCAAGGACGCGCCGCAGGGCGGCGAGATAGTGTTCGAACGCATCATGCGGGAGTTCGGCTCGCACGCGCGGTCCGCTTGCCCGGTAGCGCGACAGGCAGGCGCCGGCCAGGTGCCGCCGCGCGCCGGAGCGCAACAGCATGCGGCAGCGGGCGCCGAGTTCGTCGTCGGGCGCGGTCGAAGTGACGACGTCGCTGGCGCTGGCCTCCAGCAAGGCGGCGGCGGCCGGCTGCCCCTCCGCAAGCACCATGACCGGCAGGGCGATGTGGCGCGGGTCGCGGCGCAGGGCGGCGACAAGCTCCAGCGCGCGCGCCTCGGGAAGGTCCGCCACCAGCATGCGGAACGGGTGTTCGCCAAGCCGGGCAAGGGCCGCGTCCGGTGTCAGGCAACCGACAAGCTCGATGGCAGACAGGCCGCCCGACAGCGCGGCGGCGATGCGGCTGCCATTGCCGGCGACAAGAACGGGAATGCGGGTGCGCCGCGCCGCATCCTCTTCCGGCAGGAGCGGCTTTGTATCCGGGGCAAAGGGATCGCGGCCAAAGGCGGACCGGCGCAGCCGGGCCTCCTCCATGCGCAGGGATTGGCGCACGGCCTCCGCGATGCGTTCCTGCAGGACGGTCGGCGGGCAGGTCCCGGGCACAATCACGTCGGCAGCGCGCACGTCGAACCCGGCCGGCATCCGGTCGCCGACGATGACAAGCGGCAGGGCGATCCTCGCCGCGCGTGCCCTTTCGCGCAGGACCGCAAAGGCCGGGGGCAGTCCGTCCGCCGGCCCGCCGACCCAGACGAGCGCATCGGGAAGCGCTGCAAGCTCGCGCGCATCGTCCGGACAGGCAAAGGCGCCCGGACCGGTTTCAACGAGGCTCCGCGCCTGTGGTTCGGTGTCGCGTCCCCCGGCATGGCCGACGAGGATGCGCGGGCCCGCTTCCCTGGCAGTTTCCATGTCGGTCAGCGGACCCGTCACGCCACTTCGGCCCGGCTCATGCCGGCGCGCGCGGCGAGCGCTGCGCGGTCGACCTTGCCGGTTTCGCTGCGCGGCAGGCGGGCGACGGGCATCACCCGGAGCGGGATTTCGGCAAGGCCGGCATGTTCCGCCTCCAGATAGGCGAAGAAACCCTCGACATCGAAGAGCAGGCCTTTTTGGGGAACCAGCGCGGCATAAAGGCGGGCGCCGACCAGGTCGTCCTCGACGACGAAGGCGGCCGCCTCCAGGATGCCGGGATAGGCGGCATAGAGCGCATCGAGCGAAGGCAGCGAACCAACGCCGGGAGCGGTCATGCCGGGAATGCCGAAGGCGGTGATGCCGCTCTCGTTCTGGCGCAGCGGCAGGAGCGTGTCGACGAAACCGGCCTTGTCGGTCGGCACCCGCACCTTGCAGGCCGGCCAGGCGGCATCGGGGACCATGGCGCCGCGCACCTTCAGCGTGTTGGGCACGGATTCGGTGTCGATGTCGATTTCCAGCAACGCCGGTCCCTTTGCCGCGCTCGAAGGCGAGCCGATGCGGCCACTGGCGAAGGGGCGGGGCAGGGCGCTTCCCTCGCGACGTCTTGCGACCATGGCGAATTCGTCGGCGACATGCAGGTCGACCACGTCACGGTTGGTCTGGTGGGGCGTGGCCGCGGCCGAATGCGCATGCCACACGGGCACGATGCGGCACTCGGCAGTGTCGATGCGCCGTTCCAGCGCGGGGGCCAGCGAACCCGGGCACAGCACCATGTCAGCCTTGACGGCATCGGCATGGGCGGCGAGCCGGCGCAGCGAGGCCGGGTGGTGAAGATGCAGCGTGCCGCCGGAAAGCAGCCAGGGAACGAAGCCGGCACCAAGGCCGGCCATGCCCGTCAGTGCATAGGGCTGGACGAAAACCGGCGCGGGCGGCAGCGACAGTTCCAGATAGGGCATCAGGCCGGCGGCGATCCACTGGTTGTGGCTGCGGGCGATGGGCAGCGGCTCGCCGCTGGTGGAACGGGTCCAGGTCAGCGTCGCCACGTGATCGGCGGCGTTCGGGTCGCGGCGGACAGGCGCCGGCTCCATGTCGTCGGGCAGGTCGGCGAGGATCTGTTCGAGTTCCATCAGCCCGTCCTCGACCTCGTCCCCGAGACCGAAGACGAACCGCAGCGCGAAGAGTTCGGCGGCCGTGTCGCGGGCCTCCATGCCGATGGAGCGCCCACCGAAGCTCTCGCCTGCGATCAGCGCCTTGGCCCCGGCGCGCGTCAGCGCCTCGATGACGTTCTTCTGGCGCCAGTGCAGCGGCAAGGGAGCGACGACAAGACCGGCACGCAGCGCCGCCAGCAGGGAGATCACCGCATCGACAGTGTTGGCGCTCTGCAGGCCGACGACGTTGTCCTGCTTGAGGCCGACGGCGGCGAAAAAGGCGGCCAGCCGCGCGATCTCGCGATCGGCCTCAGCATAGGTGAGGCGGCGCGGCGTGTCGCGCAGTCCGCCGCTCGCCGCATCCGCATCGACAAGCGCGAGCCGGTCGGGGTGGGCGGCGGCGGTCTTGCGGAACAGCGCATCCAGCGTGACCTGACCCCAAAGGCCGGTCTGGCGGTGCATCTCGATAGTCTTCAGCGGCGTCAGGATCATCGCGTTACATCCACAACACTCAATTGTCCCTGGCAGACCACCAGGTCTCGAAACGGGGACCGAAAACGGAATGCGCCTGCGGGCGGGCGATGTCCCGCCAGCGGGCAACCCATTTTTCGGGAAGATGGAAGAGCGGCACAACATAGGCGCCGGAGATCAGGGCACGGTCGAAGGCGCGGACGGCGGCGGTGAAGCCGTCCTGGTCGCGCGCGGACAGCATCGCGTCGATCATCGCGTCGACGGCCGGGCTGGCAACCCCGGCATAGTTGAACGAGCCCTCCTGGCGGGCGGCCTCGCTGCCCCAGCGATAGCGCTGCTCGTTGCCGGGCGACAACGACACGAGCCAGGTGTTCAGCACCATGTCGTAATCGAAGGTCTGGCGGCGGCGCTGGTACTGGGCGCTGTCGACGGAGCGGATCGTCGTGGCAATGCCCACGAGCTTGAGCGCCCGCTGATAGGCGAGCGCCAGTCGCTCCTGGTCCTGGGCCGCGACCAGCATCTCGAACGCGAGCGGTGTTCCGTCCGGACCCTTCATCACGCCGCCGTCGATCCGGTAGCCCGCCTTGCCCAGTGCACCGACGGCCGCACGCAGCACGGCCCGGTCGCGACCCGACCCGTCAGCCTCTGTCGGACGCCATGTTCCGTCCATGACGGCAGGCTCGATCTCCTCGGCAAAGGGGGCGAGCAGGTCGCGTTCAAGCGCGCTGGCCGGGTGGCCGAGCGAGGAGAGGGGCGAATTGTCGAAGTAGCCGCCGGTCCGTGCATAGAGCCCGTGATAGAGCGTGCGGTTGACCCATTCGAAATCGAACAGCATGGCCAACGCCCGGCGCACACGCGGGTCGGAGAAGACCGGCCGACGGGTGTTGAAGACGAAACCGTACATGCCGGCAGGTGTGCCGAGGCTGAAACTCTCCTTCAGGACATCGCCCCCTGCGACCGCGGGAAAGTCGATCGATGTCGTCCAGCGTGCCGGATCCGCGACCGGGAGCACCTGCACCAGCCCTTTCTTGAACGCTTCGAGCAGCGCGTTCTCGTCGCGGAAATACTCGATCCGTACCTGGTCGAAATTGTAGAGACCGCGGCGGATCGGCAGGTCTTGCGCCCAATAGTCCGGATTGCGGCGGTAGATGATGCGATTGCCCGGATCGACGGCATCGATCACGTAGGGGCCGGAGCCGACCGGAGGCGTCAGCGTGCTCTTGTCGAATGTTTCGGGGTCGATCGTGTGCTTCGCGAAGATCGGCGACATGCCGACAAGCAACGGCAACTCGCGATCGGAACCGTCCTCGAAGGTAAAGCGGACGCTGCGCTCGCCCGTCTTTTCCATCGCGGTGATGCGCGCGTAGCGGGCACGAAAATGCGGCCGCCCCTTGTCGCGCAGGATGCCGAAGGAGAAGATCACGTCCTCGACCGTCACCGGCGTGCCGTCGGAAAAGCGGGCCTTTTCGTTCAGCCGGAACTCGATCCAGTCGCGTTCCTCCGGCAGCCGCACCGATTCGGCGAGCAACCCGTAAAGCGCGAAAGGTTCGTCCATGTTGCGCTCAAGCAGGCTCTCGATGACCAGCGCGCCGAAATCCGTGTCGCGGATGCCGCGTGCGGTCGTCGTGCCGCCTTGCACGATGAACTGGTTGAGGCTGTCGAAGGATCCCTGCACGCCATGTGTGACAGTGCCGCCGCGCGGGGCTTGCGGATCCGCATAGGGGAGGTGGGTGAAATCCGGGGCAAGGGCGGGTTCGCCATGCATGGCGATGCCGTGCCGCCACGGCACGTCTTCCGCCGCCTGCGCCGTCAGCGGTGCTGTTGCCGCCAGCGCGAGCGTGCCCGCGAGAATCAGGGATTTAAGTGTCTGCATCATGAGATCATCTCTAACCTGCAATCACTTTGTTATGGTTAACGACGTCTCAACGCAGCGTTCCCGGCGCCGGTCGTGCCGGCTCGCCGGTCCGGGTGCGGCTTTCGCGCAACATCTGCTTTCCGCGTGCGGCGCAAACCGCCGCGACGGCACGGCGCCACGCCGATAATCTGGATATTCGCGTGACTTGGCTGTAAAGATGCGCCCGTGACCGCAAGAGCCAAGGTCTTGCCGCATTCGTTGCGCAGAGGATTGGGCGAGTGGGCGACACATTTTTCTCCGGTTCGCGGCGGCGGTGCGCTTATATCTGCCCGTTGCGACGAAACCATGGACTTAGGGACGCATTGCATGGCTGAGAGATTCAAGAACCACCTGACGGGCATGACCGTTGCCGTGGCTGCGGCGATCGCCACCATTGGCGGCGCCGGCGCGCAGACGGTCGAACCGCCGGCAGATACGCCCTGGGTGAAAATCTGCAACACAGACCCGCAGTCCAACAAGGAAATCTGTGTCGTCACGCAGGAACTGCGCACCGATACGGGGCAGTTCCTGGCGTCAGTTGCCGTGCGCGAGATCGCTGGCGAGGCCCGCAAGACGCTGCTTCTCGCGGTGCCGCCGGGCATGCTGATCCAGCCGGGCCTGCGCGTCCAGGTCGACAGCGGCAAGCAGAGCGAAGCGAAATACGGCATCTGCTTCCCCAACGCCTGCTATTCGGAGCTGGTGATTGACGACGATTTCATCGGGTCGTTGAAGAAGGGCGGAAACCTGGTTCTCACCACGCTGAACCAGCAGGCCAAGCAGGTCCCGTTCCAGCTGACCCTGTCCGGCTTCACCAAGGTCTATGATGGCGACCCGATCGACGCGGCCGCCCTCCAGCAGAAGCAGCAGCAGCTCCAGTCCGAGTTGCAGAAGCGCGCCGAGGAAGCCCGCCAGAAGCTGATCGAGAAGCAGAAGGAAGTCTCCGGCTCGAACTGACCGGCGACGCTTCGACGTTCTCCAGCAATAAAAAAAAACGCCGCGATCCGGGGATCGCCTCGTTTTTGCTTGTCCCAAGGCGGAATACTCACGAGCCCGTCGGCGTCCGGGTCCCTGCCGTCCGTTCAGTGCAGGTCCACGTCGCGGGGCAGGTAGGAGCCATCGTCCTGCTGCTCGAAGATCTCGTCGACCTGCGGGTGGCGGACCGGCTCCCCCGTATCGTCGGGAACGAGATTCTGCTCGGACACATAGGCGACATATTCCGTCTCGGAATTTTCGGCGAGCAGATGATAGAACGGCTGGTCGCGGTCCGGGCGCACGTCGTCCGGGATCGCCTCCCACCATTCCTCTGTGTTCGAAAAGGTCGGATCGACATCGAAGATGATCCCCCGGAAGGGATACACCCGGTGCCGAACGACCTGTCCGATCATGAATTTCGCGGTGCGCATTTCGTCAGTTCAGCCAAGTTGAGCAGGTCTGGGGAACAATTCCCCTTGATTCAAGACTAGCGCATACGCCCTCAACGTTCAGTTTACAAGTCGCGACGGTTGCCGGGACCGGCACTGCACACGGACCTACAATCCGTAGACGGAGGCGAGTGCCGGATCTTTTGCCGCAACGATGCGCGCCAGATCGACAATCACTTTCGCCTGTTTCCAGGTCGCGTCGTCCTGCATCTTGCCGTCGATCATCACGGCGCCGGTTCCGTCCGGCATCGCTTCCAGGATGCGCAGGGCAAAGGCGACCTCGGCCGGCTCCGGACTGAAGACGCGCTTGGCGATGTCGATCTGGTTCGGGTGCAGGGACCAGGCCCCGACACAGCCCATCAGGAACGCGTTGCGGAACTGCGCCTCGCAGGCCTGGGAATCGGAGAAATCGCCGAAGGGGCCGTAGAAGGCCTTGATGCCCGCCGACATGCAGGCATCGACCATCTTCGCAACCGTGTAGTGCCAAAGGTCCTGCTGGAATGCGCCGCGTGCCGCGTCCGTTCCGTCTGCGTCGGCGAGCACGGTGTAGTCGGGATGACCGCCGCCGACGCGGGTGGTCTTCATGCCGCGCGATGCGGCAAGATCAGCCGGTCCAAGGCTCATCCCGTGCATGCGCGGGCTGGCGGTGGCGATTGTCTCGACATTCTTCACGCCCTCCGCCGTCTCCAGGATGGCGTGAACCATGATCGGGCGGGTGACGCCGGCGCGGGCCTCGAGTTGTGCCAGAAGCTGGTCGATGAAGTGGATGTCCCAGGGACCTTCGACCTTCGGCAGCATCACCACATCGAGCTTGTCGCCGACTTCGCTGACGATCTCGACGAGATCGTCGAGCACCCAGGGGCTGTTGAGGCAGTTGATGCGGGTCCACAGGCCGGTGGTGCCGAAGTCATTGTCGCGGGCCATCTGGATGAACCCGCGCCGCGCCGCGATTTTCTGGTCGGCCGGAATGGCATCCTCGAGATTGCCAAGGACGACATCCACGCCGGAAATCAGGTCCGGCACCTTGGCGCGCATCTTCTCCACATGCGGCGGCACGAAATGGATCATGCGTTCCAGCCGAACCGGCAACTCGCGCAAGGGGGCGGGAGCCCCTATGGCAAGCGGTTGATAGAATGCGCGCGGTGTCTTCACGTCCTGTTCCTCCCGAACATTTATGCTGCAATGCATATAAATACATTCGCGCTGCGGCATTCAAGCAGGAGATATGTCCGGGGCCGTGTTGTCCGCCCGCGCGCCGGTCAGACCCACTTGCGCATGATCCACATCCACTGGGAGGGGTACTCGCGGATCCACTGCTCGAACAGCGCATGGTAGCGCCGGGTGGCTTCCAGGGCGTCCGCCTTGCGATCGCCGGTATCCGGCATCTCGACGATACGGGCCTCGATCCGGAAGCGGTTGCCCGGGAGGCGGACGACGCGACTCGCGACGAGTGGAACGCCTGCCGCACGCGCGATGGTCGCAGGATAAAGGGTTGCATAGGCGTCGTGCCCGAAAAACGGTATCACGCCACCCCGGCGGTCCTGAAGGTCGGCCAGCATCGCGGTTCGGCCACCGGAGCGCGCCAGGGTCAGCAGCCTGCGTGCGGTTTCGTGGTTCTTGGGGAACAGTCCTGCGGGGTAGAGCCTCGCGCGCAGGTCGTAGACAATCCGGTCCGTCAGCGGGTTTTTCAGCGACTGGTAGACACCGGCCGGCTGCCACCCGGCGGCAAGACCGCCCAGCGCCGTTACTTCCCAATTGCCCGCATGCAGTGACACCACAACGGCGCCGCCGTCACCGACCGTCTCTCGAACGGCATCGATATCGTAGTCGAAACGCGCGGAATCGGCGGAAATCCGGTCGAGCTGCAAGGTTTCGGCGGCGATGCGTCCGAGGTTTTCCCACATGTCGCGGACGATCCGCTGCTTCTCGCGGGGGGAAAGCCCGGGCATCGCGCGGGAGAGATTGCCAAGCGCGCGCCGGTGGCGGCTGTTGAACGGCGCGATGAAGCGCCACGCCTTGCCCATCAGCCACGATGCCGTGTCGGGCGGCAGCAGGCGCAGCAACCAGAGGATGAAGGCGAGCGCGGCCCATTCGGCCCGATACCGAAGCCCGTGCAGTTCTGAGCCCTTGGTCATCTGCCCGACCGGGTTTGAGGTTGCCGTCTCATCGCAAGCTGTCGCCGCTCCGCGTCATTCCAAAGTTCCCTTCGCTGCCGTTGACCGGTCTTTGCGAACCCGCTAGGCCTGCGGTGATTAACCAAGCGGCCCGGGCTTGGCAACATGCCGGCCGCATGCGGACACCTCCTCGTGTCCGCCGGAGACCCCGATGGAAAATGTGATTTCACTGGCGCTTCCGTTCTTCGGCCTGATCTTTCTCGGGGTCGCGGCCGGAAAGCTGAAGAAGATCCCGGCGTCGGGGCTCGCCTGGATGCAGTTTTTCATCATCTATATCGCGTTGCCGGCCCTGTTCTTCCGCCTGCTGGCCAAGACGCCGATCGAGGAACTGACCAATATCGGCTATGTCGCGGCAACGACGTTCGCAACCTACTGCGCCTTTGCCGTCGCCTTCTGCGTGGGGGTGCTGGCCTCGCGCGGCAACATTCCGGAGGCGACCATCCAGGCGCTTGCCGGATCCTATTCCAATATCGGCTACATGGGGCCGGGCCTGACACTGGCCGTGCTCGGCCCGGCGGCGGCCGTGCCGACGGCGCTGGTCTTCTGTTTCGACAACATCCTGCTGTTCACGCTGGTGCCGTTGATGATGGCGATCGGCGGCACCGACAACGAACCTCCACTGACCATGGCCGTCACGGTCCTGAAGCGGATATTCACTCATCCCTTCATCCTTGCCACGATAGCAGGCGTGTTTGCCGCGGCAGTTCAGTTCCAGCCTCCTCAGGCGATTGAAACCCTGCTGACCTTCCTGAGCAATGCGGCAGCTCCCTGCGCTTTGTTTGCCATGGGCGTGACGGTGGCCCTGCAGCCGCTGGGACGCACGCCGCTGGAACTGCCGGTGATCATGGCCGTGAAACTGGTCGTCCATCCGTTGATCGTATTGGTGCTGCTCAACTGGGTGGGCGGTTTCGATCCGGCCTGGGTGGCGACCGCCGTCCTGATGGCCTGCCTGCCGCCGGCGGCGAATGTCTTCGTGATCGCCCAGCAATATCAGGTCTATGTCCAGCGCGCGTCCAGCGCGATCCTGCTCGGGACCATTGCCTCGACCATCACGGTCTCTGTCTTCATCTACCTGATCACCGAAGGGCTCCTGCCGCTGAATTGAACAGCCTTGGCAGAAGAGGGAGCTGCATGAACGAACAACCGCTTTCCGGCATCACCGTCGTCGATTTCAGCACGCTGTTGCCCGGTCCCCTGGCCAGTCTGATGCTCGCCGAGGCGGGCGCGACAGTGATCAAGATCGAGCGACCGGGCGGCGAGGACATGCGCTTCTTCCCGCCGCGCGTCGGGCCGGCAAGCGCGCTCTATGCGATGCTCAACCGGGGCAAGACCTGCGTCGAGGCCGACCTGAAGAATCCGACCGACCGCGACAAGGTCCTGGCGCTCGTGGACGGGGCCGATGTCGTCATCGAGCAGTTCCGCCCCGGCGTGATGCAGCGTGTCGGGCTTGGCGCCGATGTGCTGATGGCGCGCAATCCGCGCCTTGTCCATTGCTCGATCACGGGTTTCGGGCAGACAGGCCCTCGGGCGGGCGAGGCAGGGCACGACCTCAACTACATGGCCCTGACCGGCCTGCTTGCGCTGTCCTGCGGCACGGCCGAAGCGCCGGTGCTGCCTCCCGCTCAGCTTGCCGACATTGGCGGCGGCAGTTTTCCGGCGGTCATCAACATCCTGCTGGCGCTGTTCGCACGCGAACGGACGGGAAGGGGATCGCTCATCGACATCGCGATGTGCGACGCGATGTTCACTTTCGCGTTGTTTGCCCATGCGAAGCTTGCCGCAACCGGCATCCTTCCGGGCAATGGCGATGATCTCCTGACCGGCGGCTCGCCGCGCTACCGGATCTATCCGGCCTCCGACGGCGGACTGATCGCGGTCGGCGCGCTCGAGGAAAAGTTTTGGGCGGCGCTGTGCGAGGCGGTCGGGCTGGCCCCGGACCTTCGTGACGACGCGCGCGATCCTGTGGCGACCGGCGCGGCAATTGCCGCCCGTTTCGCCGCGCACGACACGGCCCACTGGTCAAAAGTGCTTGCGGCCGCGGACTGCTGCGCCACACCGCTCGCAACGCTGGAGGAGGCCCTGCGTGATCCGCATTTCATGGAGCGTGGGCTGTTCGACCACGTCGTCGAGACCGGCGCGCATCGTCTGCCGGCGACCGTGATGCCGATCGCTCCGGCATTTCGCGGTCCCCGGACCGCCAAGGCGCCGCTTTGAACGGCTGCTGATCAGCTGAGCGAAAGCCCGCGCATCAAGCGCGGCCGCGCCATCATCGGCGCAATGCCCTCGCGCATCAGCAGGCGGCGCAGGGGAGGCACACGGCTGGCCGCATAAAGCCCGACGCTGCGCAGCGCCTGCACCGGCAACAGGTCGCTCATCAGCGACCGGTTGAGAAGGTCGACCGCAGTGGTCCGCGAGGCGATGTCCGGGCGCCGGGCGCGCTCGTAGCGGGCAAGAACCGCGTCCGAGCCGATATCCTCGCCCTTGCTCCTGGCCGCGACCAGCAGTTCGGCAAGCGCCGCGACATCGCGCAGTCCGAGGTTGAGCCCTTGCGCCCCGATGGGCGGGAAGGCGTGAGCTGCCTCGCCGACGAGCGCACAGCGATTGGCGGCGACCGTTTCCGCCGTCATGCCGCCAAGCGGATAGACCTGCCGCTTGCCGGCGATCCGCATGCGCCCGAGAATCGAGGCAGCCCGGCGCTCCAGTTCCAGGGACAGCGTCTCGTCGTCCATGGCGAAAAGCCGCTCGGCCTCGTCGGGCTGTTCCACGCAGACGAGCGAGGACCGGCGGCCCGTCAGGGGCACCAGCGTGAAGGGGCCCGTTGGCGTATGGAACTCGTTGGAATGGTTGTGGTGCGAAACCTCGTGCTCGAGGTTGAGCACCAGCGCGGATTGCGGATAGCGCCAGGACTTCGCCGCGATGCCGGCAGCCGTGCGCACGGCCGACATGCGGCCGTCCGCGCCGATGACGAGACGTGCCTCGACCTGTCGGCCGCTCTCCAGCACCAGCGTTGCACCGTCGGTCCCGGTCTCGACATGCGCCAGCCGGTCCTCGATGCGCAGCAACGAGGCTTCCTGCCCGCAAGCGGCGGCAAGGGCGCTGTTCAGTTCGCTGTTCCGGATGTTGTGGCCGAAGGCATCGAGCTTCAGTTCCGATGCATCGAAGACGACCTCCGGCGCGCGCAACAGGCGCCCCGTGGCATCGATCAGGCGCATGTGCCGAAGCGGCGCCGTATGCGGCTCGACGTCGGCCCACAGCCCGAGTGCGCGCAGCATCTCCACGGACGAATCAAGAAGCGCCGTCGTCCTGTCGTCATGTGCAGGCAGGGCCGGGGCGACAAGCGCCACGGAAAACCCGTGACGGGCAAGCGCGATCGCCATCGTCATGCCGGAAGGACCCGCGCCGACAATCGCGACAGCCACCTTGTCGGCAGGGGGCCCTGCCGTCGATTTTTCCGAACTGGCGGATCTGCGCTTTGTCATTGCCGGCTCCCTCGGCGGATCTGCATACTCTCTCGTGTGGAAGATGACTGTCCGGCGCGGATTTGCAAGCTCGGGACATGCGCGATTGGTCGCATCCGCAAGGACGCGGATGAACGGATGCACCTCCTTTGCTACCTGTGACCGCGTGCCTTGCGCGGGGCCGAAACGCGGAAACGGAGAAGCGTACATGACCGGACGGGCGAAAACGCAGCGGGACGGAGCAGGGCGCATGCCGGGCCTGCACGCGCTTGCCCGCAGGCCCAGGGGCGCCGTCTTTCTGGCTGTCGGCGTGGCAGCGCTGGCCGGATGGGCCTATCTCGCGGCGATGGTCACGGCCATGGTTCCGGTCATGGACATGTCGGAACTCGGGCCCGGGATGGGGGCATTCAACCGGTTCAACATCTTTTCAGGGCTTCCGGCGGAAGCACGCGCGGCCCTTGCCGCCATCTGCCTGCCGGAAGGGGCGGCAACCTTCGGCATGCCTGTCGGCAGTGCGTGGTCTGCCGGCGATGCCGGCCTTGTCTTCGTCATGTGGGTGATGATGGCGCTGGCCATGATGCTGCCCGGTGCCGCACCGATGATCGCGACATACTCGGAGCAGCCGCGCCTGATCGCGGGGCGTGACGCGCGCGCCCTGCCGGTCGTGACCCTTGCGCTCGGCTATCTTTCCGTCTGGGTTGCCTATGCGGTCGTCGCGACCGCGGCACAGGGCGGGCTGACCGCCCTGCGACTGGTGTCGCCGATGATGGCGCCGGCAACACTCGTCCTTGCCGGGACCACGTTGATCGCGGCGGGGATCTACCAGTTCACGCCGGCCAAGCTTGCCTGCCTCATGCGTTGCCGTCGCCCGCTTCCCTTTTTCCTCGAACGGGTGCCGGAGGATTACTTCGGCGTGTTTCGTCTTGGCGTCTTCCAGGGATTGCTGTGCCTTGGCTGTTGCTGGGCACTGATGACTGTGATGTTCGCGGTCGGCATCATGAATGTCGTGTGGATCGCCGTTCTGGGACTGCTGATGGCTGTCGAGAAGACCGTTCACGCCATGTGGGTGCCCCGCGCCGTCGGGGCACTGTTCCTGCTTTGGGGCGGTTTTTTGCTGGCGGCCTCCGATGCCGGGAAGGCAATAACAGGGTTTTGAGCAGGCCGTCGGCGCAAGATCATTTGCGACAATTCCATGTCAGTTGTGTTGCAGTCTGGCGCACATGAAGGCATAGGAAGAGTTTGGGAGATGTTTCTCTCGTCTCGTCGGATCGACGACGCGAACCATTTCGCGAGGCAAGGCCTGTGGCAAAGGGCAAGATGGCGGATATCGACGCAGGCGTCGCGGAACGGCTCAAAAGCGCCCATCCGCTGTTTCTCATTCATGTCCTGACCGCGCTAGGCGCTCCCATCGCGTTGCTCGCCCTGCTGGCCGGATCGCGGGGCGACTGGAGCATGCTTTTCGTCTGGCTCGGCATTGCGCTCGTCATCGACGGCATCGACGGCCCCCTGGCGCGCCGTTTCGATATCGCCAGGCGCATGCCGCAATGGTCCGGCGCCTCGCTGGATTTCGTCATCGACTACGCCACCTATGTCTTCCTGCCGGCTTTCGCCCTTGCCGCCAGTGACATGCTGTCGACGCCCTGGAACTGGATCTGCGGCGGCCTCGTCGTGTTCACCGGTGCGCTGTACTTCGCCGACAACGGCATGAAGCAGCCGGACGGCTCCTTCAAGGGGTTCCCGGCCGGCTGGAACATGGTCGTCTTCGGCCTGATGGTGCTGTCGTCGTCGCAGGTGTTCACGGTGATCTTCGTGGTCGCGCTTTGCGCACTGACATTTGCCCCGATCCGCTTCATCCATCCGGTGCGCGTCGTGAAGTGGCGCATCCTGACGCTGGCCATGACGCTCGTGTGGTTTGTCGCGGCAGGGTTCGCCATCGCCAACGGCATGTCGGCGGAAGGCATCGCCAAGTGGGCGCTCGCCGTTTCCAGCGTCTACCTGCTCTGCGTGTCCGCCGTGCAGCAGGGCCTTGGAGCCCTGCGCGGGGCCTGAATTCCCACTTGGATTCCGTCCGGGCATTTGTCATGAGGAGGTGAGGGCGGCGCTCCTTTCCCCCGATGCCGCCCCTTGCAAGACGAGGACCCGGCATGATCGAACTGCTGAATGATCCGGCTGTCTGGGCAAGCCTCCTGACCCTGACGGTCATGGAGATCGTGCTCGGCATCGACAACATCATCTTCATTTCGGTACTGGTCAGCCGGCTCGACCCGCAGCAGGCCAAGCGTGCCCGCCAGATCGGTCTGGCGCTGGCCCTGATCTTCCGCATCGCGCTCTTGTCCATCCTGACGGTGCTGATCGGCCTGACCGCGCCGGTCTTTATCGTTTTCGGAGAAGACATCTCCTGGCGCGACCTGATCCTGCTTGCCGGCGGCCTGTTCCTGATCGTCAAGGGCACCCACGAGATTCACCAGGGCATCGAGGGCGGCCACGATGCGGGCGGATCGGCGGCGGTGGCGAGCTTCGGCGCGGTGATTGCCCAGATCATCGTCATCGACATGGTGTTCTCGGTCGATTCCATCGTCACGGCGATCGGCATGGCCGAGCATATCGAGGTGATGGTCGCGGCCGTGATCATCTCGATGATTGCGATGTACCTGGCTTCCGGGCCGATCTCTGCCTTCGTCCAGAAACATCCGACGACCAAGATGCTGGCGCTGGCCTTCCTGCTTCTGATCGGCGTTGCGCTGGTGGCGGACGGTCTCGGCTTCCACATCCCGCGCGGCTACATCTACTTCGCCATGGCCTTCTCGGCCGGTGTCGAGATCATCAACATCCTGGCGTCGCGTCGCCGCCGGGCGAAACACCAGTAACGCGAAAAGGGTTGCCGGCACCTCCCGGCAACCCCATGATCCCGTCCAGTTCGACAACAAGTCCCGATGGGAGCACAGGAAATGGTTCACGCAATCAGGGTTCACGAGACCGGCGGACCCGAGGTCATGCGCTGGGAGGAAATCGAGGTCGGGGCGCCGGCAGCGGGCGAGGCGCGCGTCCGCCACACGGCGATCGGCCTGAACTTCATCGACACCTACTTCCGCTCCGGCCTCTATCCGGCGCCTGCAGGCACGCCGTTCATTCCCGGCAACGAGGGGGCGGGCGAGGTCCTGGCCGTTGGCGAAGGCGTCACCCATGTCGCGCCCGGCGACCGGGTTGCTTATGTCGGCCCGCTCGGATCCTATGCCGAGGAGCGGCTGGTGCCGGCCGACAGGCTGGTCAGGATCCCGGAAGGGGTCGACGACAAGACGGCCGCCGGCATGATGCTGAAGGGCATGACCGCGCGCTATCTCTTGCGACGGACTTTCAACGTCACCTCGGACACGACGCTGCTGTTCCACGCGGCGGCGGGCGGCGTCGGCCTGATCGCCGGCCAGTGGGCGGCGAAGCTCGGCGCAACGGTGATCGGAACGGTCGGGTCCGAGGAAAAGGCTGAGCTCGCCCGGGCCAACGGCTACACTCATGTGATCAACTACCGGAGCGAGAATTTCGTCGAGCGGGTGCGCGAGATCACCGGCGGCAAGCTTTGCGACGTCGTCTATGATTCCGTCGGCAAGGACACCTATCCCGGCTCGCTCGACTGCCTGCGGCCGCTCGGCCTGTGGGTTTCGTTCGGCCAGTCGTCGGGCCCCATCACCGATTTCAATCTCGGCTTGCTCGGCCCGAAAGGCTCGCTCTTCGCGACCCGTCCGACGCTCTTTTCCTATATCGCCACGCGCGCAGACCTCGAGGAGACGGCCAACGACCTCTTCGACGTCGTTCGCTCGGGCGATGTGAAGATCCAGGTGAACCAGGAATACGCGCTCTCCGATGCCGTGCGTGCCCACCAGGATCTTCAGGGCCGCAAGACCACGGGCACGACGGTTTTCGTTCCCTGAACACACACCGGGAGAGGAGCCGCTTTCAAGCGGTTCCTCTCCCGGTGCAACCGGACGGCAGGCCATGGATCGTGCGCGTCATCTCTATGGTCCTGCGCTTCGCTATTTCGCGGCAGTGGCCGCATCCGGATCCATTCGCGCCGCGGCGCGCGAACTCAACGTCGCCTCGAGCGCCGTCAACCGGCAGATCCTCTGGCTTGAGGAAACCCTCGGACATGCGCTTTTCGACCGGGTGGCACGGGGCGTCCGGCTGACACCGGCAGGCGAGATCCTGCGCGCCCATGTGCTTCGCACCCTGTCGGATTTCGATGCCACCGCCGGCGATCTCGACGCCCTGACCGGCATGCAGCGCGGCGGCGTGCATGTCACAAGCGTTGAAAGCGTGGCGGAAAGCCTGTTGCCCGGGGTCATCGCGGCGTTCCGGCGCAAGTTCCCGGGCATTCATATCACCGTCCGGCTCACCGGTTCCGAGCAGGTGGCGCAAGCGGTCATCGCCGGCGAGACCGATGTCGGTTTCACCTTCGAGCCGCCGGAGGACCCGCGTCTCGACATCGCCTTTCACCGCGATCTTGCGATCGGCGCCGTGGTTCGTCCCGGCCATCCGCTGACGGGTACGCACCGGCCGAGCCTTGCCGAGTGCCTGGCCTATCCCTTCTGCCTGCCGTCGCCCGGACTGTCGCTGCGCAAGCGGATAGACCTGGTGCTTGCCGACCAGCCGCTCGGCCTGGGAGCCTTTGTCGAGGCGAACTCGCTGAAGCTGATGAAAGCCCTTGCCATTGCCGACGATGCCGTCATCTTCCAGACCATTCTGGGGCTGGAGCGCGAGCTTGCCGACGGATCGCTTGTCTTCCTGCCCCTGCGCGATCCGCCGCTGCAACGGGACCGGTTCACGGTGCTGACGTCGTCGCATCGCGGGCTCAGCCATGCGGCACATGCGTTCTTTGACCATTCCGTGACCGCATTGAGAGAACGCCTTTCACATATCGATGCCGAAACGGCATCTTAGGGCGCGCGAATCTGTTCTGGTCGCTGTCACAATGCTGTTGCACTCTTTCAAGGCGTGCCCAAGCGACGGTCATGGTTCAGACTTGACCGGACCCCGGCGCGCGACGCCGAACAGATACGGAATGGGACGATGGGACGACTGACCACGCATGTTCTCGACACCGCGCTTGGCAAGCCCGCAGCCGGCCTTGCCCTCTCGCTGTGGAAGGCCGAGGGAGCGGACGACGAGGCGTTCAGCTGCATTGCCCGGGCCGTCACCAATGCCGATGGCCGTGTCGATGCCCCGCTGCTGGAAGGCAATGCCTTCGTGACAGGCATTTACGAGCTCAGGTTCGAGGCAGGCGCCTATCTGGCCACTTCGGGGGCCAAGCTGCCCGATCCGCCGTTCCTCGATGTCGTTCCGCTGCGCTTCGGGATCGCCGACGCCGCCGCGCATTACCACGTGCCCCTGCTGCTCTCGCCCTTCGGCTATTCCACCTACAGGGGGAGCTAGGCGATGCGCCGGCAACTCCGCTTCCTGCACAAGGGTCAGATCGTCGAACTCGCCGATGTGCGACCCACCGAAACGGTGCTCGACTATCTGCGTCTGCGGCGGGGTCTCGTGGGTACCAAGGAAGGGTGCGGCGAAGGCGATTGCGGGGCCTGCACGGTCGCCATCGGCCGGTTGGTCGAGGGCCGGCTCGTCTATCAGCCGGTCAATTCCTGCATCCAGTTTCTCGGCATGCTGGACGGCGCGGAACTGGTCACCGTGGAGGACCTCGCTCAGGACGGGCGTCTGCACCCGGTGCAGCAGGCCATGGTCGACTGCCACGGGTCGCAATGCGGGTTCTGTACGCCCGGCTTCATCATGAGCCTTTTCACCTTGTATCACGCCCCCGATGCACAACCGACGCGCAAGACGGTCACCGACTGGCTGGCCGGCAACCTGTGCCGTTGCACGGGGTATCGCCCGATTGTCGACGCTGCGATGGAGGCCTGTTTCCAGGTGGCGGACGATGCGTTTTCGCGCCGCGCGGAGGAGACGACGGCCGCGCTTCTGGAGATGGCCGGGGACCCGCACGACCTGTGGCTCGGCGACGAACAGCGGTTCTTCGCAGCGCCGGCCTCTCTCGACGCCCTGGCGGCACTTTGCGAGGCGCATCCCCAGGCCACCATCGTTGCCGGTGCCACCGATGTCGGGCTCTGGGTGACCAAACAGCTTCGCGACCTGCCGCAGGTGATCTGGCTCGGGCGGGTACGCGATTTCGAAAAGGTCGAGGAAACGTCCGGCGGCGTGCTGATGGGGGCCGGTGCGACGTTCTCGGACACGCACGCCTTCATGGCGCGGATCGATCCGGATCTCGGCGAGTTGTGGCGGAGGATCGGATCCCGGCAGGTGCGGGCCTCCGGAACGGTCTGCGGCAATATCGCCAACGGTTCGCCCATCGGCGACAGCCCGCCGGCGCTGATTGCGCTCGGTGCGACGCTGGAACTGCGCAAGGGGGCGGCCTCGCGCACGGTGGCGCTTGAGGATTTCTTCATCGATTACGGCAAGCAGGACAGGGCGCCCGGCGAGATCGTTACCGGTCTCTACGTGCCACGCCTTGATCCCAATCATGCGTTTCGCTGCTTCAAGATATCCAAGCGCTTCGACCAGGACATCACGGCTGTGCTTTGCGCGCTGCGCCTGACGCTCGCCGACGGAATCGTGACGGACGCGCGCCTTGCATTTGGCGGCATGGCGGCCACGCCCCGGCGTGCGGCAAAAGCTGAGCTGGCGCTGATCGGGGCGCGGCCCGACCAGCCGTCGAGCTGGGCGGCGGCGCTGAAGGCGCTCGGAGACGATTTCGATCCGATCAGCGACATGCGCGCCAGCGACGCGTATCGCCGGGAGGTGGCACGCGCCTTGCTCGCAAAGTCACTGGTGGAAATCGGCGGAACGCCGGACGAGAGGACGCGGGTGACCGGTTTGCGTGGCGGAGAGACAAGCAATGCGGCTTGAAGACCACACCGGTGCGGCAGAGAGCGGGCTTCGGCAGGTGCGCCAGCCGTCGCCGCATGACAGCGCCGCACGCCATGTCACCGGCGAGGCCGTCTATGTCGATGACATTCGCGAGCCGGCCGGCACCTTGCATGTGGTGCCGGGATGGGCACGTGACGCGACAAGAGGCAGGATCGTCTCGCTCGACCTGGACGCAGTGCGTGCTGCTCCCGGCGTCGTCGCGGTTCTCACCAGCGCCGATGTGCCCGGCAAGAATGACGTTTCGCCGGCGCTAGGCGACGAGCCGATGTTCGCCGACGAAGAGATTTCGTTCTGGGGGCAGCCGGTCTTCGCGGTCATTGCCACCACCCGCGAGGCAGCCCGCCACGCGGAGCGCAAGGCACGGTTCGAGATCGAGGCGCTTGCCCCGGTGCTGACTGTGGAGGACGCCGTTTCGGCGGATACGACCGTCCTGCCGGACTACCAGTTCCGCAAGGGGTCTCCGGAGACCGGACTGGCCACCGCGCGCCAGCGACTGGAAGGGTCGATGCGGATCGGCGGGCAGGAGCACTTCTATCTGGAAGGGCAGGTCTCGCTGGCGGTGCCGGGCGAGGACGGCGACATGTTCGTGCATACCTCGTCGCAGCATCCGAGCGAGACGCAGCACGTGATCGCGCGCGTGCTCGGCGTTCCGGATGCGGCGGTCACCGTCGAGGTGCGGCGCATGGGCGGCGGCTTCGGCGGCAAGGAGTCCCAGGCCAATCACTGGGCCGGGATCGCTGCCGTCGCGGCGCGGGTGAGCGGGCATCCCTGCAAGATGCGTCTCGACCGTGACGACGACATGATCATGACCGGCAAGCGGCACGATTTCCGTGCCGACTGGATTCTCGGACATGACGAGAACGGCCTGGTGCGTGCCATCGACATGCGCTTCTTCGCCCGCTGCGGGTATTCCGCCGATCTGTCGCTCGGCGTCGTCGACCGGGCGATGTTCCACGCCGACTCCAGCTACTACTATCCCGATGCCCTGATCCATTCGCGCAGGCTGAAGACCAACACCTGTTCGAACACCGCCTTTCGCGGGTTTGGCGGGCCGCAGGGGATGCTTGCGGCCGAGTTGATGATGGACACGCTCGCGATCCGTCTCGGTATTGACCCGCTCGATATCCGCAAGCGGAATTTCTACGGCGAGGGACGTGATGTCACGCCCTTCGGCATGAAGGTGGAGGAGCATGCCACCCTGCATGCCGTTGTCGACCAGCTGGAGGAAAGCTCGGACTACCGGGCAAGGCGGGAGAGCATCGCCGCCTTCAATGCAGCGAGCCCGATCCTCAAGAAGGGCCTCGCCCTGACGCCGGTGAAGTTCGGCATCTCCTTCACGCTCAAGCATCTCAACCAGGCCGGTGCGCTGGTGCATCTTTACACCGACGGTTCGATCCATCTGAACCACGGCGGCACCGAGATGGGGCAGGGGCTGTTCCAGAAGGTCGCCCAGGTCGTCGCCGAGGAGTTCGGCGTGTCGCTCGACCGTGTGAAGATCACCGCCACCCATACCGGCAAGGTGCCGAATACCGGCCCGACGGCAGCGTCCTCCGGCACGGATCTCAACGGCATGGCCGCAAGGATCGCCGCGGAAAAGATCAAGGCGCGGCTGGTTGCCTTCGCTTGCGAGCGCTTCCAGGTCGAGCCCGATGCCGTCGCCTTCCAGGACAATGCCGTGCGTATCGGCGAGGAAACCGTCTCCCTCGGCCAGCTCGCGCGCGAGGCCCACATGGCGCGGATCCAGCTTTCCGCCACGGGGTTCTATGCGACGCCGGGCATCACCTGGGACCGGCCGAGCGCTTCCGGCCAGCCGTTCTTCTACTTCGCCTATGGCGCGGCCTGTTCCGAGGTCACCATCGACACGATGACCGGAGAAATGCGCGTCGACCGGGTCGACATCCTTCACGATGTCGGCCATTCCCTCAATCCGGCCATCGACATCGGCCAGATCGAGGGAGGTTTCGTGCAAGGGATGGGCTGGCTGACGACCGAGGAGCTCGTCTGGGACGATGCCGGACGGCTGCGCACCCATGCACCTTCGACCTACAAGATCCCGACGGCCTCCGACGTGCCGGAGGATTTCCGTGTCGAGCTGTTCGGTTCAAGCGGCAATCCGTCGCCGACCGTCTATCGCTCCAAGGCGGTGGGCGAGCCCCCGGTGATGCTGGCAATCTCCGTGTTCAGCGCCATCCACGATGCGGTGGCGAGCCTCAATCCCGGCGCGGTGCCGGAGCTTGATGCTCCGGCGACACCGGAACAGATCCTCAAGGCCGTTTCCCTCATGAAGCGGAGCAGGGGGCGCGCATGAGGGAACCGTGGAGCGCTGTTGCCGAATTGCTGGGGCGCCACGGCACATGCGCCATGGTCAGTGTCCTGGCGCTTGAAGGATCCGGTCCGCGCGAGGCGGGCGCGCGCATGGTGGTCGCGCCCGACGGTTCGTTCCACGGGACGATCGGCGGGGGAACGCTGGAATTCGAGGCCATCGCCCTTGCACGGCAATGCGCACGGGCTGCCGATGACCGGCTCACGCTGCGCGGGTTCTCGCTCGGTCCCGACCTTGGTCAATGCTGCGGCGGGCGCGTGACGCTCGCGGTGGAGAGCTTCAGTTCAGCCCGCCAGAACGAAGTGGAGCGGATTGCAGCGGCGGCGCGGTCGGGGGGGCTCGCGACCCGCGCCCGGATCGCCGCTGACGGGACGGTCGGGCCGCGCGAAATCCTGTCGGGGGACGATGCCGGCGGGCCAGCGCTGGATCTTTCGGGATCCCTGTTGTTCGAGCGCTTCGACGCGCCGGCGACCTCCCTCCTGCTGTTCGGGGCGGGTCATGTCGGCCGCGCCCTTGTTCTCGCGCTCGCGCCGCTGCCATTCAGGATCAGTTGGATCGACAGCCGCGCGGAGGCGTTTCCCGGCCGTGCGCCGGCGAATGTCGTATCCATCCATCACCCCGATCCGCCATCCACGCTGTCCGGCGGGCCCGAAGGCTGGGGCCTTCTCCCTCCGGGCGGAGCCGAGGTGCTGATCATGACCCACGATCACGCGATCGACCTTGCCATCGCCGATGCGGCCCTGCATCAGGCAGGCGTTCGCGGGGTCGGCATGATCGGCAGCCGCACCAAGGCGGCCCGGATGCGCTCCAGGTTGCGCGCTGCCGGCCATGGCGAGGACGCGCTTGCGCGCTTTCGCTGCCCGATCGGCATCGCCGGGATAACATCGAAGGAGCCGGCCGCCATTGCCGTTGCGGTGGTGGGCGAACTGATGATCCGCCGGGAGGCGGCCGCGACTTTCCACAACAAAGACGATGGCAGGCTTGCCGGGGGACTGAGGGCCGTATGACAAGGGCTCGGGGGGAGCGATGACAGACAGACTACCGACCGATCCGCCTGCGCCAGGCCGCGACCGGCAGGGAGAAATCCTGCTGGAGGCAAAGGGAATTTCCAAGCAGTTCGGCGACATTCTCGCCAATGACGACGTGTCCCTGACGCTGCGTGCGGGGGAAATCCATGCGCTGCTGGGCGAGAACGGCGCCGGCAAGTCGACACTGGTCAAGATTCTCTATGGTGCGCTCGAGCCGAACGCCGGCAGCCTGCACTGGCAGGGCAGGGAGGTGTCGATCGAGACGCCGGCTGAAGCACGTCGCCTCGGCATCGGCATGGTGTTTCAGCATTTCTCGCTGTTCGAGGCGCTGACGGTCGCGGAGAACATCGCGCTGGCGATGCCCCGCACGATCTCGATGCGCGATCTCTCCGCACGCATTGGCGAGGTGTCCCGGGACTATGGTCTGACACTCGATCCCGGCGCCGTCGTCGCGGACCTTCCCGTCGGCATCCGTCAGCGCATCGAGATCGTCCGCTGCCTGCTCCAGGAACCGCGACTGATCATCATGGACGAGCCGACCTCCGTGCTGACGCCGCAGGAGGCGGACCAGCTGTTCCTGACATTGCAGCGCCTCACCGCGGAAGGCTGCGCCATCCTCTACATCTCGCACCGGCTTGAGGAAGTGCAGCGGATCTGTCACCACGCCACCGTGATGCGTCACGGCAAGGTGGTGGCCGAATGCGATCCGGCACAGGAAACCGCCGGTTCGCTGGCAAGGCTCATGGTCGGCACGGCGGTACACGACCTGAAGCGCGGCGTGCCGGCCCGGGAAGGCGTGGCACGGCTGGAGCTCTGCGGATTGTCGGCCGGGCCTGAAGGCCCGTTCTCGGTGCCGCTCGAGGACATAGACCTGGCGGTCCACGGGGGTGAAGTTGTTGCGATTGCCGGCATCGCGGGAAACGGGCAGGGGGAACTCTTCGACCTGGTATCGGGAGAACGGCAGGCGACACGGGCGGAAAACGTCCAGATCGACGGCAAGCATGTTGGTCGCACGGGCATCACGGAGCGGCGGCGGTCGGGGGCGGCCTTCGTTCCCGAAGAGCGACTTGGCCACGGCGCGGTGCCCGGTCTGAAGCTTTCGGAGAATATCGTGCTGACGCGCCATGCCACGGGCGACGAGCTGACGCGCGGCGGTTTCGTCGACGGTTCGCGCGCGAGCCAGATGGAGCAGCGCATCAAGACCAATTATGATGTACGCATGTCGCATGACGACCCGGAAGCGCGCTCGCTTTCGGGCGGCAACCTGCAGAAATTCGTGATCGGCCGCGAACTGGACCGCCAACCGGGCGTCCTCGTCGTCAATCAGCCGACCTGGGGGGTCGATGCGGGTGCGGCAGCTCTTATCCGCCAGGAACTGATCGACCTTAGCCGGCAGGGCGCGGCCGTCCTGGTCATCAGTCAGGATCTCGACGAGATCTTCGAACTGGCCGACAGGATCGCCGTCATCTCGCGTGGGCGGCTATCCCGGCCGGAACCGGCGCGCGGCATGACGCGCGAGCGCATCGGCCTGCTCATGGGCGGCGTTGAAGAAGAGAGCGGGGACGCCACACATGCGGCTTGAGTTGGAAAAACGCGCCGAACGATCCAGCCTGATGGCACTGTTGTCGCCGGTGATCGCGCTTGCACTGACGCTTGTCACCGGAGGCATCCTGTTCGCCGCGCTGGGGCAGAACCCGGCCATTGCCCTCTACACGTTCTTCATCGAACCGCTGACGGCGTCCTGGTCCTTGCAGGAACTGGTCGTCAAGGCCACTCCGCTGATCCTGATCGGTGTCGGCCTTGCGGTCTGCTATCTGTCGAACAACTGGAATATCGGCGCGGAAGGACAATTCACGTTCGGCGCCATTGTCGGCTGCATCCTGCCGATCATGTTTCCCGCCTTCGAGAACGTCCTGACGCTGCCCCTGATGCTCGTCATGGGCATTGCCGGGGGCATGGCCTGGGCAGCAATCCCGGCCTTTCTCAAAGTGCGGTTCGGCACCAACGAGATCCTGACCAGCCTGATGCTGGTCTATATCGCGCAGCTTCTGCTCGACTGGCTGGTGCGCGGTCCCTGGCGTGACCCGGACGGGTTCAACTTTCCCGAAAGCAGGGTTTTCTCCGAAGCGGCAACGCTGCCGGCGCTGGCCGACGGGCGCATGCATGTCGGGGCCATCTTCGCCGTTATCGCCGTTCTGGTCCTCGCCGTGGTCCTGCTCAAGTCGCTGAAGGGCTTCGAGATCAGGGTTCTGGGCCAGGCTCCAAGGGCGGGCCGGTTCGCCGGCTTCTCGCAGAACCGGATGGTCTGGTTCGCCTTCCTGCTTGCCGGCGGCCTTGCCGGCCTTGCCGGTATCAGCGAGGTCTCCGGCTCCGTGAACCAGCTGACGCCGATCGTCTCGCCCGGTTACGGGTTCACCGCGATCATCGTCGCATTTCTCGGCCGGCTCAACCCGATCGGAATTTTCTTTTCCGGCTTCCTTCTGGCCCTGTCCTATCTCGGCGGGGAGGCGGCGCAGGTCGGTCTGGGCATCTCCGACAAGACCACCCGCGTCTTTCAGGGCATGCTGCTTTTCTACGTGCTCGCCTGCGACACGCTCATCCTGTACCGGGTCCGGTTGGGGCGGCCGGCGGCGACGGGCAGGGGGAACTGATCCATGGGAGCCTACGAATCCATTCTTCTGACAGTCATCACGGCGGCAACGCCGCTGCTGCTTGCGGCCATCGGCGAACTGGTCGTCGAGCGCTCGGGCGTCCTCAACCTCGGTGTCGAGGGCATGATGATCGTCGGCGCGGTGATGGGCTTCGCCGGGGCGCAGGCCACCGGCTCGCCCTATGTCGGAGCGCTGTGCGCATTGCTTGCCGGCATGGGCATGGCACTGCTTTTCGGCTTCCTGACGCTGCATCTCGTTGCCAACCAGGTGGCAACAGGACTGGCGCTGACCCTGCTCGGATTGGGGCTGTCAGGGATGATCGGCGAAGCGTTCGTCGGCCGGCCGGGGATCAAGCTGCAAGCTCTGTCGATCCCGGGCCTCAGCGATCTTCCGGTCATCGGGCGGATCGTGTTCGGGCAGGACCTGCTGGTCTATGTGTCGCTGGCGCTGGTCGCGGGCGTGACATATGTCCTCTTCCGCACACGCGCGGGCCTCGTCATCCGCGCTGTCGGCGACAATCACGGTTCGGCCCATGCACTCGGCGTCTCCGTGCTCAAGGTGCGCTATCTCGCGGTGCTCTTCGGCGGCGCCTGCGCTGGGCTTGCCGGGGGCTACCTGTCGCTTGCCTACACGCCGCAATGGATCGAGGGGATGACGGCCGGACGCGGCTGGATCGCGCTGGCGCTGGTCGTCTTCGCCACATGGCGTCCGTTGCGCGTGCTGGCCGGCGCCTATCTTTTCGGGGCCGTCGGCATCCTGCAGTTTCACGCACAGGCGCACGGGGTCGCCATTCCCTCGCAATTCCTGTCCGCCTTGCCCTATGCTGCGACGATCGCCGTGCTTGTCATCATATCGCGAAACCGTATCCTGACCCGGATCAACACGCCGGCCTGCCTTGGCAAGCCCTTCGTGCCGGACCGGTGATGCGTGGAATGCCGGACAGGGGGAACGCCTCCCTACCGCAAAAAAGCCGTCGGGGGACAACCGGCGTCGGCTTCAAACAGGGGACGTAGGAGCTTGAAATGAAGAAAGTTCTTGGATTGGCGGCGGCAGCGCTGCTTGGCATGGGCCTCGTTGGCGCCCAGGCCGCGGACAAGCTGAAAATCGGCTTCATCTATGTCGGCCCGATCGGCGACCACGGCTGGTCGTACCAGCACAACCAGGGCCGACTCGCGATCGAGGAAGAATTCGGCGACCAGGTGGAGACGGTTTACATCGAGAACGTGTCGGAAGGCCCGGACGCGGAGCGCGCCATCGAGCGTCTGGCCCGCGACGGTGCCGGGCTCATCTTCACAACCTCGTTCGGCTTCATGAACCCGACCGTCAAGGTCGCCAAGAAGTTCCCGGACGTGAAGTTCGAGCACGCCACCGGCTACAAGCGCGCCGACAACCTGTCGACCTATTCGGCCCGCTTCTACGAGGGGCGCTACATCATCGGCCAGATCGCCGCGAAGATGTCGAAGTCCGGCACCGCCGGCTACATCGCCTCCTTCCCGATCCCCGAAGTCGTGCGCGGCATCAACTCCTTCATGCTCGGCGCGCAGTCCGTCAATCCGGACTTCAAGGTCAAGGTCGTGTGGGTGAACACCTGGTATGATCCGGGCAAGGAAGCGGATGCGGCCAAGGCTCTGCTCGACCAGGGCGCCGACGTGATCGCCCAGCACACGGACAGCCCGGCGCCGCTGCAGGTTGCCGAAGAGCGTGGCGCGATCGGTTTCGGCCAGGCCTCCGACATGATCAACTTCGCGCCCAAGGCGCAGCTCACCGCGATCGTCGACGACTGGAGCGTCTACTACAAGGGTCGCGTCAAGGCGGTTCTCGACGGCACCTGGAAGAGCGAGGACGTCTGGGGCGGCCTGGCTGCCGAAATGGTTCTGATGGCGCCGTACACCAACCTGCCGGAAGATGTCGCCAAGGCGGCAGCGGAAACGCAGGAGAAGATCCGCTCCGGCGAATTCCACCCGTTCACCGGCCCGATCTTCAAGCAGGACGGCTCTGAAGCTGTCGGCGAAGGCATCATCCTCGATGACGGCGTCCTGCTCGGCATGAACTGGTACGTCAAGGGCATCGACGACAAGCTGCCGCAGTAAGAGGCGGCCAGAGTAAGAGGCGGCCAGTCGACAAAACCGGGCCGTCACGGCCGAATGACATGCCGGGAGAGGGATCTCCCGGCATTTTTGTTCGACATGCGGAGGTGCCAAGGTCGCACGGGTGATCCGGGCTGCCTTGACCGAGCCAAGAGGGCGCACAGGGCAGGGACACCTGACATCGGTTTCCCGGTCCGCGGCACCGAGGCGAAAAAGTGTTGTATCCGTCCGTATTTGGGAATATATCTCACATATGGACAAAGACCATACACAGCGACACAAGGCCCTGGCCGAGCATCTCCGTTTGCTGCGAACGGGACGCGATCTTACCCTTCAGGATCTTGCGGAAAGCAGCGGGGTCAGTCGCGCCACGCTCTCGCGCATCGAGAACGGCGACGTCAGCCCGACGGCGGAGACGCTTGGTCGTCTGGCTTCGGCTTTCGGTCTGCCGCTTTCCCAACTGCTTTCGCCGCTTGAGCCGGACTTTCCGCCGCTCGTCCGGCATGCGGAGCAGGGGATCTGGCATGATCGCGAAAACGGCTTCACGCGCCGTGCGCTGTCGCCGCCCAGCGGTCGGCTCAAGCTCGAAATGATCGAGTGCGAAATCGCTCCCAACCAGCGCATTTCCTATGATCGACCCGCTGTCGCAGGGCACGAACACCACCTCGTCCTGCTGTCCGGCGCGCTTGCCCTCACCATTGACGGCGATCGCCATGACCTGCGTCCGGGGGACTGCATGCGCTACCGGTTGTTCGGCGCCTCGTCCTTCGAGACCGGAGAGCAGCCGGCTCGCTACATCATTGCGTTGGCTTGAGGGTCCGACACATGGAAACGCAGATCATCGAACTCGACGGCCCCGCTATCGAACGACGGCTGGCGGCGCTGTCGCAAATCCTCATCGAGAGTGTGGCGGATGGAGCTGCAATCAGCTTCATGGCTCCCGTGTCCGATGACGACGCGGCCATGTTCTGGTTGCGGGACGTCCGGCCCGAAGTGCAGGCAGGGCGCCGCGTGGTTTTCGGCGCCGAGCGCGGTGGCGAGACTGTCGGAACCGTCCAGCTCCTCACGGCCATGCCGCCCAATCAGCCGCATCGCTGCGAGATCGCAAAGATGATTGTTCATCCGGGAGCCCGAAGGCTCGGAATTGGCAGGGCCTTGATGAACCGCGCGATCGAACGCGCGCGTGAACTGGGCAAGACCCTGGTCACGCTCGATACGAGAACCGGCGATGTTGCCGAACCGCTCTACGCCTCCGTCGGGTTCGAAGTAGCGGGGATGATTCCGGACTTTGCCTTCGACCCGGACGGCCAGGCACGGCACGCGACCACCTACATGTTCCGGCGGATCCAGGGTCAGGGACAGGATCTGTGACCGTGCCGGATCCGGCTCGCTCACCTAATGTGTCCGCCTGTCTGACCACACGCGCTGTTGTCACTAGCGAGAATGGTCACGATTTATGCCAGACAGAACGGTCACGAACAGGGCGGTGAAACGGGCAGGGCAGGAGCAAGGCTGACCGCCCGCAGACCCCACATATCGCAGGGCGGGAAGCCTTGCGGGGAGGAGGGGCGACGACTTCAGCTACAACGGGTTTTACCCAGTTGAATTGGCGGACAGGGAACCGTCGCGTAGGAACAGAAAACGCAGCAGTCACCTGCTTTGGGCTTCAGCACTTCATGACATGCCTTGCACTCATAGAACCACTGGCAGGAACCAGTGGGCATGGTTTCCGTCTCAACATGACCGCACACGGGACAAGTCAGTGTGCTTTCCAAAACTACTTCTTGATCAGCCATCGCCTCACATCCGCATAGTCAGATAGTCGTTTATCCGGGTCTCGTTGAAGACAACAACCCAGGCCAAAACCGTCATCGCCGTGCTCCCCGACAACCACCACTTCAACCTTGCAAGCGACTGCCGTCGAAACGCGAGGAACCAGGACACAGCCAAAAGGACTGAAGAAATCGCAAGAACGTAGTAGCTTGCAGCGGCGATCTTCCCGAACACCGCCAGCCAACTTCCTCCCAGTCCCAGCAACATCATCGCCATCGGTAGGACGCAGCAGGTCGCGACCCCTAGCGCCGAAATCGAACTCAGATAACTCAGGCTCAAAAATTTCTGCATCTCGATCTCCCGGCCCATCACGGCATTGCGTAGTGACTTTCGGTGCCCGCAGACATACTTCCTGTAGTCACTACAGGCTCAAGCCGGATGACATCACATGATCGCGATTGGAGAAGCATCGAAACGGAGCGGTGTCGGTATCGAGACAATCCGCTACTACGAACGGGAAGGGGTTGTTCCGGAACCGGGGCGGGCAACCAACAATCGGCGGCTTTATACGGCTGATGATGTCGGCCGGTTGCGCCTCCTGAAAAGGCTGCGCGATCTTGGTTTCCCCCTTGCCGAAGCGAAGATGCTGCTGGACCTTTCCGAGAACCGGGCCTCGGACTGTGAGGCTGTGAAGGAGCTGGCGGAAGTTCATATCGCCAATGTGGAAACCAAAATCGCCGAACTGAAGAAGCTTGAAACCGCGCTGAAGCAGCTGATCTCAAACTGCTCGCGGGGCAATGTCCTTTGCCCAATGCTCAGCCAACTTCGAACCGAATAGGACCGACCATTCAGCGGCTTCGACCTTTTGCCGGCCTTTCCGCCCCTTCGCGATGTAATCAGGATCATCAAACAAACTCGGACTCGGAAACGGACCTTGGTGGCTTCCGTCCGCACGCCGTACGTGAAATTCGCATAAGATATATTATGGAATAAAAAATCACGGACTGATTGGCTGGCTCACGCCGCGATATGGAGGCTTTGTTGCCAGTGTCATGCCTCGCCGCTACGCTGTTGCGATTGATCGCATCATCCATTCTGGAAAAAGAGGTTTTCGTGGCCAGCGTCCGTCATTCAATCTCGACCACAAGCCTGAAACTGTTTGCCGCGGCATCGCTTGTCCTGATCATGGGGGCTGGCGCGCGTGCTGATATGGCCGCCGTGCTTGGCATGGAGCGTGCCGCGCTTGCCGAGAGTTGCCAGAAATTGGAGTTTCTCGGCGGTTTCGCCAAGGAGGTCGACGTCAACGGCGATGCTCTTCCGGACGTGCTGACGGATTACGGCCTGCTGAAATGCGATGGCACGCAGATGATGTTTTGCGGTTCCGCCGGCTGCACGCAAAACCTCTACGTCCAGCGCGATGGCGGCTCCTATGACAAGGTGGCAGAGTTCCTCGCTTACGACCTGCGCTTCGACCGTCCCTCGCAGGCCGCATTCCTTGCCGTCCTTCACGGCGGGTCCTGCGGGCGTTCGGGGGCCGAGACATGCTACCGACGCTACCGGCTTGCCGGCAAGGCTGTGCAGAACCTGTATGAGGAGCCCCGCGACCGCTGGTTTTTCGCGGCCGAACCGGTGCCCTTGGCAATGTTTGAAGCTGCGAGCGGCGACGGACTACGGTTTGTGTGCGACGGCACGTCGGTGCGCATCCACTATGCGCCCACATGGATGCGGAATGAGGACGGATCGGTGAGCGATCACGCACGCGATCTGGCGAAGCCGCAGGGAGGACGGATCAAGATCGAGATCGAGGTCGACAGCGGACAACCGGTCCGGGTGCCCTTCTCCATCGACGACGAGACCCGCTCCCTGTTATCGCCCGCGCTGGCAACGGAGCAAGCCATCTTCGCCGGGTTGATGCGGGGACGAACATCGGTGTTTCATCTCGGCGGTTCCCTGGAGCACTTGCGCTCGTTTCCGTTGAACGGATCGTCGAAGGCGGTCGGAGCGCTGCTCCGAAACTGCAACTAGAACGACCGGCCGGGCTATCCCCCGTCGCGGACACTGTCCTCCAGGAGCCGGTCCACGTCGTCCGCTTCCACCACCTTGCGGGCTATGCCAAAGGCGAAGCCCTGACGGCAGAGCGAGGCAATCTCCTTGCGCTGCCGCTCCGCGTCGGCCGCACCCTTGCGCCAGGGACCGAAACGCTTCTTGCGCGCTGCAATGCAGGCCGCGGCAAGGTCGCCTTCTTCCTCGTCCGCCATCAGGTGTTCGGCAAGCTCTGCCTCGATGCCCTTGGCCTGAAGCACTGCGTTGATGCGGCGCGCAGAGCGCCCCTTGCGCCGTTCCGAAGCGATGCGGGCCTCGGCGAAAAGCCGGTCGTCGACCAGCCCGGAACTGGCGCAGCGTTCCACCGTTCTGTCGATCATGTCACTGAAACCGGCCGGGTCGAGATCGAGTTCGCGCGCCACGCGCATCACCTTGCGCTCCAGTACCCTGCGCAGGTTCTCGCGGCTCGATCCGTATCTGTCGAGATAGTGCAGCGCCGATTTCATCAGGCGCTCTTCCGTCGGCTTTCTGGCCGGACGCTTCATTTCTCGTCGTCGAGCTCGATGGAAAACCGCATGCCGTCGAACCCCGGTTCGACACCGCCGGGCAACTCCCTGCACAAGGTCGCATAGTCGAGGTCGATATGCATGTTGGTCAGGATCGCGTGCTTCGGCCTGGCCCGCGCGATCCAGGCCAGAGCCTCGTCCAGCGAGAAATGTGAAGGGTGCGGCGTTCGGCGCAAGGCGTCGATGACCCAGATGTCGAGACCGAGAAACACGGGTTCCGCGGGTTCCGGGATCGCCTTCACATCCGGCAGATAGGCCAGCGATCCGAAGCGGAAGCCGAGTGCGGGAATATCGCCATGCTCGACCTCGACCGGCAGGAACGGGATCGGCCCGCCCGCCCCGTCGATGACGCCGGGTTCTCCCGCCACGATCGTCTCGTCTTTCAGGATCGGCGGGTAGCTCGAGCCCGGCGGCGTGGCGAAACCATAGTGGAAGAGCTCATGGGCGCGCCGCGACGTCCGAGCATCCATGTGGACGGGAATGAGCTTGCGATGGGTGATGGCCAGAGGCCGCAGGTCGTCTATGCCGTGAATGTGGTCGGCATGGGCATGTGTCACGAGCACCGCGTCGAGATCCGTGACCCTGGCATCGAGCAATTGCTGGCGCAGGTCCGGTCCTGCATCGACCAGAACCGTGGTCGTGCCGTCGGGTCCGTGCCGCTCGACCAGCAACGCGCAGCGCTTGCGCCGGTTCTTCGGCTCGTCCGGATCGCAATCGCCCCAGATGTTGCCGACGCGCGGCACGCCGGCCGACGATCCGCATCCCAGCAGCGTGAAATCGAGCCTTGCGCCCGCGGCCATCGGATCAGCTCCCGGTCGCCGGGTTGAAGCGCGCCGGCACGCGCGAGAACAGCCGGAAGAAGTTCTCCGTTGTCTGCCGCGCCATCTCGGCTTCGTCGACGCCGCGCGTCTCGGCCAGCACCTTGTTGGTGTGGGCGACATAGGCCGGCTCGTTGCGTTTGCCCCGCCAGGGCTGCGGCGCCAGATAAGGCGCGTCGGTCTCGACCAGCAGCCTGTCGGCGGGAAGTTCGGCGGCGATGGCACGCAGTTCGTCCGAGCGCTTGAAGGTCACGATGCCGGAGAACGAGACATAAAGTCCGAGCTCGATCCCGGTCATCGCCAGTTCCCGGCCTGACGAGAAGCAGTGCAGGAGTGCGGGAAAGGCCCCCTTCTCCGTTTCATCCCTGAGGATCGCGGCCATGTCATCGTCGGCATCGCGCGAATGGATGACGAGCGGAAGCCCCGTTTCGCGCGCCGCAGCAATATGCCGGCGCAGCCCAGTTGCCTGCGCCTCGCGCGGCGCCTTGTCGTAGAAATAGTCGAGCCCGGCCTCGCCGATGGCAACGACCTTCTCATGCTGTGCCAAACGGACCAGATCGTCCGTGGTGACAACGGATTCCGCCTCCTCACCCGCATTGTGCGGATGGGTCCCGACGGAACAGAACACGTTGTCATGGCTTTCCGCCAGCGACCGGATCGCGTCAAAGCGTGCAACCCGGGTCGAGATCGTCACCATCAATCCAACGCCGGCCTCGCCGGCACGGCGTATGATTTCGTCGCGCTCGGCATCGAAATCGGGAAAATCGAGATGGCAATGGCTGTCGACAAGCATCATTTCGCCCCGTCGTCGGGATGTTCCGTTTCCACATAGCGCGGGAAGACGCCTTCCGGCCTGGGCAGGGCAACGCCCGGGGCAAGCCGGCCACCGCCACCCAGCGAGGCGAAGTCGCGCGCGCCCTCGTCGAGCGCCAGCAGGTCGAGCAGGCGCCCCGCGCTGCCCGGGATGACCGGCTGAGCCAGGATCGCCACCTGCCGGATCACTTCCGCGGTGACATAGAGCACGGTTCCCATGCGGGCCGGATCGCTCTTCTTCAGGGCCCAGGGCTCCTGGGAGGCGAAGTAGCGGTTGGCTTCCGCCACGCAGGCCCAGACCACCGACAGGGCCTGATGGATTGCCTGGCGGGACATCGCCTCGCGCACCACCGGCAGCATCGCGTCGGCCTGCGCCAGGATCGCCTCGTCCTCATCTGTGAAAGTGCCGGGCTGCGGCAGGCTGCCCTCGCAGTTCTTGGCAATCATCGACAGCGAACGCTGCGCGAGGTTGCCGAGGTCGTTGGCGAGATCGGCATTGATGCGGTTGACGATCGCATCGTGGCTGTAGTTGCCGTCCTGACCGAAAGGCACTTCGCGCAGGAAGAAATAGCGCACCTGGTCGAGTCCGTAATGATCCACCAGCGCAAAGGGATCGATGACGTTGCCGACGGACTTCGACATCTTCTCTCCCCGGTTGAACAGGAAGCCATGTGCGTAAACGCGCTTCGGCAGCGCGATGCCTGCCGACATCAGGAAGGCGGGCCAGTAGACGGCGTGGAAGCGGACGATGTCCTTGCCGATCACATGCAGGTCGGCCGGCCAGTAGCGCCAGCGCGGGTTGTTCTCGTCGGGGAAGCCGGCGGCGGTGATGTAGTTGGTCAGCGCATCGACCCACACATACATCACATGGCGCTCGTCGCCGGGCACCTTGACGCCCCAGTCGAACGTGGTGCGGGAGATCGAGAGGTCCTTCAGGCCGCGCTTGACGAAGCTGACGATCTCGTTGCGCCGCTCGTCGGGCCCGATGAAGTCCGGGTTGGCCTCATAGTGGGCGAGCAGCCTCTCCTGATAATCGGAGAGGCGGAAGAAATAGCTCTCCTCCTCGACCCATTCCACCGGCGAGCCTTGCGGTCCGTAGCGTACGCCATCCGCACGCAGCTCCGTTTCGCCTTCCTGGTAGTAGGCCTCGTCGCGCACCGAGTACCAGCCGGAATAGCTGTCCTTGTAGATATCGCCATTGGCCTCCATGCGGCGCCAGATCTCCTGGCTTGCGGCGTGATGGCGCGGTTCGCTGGTGCGGATGAAATCATCGTTGGAACAGCCGAGTGCGCCGGCCATCTCGCGGAACCGTGTGGCGTTGCGTTCGGCCAGGTCCTGAACCGGAATTCCTTCCGCGCGCGCCGTCTGCAACATCTTCTGCCCGTGTTCGTCGGTTCCCGTCAGGAAGAACACATCCCGCCCGTCGAGCCGCTGGAAGCGCGCGATGGCGTCGGTCGCCAGCGCCTCGTAGGCATGTCCGATATGCGGGGCGCCGTTGGGATAGGAAATGGCGGTCGTGACGAAAAATGGGGTGCGTTCGGTCATGGCCTGTCAAAGGGTCCGGCGTTCGGGTGACGTGTTCTAGAATGTGCAAGCGTCGGCGAGATCAGGGGCGCGCGGCTTCGGCAAGATCGCGCAGCGCATTGAGCACCACCTGCTTCCTGTCGAGATTGAAGGCATCCGCCTCGCGAGCGGCGCGGGTGGTCTTTTCCCATACCTCGCTGACCCTGACAAGGCGCGGGAGTGGCTGGCCCCGATGCGCGGAGATCAGTCCGTGCAGATGCTCGCCGACGAGATCGTGAAACAGGCTCCAGGCATCTTCGGCGCCATGCTTCGACACCTGGTCGGCCAGCGCGTGGGCGGCCGAGATGTCGAGTTGCGGCAGATGCGAGACAAGGCCTGCGAAACTGTCGGCAAGCGCGATCATGTCGCCGTCGGCCAGGGTGACCGCCTTGCGCAACGAGCCGTGGGCGAGTTCCGCGGCGCGCTGTGCCGTGCGGCTCGACGGTTCGGCGACACCGAGGCTCGCCAGCCCCGCCAGCACTTCCTCATGCGCCAGCTCGCGCATCGGCAGCAAGCGGCAGCGCGAGCGGATCGTCGGCAGCAGCCGGCCAGGTGCGTGCGACAGGACGAGGAACAAGGACCGGCGCGGCGGTTCTTCAAGAACCTTGAGCAGGGCGTTGGCCGCGTTGGTGTTCATGTCGTCAGCCGCATCGACGATACAGATGCGCCAGGACCCGTCCGACCCGGTCGAACCGAAGAACGGCACTGTCCGGCGGATCTCGTCGACCGTCAGGTCCTGCTTGATCTTGTCCTTGGACTTGCGCTTGGGATCATAGGGACGCCGCAGATGGAGAAGCCCGGGATGAGCCCCGCCCGCCACCTTGCGGAAATCGGGATGATCGGGCGCCAGCCCCAGATCGGTGGCGTTCAGCACCTCGGGCGCGGCAGGGTCCGGATGCGCCAGGGCAAACCGGGCGAAGCGGAAGGCGAGCGTCGCCTTGCCGATGCCTTTCGGCCCGGCCAGGATCCACGCATGATGCATGCGCTGCGAACGGTAGGCGGCAAGCAGGGCCTGTTCGGCCTCCGCGTGGCCGAGCAGCATATCGCGCGCGCGCGGCAGCGGGATGTCTTCGAGCGCGTCCGCCTCGGTGACCAGCGGGTCGTTGAGTTCGGTCATCCGCGCGCATCCAGATCTCGGGCAAAGCGGGCTCGAACCGCGCTCCAGATCGTCTCTTCCACCTCGCCTGCACTCTGCGTTCCGTCGACGACGAGAAACCGGCCAGGCTGGCTGTGCGCCAGTTCAAGGAACAGTTCGCGGCGACGTGCATGCACTGTCTCGCCGTCGGTCTCGAAACGGTCGGGCACGGGGGCGCCCGCCGTGGCGCTGCGAGCTGCGACCCGCGCAAGGCCCGTTGCCGGCGGCACATCGATCAGCACCGTCATGTCCGGGCGGTAACCGGCAATCGCCAGCGTTTCCAGCCGGTCCAGAAAGCCCGTGTCGACGCCGGCCTCGCCCTGGTAGACACGCGTGGAATCGGAAAACCGGTCGCACAGAACCCAGTTTCCGGCCTCGAGAGCCGGACGGATCGTGGTGTCGACGTGATCGGCCCTCGCGGCGGCGAACATCACAGCCTCCATCTCCGGACCGAGCGGTTTGACGCGGCCACCGAGCAGCATCCGGCGGATGGTCTCTGCCCCCGGCGATCCTCCCGGTTCGCGCGTCACCAGCGGGTCGATGCCGGCCTCGGTCAGGCGCGCCTTCAGCCTTGCGATCTGCGTCGACTTGCCGGCGCCCTCACCTCCCTCGAAGGTCAGGAAACGGCCAGTCCTTGCGAGTGCCGCCTCATCCTTCATCGAGCCACCATCCGAACAGGGTTTCGCGCAGGACATCTTTTGCGCGGTCGGTCACGGTGCCACGCTCCACCGCATCCGCGGTGACCAGCGGTGCCCGGTAGACAATGGTCGCGTCCCGCAAGACCCGCAATTCGCCCACCTTCCGGCCACGCTCGACCGGTGCCGACAACGGGCCCTTGTAGACCGCCCTCAAGTGGTAGTCGTGGCGATCGCCGCGCGGCAGCAGGATTTCCACGGACCGCTCGACCCTCAAAGGCACCTGCGAAACGGTTCCGCCGAAGACGCGCGCCTGTGCGACCGTGTTGCCGGCGGAATACAGAACCACCTCCTCGTAATCCTTGTCGAGGCTGTCGAAAAGGTTGCGCAACGCGTCCCGGCGGTCGTCGGAACTCTTGTGACCCGCGACAACCCCGACCAGGCGCCGCGAGCCGCGCAGCACCGACCCGATGCCGTTGAAGCCGGAGGCCTCGGAATATCCCGAGACCAGGCCGTCGAGCCCCGGAATCTCGGCAAGCAGCGGGTTCTTGTTGCGCTGGAAGATGCCGTTCCAGGTGAAGTCGGGCGCGCTGAACAACGTGTAATAGGGCGTGTGGCGCGTGAGCACATAGGCGGCAAGGCGGGCGAGATCGCGTGCGCTCGTGTGGGTGTTGGCCGAATCGTAGCCGGTCGGATTGGCGAAACGCGTGTCCGTCATGCCCAGTTCGAGCGCCCGGGCATTCATGCGGGCTGCGAAAGCCTCCTCGCTGCCGGCCATCCCTTCCGCCAGCACGATGGCCGCGTCATTGGCATTTTGAATGATCAGCCCGCGCAGCAGGTCGATCACCGGCACCTCGCTCTTCAGCCTGGCGAACATGGTGGTGACCCGTGCCGGTGCGCCGCCGGTGCGCCAGGCGTGCTCGCTCACGGGAAATGTCTGATCCTGGGTGATCTCGCCCGCCGCGAGCGCGTCGAAGACAATGACGGCGGTCATCAGCTTGGCGGCGGAGCCCGGCTGAAAACGCAGGTTGGCATTGCGGTTGGCAAGCAGCGTGCCGGTGGTGAAGTCGAGCAACACCGCCGATGTGGACTCGGCCGCTTTGGCCGTGTCCTCGGCATTCGCCGGCGCGGCAACGAAAGCGACCATGGGCACGAGGACGGCAAGCGTCCGGCCGACCGAGCGGATCAGGCGGCGGATCGCCATCCGCGTGTTAGCGGGCTGAAGGGGTGCAAGTGGCGGCTTTGCGTGCGGCATCGCTCCTGCCCCGACATGCGCCGTCATGCGTCCTGCTCCTGTCGCCGTCGCCACCAGGCCGGCGAAAGTCGCCAGCGTGCTCCCCGCGCCATGAGGCGCCGGGGCGAAACATACCGCCTTGGAGTGGGTCCGCCTACCGGCTATTTGCCGATTGCCGAATTGTTTCAGCGCGGTGTGCGGGCAAGATCACGCGGGGCAACACCGCCGGTGATCGCGTCGAAGGCGCTGTAGGCGGCCTCGATCCGTGCCGTGGCGTGATACGACGAGATCGCGGAGCCGCGTGCAAACGTGCTCGGCTGGCCGAGATAGGCCGGACCGGGTGCGGTTTCGCGCTCGCCCGTCAGGCTGAGCGGAGCGTTGCCCTGCGTCGTTCCGCTCTCGTCATAGCCAAGCACCGGTTGTCCGGCGGACACATCGGGAGCCGAAGCGGAGAAGGTGTTGAGCGAGGCAACGCGCACCGTCGCGGCGCCGGCCTCGAAGGCCATTGCCGGATCGAATGCTGCGGTAACCATGCGGCCGAAATCGCCCGACCCGGCGAGAACCGGACCATAAGGCCGGTTGCGCGGCACGGGCGCCGGACCGATGGCGACGGGAGCCGAGGGTTGCGGATCCGCCATGGCGAGCATGGTGCCCGGCATGGTCGCGCCCGGCTCGACGGCACCCGGACCGCGATAGGAGGCGAGAAGGAAGGCCTCGTCCTGGCCGTGCAACGGCGCACGGCCGATATACTCGACCTTGACCTTCGCAACGCCCTTGCTCTTGTAGTCGAGCATGGTCGCGACGCGCTCGGAGAGGTCGATCGTGCGGTTGCCATGGAACGGCCCGCGATCGTTGACGCGCACGATCAGCGAGCGGCCGTTCTTGACGTTGGTCACTTTGGCGTAGGACGGAAGGGGCATCGTCGTGTGCGCGGCGGTCAGCGCGTTGCGGTCGAAGATCTCGCCATTGGCGGTCATGCGTCCGTGGAATGTCGGTCCGTACCAGGAGGCGAGCCCTTCGGACTTGTAGTTCGGGTCGAGCTTTGGCCGGTACCATTTGCCGGCGACCTTGTAGGGCTTGCCGACCATGTAGCGACCGCCGCCCTTGGGGACCGGCTTGCCGCCGTCGACCATGCGCGGACTGGCCGCGACGCCGTATTTTTCTTCGCTGAACTTGACCTTGCCACCGCTTTTCGGCGCGGAACCGCAGCCGGCCAGCGCCAGACAGAGGGTAGACACCGTCACGAATGCCAGCGTGCGGGGCGTCGCCAGTCGCGACAGGCTGCCCGCACCCGACAAGGGCGTCATGGGGTGGAAAAACCTGGGGTTTGCGCTCAAGTTCCGACGGTTGTCCGCCAGTGCCTTGTCGTTCGTCATGCTGCCGCCCTACTCGATACCTGAACCGGCGGATTCCGGAGCCGTGAAGCCTGTCCCGCATGCATCCGGGACGCTTTTCACAACAACTCGCGTTCCTCATGCCCGTTGCCGGCGGAATTCCTTCCCGCCGGTCCGACATGTCCGGACACTGCCCTTGCCCCGGTTTCATCGCCGCGCACGACCCTCAGTGGCCGCATTCCGCGATGACGGGATCTGCTCGTTTGGCAGTGCACGCCGGTCGGACCCGTTTTCACGATGCCGCCCCCCAAATGGCGCATCACGACACGAGTACCACAGCGTCTATTACTGCAAGGTGAAGACAGGGTCGATAAGCCGATTGCGCGCGACGGCCGCTTTTCCACCGACCTGTAGCAAATGGGCCGCAGTTCCCGGACCTTTCTGCAGCGGCCGGGTCAGTTCTCCATTCTGGCGCGTCCCGACAACCCGTCGTCGCGCGTCCAGAAAAGCGTGTCGCCCTCTCCTTTCGACAGGGTGAAGCAGAACTGCCTGCCCTCGTACCAGCTCTGCCATTTCTGGCAGAGACGGTTGCCCCTCACCCACCACCTGCCCTGATCCTTGGGCTTCATGAAGCGGCCGAGACCGACGGCATCGCCCGATCCGTTCACACGGCCGTCGGACTTGTAGTGGAGTGGAAACTCGCCGCCGAGCGGGGTCTTGAGATAGATGCGCTTGCCGGCAACGGTCTGCAGGATTTCGCGTTCCGACAACGGGGTGCGCGCTTCTGCGATGCTTGCCGTGGTGACGCCGGCCACCAGCGCGAGGATCGCGCCGCATGCTGAAATCTGCCTGTGCATCTGTGTCTCCCGGATATCTGTTGCCAGGCGGGCGGCGAACCGAACCGTTCCCGCCTGTTCCTTTCTGGCTACGGGTCTGGAGGCAAAGCGGATCAGGGCGAACGAGACGCGCGCTTTTCGGCAAGCGGATCGCCGGAAGGTGCCCGCGACCGGCAAGTCGTTCTCATACATCCGGTTTTACGCCCGGCACGCACTTGTGTGACGCCGGTCACACCATGGCGCTGCGGGTCACGCTACAAGAAGGACATGGCGCGTGCCCCCGCGCCGGACGCCGATCAAACGGCGCTGCCGCCGATCCGGTCCCTGCCTCGACCTTCCGGATCGGCGGCTTTCTTTTCAGCGTCACGCATCCGCCCTCCACCACCGCATCTCCGCCCTTGCCGCTTGACAAGTAGACGCGGCAAGGCGAAACGGGATCGCGCAGGATGGGTGGCCGAGTGGTTTAAGGCAGCGGTCTTGAAAACCGCCGTGCGGGAGACCGTACCGTGGGTTCGAATCCCACCCCATCCGCCATTTTCTGACTTCGCGCTGTCGCCCTTCGGGCGTCGCTCCAGTCAGGGCCTCGCACAAGCTCGGACGGCCCTTGGCCTTGCGACCCCATTGCGCCCGTTTATGATGTGAAACCGGCCTCCTGAGACTGACTTAGCAAACGTCTTGTTCAGCTCGGCTGATCGAACGTCCGGCTTCGTCCCAACTTGCCCAACCAGGAAAATTGAGAGGGTCCTCGTCCGCAATATGGGCGAGGCGGCTGGACCAGTTGTCGATGTTTTGCTCAAGCCGGCGTTTCGTTTCCAATTCGTCGCCATAGCCATAGCCGTGACCGGAAGCTTCAAAATGGCATTGGGGTGCAAGAACCGAAAAGCCGAGGTAATGCAGGGAATACTGGATGGGCCAAAGCATGGTGCTCATCTCACCACCACGGGCACCAGGACCGAAAGCGGTTTCAGGCGCGCCAGTCGTCACGGAAAGGACGGCTCGCTTGCCTTTGAAATATCCTGTGTCGTAGCGCATGCGGCTTCGGTAGATTTTTCCGGAGACGAACACGCGGTCGAACCAGCCCTTCAGGATGGCCGGCGGCCCATGCCACCAGAGAGGAAACTGGAGGATCACCACATCGGCCGCTTCCAGTTTTGCAATTTCCGCGACGACATCCTGCGGCAGTGTGTGCGTGTCGCTTGCGTGTCGCTGCTCGGCCAACGGGACGAACGCCGATGCATCGATGCGATTCCGATAATGACGGCCGGCCTCGACCGGATCAAAGCCTTCAGCGTAAAGATCGGAAATTACGACCTCATTGCCACTGGTTGAAAGCGCCCGCTGGGCCGCGCCCGTCAGTTGAGCGTTATAGGAGGTTGCTTCCGGATGGGATTGGACGATGAGGAAATTCATGAAGGGTGTCCTTATTGCTGACTTGGCCATCATTTCGCGATAGTTTACGCAAGCCAATTCGCCATCAACGCCAGGCGCGCTTGCAATAATGCAAATAAGAACGAGTTCAGACGATCTCGAATTGATCCGGTCGATTGCCTCTGCCGGAACCCTGGCGGAAGCGGCCCGTCAACTGTCCATCAATCACGCGACGGCGTTTCGACGCCTCAACAGAATAGAAGAGAATTTGGGCGTTCGACTCTTTGACAGGAGCCGATCCGGCTACGTGCTCACCCCGGCCGGCGAACTCGCGATTGACCATGCTGAAAGGGTGGCCGACGAGTTGGCTGCGTTTGAAAACAAGGTGGTTGGAACCGAGCAGACACCGGCCGGCACAGTAAGATTGACCACGACCGACACCCTTCTGGCTGGTCCTGTGGGTTCCATCCTTTGCCGGTTCAGACAGCTCTATCCGAAGATTGATGTCGAAATCGTCACATCCAACACCGTCGCGAATCTGGAGCGGCGAGAAGCGGACCTGGCTCTTCGACCTGCCCGAAACCCTTCGGCATCATTGTTGGGGCGACGTGTCGGCAAGATCGAACTGGCCATTTACGCCAAGCACGGGCTCGCCACCGGGCTTGATCCTTTGACTTCGGATGTCCTGGAGTGGATCGGCCCCGAGGACAGTTTCGGCGATCCCGCGCTGGCCGCGTGGTTCGCGTCCAATGAAGTGGAGCAGCGAGTACACGTGCGTACGAACACGCTGATGGGCATGCTTGCCCTGACGGCGAGTGGCAATGGCTTTTCGGTCCTTCCGACCTATCTCGCAAATTCGATCGCCGGCCTCGAACAATTGTCTCCCCCTATACCCGAGCTCACAATCGACCTTTGGCTTCTCCGCCATCCTGCACTGCGCGAGACCGCAAGAATCCAGGCACTCGCTGATTTTCTAGCCAGGGCGTTTTCGATGAAGCCGCTTTGACCAGGCAGCTACTCCTTTATCATCTCAGAAACCGACGTTCCGCTCCCCACCCATTTCCGTCGTTTGCTCGCGCCTTAATTCGAGAGGGCTGTAGCGTAGGCGTAGTTCTCGGTGTCATCGGCTTCGGCCCGCCGCTTCAATCCGTCTTGCCCCGCACTTCCCCGAAACCCTCGACAGCCCTATCGGCGGGCCAGTTCATACGCCTTGCCGAGAAGGGCCCGGCATCGGGCATAGGTCTTGTCGGGATTGACGGCGCAAACCCAGTGCATTCGCCCATAGACGGGATGCGGCAGGATTTCGTCGCGAGCGGCGTAATCGAAATTCGCAGCTTCGAGGGCAGAGCGAGAAGTGTGCTCGGGGAAAAGCTCTCCAAACGTCTCCCGGTCAAGCGCGATGTTCAGCCGGAACGAGCCGTCCCCATCAAGGCGGGCAAAACCGTCGAACTCAGTGTCTCGCGTCACGATGGTGGCGAAAGGCATGCGCCTTTCCGCCCCCCGGAAAAAGAAGAGATCGGGTGTGCTGGTATCGACGTGAACATCTGAACCAAGGGAAGCGATATCAGACTTGATGGTTTCCGGCGGTGGCATCAACAACTCCTTTTAGTCAAATTTGGCCAAAAGCCCGATAGCGCGTTTGGCCAAGTTTGGCTATGGGTTCTGTTGAAAGGCTGGAACATCATGAACGTCACACGTCTGCTCGTTCTGGGCACAATTCGACATCTCGGCGCGGCACATGGATATGCGTTGCGTCGACAGTTGGATGACTGGCGCGTGGAGACATGGACGACGGTAAGGTCTGGTTCGGTTTATCACGCGCTCGGGCAACTGCACAAAGAAGGGAAGCTGGCGACGTGCGGTAGCGAGGCCGGCGCACGAGGATCGGAACGGACTGTTTTTTCTTTGACCGCGAGCGGGGAAACAGAGTTCTTTTCCCTGCTGGAACTGGCGCTGGAGAGTTTCGACCTCCCCCAATTGAGCGCCGGCATTGCTTTCCTTGGGCACCTGCCGCCCGGACGCGCCCAAAGCCTCCTTGCATCCCTTCATGAGCGTCTCACCGCAAATATGGTGTTTCTCCAAAAGCTTGCAGAGAACACGCCAGATGACCAAGCGGTGCCGCGGACCGCTGACCTTCTGGACCTATGGGCCGGCAATCTTGAGGCTACAGCCCGGTCCGTGGATCGGCTTAAATCGAAAATCACCAGCGAGTAGGCGGATCAGGCAGCGGGCTCGCTTAGTCTGATTCCGTTGCGTGCCGAGGCGAATTTGACGCCTGCCATGTGGTTGCCGGGATACTTTTCGTGTCGTGGCGCGACGGCCCTGAATTGCTTGAGCTTGTTGAAGCCTCTCTCGGCCAGATTGCGCATCCGACGATCCCCGGAATGCGGGCTCATACCCCTTCCCTGCGGCTGACTTGCAATCGCTTCCGGGCTTGCTCACTCCGGTTTGCCGGTGGCTTTAACAGGAACCGTTCGCGCCGCCTGTTCCTTTCCGCCCATGCGGCCGAAAAGCGTCCTCGCGAGAAAGGCCTGTTTCAGCCAGGGCACCCGGTTCCACCGTCTCGCACAGCCTCTTGCACGCCCGATTTTTTGTGATAACAACATAAAGATATCTTTATATGGACAATATCTTATGGAATCGATTTTCGCCTTCACCCTGGCAAGCGTTGCACTGCTGGGCTCTCCCGGGCCCGGCATCACCGCATTGGTCGCGGTCGGCAAAACCAGCGGCCTGACCGGCGGCTTCCGGTTTCTCGCCGCGATGCAGGTCGGCCTTGCGCTGGCCGCCGGGTTCAGCGCCCTCGGTCTGGCGAGTGCGCTGGAAGCGTTCCCGGCGGCGCGCACGGTGCTCTCGGCAGTGTCGATCTGCTATCTGGTTTGGCTGGCCTGGCAGATCGCCAGCGCCCCGGTTGCCGGCGAAATCGGCGACGCCGACCGCGCGGTCAAGCCGAGCATCCTGACCGGCTTCGTCCTGGGTGTTGCAAACCCCAAGGCCTACCTGGCATTTGCATCGCTGTTCGGATCTTTCGTTGTCCTCCAGCCAGCCCTCGGGACGAGTGACACCCTGGCCAAATGGACGCTCTGCGTCGCCGTCATGATCGTGGTGGACTTCGCGTGGCTGGCCCTGGGCGCCAGCCTTGGCCGGATAGTGCTCCGCCCTGCGGCGGAGCGCGTCATGAATGTCGCAATGGGCGCGGCAATCGTCCTGGCGTGCCTGATGGCGTTTATCTAGTCAGCGTTCCTGATGATCACTTGCCGAGCCGGAAGAGTTCGGAGGCATGTTTGGCGGTGATGCCATGCACGAAGGCGGAAATCAGGACCGCAGCAATGGCGATCACGATGATTTCGTTGATCATTTTGACCCCTTCGAAGTCCATCGCCACGAACACCGCGAAGAGCGCCGTGGCCAGGCCTCGCGGTCCGAACCAGCCGTAGAAGAGCCGCTCGTTGACGGATGTCGGCGTACCAAGCAGGGAGATCCAGATTGCGAGTGGACGGACGACCACCAAAGAGAGCAGCACCACAAGAAGGCCGGCAGGCGTCAGGAACATCAAGGCTTCCGGGACGAAGAGCGCGCCAATGAAGAAGAAGCTGAGCATGGCCAGGAACTGTCCGTCGCCTTCGAGAAAATGGCGCGCCGGCAGGTCGGAAACCTTGGCGGCGTTGGCGTGGGCGATTCCGGCTACGAAAACCGCGACGAAAGCGTTGCCCCCGACATGCTCGGCGGCGAAGAAGATGAACCCCACCAGGATCAGCATCGCCACCTGTCCGAGTTCCTCGTCCATGAGTTTCCGCTCAATGACATGATTGCGGAGTTTGCCGAGAACGGAACCTGCCAGCAGACCAACCGTAACGCCAATGCCGATCTGTGTGACAATCAGCACCAGAAGACTGGTCCCGCCGGCGGAAGAGCGGGCATCTCCAACAGCCAGGCCCGCGAAGAAGATCACGAAGGGCAGCGCGAGGCCGTCATTGAGCCCGCTTTCCGCATTCATTGCATCCCGGAAGGGTTGGGGAATTCGTTCGTTGGAGCGGATGGATTGACCGAGGGCCGCGTCCGTCGGCGAGAGAAGCGCGGCCAGCAGGCAGGCTTCCCAGAATGGCCAGTGCGGCAACAGGACCAGATTGATCGCAGTCCCGATGACGATGGCAAGCGGCAGTCCGATGAGCAGCATCCGCCGTGTCCGCTGACCGATCTGCCTCAGCGTCTTACGGTGCAGGGTTGTGGCATCGGCAAAAAGCAGCAGGGCCAGCGTGACCTCGGCCAGATGATGGAAGGTCGTGGCCGCCTCCAGATCCAGCGTCGCGCCGCCTGTACCAACCACCACGCCGATGGCAAGAAAGACCATCGGCATTGTTATGCCGACTGAAGCGATCTTGGCCGAGTACATGCAGCAGACAAGCATCGCGAACGCGATATAGACGAGATAATGTTCCATGGCTGTCTCAGCTGGGCCTTTGCTCCGTTTCGACCGGCGCCCCGCCAACATTCAACGTCGGCCGGACCTTCGTCCCCTTGTTTGTGGCCGAGACTTTTCTCCCTGTCGACGCTCCTGTCGTCACGCTCGCCGAATACTGGAGGCCCGCGGCCGGTCGGACTGGTTGAGGCGCGCGCAGAAGCCCGCTTCACCTGCGGCCTGAGTGATCTGCAACCACAATCCACACGCACGTTGAAGGGACGAGGCCGCCGGGATCAAGGCCACCGCGATGCTCGTCACCGCTTTGGAGCTGAGCGTCCCGACCGCCGCCGCCCGGCCGCATCGACGAGACGCCGAAAGGTCGGGCATTCCATGTGAGAGGGAGCGGGACAGTCCGCAACGTGACGCAGCGTGTCGCGCAGCGCCGCGAGTTCGCCGATCTGCCGGTCCAGTTCGTCCGCCTTTTCATGCAGCAATCCGCGTGGCAGGTCCGGGGCGCCGTTCCGGCCGAACATTCCCGATATCTCGTCGAGGGAAAAGCCGGCCGACTTCCCCATCGCGATCAGCTTGAGCTGCAACAGGACTTCCGGCGGAAACTGGCGCCGCAGGCCGCTGCGGGCGATGGAGGAAATCAGTCCGATCTCCTCGTAATAGCGCAGCGCCGAGGGGCGCATGCCGCTGCGTTCGGCGACCTCGCCGATGTCGAGAAATTTCATGCTTGACCTCAAGTCGACTTGAACTTGTAGCCTGCCCTCTCTGATCGTTTCAGGCAAGAGGAACCCCGAATATGAATCCCGCAACCCCGCCCGCATCCGCCGCCGCCCGCCGGGCAAGCCTGGCGGTGCTCGCTCTCTCGATGCTGCTCGCGTCTCTGGGGACGAGCATTGCCAATATCGCCCTGCCCGCACTGGCGGAGGCCTTCTCGGCGCGGTTCCAGGAGGTCCAATGGGTCGTTGTCGCCTATCTGGCCGCCCTGACGGTGTCGGTCGTCGTCGCGGGGCGGCTTGGCGACATTTTCGGGTTGAGGCGCATGCACCTTGCCGGCCTTGCGCTGTTCACCCTGGCTTCGCTCTTGTGCGGCCTCGCGCCGGATCTCTGGCTGCTGGTTGCCGCGCGTTCCCTGCAGGGCATCGCGGCCGCGTTCCTGATGACGCTGACCATCGCGCTTGTGCGCGAGAGCGCGCAGCCGGAGCGTATGGGGCGGGCCATGGGCCTGCTGGGCACGGTGTCCGCCATCGGCACAGCCCTTGGCCCCTCGCTTGGCGGTTTTCTGGTGTCAGCGACCGGCTGGCCAGGCATCTTTCTCGTGCAGGCACCGGTTGCGGCAGCCACATTTGTCCTCGCGTTCGCGTCGCTGCCGCGAGATGCCGACCGGACGGAGACCGGGACCGCCGGCCCCGGCCTTGGCGATCCCGGATTGTGGTCCGGCCTTGCGCCGGCTCTCCTGGTCAATCTCCTGGTCGCGGCGGTGATGATGACGACGCTGGTGGTCGGTCCGTTCTATCTCGGCCTCGGACTGGGGCTGAACGCGGTGTCCGTCGGCCTGATCATGTCGGTCGGACCGGCGATCTCGATCGTCAGCGGCCTGCCTTCCGGGCGCGCGGTCGACACATGGGGCGCGCGGCGCGTTCTCGGCACCGGGCTGGGGCTGTTGGCGACAGGAGCGTTTTCCCTGTCGGTCCTGCCAGGCATCCTGGGCGTTGCCGGCTATGTGCTGGCCATCGCGATCCTGACGCCGGGCTACCAGCTGTTCCAGGCGGCCAACAACACGGCTGTCATGGCCGACGTCCCAGGAGACCATCGCGGCGTGGTTTCGGGGCTGCTCAGCCTGTCGCGAAACACCGGCCTCATCCTCGGGGCGTCCGCGATGGGCGCCGTCTTCGCCGTTGGCGTGGGCACCGGCGATTTCGCCGCGGCATCGGCCGTCGCGGTGGAAAGCGGCATGCGTCTGGTGTTCGGTGTCGCCGGCCTCCTCATGGCGCTTGCCATCGGCATTGCCTTCATCCGCCCGGCGATGCGGAGAACGTCGTGACAGCCTTGCCCTGATCGGCGCCCGGGGTCAGCCGACCCGGTGCAGCCGCAGCGGCTTGGTCGCCCCGCGC